>JAFGGP010000012.1 GCA_016930485.1 Candidatus Omnitrophota bacterium | reverse complement strand
CCGTGGTCAACGTGGCCAATCGTACCAACGTTCAGATGCGGTTTTGTCCGTTCAAATTTTTCTTTTGCCACTGCACACCTCCTTTAAGATACTACTTCCCTATTAGTTTATCCAATATATGCTGTGGGAGCTCATCATAATAAGAAGGCTCCATTGTATATGAACCCCTACCTTGCGTCAAGGATCTAATTGCGGTAGCATAACCGAACATCTCTGACAAAGGCGCAAAAGACCGGATGACCTTTATGTTGCCCCGATCTTTTATCGACTCAATCCGGCAGCGCCGCGACTGCAGATCCCCTAATACGTCACCCAAATACTCCTCGGGGGTAAGCGTTTCGAGATCCATAATCGGTTCCAGAATAGTTGCGTCACCTTTTTTAACGCCATCCTTGAAAGCTATAGAACCGGCCATTTCGAACGAGAGATCAGATGAATCAACCTCGTGGTACGACCCGTCTATCAGAGTGACCTTAACATCGGTCATTGGATAACCGCCGACCGGGCCGCTCTTTGATGCGGCCTCGACACCGTCCTCCACAGACGATATATACTCTTTCGGAATGCGCCCTCCTGTGATTTTATTCTCAAAGACAATTCCAGACCCCCTCTCACCAGGCTCAATATTCACAACCACATGCCCGTACTGCCCCCTTCCGCCGGTCTGCTGGATAAACTTTCCTTCCTGACGTACGGTCTTGCGAATTGTTTCCTTGTAGGCAACCTGAGGTTTTCCTGTCTTCGCCTTAACGTTAAATTCCCGTAAAATCCTGTCAACCATAATCTCGAGATGGAGCTCTCCCATGCCCGAAATAAGGCGCTGGTTCGTCTCGCTATTGTAGGTAACCTTAAATGAGGGGTCCTCTTCCTCAAGCTTCCGCAGAGAGGCCGCAAGCCTTTCCTGGTCGGCCTTTGCATAAGGCTCGATCGCCATGGAAATAACCGGTTCGGGGAAATGAATGCTCTCAAGCCTTACCGGCGCCGCCTCATCACAGAGGGTATCTCCGGTTGTGGTCAACTTTAAACCCACCGCAGCGGCTATATCTCCGGCATATACCTCCTGTCGAATCTCCTGTTCGTTGGCATGCATCTGAACAATCTTCCCCAGCCGCTCCCTTTTGTCCTGATTGGCATTATAAATATACACGCCGCTCTTTAAGACACCGGAGTAAACCCTCACGAAAGTAAGCTTCCCCACATAGGGATCGGTCATAATCTTAAAGGCTAATGCACAGAACTTCTCGTCATCCGCCGGCCTCCGTACTTCCTCGGTGCCCTTGGCCGGATGTACGCCGGTTATCGGCGGTCTGTCCAAGGGAGACGGCAGATAGTCACAGACACTGTTTATGAGCGGCTGGACACCCTTTTTCTTAAAGGCAGAGCCGCATAACACGGGAAATACCTTTGCCTCAACGGTTGCTTTTCTGAGCGCCTCCTTGAGAAGTGAGATGTCAACCTTTTCATTATGAATAAAGGCATCCATGATGCGGTCATCAAACTCCGCCAATCTCTCTATGAGTTCGGCCCGGTACCGTTCTGCCTCGGGGCGCATATCTTCGGGAATCTCCTGCGTCTCATATGTTGCCCCGTGGGCATCGCCGTTCCATACCAGGGCATTCATCTCGACCAGATCGATCACGCCATGAAAATTCTCCTCCCGTCCGAGAGGAAGCTGCACAATCAGGGGATGTGTCCCCAATTTTGTCTTAATGTCACTCACTGCCCCGAGAAAGTCTGCGCCAACGCGGTCCATCTTATTGATAAAACAGATACGGGGCACCTCATACCGTTCGGCCTGCCGCCATACCGTCTCGCTTTGAGGCTCGACACCTCCAACACCGCAGAAGACGACTACGACACCGTCCAGGACCTTAAGCGAACGCTCCACTTCAACCGTAAAATCAACGTGCCCTGGTGTATCAATCACATTGATCCTGTGGCCCTGCCAGAAACAGGTTGTACTTGCTGCGGTAATCGTGATGCCGCGCTCCTGCTCTTGCTCCATCCAGTCCATAGTAGCGGTCCCCTCGTCGACCCGGCCAATTTTATACACCTTACCGGTATAGTACAAAATACACTCGGTTGTGGTTGTTTTGCCGGCATCAATATGGGCAACTATGCCTATATTTCTGGTCTTTTCCAAAGGTACCAAACGTCCCATTATTTCTGCACCGTGTTGGTTGCTGTGTAGCATCTGTGCCTGCAGATCTAATGTCTCAGCCACAGATGCCTGCAGTGAACATACAGCCAACAGAGCCTCCTTTTACTCACTACCACCGATAATGACTGAATGCCTTGTTTGCCTCAGCCATCTTGTGGGTATCGTCGCGTTTCTTCGCCACACTTCCCGTATTATTGTAGGCATCGATAAGCTCATCGGCTAACCGATCGGCCATCGGTTTACCCTTTTTGGCACGGGCAAAATCCCGTATCCATCGGTACGCGAGAGAAACCGAACGGTCGTGCCGCACCTCAACAGGAACCTGATACGTCGCACCGCCCACCCTCCTTGATTTAACCTCAAGAAGCGGGCGTATGTTCTCTATCGCCTTCATGAAGGCTTTTATCGAGTCTTTTTCGCCTGTCTTTTCGGAAAGTTTGTCCAATGCATCGTAGACAATAGTTTGCGACGTATACTTTTTGCCATCAAGCATCAACAGATGAATGAACTTGGCAATAAGTTTATTGCTATATTTTGGATCTCCCTCGATAACTCTTTTTGGTGCCCTGCGACGTCTCATATGTTTTCCCCCGATACCAAATAAGTCTTATTTCTGTTTCTTCGTCCCGTATTTCGACCGGGATCGCTTTCGGTCATTGACACCGGCGGTGTCAAGCGTTCCTCTTACAATATGATATCTTACCCCCGGCAAATCCTTCACACGTCCACCTCGCACTAATACGATCGAGTGCTCCTGTAAATTATGCCCCTCCCCGGGGATATACGCCGTAACCTCCACACTGTTGGTTAGACGAACACGCGCCACCTTGCGCAACGCCGAGTTCGGTTTTTTGGGTGTTTGGGTCTTGACCTGAACGCATACGCCCCTGCGCTGAGGGCATCTGCGCAATGCCGGCGCAGAAGATTTTTTACTCAGCATCGACCTGCCTTTTCTGATAAGTTGATTGATCGTCGGCATAGACTCTCCTCATTTTCCTGTTGTTTCCCGCCTCAACTCTCTGCGTCACTTTCGTCGGAGTCCGCACCATCACTCGATTCCAAATCTTCGGACGCCTTCTGTCCAGGTAAAACCTCTTTTAACATGTCGATATCATGGTGGCTCTTAAACCCGGTGCCGGCCGGTATTAAATGTCCCATGATAACATTTTCCTTGAGGCCGATCAGATAATCGCGTTTACCGCTCACCGCTGCACCGGCCAGTACCCGTGTTGTTTCCTGAAAACTGGCAGCAGAAATAAAACTATCGGTTGTCAAACTTGCCTTGGTAATCCCCAAAAGAATCGGCATAGCGCGGGCGGGTTTTTTATTCTGCTTTAACACCCGTTCATTTTCCTTTTGAAACTCACATTTGCTCGCCTGGTCACCGATCAAAAACTCGGTATCACCTGGATCCTCAATAATGATCTTCCGCAACATCTGCCGCACAATAATCTCGATGTGTTTATCATTGATCTTCACGCCCTGCAAACGGTAGACTTCTTGAATTTCATTTACCAGATATTCCTGCAAGGCCTTCTCACCGCTGATGCGCAGAATATCCTGAGGAACCACCGGTCCGTCCGTAAGCGGTTGGCCGCTCGAGACAAAATCGCCCTTATAGACATTAAGGTGCTTACCGTGAGGAATCGTATATTCCCGCTTCATACCGGTTGGGCTTTTGACAATTACTTTTCGCTGGTCGCGCTTTGTCGTACCAAATTCGACAACACCGTCGATTTCGCTGATGATCGCCGGGTCCTTCGGGCGGCGTGCCTCAAAAAGCTCTGCCACCCTCGGCAGACCACCAGTAATGTCTCTGGTCTTGGTAATTTTTCTTGGGGTCTTTGCCAAAAGATCGCCTGCCCGCACCTCCTGTCCGTCTTTTATCAGGATGTGCGCACCAGCAGGCAGCGAATAAATAGCCAGGACCTCACCCTCGGACGTCTGAAGCAAAATTTGGGGATGTAGATCACCTTTGTGCTCGATGACCACCCTTCCAATCAGGCCTGTTGTCTCGTCTATTTCTTCGCGGATAGTCTTACCGTCTTCGATGTCTTCGAACTTCACTATGCCGCTGACCTCCGTCAAAATCGGTGAATTGTAGGGATCCCACCTGACAAACTCAGTCCCGCGGACAATCCTGTCTCCGTCCTTGAAGTGTAAAATGGCCCCCTGCGGAATGGTGTAGCGCTCGAGTTCTCTGCCCATATCATCGTTAATGCTCAGCTGACCGTTTCTATTTAATACGATAATATTCGCACTTTTCCCCTCAACCGTTTTCAGGTTGTGATACTTAATAATACCGTCGTTGCGTGCCAGGATGTTAGACTGCTCGATAATTCTTGAGGCAGTACCGCCTATATGGAATGTTCTCATGGTAAGCTGCGTCCCCGGCTCACCGATAGACTGAGCTGCGATAATACCCACCGCCTCCCCGAGGTCTACAAGACGCTTTGTAGAAAGATTTCTCCCGTAACACATCGCACAGACGCCGCGGGGCGTCTCGCAGGTCAGAACACTGCGGATTCTGATCTTTTCGATACCGGCCTCCTCGATCAACTTTGCCTTCTCCTCGGTAATCTCCTCTCCAGACTCAACAATGGTCTCATCGGTTACTACATCGACGATATTATCCAATGCAATCCGCCCTACGATGCGATCGCGAAGTGGCACAACCACTTCATCGTTCTCGATAATCGCCCCGATTAAAATACCGTTGAGTGTCTTGCAGTCTCGCTCAACAATAATAACATCCTGGGCAACATCAACAAGCCTCCTTGTCAGATATCCGGAGTCGGCGGTCTTGAGTGCCGTATCGGCCAGTCCTTTTCGTGCCCCGTGCGTGGAAATAAAGTATTCCTGCACCGTCAGCCCCTCTCTGAAGTTCGAGGTAATGGGGCTCTCGATAATCTCTCCCGAAGGTTTCGCCATAAGTCCGCGCATACCCGCCAGCTGACGAATCTGCGGTTTGGAACCGCGGGCGCCGGAATCAGCCATCATATAAATCGAGTTAAACGGTTCAAGGCCCTCGAATAGTAAATCGGAAATCTTCTCCGTCGCGTGAGTCCAGATATCGATAATCTTGTTGTATCGTTCGCCGTCGGTAATAAGCCCGTTCTGGTACTGATCCTCGACGCTCTTCACCGCCTCCTGTGATTTCTCAAGCACCTTTGCCTTGGCAACGGGAACTTTAAGATCGTCTACGGCAATAGAAATGCCCGCTAGTGTGGCATGCTCAAAACCCACTTCCTTGATCTTATCAAGCAGCACAATCGTCTCATGGTGGCCATAGCGTTCGAAACACATGGTGACAATATCGCTTAAACGGGACTTATTCATCAATTCATTGACGTACGGAAAATCCTCGGGCAGAATCTGATTAAAGATAACCCGTCCGACCGTTGTTTCGTGCATCTCACCTTTCATCCGCACGCGTATCTTTGCATGCAGAGAAATTTCATGATCCATGTAGGCATAGATTGCCTCATGTTCGGAAAAGAACGTCATGCCCTCGCCTTTCGCACCTGGCTTTTCCATAGTCATATAGCGACTTCCCAGGACGATGTCCTGAGTCGGGGCAACGATCGGCCTTCCGTCGGAGGGAGAAAAGACATTATTGCTGGCAAGCATCAGAAGGCGCGCCTCCATCTGCGCCTCCATCGAAAGAGGCACATGAACCGCCATCTGATCACCGTCAAAATCCGCATTAAAAGCGGCGCACACAAGAGGATGCACCCTGATAGCCTTTCCTTCTATTAACAGGGGTTGAAACGCCTGGATGCCGAGCCGGTGCAGTGTCGGGGCCCGGTTCAGGAGAACCGGATGATCTTTGATAACCTCTTCAAGAATATCCCAGACCTCAAGCCGCGTCCTCTCTACCATCCGGCGTGCACTTTTAATCGTGTGGACAAAACCACGTTCCCTGAGTTTTCTGATGATGAATGGCTCAAACAGCTCGAGCGCCATAGTCTTGGGGAGTCCGCACTGCCATATCTTCAGTTCCGGCCCGATGACGATAACGCTTCTTCCCGAATAGTCCACGCGCTTTCCCAGGAGATTCTGACGAAAACGGCCCTGTTTACCCTTGAGCATATCGCCGAGGCTCTTCAGCGGGCGGTTCATAGGACCCAAAACCGGCCTGCCGTGCCTCCCGTTATCAAAAAGGGCATCCACTGCCTCTTGTAACATCCGTTTCTCATTGCGGATAATAATCTCCGGTGCGTTCAGCTCTAACAGCTTTCTTAGTCTATTATTCCTATTAATGACCCTCCGGTACAGGTCGTTCAAATCACTGGTTGCAAATCTGCCGCCGTCGAGCGGGACCAGCGGCCGCAAGTCGGGCGGTATAACCGGGATAACCTCCAAGATCATCCATTCGGATTTGTTCCCCGATTTTCTAACCGCCTCGACAATCCGTAACGTCTTTGTTTTCCTGCGCTGTGCCTGTTCGGCCGTCGTCTGACCAATGTCCTTGCGTAAATCATCGCTCAGCTTATTCAGATCAAGTTCCTTTAGCAGGTCGCGTATCGCCTCGGCACCCATGCGCGCCACAAAAGAAGCGCCGTACTTTTTAAGACACTCTTGATATCGCTCTTCGCTTAGCAGTTCTTTTTTCTTAAGCGGTGTCTCACCCGGATCAAGCACTACATACTCCTCGTAGTACAACACCCGCTCCAGTTCCCGGATACTCATCTGAAGCAGATTGCCCATGCGGGAAGGCATCGCCTTGAAAAACCAGACATGACTGACAGGGGCAGCTAATTCGATATGGCCCATGCGCTCCCTGCGGACCTTTGACAGCGTTACCTCAACACCGCATCTGTCGCACACAATGCCTTTATGTTTAATCCTCTTATATTTGCCGCAGTTACACTCCCAGTCTTTGGTGGGCCCGAAAATCTTCTCACAAAACAATCCGTCTTTCTCCGGCTTAAATGTCCTGTAGTTGATTGTCTCAGGTTTTTTTACTTCTCCGTGAGACCAGGAACGAATGGTATCCGGAGAGGCAATTTTGATTGAAATAACATCAAAGGTTAAATCGCTCATAGCGGTACACCTCTTTTATTGGTAGAGCTGATCCTGAGAAATTTTCTCCATCTTGACATCCAGGCCAAGACTCTGCAGCTCTTTCACAAGCACATTGAACGACTCGGGCGTTCCTGTTTGAAATGAATTTTCTCCCTTAACAATAGCCTCATAGACACGCGTCCTCCCGGCCACATCGTCGCTCTTTACCGTCAAAAGCTCCTGAAGGCAATACGCCGCGCCGTAGGCCTCGAGCGCCCAGACCTCCATCTCGCCGAAACGCTGACCGCCGAACTGGGCCTTGCCCCCCAGCGGCTGCTGGGTGACCAAGGAGTACGGTCCGATAGAACGGGCATGGATCTTGTCATCAACAAGATGCGCAAGTTTCATCATATAGATATATCCAACGGTCGCCAATTGATCGAACGACTTACCGCTGTATCCGTCAAACAGAACCGTCTTCCCATCCTCAGGTAAACCGGCTTTCTTGAGGGCATCCTTAATCTCTTCCTCTCTGGCTCCGTCAAACACCGAAGAGGCAACCTTGATACCGAGTGCCTTGGCAGCCCAGCCCAAATGCGTCTCAAGAATCTGTCCTACATTCATACGCGACGGAACACCCAGAGGATTAAGGACGATCTCGACGGGGGTGCCGTCCGGCAAAAACGGCATATCCTCCTCCGGCAATACCTTTGCGATAACGCCTTTATTGCCATGCCGCCCGGCCATCTTATCTCCGACCGAAAGTTTCCGTTTGCTCGCTACATACACAACTACCTTCTTAATCACCCCCGGCGGCAGTTCATCGCCCCGCTTGATTCGGTCGATTTCTTTTTCCTGTTCATAGACAAGTTCTTCGATCTGGTCATCGAACACCTTGCTCAATTTCTTCAGTTCGGTCTCGACCGCAGACTCATCGCTTATTTTCAGTTGCTCGAGACTGCAACGTACTATCTTTTTAACATCGTTGGACGTAATCTTCTTACGCGCCTTTACAATAACCTCCTGTGCTACCTCATCGATTATCGGAGAGGCAAGCTCCTTTCCGATAAGCATATGTGATAGCTTCGCCGCCTTCTCCTCTTGGATTTGCCCTATCCGCCCCTCATACTCCTTCTTTACCTTCTCCACCTCAGAGCGTTCCTTGCGGATTTCTTCCTTTGTCCTTGTCCGGGCTTCCTTACGTGAAAAAATCCGAACATCCACAATAACGCCATCGATGCCGGGCGGAACCAGCAATGACGCATCGCGCACATCGCCTGCCTTCTCACCAAAGATGGCCCGCAGCAACTTCTCCTCCGGTGTCAACTCCGTCTCGCTCTTGGGAACCACCTTTCCGACCAAGATATCGCCGGGCTTCACCTCAGCACCAATCCGTACAATACCGCTCTCATCCAAGTTCCGCAGCGCCTCCTCAGAGACATTCGGAATATCCCGGGTAATCTCCTCATTACCCAGCCGCGTCTCCCGGGCCTCTATTTCAAACTCTTCTATATGAACCGAGGTGTACATATCTTCTTTAACCACCTTCTCGGAAATAAGAATCGCATCCTCGAAGTTATATCCCCTCCATGACATAAAGGCAACCAGGATATTGCGACCCAGCGCCAGCTCTCCGTCATCGGTGGCAGCACCGTCAGCAACAACATCACCCGCTTTTACACGTTCGCCTTTCTTGACAATAGGCCGCTGATTAATACAGGTGTTGGCGTTTGAGCGTTCGAATTTCCGTAGTTCATAGACGACGTTATTAACGACGATGCGTTCCGCATCGACATAATTAACGATACCGCCCACCCTTGCAACGACAACACTACCCGAATCCTTGGCCGCCCGGTATTCTATCCCGGTCCCTACCAGCGGCGAATCGGTCTGCAGAAGCGGGACTGCCTGACGTTGCATGTTGGAACCCATTAACGCCCGGTTGGCATCATCATGTTCAAGAAACGGGATAAGACTTGCGGCAACGCTAACCAGCTGTACCGGCGATACATCCATGTAATCTATCTTTTCCGGCGACATCTTAGGAAAGTTGCCTCTTAACCGGCATGAGACCGCCTCATCCAGAAACTTTCCTTTGTCATCAATACGCGCATTTGCCTGGGCAATAACATATTTGTCTTCCTCGTCCGCCGATAAATAGTCAATCTGGTCTGTTGCCCTTCCCTTTATCACCTTGCGATACGGGGTTTCGAGAAAGCCAAATTCATTTCGCTTCGCATAGGTGCTCAATGACACAATCAGGCCGATGTTCGGTCCTTCCGGGGTTTCAATAGGACACACCCTGCCATAGTGAGACGTATGAACGTCACGCACCTCAAAGCCTGCGCGCTCCCGCGACAACCCCCCCGGGCCCAAGGCGCTTAATCTCCTCTTGTGCGTCAGCTCTGCCAGAGGATTCGTTTGATCCATAAACTGGGATAATTGACTGCGTCCAAAAAAATCCTTAACGACAGATGACACCAGCTTGGAATTAATCAGGTTATGCGGCATCATCGTATCGGGATCATAAATAGCCATGCGTTCTTTTATGGAGCGCTCAACGCGCGCTAAGGCAATCCTGAATTGATTCTGCAGCTGCTCGCCGACCGACCGTATGCGCCGGTTCCCTAAATGATCAATATCGTCTATAGTTCCTTCGCCGTTTTTTAATCTGATTAGTCTTTTTAAGACGGTAAGAACCGTTTCGTTGTCGAGAACGCGTTGATTGAGATCGACATTCATATCCAGCTTGCGATTCAGCATATGCCGGCCCATCTCCTCAAAATCATAGCGCTTTGAATCAAAGAACAACCTCTGTAGAAACGTCTTCGCGCTTTCTATGTTGGGTGGATCCCCGGGGCGTAGCCTGCGATAAATATACACCAAGGCATCTTCGGTCGTTTTATTCGAGTCTCTGCGGAGTGTGTTTATGATTTCTTTATTCTCTTCGTAGTTGACAAGCTTCACCGAACGAATTCCGCAGTTCCACAACTCATCAATAACGGCTTCGCTTAAATCGTCAAGGGCATTTGCGATTAGCCTGTCCGATGACGGATCGGTAATATCCTTGGCGATAATAGCACCGACGTACTTATATAACACGCTTTTGCGAGGGACCTCGACCTTTTCTGTCTTACAAAAGAGCGACAGAATCTGTGCATCTGAAGAATACCCGAGCGCACGTATGAATGTTGTGGCTATCATCTTTCGTTTTCTGTCAAGGAATACATAGATGCAGTCATTGATATCAAACTGAAACTCAACCCATGCGCCACGATAGGGGATAATCCGCGCCGAGTACAGACGTTTTCCATTCGGGTGCACATCCTCTTCAAATGATACCCCGGGAGAACGGTGCAACTGACTCACCACCACCCGCTCATCGCCGTTAATGATAAACGTGCCCGTCGGGGTCATCAGCGGCAGATCCGCCAGGTAGACCTCCTGCTCCTTCACCTCTTTGCTCGATCTGAGCTTCACTTTAATTCTGAGGGGAGCGGCATACGACATGGCGCGCTTCCGGCAATCATCGATATTGTACTTAGGCTTTCCGAGGGTGTAACTGATGAATTCGAGAGAAAATGCCTTATCGTAGCTCTCTATCGGAAAAACCTCATTAAAGACCGCCTGCAGCCCCCTGTTTCTACGCTTCGTCTTTGGAAGTTCCGGCTGAAGAAACTCCTCATACGAACAAAGCTGTATATCAACCAGATTGGGCATTTCGTACACTGATTGTAGCTTAGCGAAGTTTTTCCGCTCCATAACCTTCGACCCTCGTTTGTTGTGGTGAAAAATGCTTAAGGTTCACTATCGTAATGTGTACCGTTTGTTACTTCACCTCGACTGTCGCGCCTACAGCCTCGAGCTTCGCCTTTACCTCTGCGGCCTCTTCCTTGCTGACGCCCTCTTTTACTGTGGAAGGTGCGGACTCTACAAGATCTTTTGCCTCCTTCAAACCAAGATTCGTGACGGCGCGGATTTCTTTAATAACCTGAATTTTCTTATCGCCGACAGTAGCCAGTACTACGTTAAAGGACGTCTTCTCTTCTGCGGCGCCACCAGCGGCACCGCCGCCGGCCTGGGTCATCATTGCCCCAGGGGCAGCCATAATTGCCGCCTGCGCAGAAACGCCAAATTCCTTCTCAAGCGCCTTTACCAGATTTGAAAGCTCCAAGACACTTAGGGATTTTATCTCTTCGAGTATCTTAGAAGCGGTAGCGGAGAGATCGATGACCGGCTCATCGCTGGTCTCGGGTTCAGCATCCTGAGTCGCCTGAGTCTCGGCTGCCTGGGCCTCTGCCTCTTCGGCGTTTTGTGTTGTTTTTTCCTGTTCGCTCATTGCCTCTTCCTCCTTTTTTAATGATATCTACAGTTGCGTACATCCGGTAGCACAAGTGAATAAAACCCCGCAGTTGCAACCCGCAGGGTTTTGTATTGTTTTTATTGACCGGCTTCTTTTTTGGCAGCGATTTCCTTGAGTGTCAGGGCAAATTTTCTGATAATGCCCTGCAGGCCGCTCACAAATCCGCTAATCGGCGCAAGCATCCCGCCCAGGACCTGTGCGCGCAATACCTCTATAGAAGGGAGCTTGGCAAACTCTTCTACATCGGCCGACGAGAGGAGTTTGCTGTTGACGATTCCGCCTCGCACAGAAAATGAAGGATAATCCTTGCTGAACTCTACCAGCACCTTCGAGATGGCAACCGGGTCGTTTCCGCCAAATGCCAGGCCGGTCGGTCCTTCCATAAAACTCATAAGATCCCCCACCCCCAATTGCGTCAACACCAGCTTTGCCAATGTGTGCTTTACAACTATATATCGACACGAGTGCTGCCGGAGCCTCTCCCGTAACGTGTGATCGTCCACCACCTTTATGCCGACAAAATTACCAACAAAAAACGAATCGACATTGGCAAACTTCGCTGCCAACTCTTCTGCCATTGCCTGTTTAACCTGTTTTCCGATACTATCCATAGCTGTAAGTATGCCTTGAGGGTTATTCCGCTATTTCATTAAGGGCTATTTTTATTGAAGGGCCCATCGTTGTAGAAATATATATGTTTTTTATAAACTGCCCCTTTACACTCTGAGGCCTTAACCGTTTAATAGCATCCACCAACGCCTGCAGATTTTCTTTTAACGCCTTTTCCTCAAAAGATATTTTTCCGATTATGGTATGCACAACACCGGTTTTGTCATTTTTAAATTCGATTCGTCCTGCCTTTGCCTCTTTGATAACCTTTTCGACATTCTGGGTCACCGTGCCAGTCTTCGGATTCGGCATAAGCCCACGCGGGCCCAAGACACGGCCTACCTTTCCCAGATCCTTCATCATATCGGGTGTTGCAATGGCAACATCGAAATCGAGCCAACCGTCCTGTATCTTTTGTATCAGATCATCAGCACCTACATAATCAGCGCCTTCTTCCTTCGCCCGTTGCGCCACTTCCCCCTTGCAGAATACCAGAACCCTTCTCGATTTGCCGGTCCCATGCGGAAGAACCGTTGAGCCCCTGACAGCCTGGTCAGACTGTTTGGGGTCAATGCCGAGCGTAAGAGCAACATCCACCGTCTCATTAAACTTTGCCCTTGGAAAATTCCTGATGAGCTGAAATGCCTCGTCCAATAAGTAGGCCTTTTGCCTGTCACGTTTTTCCTGCGCCGTGTCGTATCTTTTTGATCTATCACTCATTTTTTACCTCGATCCCCATGCTCCGCGCAGTCCCCTCGATAATTCGCTTTGCCTGTTCAAGATCAAAAGCATTTAAGTCCTTCATCTTGGTCTTTGCTATTTCCTCGACCTGCGCACCGGTTACCGATCCAACCTTCTCCTTATTAGGCGTTCCGGACGCCTTTGCAATGCCGCAGGCACGCTTCAACAATACCGCTGCCGGAGGACTCTTTATAATAAAGGTAAAGCTTCTGTCCTCATAGACAGTAATAACAACCGGCAGTATCATGCCCTCACGGTCTTTTGTCTTGTCATTGAATGACTTGCAAAATTCCATGATGTTGACACCCGCTTGCCCAAGAGCCGGGCCTACCGGAGGGGCCGGGTTTGCCGCCCCTGCGGGAATCTGCAACTTTACCGTTCCTACCGCCTTTTTTGCCATTCTATCCTTCCTTACAGACGTTCGACCTGCCAGTATTCAAGTTCTACCGGGGTCGCACGGCCAAAGATAGAAACCATTACCTTGAGTTTCCCTTTATTCGGGTTCGCTTCTTCGACAACGCCGGTAAAATTCGTAAACGGACCCTCTTTGACGCGCACGCTCTCGCCGCTCTCAAACTCTACTTTCGGCTTGGGCTTTTCTTTTCTCTCCTCGGTCTGTTTTATGATGCGCTTGACCTCTTTTTCGTCAAGGGGGAGCGGTTTCTTGCCAGGACCGACAAATCCGGTAACACCCGGTGTATTGCGGATAAAATACCACGCCTCGTCGCTTAACTCCATTTCCACCAGGACGTACCCGGGATAAAATTTCCTGGTGGATATCTTCTTCTGTCCGCCCCGGACCTCGGAAACCTTTTCGGTCGGAATGAGTACCTGCGAGATCCTGTCGGCTAAACCAGAATCCTTGATTCTGCTCTCTACATTCGCCTTGACCTTTTCTTCTTGGCCCGTCTGAGTATGGATAACGTACCAGCTTTTCATCTTACCTAAAGAGGACACTCACGGTTTTAAACAGAAATAAATCGCAAATCCCGACGAATGCGGCCAGTATCGCTACCGTAATCAACACAACAATGGTCGAGTTGATCAGCTCGCCTCTCGAAGACCAGGAAACCTTGCGCAATTCGGTTTTTACCTCTGTTAAATATTTTGTGATTTTCGCTATCATAACATGTTTCTCAATATGGCAGGCCTGGAGGGATTCGAACCCCCAACTGTCGGATTTGGAGTCCGCTGCTCTAGCCAATTAGAGCTACAGGCCTACTCCAGCCGCACATATTGCTACCTTATTTCTTTATGAACAGTATGCGTTCGGCAAAAGCGACAGTGCTTTTTACGTTGCAGTCTCTCGGCAACATTCTTTTTGTTCTTTGTAGAGGTGTAATTTCGATTCTTACACGTTGTGCATTCTAACGTAATAATTTCCTGGACCATCGCTTATGCCTTTAGTTGTTGTGAAAAACGATTTGCGCCCACCTATTTAATAACGTCTGCAACCACCCCGGCACCAACCGTTCTGCCGCCTTCGCGGACGGCAAAACGCTGTTCTTTTTCCATG
>JAFGGP010000011.1 GCA_016930485.1 Candidatus Omnitrophota bacterium | reverse complement strand
GCTCCCGGCGCTATAGAGCTCAAGCGGCTGTCTCCTCCTGCGCGCCTCCCGGTGTCGTCCGATGCGTTCGTCAATGTCCTCCATGCGGCCCCGTCGCAGCCGCAGGCGGGCATTCAGAATAATCCACGCCTCCTTCTGGAATATGCTCGAGCGGTAACCGAACTGGCATTTACACGAATCCAGTTCGGTAACATGCCCGCCCGTGTCCATTACCGTTACCGTCTCGACCGCGTCTCCGATAGCGGCTTCCTGCACACCGGCATTCATAACAAGGGCACCGCCCACGGTGCCGGGAATGCCCGTAAGTGGCTCAAGGCCGGTAAGACTATGCCGTCTCGCCTCATCTATTAACCGCGACAGGCTGCATCCCGCGCCGACCGAAAGCGCCCCGTCGCATACTGTTATGTCGGCGAAGGTGCCTGATATCTTAATCACTATCCCCTCAATCCCCTCGTCGCTCACCAGAAGGTTGGAGCCGTTCCCTATGACAGTAACAGGCAGACGATGTGTGGCAGCCGTCTCAAAAACCCGTGCCACGTCATGTACATCAGCGGGAATAATCAAGACATCGGCCGGACCGCCCACCCTCAAGGTAGTATGTTCCCTCATGGATTCATTCCAAGAAACTGAACCGGCAAGAGACGTAAACCCCGTTAGACCCCGTCCTAAAGGGCGGGACCTTTTTTTCTGTTCCGATTCACCATCGCATTCATCCCCGTTTTGAAAAGCGGGGTTTTCTTCCGGATCTAACGGGGTAAAAAATAAGGCATCGAGATTCTGGTTATGCATACCTTTGGTGATTTTCCCCCCCGGGAATCTCCGCTGTGATTCCATGGTGCTCCCTCATGCTGACAAAACTATCGTCTTCGGTGCGGGTCTGCGTATGTCTCTTCTCGCCTTCCCGTCTGTTTTCCTTTATAGAGGCACAAAACTCCAGGATCTCCTCGGCCCTCTTCTTATACGTGAAATTCCCGGAGAGCCTCAACGCCCTCTCGCTCAACCCTTTTCTTAATTCCTCATTCTCCGCAAGGGCCCTGACCGCACCGGCAAACTCCTTCATGTCTCTGAGCCTGAAATAGAGTGCGCCGTCCGGGCCCAGTATCTCCCGCAGGACAGGGGCATCGCCGCATATAATCGGCCTGGCTACGGACATGTACTCGAATAATTTGAGGGTTGATGTATCGTAGGCAATCATCCCTGAAATAATAAGCGCATCGGCCGCGTTTAAATACAAGGGCACTTCTTTAAGAGGAACCCGGCCGGCAAAGATCGCTCTTTCAGGTGAAACGTCAAATTCTTTCAGCATGGCACGCATCGCCTGCTCATACGACCGATCGCCGCCGAGAAACAAAAGCTTTATATTCGGGTTATCAAGGTACTGGAGGGCCTTGATAAGATCCGGTACCTTCCTGTACCTAAAACTGAGACCGGAATAAAGCACTATGAAAGACGCATCATCCAGACCCAGATATCTTCTGCAGTACGCCTTTTGGCGGGGATAAAAAAGCCGGCTGTCAAAACTATTCAAAATAGCCCTCACGCACGAAGGGTCTTTTCGAAAGGTTTCAATTACATATTTCCTCAAAGAATCGGCCTGCGTGACCACCCCGTCGGCCTTCCGGATAGCCCATATATCAAGCCGTGAAGAAATAGGTCTCATAAAGCGGAACTCCGTAAGGTACCTCTGATTCCTCTCCAGAGCGGCAACCTCCACAATCAGAGGCAGCCTGAGTATCTTTTTAAATAGTACGTTATACGCTGCCGCAAAGGGCACATCCCGCACATAGATAACCGGGGAGGAGGTGGTTTTTTTTAGCTTTTCGAATAACAACACGAGCGAAACGCCGCAGGCAAAACCAACCTGATCAATAAACGTTAAATAGTTCGGGAAGTACTCTCCGAACCCAAAGAAGCAAAACAGGCTCTTTAGAGACAGATATCTGATGCGCCGCACAGGCAAAAAAGAACGCGTCGCGCGTCTTCCGGGTGAATGCGGTATGTATATTTCTATATGTCTGTTTCTATTGTATAACTCCATCGCCGTTAGATACGTCTGAATAGAGTTAGCCGCCTCCAGCGAAAGATTTGAATAAGAGACATACACGATCTCCGGGGACGGTTTTTTGCCTTTGGCAAACCGTTTCACTATTTTTTTGGCACCTGTCACACAGAGCGTCTTGACTATAAAGGAGACCGTCGCGGTCTTTTGAGCAAAATCGCCTTTTTTGAGCGACCACCATATACCCCTCAGGCAATAAAACACCATGCGGATCTTTTCTTTGATATGCAACTCTTTCCTCAAGGAAACAATATGAACGAAGAGCATCCTCAGAAAAAACCCCCCCAGTCGGCTGTCTATCATCTGACTGATGAGGTAACTGGCCAGTTCTTCAGTTCTTGTATTTTCGTAAAGCGGAACATAGGGAGAGGTTCTGAAAAATATATTTCTCCTCTCAACATACTTCTCTGTCCACCGGATAGGGCGCATTGCGCCACTCTCGAGGAGCTGTCTCTCTACATCCGTGCCCGGATAGAGCTTCATTACAGACGGCAGGGAAGCGCCATACGCATACTCCTCTTCCAGTTTATGAAAATACACAAGCCCGTCACGTATATCCTCCAGTGTCTCTCCGGGTGTGTTGAGCATCAGGCTGCCCTGGACAAATATACGTTTCTTTGAGAGAAAGCCGAGGGCCGATTCAATCTGCCCGCGCGTGATTTTTTTATTCATGAGATCAAGCACCCTTTCGGAGCCGTGCTCAATCCCGAGCGTTATAAACCGACACCCTGTCCTGTGCAATCTTTCTGCAACCTCTTCATCGATATGCCTTACATTGGTCAGGCACTTATAGAATATCTTCATGCCCCTTTCTTCGATAAGATCGCACAGTCTGAAGAACCATTGTCTGTCGATTAAGATATCATCGTCCCAAAACGTAAACCCGTTGACACCCCGGGAGTAATGCCACTGGATTTGTTCAACGGCCCTCTCCGGGGATATGATTCTATATTTTCCTTTCCATAACGCGTTGGTATTGCAAAAGATGCATTTAAAAGGGCAGCCTCTGCCGAACATCAGCGAAGCGGTATAAGTCGGCATCTCATCGGGCGCAATAATGCCGGCTTCCGTCAGTCCGATCTCTGCCAGATAGTTCGGATACTCATCCATATACAAAAGGTGAAATGCCGGGTCTGGAAGGTTGTTAAGGTCGGCGATAAGCTCCCTGTCTTCGGTAGATATCACTTCGCTTCCTCGGCGGAACGTGACGCCCTTCACCGCGCCCCACTCCCTATCTCCGAGATGCTGCATAATCTCGCCAAAGAGATATTCACCCTCGCCGCGCGCCGCGATGTCGACGGAGGACCAGTCCTCGATTATCTCGCGATGACACAGTGTCGCAAAGGCCCCTCCCACAACAACGGGGATACCGGGCAAGGCGTTTTTTGCCACCTCTGTCATTTTCTTTGCCGCAAATCGATTTTCGACATGCAGGCTCACACCGATAATGTCCGGAGCCGCCCTGCGGAAGAAACGGTGCAGCATCGGAGACGCAAGCCTCTGAATGCTGTTATCGAATAGTTCCACCACATAACCCGCATGCTCCAGGACAGCCGCTATCGACAGAAGTCCCAGCGGCGGTTGTTGGGGTTTTTTTCCGTAATCAGACTGAGGAACACACAGCAGCGCTTTTTTCATAGTGTCTCATCCCTCTCTTTATATCGGTGCGGCCGCCTGCCCGGCCCTGCTGACTGAACATCTTTCCTTTTAGATACGCAATCAGCCGTATCTCGAATAGGCCGGCGCCGAACCAGCGCAATCTCCACCGGACCTTGGCAAGAATAATGACTGGCAACAACACCAGATTTCTGAGGTCCCTGCGTCGGTACGGCGGTCTACATAAAGCGATAAGCGATATCTCACGCAGTGTACGCAGGAGGGCAATATTCTGAATATAGTGATAATGCGGATGATCCCGCCGGTAGTACCGACTCAAGCCGGTTACCAGGTGACGCTCGGTCTGCCCCCATTCTTCAAGGGTACTGGGAGGTTTATAGCCCAACCGGATGCACTTTTGATACAGTTCTCCGGCCGGATATGCAAAAAATGCGTGCGGGCCGAGAATCTCGGACCCCCCGCCTAAAATCGACCTGACCCTGTCTATGCAGTCAAGTGTCTTCATGTATTGATTCCACGTCTCTCCCGGAAGTCCCGTCATAAACGAAAACGACCCCTTCACACCGTGCCGGCGGCACATCTCGGCCGCCGAATATATCTGGTCTACCCGGATACCTTTCCTTAACTCGTTCAGCATATGCTGATCGCCTGATTCGGCGCCAAATTTTAGTTTCCTGAGCCCGCTTTTTACAAGCAGGGCCATATCCTGGTCGTTGATGGCACCTGGGCCCAAAAAGTTGACGCGCGACAGTGCCGACCACGTAATCCCGTGCGCACGGGATACGAGATGCCCCGCAACCTCAAGCGCCCGCTCTTTACGGTAGAGAAAATTTTCGTCCCTGAAATAAATATCCGTAACGCCATACCGATGCCTCAGGACATCAATCTCCTTTATAATATTCTGTGCCGAACGGGCACGGAAGGTGTTTCTGGCAACCGGGTTAAAGCAGAAGGTGCATTGATAATCGCATCCTTTCCCCGCCAGAAGCACTCCTGTCCTGCGTTTCCTCATCGCCTCAAGGGTCACGTTCTGCAGAAGATCCCAGTCCATGCCCGGCAGGCGGTTCATATCAAGAAAAGGCCGGCGTGGATTTTTGACAACAACGCCGTCTTTTTGATACACAAGATTAGGGATAGCGTCGGGGAATAAACCGAGCGCGAGGGCATCGACCAATTCCTGAAGAGGCTCTTCCCCTTCATGGGTAATGACAAAGTCGATGTCAGGGTGGTTTACCGTCTCTTCGGGCATGAGCGTCGGATGGACCCCGCCGGCGACAACGACGATATCCGGATTGACCTCTTTGGCAAGGGCGATATCGCGAAGTGCATATTGAATCTGAAAGGTGGTCATACTCACCCCCATCACATCCGCCCACGCCGCATCCTCCCGTATCCTGCCGGCGATGTCTGTCTCCACGCTTCCGTCAAGTAACCGCACCGGATAACCCCTGTTAGAGAGATACGAACCAAGCGCCACGATGGCGTAGGGAAAATTCATCTTCACGGGTCTTGTATAATATGACGGTGAATATAAAAGAATGTTCATGGTTTCCTGGCTACCCTTACGTGCGCTCACAGACCCGGGCTCCCTGCATTTTTTCTACCACATTCATTCCCTCTTCGACTGACTGGGCCAACCCCTGAAATTGCCATAAGCCGTATCTTCCTAGAGGAAAAATATCCTGTTCTTGTAACAACGCAATTGCCCGTTCCCTCCAGGATGAACCAGGATAATTCCAGGTATACCCTACATCGATCCAGGTAACATCGTATACGTCTACCGAAGAAATAAACTCCATCTCCGTTACCTCATCTATCATGCTACGCGCTATATGCTGGCGCTCATCCATACTCAATGCCGTGCCGCCCGTGAAGGCCTTCTCTATATAGAGACTACCGGTGGTAGATGAAGCACGGGCAGGCAAAAAAGACGCGTCTACATTACTGTAAAAACCAACTCGATGGAACCCGCTCCTGGTATGCGGCATATATACCCAGTGCTCCTTAGGATATGTTCTGCCCTTTTGCGCGCCTACATTAACAACAAGTACCGATGTGTACGCAAACGGTTCGTTAAGATCTGCCCGGCAGAGATACAACGTATGATGTAACGGCAGGGTAGAGATAAGCCTTTCATAGCCTCTGGAGGTACCGTCTGAAAAATGTACTCTCTTGCGTTTTGCATCTATCCTGACCGCTTCTTTGTTGTAGAGTATGTCGCACCGGGAGGCCATCGACGAGATAAGGGCATCCAATCCTGCCTCGGGATATAAAAATCGCGTATTGTACCCTATTTCTTCCGACGGTCTTGCCTCGCGTGCTATGAGGCTTTTATCAAAAGGGCTCTTGTAGGTATCGCTGCACGCCACCCGCGTAAAAAGACCATCGGTATATAACGCATGGAACGGCCCAAAAAACAGCTCATACAATGTCGGTCCAAAAGTACCTTCTAACCATTCAGCCAAGGTAACGGGCTTTTTGGCGGGGTGTTCGTGCCGTTCGTTTATCTCCTTCAGTATTCTCGTCTGGACATCCTCGGGAAAATATGACAGATGGTACTGCAACGGATACGGGATAATTTTATTAAACCGCGAAAGCAGCACGCCGGAACTCCTTTTATATTCCCTGCATATGGCAAAGTTGCGCAAAAAACGTTCGACCGGGCCGGTCGCCCCAAAAATCCAATGCCCGCCGCCGATTTCAAACCTGTACGAATCACCGCTTACGCGCTCGTAGGTCCTGGTACCGCCGCTGGTTAGATAGTAGGAGGCACACAATCCGCCGGGAATCTCTTTTTTTTCATACACCGCGTAGCCGCTCACAACACCCGCAGCCAGACCCGTAATGCCGCCGCCCAAGATTATCGAATTATCGGAATTCATATTTTTCCACCCCATCTAAAAGAACAGAGCTGTGCGAATGACCGCAGAAGCGCCCTGAAAAAGTAGGCATTTCTGATAGAACTGCACCCGCATATCCTCCTTTTGTGTCGCACCGGGATCTCCAGCATCTTTACCCCCCGCTGCATGTGGCCAAGTACGGATAAAAAGATGTTCGGGGCAAACGTACCCTCGGGGATGCGTTCGAGGGTCTCTTTTAAAAATTCATGCCTCATGAGCCGATACGGGCTATTGGCATCCGCAATCTTTCTGCCCCACAAAAGAAAGATAAGCTGCCGCAATACACCTGACACCAATAGCCGTGAAAAGGAGTCGTTTCTCTTGTATCGGTACCCTATGATACAATCGAACGACTTTCTGTTACGCCACACATTCTCAAAGTCAGCTTCATAAAACTGTCCGTCACTATCCGTCTGAAATATCCATGGGTACCCTTTCTTAAGGGCAATACGGTACCCCTGCAGTATCGCTGTTCCGTGCCCCTCATTTTGCTTGTGGATAATATCTATCCGCTCGTGCCTCTGTGCTATTTTTTCCAAAATAGCCCCGGTTGCATCCGTCGATCCGTCATTGATGGCAAAAATACGATATCTGATACCGAGCCTGGATAACGCCCTGATCCAGTCTCCGATATTTTTTTCTACGCCGTCTGCCTCGTTATAAACAGGGATAATAACCGCTAATTCGTTGGTGGTCCCTGTCCCGCTGTGAGGCCTTGTGTTACTTATAGATGCGATATGCGTATTCATGTATATTCCTTTACCGGATAGTTTCCTGTGCCTTTACATCCTCCTTGACCGCCGTAATCCATTTTTGATATACCTCGTCCATTTTTTCAAAATGCAGCCGATTCTGCGCGATCTGGGTCGAGCAAAACGGCGCACTCACCAACTCATGAAGGTTGGCGTATTTCCGGTCAAAGAGCCGGTCACAGGTCTCGACATCCAGTACTTCGAACGGCAATTTCTCTTTTGCGAAAATATCCAAAACGCCTTTGCCCTGCGAGCGAATCTCGGCCACATGAAAATAATTATCTCTCAGGTACTCAGACGGAGGATACCGCCGTTCCCGGTAGCGCAGAGAGATTTTCGGCACAAGCAAAAAATCCCTGTCCTTATAATTCCAGTTCGACGATATCCTATTGGCATAAAACATCATATTCGTAAGCTCCTCTTCCGAATAAATGCGCGCATACCTATCCGCCCTCTCCCTGAGGTAGACACCGGCGCTCTTTATGCCGTAATTGGGGTGGGCACTGCTCAAAACAGGCCTCAGGCGCCAACCCTTTATTTCGACCGAATACACCATAAGATACATGCCCAGAAATGTCGTCACTACGATAAAGACACCGATGGTCATCGGCACGACACGGATAAGAACGCGGGCAAGGCGGGATCTCCGCGGGGCAGTAATCCTTCTAACGGACTCCTCAAGAAACACAGCGGTTAAAATAATAATCGGGACAAAGGTCTGCAGCATCTCTGTCTCCATGCCAGGGGTTGAAGGATCCAGAACAAATAAAAACGGCAGGGCAAGAAACAATGCCCACAGAACTACAAATGCTGTCCGCGGATTGGCGGGTGAGCGGTACATGCCATAGAGAAGAACGAGGGGGGCAAAAAGGGCAAGGCCCGGACCGTTATTCGGCCACAGGGCCCTCACAAATGCCAGCCCATGAAACCCCCAGACAGGATAGCGGTTCATGTCTTTAACGAGTATGCGGCCGAAAAACCCTTTTTCCGGATGCCCCGCCAGGACAAAGCCTGCATGGAGAAGCAGATAAAACCCTATAAAAAGCAGCGGCATTAGCACAATTTCCTTCCGGAGGAGCTTTCCAAAGACATCCTTGAGCATCTGTTTTTTTGACACAGTATCGGTCCGTTTTTCTGTCGCATAATATTCACAGATACCCAATGCTGGGATAAGGGGTATTAAAAAATAGGCCCTGACATCTTGCACCAGATACATGCCAAAACAGGTTGAGGCAAACCATCCTTTTTGTGGTGAAGGATTACTAAAGTATCGGCTAAAGGCATAGATAATAAGCATGAAAAGAAACAGCGATATTGCCCCTTCGTTGGTATCACGTGACCAGGCTACGTGTAACGGGTTAATGGCTAAAAGCAGTGCGGCAAGGAGCCCTGAGCGGACATTCGACAGCCGTTTTACCAGGAGATAAAGCAGATACACCGATGCCACACCCTCTATAACATTGGGCAGCGAAAAAACCAGCTCGTTAAGGGGCAGCCTTAATAAAGAGGCCAGGCCGATAACGATAGAAAAAAGCACCATATGTATCCAGCTGTAGGAGTAGATAACGAGCCTTCCGACAGGATTATACAGAGGGTCGATGCTAAACAGGCTGCCACGAAATAACTGCAGGGCATACAGCACCCGGTCGGCCTCATCTCCTCCGGTAAAGTGATCTCCCCCTTTATAGACCCGCACAAAAAGCGCGCCCATAAGAATCGCGATAAGCAGAAGCCGCTCTTTTAAAAGATATCCCTGTTTCATAATCTACCGATATAAGAAGATGCCGTCTCAGGCTGAGACCTTTGCACTACCTGATCGCCCCGGTATACAGCGAGGACCTCATCGGTAATGCGCTCCGGACTGCATATGCGTCTTATTGACTCGATTGCCCGAAGCGACAGTCTTTTTTGCAGTTCGCGGTCACTGATAATGAGTGCTATTTTTTCCGCCAGATCCCCGGCATCACCCGGCCTGATCAAAAAACCGTTTTCCCCGTCACTGATCAGCTCAGGTGTCCCCCCGGCAGAGGTACCAATAACCGGTCTGCCCATCGAGAGGGCCTCTATCATGGTTCTGCTGAGGGGCTCGTCCCACTGCGACGGGACAACGACCACATCAGAGATTGTCATCAGTTTCAGAATCTCCTGATTTGGAAGAACGCCCAGATCTCGGATGGCGCTTATACTCTGTAATGATTCATCGCACGCAAGGCCTCTCCCCGCCACGACGAAACAGACATCCGATAGGCGGTCCCGCACCAGCGGGATACCCCTAAGAAAAACATCGAACCCCTTGGCAGGCGTCCGCCTGCCCGCCCACAATACGACGCGGGCATCCTCCGGGATGACATACTTCCTCTTTATTCCCTCCGGGTTATAGGGAACCCGCGAACAGTCAGGTGGTATATTATAGAGAACCCGGAAACGGCCTTTGAGGCAGGCAAAACCGTTCTCGAAATAGAGCGCCCGGAGGTTCTCGCTCACCCCGATAACCGTATCGAAACGGCGCAGACAAAACTGGCGTAACCGGAGATCCGGCCACCGATATATGATATCGCACCACGCCTTTAGGCGGGCGAAACCGTTTTGATCGGGATTGAAAAATTTCTGAAATCGAAAGGCGCTCCGGAAATATCCGCCGGCAGCCTGAATGTTCTCTTCGCCGGAACGCCGGTTAAGCCACAACACGCTGCCGGCGGTAATCGAATGAAAATCCCTGAGCGTCACCACCGAACGGCACCGGGTAAATGCTGCCGCTACAAACGCCGGGATAATGGCATTGGTGTGTTGCGCGTGTATAACTTCTATCTTATGACGGCGGCAGATCCGGACAAGACACCGCGCGAAGTACAGCTGCATGAATACGCTGTGCATGAAGAACGAGCGGGCCTGGTCGCCGGGTTTCAGTTTCTGCGGAAAGGCGATGCGGTATATCCTGATTCCGCCGATCTCCTCGTACTCGCGGGCACCGTAGTTGGGGGTAACGACGGTCACCGAATGCCCCCGCCCGGTCAGCTCCCGGGCAAGCGCGTAGGCGCTCAGCTCTGCGCCGCCGATCACAAACGGAGAAAAGTACTCAGTCATAAACGCTATATTCATCGTCTGATGACCCCCTGGCGGAGAATGCCGTTCGAACACTGCCTGCAGATAGGAAGGGTGTCGAACGCACACTCACGGTGTAAGCGCCGAATCTCCTCTGCGCGCCGACTGTTCCAGATAGTATGCAGATTGTGTCTTGTGATATTGCCTATGGAGAGCGCCCCTTCGACATCGCAGCAGCAAAACGTTACTTCGCCGTTAGAAAGAACCATTGCGTGATAAAAGGGCTCGGGGCATGGTATAGTGCGTTGATACGCCGTTTTTCCCGGCAGAGAAGACTCTCCTGTCACGAAACCCGAATGGAGCCTGGTAACGCTTACCGGCGCGAATCGTGACCAGGCGCGTACAAACTGCTTCATCGCCGGTAGTGTTTCATCCATGGCCACGGTCACGATAGCGTTCTGCTGGCGGATGCCCAGTTCCTTCTTCAGACGGAAATACCTGCCGAGGCGCTCGAGGGTCTCTTCGTAAGATGCCCCCTTCATGAGTGTCTCATAGACCTCCCTGGTGTAACCCTCGAGAGAAAACTCAAGGGCCGTCAATCCCGAGGCCAAAAGCTCCCTCGTCCTGCGCTCGGTAAGAAGCTGTGCATTGGTACGGATGCGTGTATGAACACCGTCCAGTGTCTGATGCGCATACCGGATAGCCTCTAGAAGGTGGGGGTAAAGGAGGGCCTCGCCGAAATAGTAAAGCGATATCGCATCTACCGGGTAATTCCTGCATTCGTCGATCAGGCACCTAAAGAGATGAAAATCCATATCTTTTCTGATCCGTTTCATCCTGTCGTGCGAACACATGGCACAGTTAAGGTTGCACCTGTTGGTCAGCTCAATGTGCAGCGTATCGGGAAATCGCAGCGCCCTTTTCTGTGAAACGTGCTGCTTTCTTTTTCTGATGAGGGCGCGCACCTTCATCCCCCGTATCGTAAAAACAGACCAGACCCCGTTGAGGATTTTTTCCCGTACTTTATGAATAAGATCGCGGACCCCGTTAATCCGTGCAATGCGACCCCGTAAAGCCGCTATCCAGGAAGATGTGGTGCCGCGCGTCTGTAAGGCGATTAAATCCCTGTGGCGTGCAATCTCCTGATCGATGAGATCAGTAAGTTCATAGCACTCCTGTACCGACCGGCGGGCCTCCTCGCCCAGCCTCTGCGAAAGCGCTTTGTCATCCAGTAAACGGGCGATCGCCCGCGCCAGATCTCCTGGCTCTGCCTGACACACAAGACCGTTGACGCCATCGGTAATCACATCTTTGATCCCCTCAATAGCGACACCGACACAGGGCAAGCCGCAGCTCATCGCCTCAAGGAGGGCCTTTGGATGTCCCTCGGCATAAGAACTCATTACAAAGACATCCGCCTGATTAAGGTAGGGGGGCAGTTTTTCATGAGGTATGCTCCCGGTAAATTCAACATCCACCTTAAGCTGCCGGGCATGTGTCCTGAGCCCCTCCAGCAATGTCCCGTCTCCGATAATCTTAAGCTTTACCCCTCTCCCCAGCCGTGAAATAGCCTCGAGTAAAAGGGGATAATTTTTCTGCCGTCTTAATCCCCCCACAGCAATAACCGTTTTTACCTTACTCTGCTTTTCCCCTTCCGGATCGGGTCGAAAAAGGGCGGTATCGACCCCGTTAGGGATATACCATATCCTCTCCGGAGGAAGATAGCGCGATACATGCCTGTATGTCTCGCTATTGGTAATGATAACGGCATCAAACCGAGGCAGCGCAATGCGCTCTCTCAGTCTGAAGAGAAGCGACCTGAACCAGTGTCCCTCTAAACGCGCATGCAGGTCATAACGATACCCGTACGTAGCCACGACCGGCACCCTGAACAATGCCTTGGCAAGAAGGGCCGGCACCTCTCCCGTTGCCTGCATCACGCGCAACAGCGAACATCGTCTAAAGTGCCTTTTATAAAGAATCGGAAGGAGAGGTCCATAGAGCCACCGGTGCAGCCCCCACTTATTGTCCGCGAGCTCGCACCGGGCGGGCAGGTCCTTTGATTCCTTCCTGTAGGAGAAAAAATATGTCTTATCAAAGGAGCGGGCATACGAACCGAGATAGTAGGTAACCAGCCGCTCATCCTGACCTGAAAAACTGTAGGACGTAATACTGCCTCCCTGCTCGGGAAGAACGCCGATAATCATGGCCGCTTCATTGTGCATATTTTTTCCCAGGCCCTGCTTACAGGACCGTTACATACACATATAACTCATCTGGAGATCTCTACAGCCTCATTCGCCGTCATGACATGAAACGAAGAGGTATTCGCTCGGGCCTTCTTTTTCTTTCTGAAGAGACCCGAAACCGCATCAAAGCCCACTGCCGCAAGCACGATCCAAAACGGCGTAATGTAAAAACGATAGCGCAGCTCGGAGATAAGCAGCGTGATAAGAATGGTATAGAACACCCCGTACAGGAAAAAGAGCCGCGCGAGCGGATACCGACGAAAAGCAACGACGGTACCGATCAAGGTAAACACATAGAGAAAACCATCCTGAAACCCCATAAAAATTTTGTGCCGCAACGAGGCGGTTGAAGGATAGATGCGGTAAAAATTGAGCAGTTTCCGCGGCCATATCCGTACGATGCGGCCGGGATTCTCCCGGATGTACTGCAGCGCCTCTTTGACTAAAATAGATTGACACTCGACCTCGGGCATTCTGTTTGGTTTAATGCCGGGTGGGAAATCATAATCCACACCAACCGATGCCCACCCGTCGGTACCCCCTGTCGTGTAAGGGCTATTGCCGCCGTACAGCTGGGTCCCGAATGTCGTGGTACCCAGGATAAAGGCGTGGTGTACGAGGGCGTTTCGGATAGCCCAGGGTGCAATAGCAATCAAGGTACCGATAACCAACAGGGAGGCCCGCTGCATAAAGGCCTTTGTCAGAATTCCCTCCCGGAGCGCCATATATCCGAGCACAAAGACCAGAAAACCTCCGAATTCGGGGCGGCATAAAAAGGTAATTCCCCACAGAATGCCCGTCATAAAAAAACGAAAACGTGAGGTGCCCTTGAGCGCAGATATGAGAAATGTAATGGTAAGCACCGATAAAAATATATACAGGGTTTCAGTAAGTATGTAAATCGACCAGAAGGTAAACCGAAAATAGAGCATAGTGAAGAGTGCCGAAAGAAAGCCGATACGTTCATTGACACTCTCTTTTCCTAATATGTACATCATAAGACAGGTCACCGCTGAAAGAACCGTCTGGATAAAGCGTACCGCAACAATGCTGTAGTCGAAGGTAAAAAATGACAGGACCAGTATAAGCGGATAGAGCGGTGGGCGATAGGAACTGGGGTGGTTCCATAAGACGTATCCCTTGCCCGTCAGCATATTCTTTGCCAGGGCATAATAATGGTGTCCGTCGCTCGCGCGTACCACCTCCTTCAAAAACCGGCCGTTCTGATATGTCATTAAAAATGTGACTTTCAGAGCAAGCGCGATACCCGCAATAAGCCATACGCCGAGGGGAATGCCCAGCCAGCTTTTTTTAAAGTATCGCCTGAGTGTTGCAAGATACATCTGTGCCGTCTCCTTTCCTGATAGTTTCTTTTACGATAGCCGCCATAGCGCTCAGGTTGCCTCCTGCCTGATTGAGGCGTGCCGTCAGGAGGTTCTTCAAAAGAAGTCCCGTAAGCGCCCACCAAAAGGCAAGCCAGGTACCGGGGCATTTGGACATATGATTGCGAAAAAAAACATACTGATGGTATATCTCGATAAAACCGAACTCCCTCTTCGTAACCCTGCCTTCTTTATCCTCAAGGTGCACGACGCGTGCATGCGGCGTTGCCAGCAAGGTATACCTCCGCGCTACCCGGTAACTGAAATCCTTGTCATCCCCCCATCCGTTGTCTCTCAGGGATTCGTCAAACCGGAACTCTTCGACCACCGCCCTGCGGAAACTCATATTGCATCCGCTCAGCCAATCCACGCGTTCTATCTGATCGATATCCCTTATAAGAACCCCGAAACCGTTCGGTAGAATCAGGCCGTCTTTGTGAAAACGGTAGAGTCCGAAAATCCACAGGAATAGCCTCTTTGCGTAGCTTGCCCTTCTGTCTACCAGGACTCCGCCGACGCCCCCCACCGTGCCATCCGTATCCTGCTGATAGACCCTGAGGATCGCCTCGATATAGCCCCGGTCCAGAATAACATCGTCGTCCAGAAAAAGGGCGATATCCGAGGTAAGCAGCCGCGCACCCATATTCCGCGAATAGACCAGGCCGAAGTGATCTTCTTTTTTTACGTACCGATACCGTATCGAGTGCCGGGCGAAGAGCCTTCTGATACCGGTATCATCCATTGCACCGTCATCAATAATGATTACCTCATCGGGTCTTCTCGTCTGACTCACGAGCGAAGAGACGCACGTCAACAGCGCGGCCACTCGGTTGCGAGTGCCTATAATAACTCCGATATGTAACGGTACAGAGGCGTTTGTCATGGTGCGGCGCTATATGCCTTCTGCGATTGTGACGACCTGTATCTCCGGCGTGCGAGAAGCTGTGTCATAAACTGTTCCACCTCGAGAATGGTAACGTCCCAGGAAAATTCCTTCGCGATGCGCCGTCGTGCCCGGTTGCCCATCTGGATGGCATCTTCCGGATGGCGAATGAGATGGCCGACCTTCTCGGCAAACACATCCACATCCTCAGGATCTACCATGTATCCGCTTCGCCCATCCTCAACCAGCCTCTGCACCCCGTGGGTCCGGAAAGCAACGACCGGCACACCGCAGCTCATGGCCTCCCCCACTACCATACCAAATCCCTCCTTTCGAGAGGGAAAGGCAAAGACGCTGGCGGTAGAGTAATAGTGCACCAGGCGTTCCTGTGTCAAAAAACGCACATGGTACATATCCGGATATCTGTCGAGATATTCCGTTATCATAAATTCCGAAGGCCCCTGTCCGACAATAACCAGCTGGGCATCGGGGCAGATTGTTTTTATCTTGGGCCAGCTTTCCAAAAGAAGGTCAACGCCTTTCCGCTTTATCAGAGACCCGACAAAAAGGACGATCGGTTTTGCGGTATCAATCCCGTTGAGTTCGTGAAGCACGGGGTTCTCGATGCGGAAAAACACATCCGTGTCTATTCCCAAGGGGGTAACCCGCGTGATCTTTTTA
Organism: Candidatus Omnitrophota bacterium; assembly: GCA_016930485.1. Lineage (GTDB taxonomy): Bacteria > Omnitrophota > Gorgyraeia > JAFGGP01 > JAFGGP01 > JAFGGP01. The sequence goes on along the minus strand of JAFGGP010000011.1, from coordinate 106,739 downwards.
TCCAAATAAGGAAAACGCCGTCTTAAGTCGCCCATAGTGTCTTCGCTCAAGGCCGTAATACCATCGGCAAAAAACGGTAACGTCTTATCAAGAATGTGCCAGTCCCATCGCTTTTCGAGATGAAGAAACGAAAACCACAGCGGAGGCATCTCCCTGCGAAACGTCTTCAACAGGCTCGCCCCGATACCGATGCTATAGGGTGAATGAACCCTAAGGATATCTACACGACCCTCGGAGAGCACCCGGTCAAGTGTCTTCAGAAAGAAAAAATTGGCCGTATACGAATGATCGAGCAACATATTCCGTTTCAGGAAAATAATCTCCACATTGTCGGCAGACTTGTAGCTTTCCCCCTCGGGAAGCAACACCTTAATATGATAGCCCCTCTTTGCAAGATGGCATAAAAACTCCCTGTCGGTCACCGCGCCCCCTAGATGTGCATCATGGGCAATGCTCAGTTGCGGGGAACAGATAGTAAGCATGGTTTCCTTTCTACCCGACAAAGAGGGGTGGATTGTCCTCCAGCCGGAACGCCTTTCGTATCTCAAACAGCAAACGCCTCAACGGAATCTGCAGTTCGGCCCTGACTGTTTTAATTTCGCCGACGGGCTTAATATATTGAAAATACATAAGATAAGGCTCTTTTGCTCCCGGGAGCGCCTCCAGGGACGGCGACCTCTCAATGCTGTGGGGATCGCCAATAAGGGTATTCAATGTCATGAGATCTCCACGTTCGTCTCTGAAGATCAGATGATAATTCGGATCGGCAAGCCTCCAGAGGCCGTCTACCTCAACAATAGCGGCAACCCGAAAAGATGTGCCATCGGCCGATTTCGGAAGTTTATACATCGATGCCCGCATGCCGCTGTAGGTAGAGAGCACACAAAAGACATCCACAATCTGATCGTCGGCCCCATAGCCCCTGATAATAATACTGGCTATATGATCATCACACACCCGCAATCCCTGCGGAATCCCGTTATGGATGTTGTCGCGCATCCACTCTAAAATAGCCTCGAGGGCCTCTTCGGGAGTAGTCGCCTGCAGGGTAATCTCACGCGCCAATCTCCGATATAAGAGATGCCGGGAGATAAAATGCACCGCCTTTTCGTAAAGCGGCATGGTCCTCTGGTAATAGGTGAAATTAACGCCGTATTTTTCGGTAACCGGGATGTGCGCGATACCAAAAAGCACAAGAACGGCAATAATCATTATCGCGTTCTTTCGAAAAAAAAGTCGCCGTAAACCCCTATAATACAACTTCATCTATAGTCCCATTTTATAAGGTTAAAGAGATACACAAAAATACATGCCGAGAGGGCATTTTCTATAACGATAAAATGTTTGCTGTAGAACAGGGGAAGCAGTTTTCCGTGCTCTATCAGCAATCTGACAATAAACTCCCCTGCAAAACTACCCGCGACGCCGACCAGCATGAAGGCAATCACACCCAGAGGGACCCGCTGCAGGGAAAACAGATCCGCGAAAAAACCGACTATAATGCCGATTAAGATATTAACGGTGATATGCAACGGGCTCATCATGCTGCGCCTCCCTGGGTTTTCGTGTGTTTTGTTCATACAGTTTTTCTATATTCCGTGCCATAGACTCGATAGTAAATCGTTCGACCTTCCTGCGGGCATGACCGGTGATTTCGTGCGCAAAATGCTCATCCTCTATTATCTTTCTTACGGCGTCTTCGAGGCCGGTGATATCGCGCGGTGCGACCAGCAGCCCTTCCCTGCCGTCCTCGATCATCTCGGGTATCCCGCCGATACGCGAGGCAATAACCGGCTTTTCCATAGCCATCGCCTCAAGAATAGACCCGGGAAATCCCTCCTCCAAGGAGGGTAGCACGAATATATCAGCGGCGTCTAAGAAAGAGGTTACGTCGTGGGCAACGCCCGCAAAGATCACGGCCCCTGACAACCGCTCCCTGCGCACCTTCCTTTCTATGTGCCGGCGATACAGGCCGTCACCGACAAAAAGCAGGGTAAGACGCGGGATATGCGGACGAAGCCTCTTGACCGCATCGATAAGATATACGTGTCCTTTAACCGGATGGAGTCGGGCTACGGTAATAAGAACGATATCGTCTTTTTTGAACCCCAGATAACTTCGCACTATCTCGCGGGCACCGGTATCATGAAACTGGCGAAAATCGATACCATTGTGAATGACTGTGATCTTCTCGGGATCAATGCCCTCTCTTTGTACCAAGGCCTTCTTGACCGCCCGGGCATTTGTTATAATCGCCGTGCTCAACGCGGAGGTTACCTTGTCCAAAAATACCCGCACCGGCCCCTTTTGCAAATCTATCGCCAGCTCGGTCGAGATAACGGCCTTGACGCCGGCAAGGCACCCGCATATCCTGCCCAGTATATTCGCGTGAAAGAGCCATGAATGTATAATGTCGATCCGGTAATCCCTTAAAAACAGGTAAAGCCGCCAGAAAATAAGCGGTGTATTGAAGTGATAGGCATCAAAAAAGATGACGCGCGTCCCCCGCGATTCTATCTGATCGGCAACGCTCATGACCGAGCGGCTCTTGAGGCTGCCTACATATATGTCGTAGCAGGAAAAGGCGGGGTGTTCCAGCAGGGCGTTTAACACGATAGGCGTCCCTCCGATATCGAGGTCGGTAATCAGGTGAAGCACGCGGACCCTCCCGTTTGTTTTCTCAGGCATGCGCACGTTCCTGATAATATCCGCGAATAACGGCGCGTTAACCGCCAGGGAAAAGCGTCTTTCGACGGTATCCCGCCCCCTCTCGGCAAATCTCCTGCGCAGTGATTCATCCTGTACAAGTCTGAGGAGCTTTTCGTACCATTCATCTGCGCTTGAGGCAAGAAAACCGTTTTCGCCGTCTTTGACCACCTCCGCATTCATGCCCACGCCCGAGGCAACAACCGGGATGCCGGCGCACATATAGAGGATCGCCTTAAACGCCGCCTTCCCCCGGGCCCACTCATCATTGATAAGCGGATAGACGCCGATATCGAGAGACGAAAAATAAGCCCACTCGCTCTCCAGAGACCACGGAATATTTTCTACCGTAACCCCCGGGATCACGATCGGCGCGGATGCGCCCACAACCCGAAAGATAAAATCGCACTCCCTGGCCAACCGCTGCAGTACAGGGTAAAGCAATGTAAGATACGGCGCGGTCGTCTTTGAGCCGACCCAGCCGATTACCGGTTTTTTGCCTTTCGCCTCCCCGCCCCTCCTGGCATACCTCTCGGTGTCGACGCAGGTAGGTATAACGGTAACGCGGGGGCTGTGCTGTTCGGCAAAGCGCTTCAGGAAATGATTCGCCACTATGACATGACTGCTAAGCCTGATGATTTTTCTGGTCTTTGCCGGGTATTTAAAAAAACTGTACAGGCGGTTTGCCGGATCATAGTTCGGAAGATAGATGGCATCGTCAAAATCATAGATAATCGGTTTTTTAAAAAACGAGAGTAACCGTTCGAACACGGGCGGGCCGAACGGGCATGCCTCGCGGTGTATGATAACCACATCGTATGCATGCACCCGCAATACATCATATATACGCCTGATAACGCCCTTTAAAAAATACCAGAGTTTCCGGGGCGCGTTTCCTTCTTTATAGAGGATAGAAAAAAAACGCCGGCTGACAAATGCACTGAGGGTGCACTCGATGCCTCTCTCCCGAAGAAAAGGAAGATACTGCTCTATCCGATATCGGTTGCTGGCCCCTTCGGTTGAATAGGGTACGATGCAAAGCACTTTGATTGGACGGGTGTTATCGTTTTTCATATCCCTCTTTTGTCCGTAACGTCCTGATCGGCGCGCCGGTGACGCCCGTCATATTCAAAAACGGCTCCTCTTTCCGGTAGCCCGAACCGCCAAGAGTACACCGTTCGGCGCCACGCGATTCCCGCAACATACTCTCCGATAGATCTGTTCGCGTCCATCATCAGGCAAGCACTTTTCGAAGGGTGCCGATAATGTAATCAAACTCCCGATCCGTCAATGCCGGAAATATCGGGAGAAAAAATGAGTCGTATGCTACCTCTTCGGTCACCGGCAAACGCACCCTGCCCACCTTTTCCGTATAAATACTCTGTAAATGTATCGGTGGTATCCCCTGTTTTGTGCCGATTCCCCTGACCAAAAGCCTGCTTACCAACTCATCCCTGCTCAGGGGGGCGTCGCTTCTGAGCCTGAGGAGATACGACTGAAAATTACACCTGTCGTTGTCCTCGGGGATTACCGGAAGCTGCAGGCAGTCCATATCGCGCAACCGCTCGTTGTACCTGGCGGCGATGTTATTCCGTGAGACCGTAAACTCCTCCAGTCTGTCTATCTGATCAAGCCCGAGCACCGCATGCACGTCGCTCATGCGGTAATTAAAGCCCAGGATGCCGTACTGATCGGGAAAGCCGGGGGACTTTCCGGTAGAGAGCCCTGAGCTGTTGTCGCCGTGATTTCTCAGCCGAAACAGGCGGTCGGCGACGGATATGTCGTCAGTAGTAATCATGCCCCCCTCGGCGGTAGTAATTGTTTTGCGGGGATGAAAACTGAAGCAGGCGATGCCGGTCGTCTTGCCGATAGGAACGCCATTATAGAGCGAGCCGAGTGCACAGGCGGCATCCTCAATAATTTTAATATCGTGTCTGCCGGCGATCTGTGCGATCTTTGTCATGTCGCATGGCATGCCAAACTGATGTACCGGCATAATAGCCCGGGTACGTTCGGTAATTAATGTCTCTATCACATCAGGGTCGATGTTATAGGTAACCGGGTCGATATCGCAGAAAACAGGGCGCAGACCGGCATAGACAACCGCATTGGCCGTAGCAATAAAACTGAAGGAAGGCATGATGACCTCATCGCCTTCGGTAAGACCATATGCCAGAATAGCCAGATGCAATGCGGCCGTCCCGGTACTTACGGCAACCGCATGGCGTGCGCCGGTATAGCCGGCTAGTTTTTCTTCCAGTTCTTTTACCTTAGGCCCCTGCGCCACCCAGCCTGAGCGGACAACCTTGACCAGCTCGGCGTCCACCCTGTCACTAAACTGCGTCTTTGCGATAGGGATCTTCATAATGCCCTCAGGGTTTGTACATACCATTGGAGACTCCTTTGTATCCCTTCCCTGAGTGAAACAGCGGGAAGGAAACCAAGCAGTGTTTGCGCCTTGGATATATCCGGAATGCGCACCGAGACATCCGTTCCCGGATGCGGAACACGGGTAATCCGGGAACCTGAGGCGGAAAGTTCGATCACCTGTAAGGCCAACTCCTTGATCGTACATGCCGCCTGTGGGTTGCCTATATTAAAGGTATTGTTGAGTGCCTTCTTGTTTTCCACACCCAGAAGAACCGCATCGACCATATCATCGATGTAACACCAGGCCCGGACCTGGGAACCGTCTCCGGTAATTTCTAACTCCTTGTTTTGTAGACAGTTTCGACAAAATATCTGTACGGCCCCCTCACCCACCTGCCCCGGTCCGTAGACATTAAAGGGCCTGAATGAGATAACCGGGAGTCCCTCTTCGGCACTAAAGGCAAAACACAGGTGTTCAGCGGCAAGTTTGCTTACCGAATAGGTCCACCGTCTATCGGTAACCGACCCCTGTTTGGTCAGATCCTCTTCGGATACGCACTCGGCCTCAGGGCCGTAGACCTCACTGGTCGAAAAGTTAACAAAGAGACCGGCGCCGGCTTCTTTGGCGGCCGTAAGTACATTGTAGGTCCCCAGGGCGTTGACCTCCATGGTCTTGAGGGGTGTTTTGTAATATGAAGAAACCCCCGCGACCGCGGCCAGATGAAATACCAGATCACATCCTGTCATGGCCCCGGTAAGCGCCTTTGCGTCCAGAATGTCTCCGGTAACGCTCTTCAGATGAGGGTGGTCGGCAAGCCCGAAATACTGAAGGGCGTTTCTCCTGAGATTGTCAAAGAGTACAATCTCGTTATGCTCGATTAAACGGGAAATGATATGTGTCCCGATAAAACCGGCCCCGCCGGTAATAAACAGTCTTTTCCCGGTTATCACGATATCACCCCTTTGTATAAAAGTCTTTTATACACTGAACAACATATTCAATCTGCTCCTGTGTCAGCTCCGGAAAAACCGGAAGCGACAAGACAGACTGCGCGCACTCTTCGGCTACCGGAAACGCGCCCTCGCCCAGGCCGAGGTGCGTGTACGCCTCCTGGAGATGGAGCGGTACTGGATAGTGTACGCCTACGCCTACACCATGCGCCCGCAGATGATCAAAAAGCGCGTCCCTATCAGACACCTTTATGACATACAGATGATAGACATGCGTGGCCTGGGGGGCAACGAACGGTGTCGTTACCTCGTCTATATCGGCAAGCAGACGGTTGTAGCGCGCTGCGTTTTCGCCGCGGCGCCTGTTCCACTCCTCCAGATAGGCAAGTTTCGCCTTCAGTATGTTCGCCTGGATGCCGTCCAATCGGAAGTTAAACCCTTCTCGCTGGTGAAAGTACTTGCTGCTTCTGCCGTGATCCCGCCACAGGCGCGCCTCCTGGGCAAGGTTGTCCGAGTCGGTCGTAATGCCCCCCGCATCACCGTAGGCACCGAGATTTTTTCCGGGATAGAAACTGAAACAGGCGCAGTCACCAAGCGAACCTACGCGGCGGGAGTTATAGTAAGCCCCGTGCGCCTGGGCAGCATCCTCGATTACCGTAAGACTATATTTTCTGCCGAGCGCCACAATAGGGTCCATATCGCACGGCTGACCATAGATATGGACCGGGATAATCGCCTTTGTCCTCTCGGTGATCTTTTCTTCGATATGGCGAGGATTCATATTATAGGTATCCTTCTGAATATCCACAAAGACCGGTTTTGCGCCCATGCCAGTGATTGCCTCAACGGTGGCAATAAAGGTATAGGGGGTGGTGATTACCTCATCCCCCGCCTTGATACCGCTGCTCAAAAGGGCCACCCTCAAGGCCGAGGTCCCCGAACAGACGCCTATGGCATGTTTCGTCGTGCAATACGCAGCGAACTCCCTTTCAAATTCCTGGGCATACTTGCCAAGGATAAACGCTGTATCCTCGATAACCTCAAAAATAGCCCTGTCGATCTCATCCTTCATGGCCCGGTACTGCAGTTTGAGATCGGCCAGAGGGACACTCATCCTTGCCTTTGCAGGTGATTGTGCATTTTTCATTTACAGTGTGACCTCCATTTCCCTTCCGTTTGCCTTGAGTGATTTTTCCGCTATCTCCAATATTTTCACTACCCGGTAGCCGTTCTCGCCGTCGGTCTGGGGCCTCAGGCGTTTTTCGACGCACTCAATAAAATGTTCACATTCGCTCCTGAGGGGTTCAACGAGTTGGATCTTCGGAACCAGAAGATCGCCTGCCCGTAGTTTAATCTGGAACTCACCGTAGCCCCCGTCCTCGGAGACAAGCTTGTCAACCCCTTTGTCGTATATCCAGAGCTTCCCCTCGTTGTTAATGTCGTCATAGACAACCATTTTTCTGCTGCCCACCACCGTTATCTTTCGTGTCTTGCTCGGATCAAGCCAGCTCACATGGATATGAGCACAGATATTACCGGGAAAATCGACGGTAGCGAATACAACGTCTTCGATGCCCTTCTGGAGATAGCTCTTGCCAAATGCCCTGAGGGCAAGAGGCATGTTTCCCAGAAGAAACAACAGAATCGAGATATCGTGAGGCGCCAGATTCCACATTGCATTAATATCTTCCCTGATGACCCCGAGGTTAAGGCGCGTTGAATATACATAATAAATGTCTCCGAGTTCGCCGGAGTCAATCAGCTCTTTTAATTTAATAACGGCCGGATTAAATTCGAAGGTGTGGCCGACCATAAGAATGCGCCCGTCTTTTTTGGCTATATCCACCAGCTCCCGTGCCTGGGCGGCATCAAAGGTAAGGGGTTTTTCGACCAGCACGTCTTTTCCGCCCAGAAGGCAGTCCCTGGCTATTGAGTAGTGTGTTGAGACGGAGGTCGCTACGACAATCGCATCGATGGCGGAATCGGCAATGAGTTCGCGATAATCGGTCGTGATCTTCTCGATCCTGTACTGCGCAGCAAGCTTGCTCAGACGCCCTTTATTAAGATCGCATAATGCGGCGAGGTGCACATTGGGCATTTGGAAAAAATTCCTGATAAGGTTTGGCCCCCAATACCCGCATCCGACAACAGCTACTGTATTCACGCATCCCTCCCTGTTCATTATTTAATCGCGAGCAATCGAACTTCTGTTGTGTATCTTTTATACATACGCACTTTCTCTGACGGCTCCCTCCCCGGTGTCCTCCTGGAGATCTGTGAGGGCCCCGTACACCTTTCGGTAAAGCATAATACCTGTCTGGATATCAAAATAACGCTCGGCGGCACTTCTGCATCGAGCAACCGTCTCTCTATGATTGCCTGATAACAGACGTTCGATCTCATCGACGGCGCGCTGATAGCCTGAAACTGTAACATCCTTTAGGACAGTCCCTATCTTCTCCCGCTCTACCAATTCAGACGTATCGCCGACGCCCTCTGTGACTACCACCGGCAAACCGCACCCAAGGTACTCCGCAAGCTTGGTGGGCGACGTTGCGCACCGGGAAAAAGCCGGTTTATAAAAAAGGAGGCCGACGTGCGCAAGCGCGATATATCGCTGAATGGCCTCATGGTCAACGGCCATAATTACCGTCTTTTTTTCGGAGACGCCCTTCGAGGAAAGACGGTTTTTTACCATTGCACGATCGGATTGCGTAATGATTAAAAGCTGTGCGTCTCTCCAGCGCCGTTGAGCGGCAAGAAAAAAATCGAGCATCTCATCGAGTGCATACCAGCTTCCGAGCGAGCCCACATAGATAAAAACAGGCCAGCCTGAAATGCCGAGTGTGTCCCGCAAAAACGTATCCGGCGTCTGCGGGGTATATTTTTCCAAATCAGCGCAGCAGGGAATAATCTGCGTGATGCGCGGTTTCTTTGCCGCGGCGATATATCCGTTACGAAACGCCCCCGCTATTTTTTCGGTGAGCACGATAATACCGTCTGCCCGGGCAATTAATGTCTTTTCAACTCTGTTAAGAACTTTAAACAACCACGATGATCTTTTGAGTGTCCCGGCATCCGCATATTCCTCCGCCATGAGTCCTCTTACGTCAAATATGAATTTCCTTCTCCACAGACGGGCCGGCAGATAGCTCATAATGGCAGGAATGGCACTCCGGGCATGGACAATATGGATTTTTTTCTCCGGAATATAGCGGAGCAAAAAACAAAAGCCCTGTATGACATCAAAAAGCGTCGCGAGAAAACGCGGCCTCTTATGATAGGTAAAACGGCGCCAGCCGATGTTATATAACGAAAGCTTTTGCTGTATAGCGTCCACCGCATCGGGCGTTACGAGGTGCGGTTTTTCGAAAGAGAGGATATCAAAATGCACCCCTGCTTTCGAGAGTCCCTTTATATAGGGAAGGCCCTGTGAATGCAGTAAGGGCTCGGTGAGGCCGTAATAAGAAATATACATTGCGTTCACTCTCTTATTGCTCATATGTATCACATGTTTCAGAAATATCCCCCGCGTATGATGTATCGCCTCTCCCTGGCTGCGCACAAACACCCTTCTTTTCCGCAAGGGCCTCTTCCTTCTTCAAACAGTAGCCCTGAGCGATAAAAATGATGATAAACGGAAATACTATGGACTTATGTCTGAACATAGTACCGATATTCGCATCGAAAAGGGCGATAAAGCTAAACGTGGTAAGCATAACGGCGGCAATCAGCGCTGTTTCCCGATACCTGTTTTTCCATATATACGAGATCCCGGCAATGGCGTAGGGAAACAGAAGATACACAAGGAGCATCTCGGGCGCACTGACTATCTGACGGGAGCTCCCCAACTGCCAGGGGAACGGGGAAAAAATAGCCACAAACATGCCCACAGGCAGAAATTTCAGAATGGCCAGAGGACTCGATAGATCAACATCCGGCATAAAGGCAGTGGCCCCGTAGGCCCTGACCGATCTGTTAAAATCTATCCAGTGAAAGATGTTGGTATCCCCTGGAATACCCAATATATGGTGTATAGATATCCTCGCCCTTATGACATTCATGAAGGGAAATGCGATAAGGGCACACAGTAAAAACACCTTTATCCATCTGCGCTTGTGCAAAAACCATATGTCCGATGTGAAAAATAACCACAGCGGAATAACCGCCATAAATAAGGCAAGCAGAGGCAGTCTGAAATAAAACAGCAGTATACCGGCTACTCCAAGCATAATACAGGCAACGAAATGAAACCCCCTCCGCAGGCGCATTAACGACCATACCCCTGCAAGAGTCGCCAAAATCAGAAAAGGGTCTTTCAGATTCTGGGTAGCCCACAGGTTTAACGAGGGGCAAAACGCGGTCAACCATGCGGCTATAATACCCGCTTTCTTCAATCCCATTTCCCTGCAGATTAAGTACACTAAAATGACCGCGAGGCTCACGGCAAGACAGTTAAGATACAGCAAAGAAAAAGGACTGTACCCGCAGAAATAATAGATTTTCGCATTCCAGAAATCATAATTACCCAAAGAGCCATTCCAGGGCATATACACAGTAAGTATCTCGGAGCGGCTCAGAAAATACCCCATATTCCACATCCGGGCAATCCATTCCCCATCAATGCTGTAGGCCGCATCATCCCGGCTGAGAAAAAACGCGTCGCCGTCATCAGCCAAACTGAGTGTGGCCAGACCGGTCGCCAGTATAACTTTCAACAAAAATGTCACAAAAAATACGGTAAATACCTTATCGAATTCTTCCCGCGCAGTTGTGCCTATGAATAACGCCCCCAGCAGGATGCCGCCCACAATAATCGTAAGAGGGCACAGTATCTCAAGAGGCATCAATGGAATCGCCCCTAGACAGGCGCTTATCAAAGTTAGGATAATCCAGTATTGTTTCGTTTCACAGGGTGTGCCCTGTAAAGACTGCGCAAGCGTGTTCATCGCTGTCCCCTTTTATCTGCTAAACAAACCGCAGGCATAGAGTGCGGCATGAGAAGGTGCATATTTCGGAAAATAATTCACCCTTCCGCTTTTGAACTCCCTGTTTAAAGCCGCCAGGATCTCCGTATGGGTCGCGGTATGGACCTTCTCCGCGATAAAACATCCGATCAAGAAATAACCGAGTCTGGTCACGTAGTTTAACACAGGAAAGCCAACGATTAGCCTGCCGCTCTTTTTTAAGACACGTTTGAGTTCAGCCACGGCACGCTCCAGATCGTCAACAAATTCGAGTACGCTAATCGAGATAACCGTATCAAATGTCTCATCCTGAAAAGGTATATCCTTAAGTGAGGCGCATGAAAAATGCGCTTTGATTTCCTCGTTCTTACACATTTGTTCGACGGCGGCGAGATTGCGGTGTATGTCAATCGCATAGAGCCGGTCGGAATAGCGCGACAGTTCCGGTAAAAAGACCCCGCCTCCGCAACCCGCATCCAGAAACCTCCCCCGCACCCCGCCAGCCCCCTCAAGCAGTTCAAGTGCCATCTCCAGCCTCTTATTCATAAAATAGCGGACACCAAACTGGTAGTGCCGGTGCGTCGGGTCTGTGGGGCCGGTGACACAGATATTTCTTTTATCGGGAAGTAATAACGTCATGCGTCTCCTCTCTCAGACAGGGTGTATTGCATGCGCGTATGGTCTCTGCCGCATCCCGCGTAGCAACCGTCCTCCCTCTCTTGGTAATCGTCGTAAGCACATTCTCAATAAGGGCGCATTTCTTCTTCCAATCGCGGGAAAGGCACAGCAGCCTGTTGACGCGATCGTCCTCGGTCCGGTCAACGAAATCAATCAGGTGAAAGACAAAATTAAGAAAATCTTCTCTGGTGGCAATCTTTTTTATAAAAAATTCAAAGATGCCCGGAGATAGATACTTCTCAAGATAGCTGAAATGAATCGGAAGTCGCCCAATCGGCGAAACAGTAACGGGTATTTCAAGTAACGGCAAAGAGCCCTGTTTCAGCATATGAAAGTAAGGGCGGTTCGGGGCGTTCCCCCAGTTTCCCCCGGTATATCCGGCGCTCTTTTCATTGGAACGCATTCTCTGAAGGAGAGACAGTGCCCACAGCCACCGGGTGGGCAAAACCGATGAATCATAAACAAATCCCGCCTCGTGTATTACCTCCAGCGTCTCTTCGTCAACAGCATAACCGGGCGCCCGAAAGCCCTGCGCGGAAACCCCCAGTTCCCTTTTTATAATTTCGCTCGAACGCCATATCTCCTCCGTCTTGTGCCTGGATGCGCAGTGTGTCAGATATGAATGACTGAAACCATGAGAGGCAATCTCATGCCCTTTGATGAGCACGTCCTTGAGCAGTGAACGCTTCCAACCGATCTCAAGATCTCTCCCAATCACGAAAAAAGTCGCCGTTATCCCGAACTTCGCGAAAAACTGCAGGGCCCGGCGCAGGGCAATCTCATAGAGTGTGTCCTCGGCAGGATCCCCTTCGGTGCCGAGGGCCTTTTTGAGTACCCATAACCCGTCAAGGTCCACTTGAACCGTAATAATCACAATGCGCCTACCTCCTGTTTCCCGGCAAAAGCGCCGGCTGCATGACAACCGCACTTTGTGGCATATATCAGATACCGCCAGCAAAAGTACTTTTGCAGACGCAGTTTTAACAAGACAGTATTTAAAAAAGTATCGAATCGAAGAATGGCGTTTTCAATGCCAGCATGGTTGGGCACAAGCTCCGCACCTACAAATCCCCCGCTCAAGGGAAATGCCAGGACGTCTCTCCACGTATAGGATGCGACCTCAAAACCGCTCCTTTGTAATGCATCTATCACGTAATCCAGAGAGGCCTCGGGATCCACATGCCTTATCATCTTTCTGCAAAAACGCAAGAGCCATGTAGGGTTTGGGTCGAAGATAATGAGTTCTCTACTGCACACCCTTTTTATCTCTTCCAATGCCCCTTTTAAATTGCCGTCTTCATTTAAGTGATGGACAACATGTCTCAATATGACCGTGTCAAACGCATTGTCCTCGAAATCCATTTGGTAAACCGAAGAGTGCATAATATCGATGTTATATAATTTTTTTGCTATATCAATTGAGTCCGGATCAATCTCGATCCCCGTAATGTTTTCTACATCCGTCTTCTCTGTTTTAATCTGATGAATCAAGGCACCATAACCAGAACCAACTTCCAAAATCCTTTTTCCGGTTATTAACCGGATTATTTCTCTATTTTGTGCCGCTACTACTTCGCCGTAAAAGCGAAAAAGCCTTTTTTCAGGGTGGGTAATACGCATATCGAGTTTCTCTGTCCCTTTCTATGAGCGTGTTCGCCGTACCAGATACTTCAACACAATCAGGTCATTTATGTTTTTGGCGTCCTGCTCAACAAATCCCATAGTATGTAACTCTGTCAGCAGATCTTCGTATATGCCGGTAAATCTGATGGTATTTTCCGCCTTATTCAAATAATACACACAAACCTCATCAAGCAAAGAAACGCGTTTGAGGGTATTCTTCTCGGTCGCCTCATCTCTACATTCGATGATATTCACTCTTTTTTCTATCTCCTGCTCTTTATCCACATAGGCAATCCATGACGGGCTTTGAGGGCAGGCAATAATCGTATCGACATTCTTTCCTTTCAGAAATGCAAATGCTGCCCTGTACATATTCATCGGATATGAATTTATATACAAAACCTGGGCGATATAAAAAAGAGAGATGCCGGTCAGGATGAGGGTTCTTTTTGCTCTAGAGAGAGCCGCCAGGAGAACACCCATTATAATAAGGACTATGATAGATAGCTGACAGAGATACCGCATATTCATATGCACGGGAAATCCGATGCCATAATCTCCGGCCACCAGTTTCAATGAAATAAAAAAGACCGACAGCATAAGAGTTCCCAAAAGAAGCTGGCCCGTATTTTTATATCTTTCATTCTTCGATATATGCTTCATTGATGCAGCCAGTATATACACGCAAAAAAGGATAGCGGCCCCCGTAATAAAAAACAACCAGAATGCCGGCAACCGTTCGGAAAATCTTCTCGAATGCCCTATGATATCCTCGAACTGCAAAAGGCCGGCACATAGCTTACAAAAATTGCCCACATGCAATCTGCCGGCATAAAAACCTATTCTTTCGGCATGTAATAACGGATTGCTGCCTCCCGTCCCTGCGTATAATTCTCTCGTCTGGGCCTGCAGTATGGGAAGCCAATGCACATAGAGCAACAGGGCGAGGGCCTGGGAAGAGAGAAAGAGCCACAATTTCTTTTTATCTTTGAAGAGTATCTTTACAGCAACCAGGGCAAAGGCAAAGAGAATAAAAACAGATAGATAAAAGGTATAGGCAAGCAAAAAAGAGATTGCGCCGAGGCATATTCCAAGTACTGCCGCTTTCCTGAAGGAACCGGCATGCATAAACAGTACAGCCAGGTATAAAAAAACGGAAAAGAAGAAAGTGGCCAGTGCATACGGCCGCAGATACTGAAATACAAAAACCAGTTGCGGGGAGATGGTGAATAAATAAGCGGTTATGATCGCCGCCGTCTTATTAAAAAGCCTTCGGGTGAGTTTAAAAAGCACTATACACGTCAGGACAGACAACATAATAGAAAACATCCTTAAAAACCATAGATCTCTACTCATTGTGCCCCACCATTTTATGAAACAGAAATAGAGCGGCGGGTGGGCATCCAGATAAATGAGCTGATCTATAAACTGCCCCCATGGTTTTTGTATAATAGCAACTGCCTTACCTTCATCCCCTATGGTTTCAGGCCGAAAAATACCCGGCAGCCTGAACAGTAACGTAGCCATAACCAAGCTGATAAGCCAGGCGTTGTCGATAAAGTAATTCTTTATTCTGTTCACGTCGTTCTTTCCTCTCCTTTGACTGCCCGGCGAAAATCGTCGTGATCGCTTCCCGTTCTCCCTACGTGAAACAAAAAGAGATTTTTAAATACCACCCTCAAATAACCCCTGATTGTCCTGAGCACTTTCATCTTGCTCTTCCCCTCTCTCATATCGCACCTCAGGACCATGGGGACCTCTGAAATATTTCTGGTAAGCCGGTGTAATTTTATCAAGGAGTCTACCATGCATTCGTAGCCGGGCTCTTCAATAAGTCTGCCACCATAACATGCTAAAGCCGTCCGCAGAATAGAAGGGCGATACGCCCTGTAAAAAGAACTAAATGTATGCAGTCCCCTCATATTAAAAAAGAGCTTTATCAACGCATTTGCCCCTGCGGAGAGCATATGGCGATACGGGGTAGAATTCTTTACCCCTCCCCCCTTTGTAAAACAGGAGGCAAGCACAACGTCCGAACCGCCGCGTATCTGGAGCGTCATATCCTTTAATATGGAAAGATCGCTTGTGTTGTCGGCCTCCTTGGTCACAATAATGTCGTCATCGGTAGTTTCTGCCAGGGCTTTTTTGAAGCCGTTCCTGAACGCCGCGCCCACGCCTAAATTGGTCGGATGCGTCAGAATGTCGACGTTTGCCTTGCCCGTGAATGACCGCACAATGCGATCGGTATTATCTGAGGAACCGTCATTGACGACCAAAATGCGGTAGTCTTCATTGAGCTCCTCCATTTTTTCGGCAGTTTTGGCAATCAGGGTCTCGATATTTTTTTCTTCGTTATAGGCAGGCACTATAAAATAAATCATGCTATTTTTCCTTATATAAATTTCCATCCCTTTTTTCTAAAGGCATGTATCTCTTCATCGTTTGGCGCCGAAAAAAAATGACCCCCGGACTCATGCGAAAGAGAAACAGAGAGACACGGCTGCACACCCAGACGACACTGTTCGATCGCTTCTATCATCAGTCGGGCTCCTATATCAAAGACCTTCTTATACATATCAAAGACGGTTTCGCTTTCCTTTACCACAAATGATTCCTGGACTATAACGCTGCCGGCATCTATTTTTTCGTTCATAAAATGAATAGAAACGCCCATCGTCCTCTCATCATTCAGAAGCGCCCTAAAAACAGGATAGAGCCCCCTATATCTTGGCAATAGAGAGGCGTGTTTATTGATGCAGCCTAATCTGGGAACGTTCAGTAACTCCTTTTTAAAGATCTGCGGGGCCTGATTTACAATAAGATCGATATCTCTGGACGCTAGATAATCAACGACCTCGGGGGCATTTATATCTCCGAATCTTCGCACCCGAATGCTGTATCGCTCACCCAAAGCCCTGACTGAGTATACCCCTTTTAAAGGCAAGACGGACGAGATCCGGTCTAATATACGATAGTATAGGTAGAGACACATCTGCTTGAAAAATGCGCCCGGACCCATCATCCTCATCTCATTGAGTGCATAGGCGATAACGGATTTGCCGGGAGGAATAAAAGATACGGTGCCGATCTCGATTATCTCATCTTTATATGTTTCCACGATTTTCTGAAAAAAGCGTGGTAAAAAAAATGGCTCGTCCATCGTCATGATATAGATTCGCATTTTTTTCATGTCGTTTGAAGATTATCCATCGATGTAATCGCCGCCCTTTGCCACTTTATCGTCCTGGTCAGCCCCTCTTCCAGACCGACCCTGGCCTTAAAACCGAGCAGTCTTTCGGCCTTTGACACATCAGGAACCCGTCTCCTCACATCCTCATAGCGATTTTTAAAAGCTGCATAAGGAACAAATTCGAGCGGCAGCTCACCGCTCTTCCCCATAAGCCGGTAGATAGTTTTTGCTAAATTAAGTATGGTTACTTCCGTTTCAGAGCCTATGTTGATTATTTCGCCGTCTGCCTCCTCGTTTTCCAAAGCGGCCAGCACGCCGCGCACCGTATCGGCAATATACATGAAGGTGCGCGTCTGCAGACCGTCGCCGTGAATGGTAACCGGTTCGTCTTTCAGAAAGGCGCTGATAAAGACGCTCTGCGGACCGCCCCACCAGGACAGGTGATGTCTCGGGCCGTAGGAACCGAAAAAGCGGAGTATCACGACCGGCAGTCCGAACTCCTGGATATAGGCAAACCCGAGGTGTTCGTCGAAGCGCTTCGAGGTGGCATATGCCCACCGGTTGATATCGCTCGCGCCAAGGACAGAGTCGCCGTCTTCCGCAAAGGGAATCTGAGCGCCTTTCCCGTAGACATCGGAGGTAGATGCGAATACAACCTTCGCCTTTCCCTCCCGTGCCGCCTCCAGTATATTGTAGGTGCCGAACGAGTTAACCGTGAGGGTCCGCAGGGCACTGCTATAACGGGGGATTTTATACGCGGCTAAATGTATAATGCCGTCGGCGGAACGACAGAGCTCTTTTGTTTTTTGTGCGTCGCACACGTCGCATCTCTCAAACGTAAAATGACCCTGAGAGAGGGCGTCCCTCATATTGTCCATATTCCCCATAGAGAGATCGTCGATCCCGGTTACCTCGTACCCTTTTTTGAGTAAGGCGTCAACGACATGAGACCCGATAAAACCGCAGCAGCCCGTCACGACAATCTTATTCACCTGGGCACCTCTTGGGTTACAACGTGCTCTTTAAAGATAGAGTATATCTTCCGGGCGGTATCCCCGTCTCCGAACAGGGTCTCATCATATGCCCCGCCTTCCCTGACGGCCTCAAGTGCATCAAGCATAGCCGGCCCAACCGACAGCAACTGATTCCAGCCGGTCTTGACCGTCTCGATCCACTCGGTCTGCGGGCGCAGGGTGAAACACGGCTTTCTAAGAAAAAAGGCCTCTTTCTGCACACCCCCCGAATCGGTAATAATCGCCTTGGCACACCGTTCCAGCTGCAACATCTCAAGATACCCAACCGGTTTCATGACGATGAAATTGTCGCCGAACGCAAAGCCGTCCTGATAGAGCATGTTCACGGTCTTTGCTGTCCGCGGGTGCAGCGGAAAAATAATCTTTTCTTTAAGCCGGGAAAGGGTATCCAGGGTAAGTCGCAGCGTTTCTGTGTGGTCAACATTGCCCGGACGGTGCAGGGTCAGTAAATAATAGCGGTTTTCCTGGATGCCCCACTTTTCACATACCGCGCTACTCAGTTCCAAGCGCGCGTGTGTACGCAGAAATAATTCGTACATAATGTCACCGACCCAAAAAATCCCTTCTGTGATGCCCTCGGCCTTTAAGTTGTCAACCGCGGTAGCGGTCGGACAAAAAAGCAAAGAAGAAAGATGATCGGTAATGACGCGATTGATCTCTTCCGGCATGGTGCGGTTATAACTGCGCAGACCCGCCTCGACGTGCGCCACGGGAATGTTCAGTTTTGCGGCCACCAGGGCAGCAGCCAGTGTTGAATTGGTATCCCCGTACACCAGGACATAATCAGGGTTCTCTTTGCATAGAACATGCTCGAGCCGCTCCATCATAGAGGCGGTCTGTGCTGCGTGACTGCCCGAACCCACCCCCAGTTCATAATCCGGTGTCGGTATCTGAAGATCCCTGAAAAAGATATCCGAAAGTTCCGCCTCATAATGCTGACCGGTATGGACCAGGATTTCCGACACCCCCTCATCTCTGAGGAGACGCGAAAGTAATGCGGCCTTAATAAACTGCGGCCGCGCTCCAAGAACCGTTACAAGTCTCATGATGGCTTCCGGGTAAAGGTTTGGGTAAGGGCTGGCTCCGACCGGGAGACCGATTCCTTCGGCAATACCGCAACGCCCTTCGCTGTTAAAATATCCGTGTAGAGTTTCTCTAGCTGGCCGGCAAAAATCCCTGGAGCAAATTTCTCTCTGACATGTTCCTTGACCAGAAGTGCATCGACCCGTGCCTGTTCGATATTGTAAATAACCGTTTTTGTCGCGTGTGAGATCGCTTCGGGACTTCTCTCCGAAACCAGATAAACGCCCCTGGTGTCTTCGAATATCTCCTGTATTCCCTCGGTAGCATAGGCGACAACCGGGACTCCCATCGCGGCTGCCTCGAGAACAGCAAGACCAAACCCCTCTGTAGCAGAGGGGAACAAAAAAAGATCGAGGGCGCTCAGAAAAAGGGTCATATCATCTACCCGGTCAAAAAACTGCACCTTCCCGGTCAGCCCCAGTTCTCTCACCCTCTCCGAAAGCACCTTCCGATACCTTACTGGATCAGCCCCAACCAGAATGAGGCAGGCCTGAGGGATATCGCGGACGATGCGATTCATTACCTCGATAGCTATATCCTGTCCCTTGGTCGGTGTATACGTGCCCACATGCCCCAATAAGACGGCAGAGGCCTCCCATTGAAACTCTTTCCGTGCAACGGCCCTATCGCGAGAAACCATCTTTGTGAAATCCAAGGTGTTATAGATAACGCTGATTTTCTTCTCTGGAATATGTTCTTCCTGGACCAGAAAATTCTTCACCGCACGTGATACCGCAATAACGCGGTCGGAAACGGCGGACAAACACAAATCCAGCAGTCTGTGCCGCAGCCCCTTGCGGCTGGAATAGGTCCCGTGTTCGCTTGCGACGATGCAGGGAACTCCTAAAAAAAAGGCCGCGAGCCTGCCGTGAAAATTGGAGTAGAATGAATGTGTATGCACGATGTGGGGCTTCGTTGTTCTTATGATGTCAAACAGATCCCCCGCAATAAGAATATTATAGATTTTACACCTTCGGCCTAACGCAATAATCTTGACACCGAGATCTTCCAACTCCTTAGCCAGTGTCACATCGCTCCCTATGGAACAAACCGTAATATCAAAAAAATCCCTGTTTAAAACAGAGGCCGTGGTGACCAGGAGTTTCTGGATCCCCCCCATAGCCAGGTCATTGCAGATACATAACAGTTTAATGCGTTCTTGCACTATGGCTCCTTTTCAGGAAACGTCCTTGTCCGTAACCAAATCCGTGTGTCTTAACTCTTTAATGCGGCTTCTCTTTTTTCCGCCCCTCCTGCCACTGCCACATCCCTTTCGGGAGGTATGGTAAGAGCAAAATAAGAGAGCAGCCTTTTTTCTATCGAGCGTGGCACCTTGAGCTGATCGCAGCCGTCGCACAAGGGAACCCGCGAAAAAGTCCTGTTCCTATGAACCTTTCTCAGGTGCTGGAATGCCTTATTATTCCAGACCTCCCTGAGGCCCGCAGCTACTACATTTCCCAATACAAGACAACCGTTATAATCGTAACAACAGGGCGCTACATCGCCGTTCCACAAAATGTGCATCGTTTCGAACGGGAGCCCGCAACTCGTTCGTCTGGCCTTCTTGTTGACCGGGTTATACACCCTTCCCGTCGCATAGTTGTGCAGCTGTGCCTGTGAAAGACGATCGCCCCTGGAGAGGTCTATGATATCCTGCCAGGTGTCCTTAAAAATCCCTTCTTCATGACTATTGGCGCTCTGGGGCAAAAATTGAAGGCATATCCTCGGATTGCTGCGATCAAGACGTCTCCGGACATCAAAAAGATCCCGCACATTGTCCTTTACTACCTCAAAGGTCAGCCCTCTATGGATAACCTCATAGGCCTCCTTGGTGGCCCCGTAGAAACTCACTTTGATCCTGTCCAGACCGGCACATATCAACCTTTCTGAAACCTCAGAGGTCAGGAGAGAGGCATTAGTAACGACATAGGTATCTCGTATGCCCTTTTCCTTGGCATACCGCACCCGCTCCGTCAGATAGGGATCGATAAGGGGCTCACCGAACCCATGCAAATGCACCTCCTCCAAAGAGTCCCACTGGCTGCATTCATCGATAAGTCGCTTAAAAAGAGCCAGGTCCATATATCCTACAGGCCGTTTCATTTTCTCGCGGGGACACATGACACAGCGTGCGTTACAGGCGTTTGTGTTTTCGATGTGAACAACGCGCGGGAGGGTTGCCTCTGCCAAAAAGGCGTTGTGCCGCGCCTTCTTCAATCGATAGGAGCAGGAAACCCCGATTTTTTTCGCTAACGTCGATAAGTATAGTCTCATGAAGTCATGTCCTTAACACGCGCTCCTTCAAAAAAGTACTGATATTTTCCGAAGGCAAACCCTCATTATTCACGCTGAGGTACCGATCCAGGAATTCGTTTCTTTTATTAAACAAACGGTCCTGTGTCTCCTTGTCAAAAAGGGCCGAATGAAGCGCGTCTTTGATGTCCGCGGGTGTAGCGGCGTAAACGGACATCTTTTCTTCTACGAATAAATTAAATGCCAGGTTGCTTTTTTCTGACATCATCACAATGGGCTTGCCGAAGAGCACCGCATACAGACCAGCAGTCGACCCGTGCATAAGAAACATGGCGTCTGACTCCTTAACCAGTGTCACAAGATCGCTCGCAGAGGATGCTATCTCATACTGTGAACGGGGAAGTATAGCTCCGATGATCTTTTCATCAAAAGACGACCCGTTTTCATCAAAGGGGTGCGGCTTGATCACCAGCACAGCCGATGGGATATCCTTCATAACATTGCCTACCGCCTTCAAAATATCCTCTTTCAGTCTGCTTGACGGCTGGGGATTGGTCACAGCCCCGTCGCTGGGAAAAACGGAGATGAGCAGTACGCGGCATACGGGTTCCTTCCGCTCCTTGTCGCCCTCAAAGATACACCGCTGGCCGACAGTGATATCCCGCGCTTCTTTTAAGAGGTTCTCAAACATAAGGGCCCCTGTTATAAAGATCTTATCCCTGTCGATACCGCCCTCTACCAGCGTCTCCCGACTGACGTCTCCCCACACAAGAAAGTAATCCGCTATAAGATGCTCATTGTTAACTGACATCGCCGTCTGGAGGAAGTGGCCGGCCTCCTGGATCCATACCGCGGGAATCCCGGATGCCCTGGCCACAAGACCGATTAACGTACCGAATACCTGCCGATTAGTAAAAAGAATGGCCTCTGGCTGAAGGTCGCTCAACGCCTGGTTGATCTTTTGATAGGTATAGATAATACGATAGGTTTCCTCACAGGCAATATACCGCCTCATCTCATTCCATTTCTCACTGTGAGGAGTAAAGCCCCTCTTTCTATATACCTTCCTGAAACGTAGTATATAGCGCCAGCGCTCCAAAAGAAGCCGGAATCCTATCGGGTGATTCCCAAAAACGCGGCTCGCAAGACCCGCCTGTTCCCAGCCGCTTTTACGCGTTTTGCCAAAGCCGACCACGGTTACCTTCCAGTTCTGCTCGACAAAACGCTTAAAAAGGGGCGCCATTCTTTCCAATAAAAGCGGGTGATCGTCCAGGAAAACAGCGGACGGTGATGCATTCGCCTCGTCAGCACGGCCTGCATGTCTAAAAGGCGGTCTCGGTTCATAGGCAAGGTCTCGAAACAATCTCATCCAGCCTTTGATGTACAAAGAAAAAAATGCGGCCCGGCGCAATGAAAAACCGGAAACAAAGTGAAAGGCACCCTGCGGAAAAACGTTCTTTAGCGAAGAGAACAGTGCACGTTCGAAAAGATCTTCTGTGTAAATAAAGATACTGTCGGGGTGCTCGTCTTTTAATGCATCTTCAAGCCTGAGAAATCCCCCCACATACTGCATAAGCCGTTTGAGAAGGCTTTTATCAAATGCCGGCTCCAGCGAAACCGAACCAAAATAAAACATCTTCTCCGGGAACGCGGTTATGTTTTCGATGATCTCCTTTGACAAGGACTTCGCCTTCCGGAAGGCAGTCTCGTAAGGAATGTCTTTTGTTTGAAGATGCCTCGGACATCCGTTCGAGAATAGAATCTGCCGGGGTTCACCGTTTAAGAAAATAACGGATACCCTTTCAAAGCGGGACGTCATCTTCTTAACCAGCTGTTCGTAACGTCTCTCTTCGACCGGCGCGGCAAAAACCATCATGACTGACTTATTGCTCTTATAAGAATGAGGGGCAGGGTGTTCCATTGCGCCATTACACCTCTAGGGTTGTTCCATTCATACGATTTTTAATGCGGGAAAGGCCGAGCCCGCTTAATGTAACAATTTCTTTAAACATCCATGACCGACGCGACACGACATAATACACAGGAATAAGACCTGCGACAAAAACAAGGGTCTTGAGGACAAGGGCGCACCCTTCACGGCAGCCGAAAAACCAGCCACAACCCTCTAATCCATATGCCGTCAGAATCCCGTAGCAGAAAATACCTGATAAAGAGGCAAAAAAAGTGAGCATGTTACATCGGTTTTTTATAGTCAGGCGTGACGCGCCATATAACGCAAGAACAGCATATAGGGCATGGGCTAAGAGCATGGCGGCTGCCATACCTTCGATGCCCATCCCCCTCTTGAAGGCCAGAAGGCCGAAGAAAAAGGCCACCCCGATAGCGAGTAACTGAAACACCAATACCTGGGCCATCCTCCTCTGCCCAATAATAATCTGACTGGGTATAAGGGCAACGATAGGGAAATAGGCGGAGATCAAAAGAATCTGTCCGCTGCGTATGCCTGAAATATAGGCCGGAAAAATCTCGGAAAAAAACCATGGCACTATCAAATATAAAAAGCCGATCATGGTAACGGCAAGCAGGCTAAGACATATGACAGGGTCTACCAGGTACTGCACCGTGTCTCCTTCCTCTCTGCTTGACTCCTCATACACCCTCGGGGCTATTATCTTTGAAAAGGCTATCGGAATAGTCTTGAGATAGGTCGCCAGGGTAAGGCCAAGGGCGTAAAACCCCAGATTCTTTAAACCCAGCACCTTGATAATAAGAATTCTGTCGATGCCCAGAAAAAATACATTGCATAATCCTATTATAAATAAAGGAAACCCTACCGATAGCAAATCCAGCAAAACCTTTTTCTTCATGTACCACCGTAACAGGTACTTTGCCTTAACGAAGGAAAAAAGCAAAAAATAGCCGCTTGAGAGAAGCATTGCCGCAAAGACACCGTAGATTTTAAAAAACCAGGCAAGCGAGATGACCAGACCGGTGGCAAAAAAGGACTCCAGCATGGTAATCAGACTGATCAGTTTGAAGCGGTGATCGCTCCGCAAGGCAAGGTTTATAAAAATACGCAGGTTTTGTATAAAAACCAAACAGGCGAATACCCCCAACCCCGCCCTTACCGGTATATCCAGGCGTTTCCACACAATACCCAAAATGACAAAAATAAGGGCAGAGGCAAACGCCCCGGTAATCACCGCAACGGTAAAGGTTGCGTTCCGCACTTCTTCAATCGCGCGCTCATCACCTTTGCCGCGATAATGGGGAATCCAAAAGGACATTCCGTTGGAAATGCCCATATGAGAATACTGAGTATGGTTTGATATGACGGACAGGCCGTTCAGCATCCCGTAATATACCGGCCCAAGCAGATTAGGAATGACCATTCCCCTGAAAAAAGACATGACAAGCGAAAAGATGCTGGCAAAGGAAAAGAGACTGGTATCTTTTACTATGCGCCTTTGCACCTGGCTGGTACTGTATTGTCCGTCAGCTCTCTTCGCGGCCTGGTCCTTTTCCTCGACGTTTTCCTTAAGATCGGTGATTGCCAACGCGTCTCCCCTTTATCTAGGTTACAGCTGTAACGGGTGCCCCTGACACAGCCGTATATCTCTTTACGAAATCAATGTTTACTTCTACCGTGGATGCATTCTCGTTCACAATCTCACTCATAACGCCCCTGAGTAACGTAAGGTGATGCTGATCCTCCAGCAACTTCTGAATACCTGAGGCAAGATCCTCTTCTGTCCTCACCACTATATGCGGGCAGGCAGACGCAAGACGACGAAGAATGTCGCTGCGATGATACAAATAAGGTCCGAATAAAAAGGGGCAGCTCTGGATAACCGGTTCCATTATATTGTGCCCCCCTCTTCCGGGACCTTCTATCTTCATAAAACTGCCGCCGATAAAGGCAAGGGAGGCAACGGCGTATAATTTTGCCAGCTCACCCATAGTATCCACTAATATAATCGAGTGGTCGTTGGATAGAGTGTCTTTCGTGATGAGGGATTTTTTCACAAAAGCCAGGCCGTTTTTTGCTAGTAGTCTTTCAAAAAAATCCAATTCCCCCGGATAGCGCGGGACGCACAATAACCGAAGCAACGGTACGCGCCTTTTTGCCAACCGGTACCCCTCTATAATCGCGGAGGCCTCCTCTTTGTGTATGCTTGCTGCCAGAAATACGGGACGGCTATCATGACAGGCTACCGATTTCAGCAGATCATCACGCTCGTCCGACGAAATCCTGATATGACCGGGATCGCATTTTAAATCCCCGGTTACCGATATCTTTTTTGAATCAACTCCTATCCTTAAAAAGGTATCGACCTCAGATATGCCTTTAGCGCCAATAGCATCCAAATATGTATAGGCCTTTAGTGTTACAGCCCTGAAGGCTGAAAGAACATTTTCCCAGTCTTCCGATAAAAAACCACTGCAGAGAAGTGTCGGTATGTTCAGCTCCTTTGCCTCACGCACAAGCACCGGAAATCTGATCTGTTCTATCACAATCAAGGCCCTGGGAGAACAGGCCCTGAGTACTCTCCTTGTCGGACCGGGAAGATCCCACGGCGCATCGATAACAAAATCAACAGCCTCTATCCTTTTTGCCAGAGAAAAGCCGTTCTCGGTATTCGTCGAGACCAGAATCGGTGTCTCTGGAAAACTTTCTTTAAGCCTCTTACAGAAAGAAAAAAGCTCGTTGACCTCTCCGAAACTATCCGCTGCTATAAAAAAGGGTTGCGCCTTTTGAAGTTCCCGCGCCACCGTTCTCGGCACATACCCCCACCGACTCCAGAAGTACTGCCGCCAATAGGGGTCTTTGCCCAAAAGAACCCGCTTGGTAAAGGTAATGGGGATATACACATAGGGTTTGATCGTATAGCGCAAAAAAGACCGCATTTTCTTCCACAGCATACTATATCGCCGAGAATGTCTTTTCTGAGGCGCCGATGTGGGTATAATTAGGCTGTACATTGTATGAGTGCGCTCTTTGTTTCTGATGTAGACATATCCTGGCGGCGTCCCGTAATAAGCTCTTCGGTCGGCGCCGCACACTTGCGTGCAACCGTCTTCTCTTTTACAGCATACACAACCAGATTATTCCCCATTCCGGCCCGTGCGATTATCTTTTGTAAGATAAAAGCAACAGGTTTCCATCCAAAGACATAGAGACAATACCGCAGCCTGGAGCTTGAAAAAAGACGCGCCTCGGCAGCGCGCATCTCAGCATCGCGTTGCCTCTGGGCGCCGGGGGAAACAGGATGATAAACAGGGTCGCCCAGCGGCTTGGCCATAATGTCGTAACTTTTGAATCCATAAGTCGCCAGAAGAAGATCGATGTTGTGCTTATTGAAGCCATAGAGATGTCGCGGGGGATCAACATATGCCCAGGGCCGCATAAGTGCCGTCTTCCAATACCACCACGCGGCCCGGCCGGGCATATTCCGTCTCAGGGTTTTTACGGCATCCAGAAATAACCGGCGCACCAGGTGCTCGGGGCTTTGGGAATTCGGTGTCTCCAGTATTAATACCCCGCCCTTTTTCATGATATGGTTTATCTTCAAAAGGCACTCCCCTGGGTCCGTAAAATGCTCGATAGAGTTACGAAGGTGGACAAAGTCAAAATAATTGTCCTCGAGAGCTGCCTCCAGAAAACCTCCCTCTTTTATTTCGAGCCCCAGATGCTCCCGGGCAAACATAACGGCACTAGCGTCCAGTTCCACGCCTGTCACGTCCAACCCCGCCTTTTTCGCCCCGTGCAGATAATAGCCGCAGCCCGCACCTATATCGAGAAAGGTCTTTATCGGCGAGACGGCGATTTCCCTGGCAAGACGAATTTTTTCTCTCATCGCCCCTTCAACAATGAGTCTCTGTTCATCAGGACAGTCTGCCTCTTCGCGATTATGGCCAAAATTCTGATAAAACGCGCCCAGCTGGCCGGCATCCGGGAGGGGATGGGCGAAAATCAGGCGGCAGCGGCGGCACCTAAAAATGTCGTACCCGCCTTGTTTAATCAATAACGTGCACTGTGTCGAACTGCAAACGATGCACTCTAAAGACATCTAATACCTCTTTTTTGACCGCTCCGTCACGCCTACGCCAGGCGCCTCACGCATGTAAAGGCCTCGGCATACCCAAGTCCCACCTTCATCCCCCACATCCTTGCATTGAGCTCTACGCCTTCCTGAGACCTGGGGTGGGGTGGCTCTTTGATCTCTGAAACGTACTGCTTTATTGCCTGCAACTTCACATCTATCGTCTGTGAGATATCAAAATATACATTCGGGGAAAAACTCAAGGGATAGTTCCACTCTGTAGAAGAAGGTACCTCAAACGAGTAGATTTCTTTTACTGTCTCATCCAACACGGGTCTGGTAGCGGTGAGAACTGCGGCACAGGTAATGCGGTGATCGATATTGAGGTCATTCGCATAATGAGTAAAGACAAGGGCAGGTTTTACTTTCTCTTTTGTCTTTTCTATAACCTTGACAATATCCAAAAGCGGCACCGTATCAAATCTGTTATCCGGAAAGCTATGTATAAAAACTTCTTTTACCCCGAGGGCAGCGTTAGCCTGCTGGGCCTGGTTTCTCAGGCTGTTAATCTCTTTTCCCCGTTTTTTCGGGTCGCGCTCCTCATCTCGCGAGGTTACCCCCTCGCCCAACAGTAACGTATACGCTGCATGCCCTTCTTTAATCAAGCGCGCAACCGTACCCCCGCACCCGAGAATCTCATCGTCCGGATGAGCGGCTACAATCAAAATGTTATGTTTCATCTTTTATCCTCAGCCTGACCTTTGCCGTAATATAGTCCTTTTTCTTCTGTGCATCAAAAAATTCCAACCTTAATCCGGACACCTCCATAAAGGCGGGCGGATACCCCTCTGCGTCCAGCATCCTTATGTAATCATAGACCTTTGTTAGACTGCTCAACCGGGCTATAGTGCCCTGCTCGGGAAGACGCCTTTTAAAACGAACCACCTTCCCCTTCTGAGGAACAGGAACCGGCTCGTCTTTGATGATTCGGGGAATCATGGATGTAAAGATAATTTTTGTCGCGCGCCTGAATATCTCGTCAGCAGACCCCTCCAGAGTCAGGCTCTTCTTAAGCAGGATATCTCCCGCGTCCAGCTCCCGGACCGCCTTTATGGCCGCAATCTTCGTTTTATATATCCCTCTCTCTATCAAATTCTGGAGAGGGCTACCGCCCCTGCCAAAAGGTAAATCAGTCATATGAAAAACGACGCAGTCGTAGTTCCGGTGAATCGCCTGAGGTATCAGCCACGACCAATGCAGGAAAAAGACGTAGCGGGGATTGAAGTTCTTTATCTCCCCGTAGGTAAGCGCCTTTTTGTCTGTTATAAGCTTTATCTGTAAGTCGGGGCTATCGGCAATAAAGGATCTGGCTGCCTCTATATTCCAGGATTTGCTGGCGGCAATAATATATCTTTTCTTATCCGGGCGGCTCATTTGTTCCTTTTATCGCAATGTGCGTATATTGTCCGGGCTGTCTGCGGACTCAAGATCAAAAAAGACCTCACTGATAGTCCTCACCGCGACGCCATCTTTGAACTTCGGCACATAGACAACTTCTTTTCCTTCGGCAGTATCCATCCACCACTTCACATCCTGAAAACCAAAATAGTGGCGGGTGTAGACGGTGCTTGAGAGCCGGGGATTGATTTCGAAGGGCACGTACTCAGCATTCCTTTTTCTGCACTGAACGTTCAGGACCCCTTCGAGCGACGTCGCCTCCACGATACTGTCAACGAGCGCTGTTATCCTGTTATCTGTCGTCAGCCGGGCAACCTTGCTGAGTCCGTCATAGCCAAGGGTCCTCCGAAAGGCGATAGAATACGTTTTTCCTCCCCCGGAAAAGATGCTCACCGTATACTCATCGTCCTCGGCCCCGACCAATTCCTGTACGATGCCATCTTTCATCTTGCTCTTTAGAAACATAAGCTCGTCACGGTCGCACACTATCAGCATTCCTCTGCCGCCACAGCCCCTGCGTGATTTCACAATAACGGGTAGGCTTAACTCATCATTGTAATCCCCGAGCAAATACGTTGCCGGATAGGCAATGTTGTGTTTGCCGAGGAACTTCGCCGTCTCATACTTGTCGAAAAAAATCTCATTGATATCGCCTGTGTTTATAAAAACGGTAACGTCCTTTTCAAAATACGCCCTGTGCTTATCGAAAAAATCTATCTCGATCTCGGTCACGGGAAATATATACTTTACCTCTTCCTTTGCCAGTATAGTCTTGATAAACGCGAGATATCCTTCCGCTTCGGAGGCCTTCGGGGCATGGTAAAAGGCGTCGACCAGCGTCCTACCTCCCGCAAAGGCATCGATATCACAGCCTGCCAGGAGGAAATCATAGGGAATCTCTCTGAGACACTTAAGTACGCTCTGGCCGATATCCCCGCCGATTCCGGTGACTAGTACAGTTCGCCTGCTCATAACACCCTTCCCCTCTTGTCAAAATCTCCTCTAAATAGAGATTGTCTTCTTTGTATCTTCTGACGTCATTTTTCAAATACTCGGTATTATACGGAACGCGCCTGGATATAACTTCTCCGCTGTCAATATCCAGGACCGCGTAACTGGGTATATGCATATCCCTCGGCTGGCCGCATGAGCCGGGGTTAATAATCCTTACACCGCCGGCAATTCTGTCCATCGGATAATGCGTGTGGCCAAGCAGAACAAACCGATAAGGCAGCTCACGAAACCTGTCTAGAGCGCCATCGGGATACACATACTCATTACAGTAATCCCAGGGGCTGCCGTGAAAAACGGCTACGGCATATTCTTCAATGATATACTTTTTCGGTAACTCCTTTAAAAATGTTACACTTTCTAACGCGGCGCTTTCTTTAAAGAGTGAGCATGACCTGCCGTACTGCTTTGTATACTCTTCCTCAAGACGTGTATCCTCCAGCATCCTGAGAAATATCTCATCGTGATTCCCTACGACACTTACCAGATTACGCATCTGGCGAAGCGCCTGAATGACCTCGTCCTGCTGGTAATAGTACCCGCAGATATCGCCGCAGAAGATATGAAGATCGGCCCTCTCTTTTTTCAGGGCCTCCAGAATCTTCTCAAAGGCATACATGTTGCCGTGTACATCGGCAAATACGGCTATTCTCATCTCATTTTTTTCTTTTGCGCGTAGATGACAAGGCTTCTGCCTATCCCGCAGTGATAGAGCGCAGAATACATCCGCGAGACCAGTCCCGTCTTGTAAAGCCTCAGGATCCTCTCCATCTCGACAACTTTGCGAAAGCTGCGCCTTCCGAGTTTGTTGTCCTTCAGATAGTTATCCCCCATCAAGAGAAACATCTCCATCGGAAAGGAGGTGTGGCCGTGAATCTTTTTCCAGCCTGTCGACTTCATGAGGTTCTCGAGGCCTCTTTTATTAAAGTAGTTAACGTGGTCGGGTAACTTTATCCAATATGGGGACATGCTGTGTTCCTTCAGATAGGCTATCTGGAAAGGACTGAATTCGTTAGGGACCTCTACGATGATAAAACCGCCCTTTTTCAAAAAGGCGCCTATTTTTTTCAGAAAATCAGCCGGTTTTGGAATGTGTTCCAAAATATAGGCAACATTAATAACGTCCCATCTTCTGGCCCCGCGAAACTTCTTAAAAAATTCTTGAATAGAAAGCTGGTGAACCTCCAGCCCCCTTGTAGTTGCCGTGGCCGCTGCTTTTTTATTTAGTTCTATACCGGTACACTTCCAGCCGTGTTCCTTAAAAATCTCAAGCTGGGCGCCTTCCCAGCATCCGATATCAAGAACCGTACCCTGCGGCTTCCACCGCTGGATATTGTGAAATTTTTCATACCAGATGTAACTCGGCGTACTCTCGGAGTACACATTCTCATAAAAATGTTCCAATTCCTCTTCCGTGTACATAGGAAATATATGCATATACCCGCACTTTTTGCAGTCTATAAGCCTTCTGTCGGCTCTTTCTAAGATGAGTTTTCCTGTGCATTCGGTGCTCATGTCACATCTTCCTTTGTTATAATATCATTGGCCCTTTTATCGCCTTTTAATGTCCTGCCGATAAGGTCGTCGATCTCTATAGGATTAAAATAATCGCACTTAAGCCCTACATTTCTCAGTACCGTCACATCGCTCTTTCTGATCCTGTGTCCTTTCGATAAATCTCTCCTGCTGTAAAGGCAGCGTTTATAGTAATAGAGTTCTTTCTCGCAGGGCTGCAGGGTTCTTTTACCGCTTCCCGCAACCGTCTTCTCTGTCATGCGCACGGCCTTCACCATCGCCTGTAATTCATCCGGTTCGACCGCAAAGGCGTGGTCCGGGCCGGGCAATTGCTTACTCAGCGTAAAGTGTTTCTCGATTACCTTTGCGCCCAGCGCAACCGCGCACACCGGCGCAATGATCGGGTCCTCCGAATGGTCGGAATATCCGACGGTTACACCATACTTTCTGGAGAAGTGCGGTATCACCTGCAGCTGCAGCTGATCAAGCGGAGCCGGATACTTCGCGATACAGTGCAGGAGTGTCGTCTTATCAAGATAATCGTACAGGGCCCCCTTCATCAGCAAATCAACCTCTTCCTCGGTGCATCCGCCCGTAGATATAAAAAGAGGTTTTTTGGTTTGTTTGACCGCACAGATCAGGTCCAAAAACAACGATTCGTACGAAGCAATTTTAAATATA
Organism: Candidatus Omnitrophota bacterium; assembly: GCA_016930485.1. Classification (GTDB taxonomy): domain Bacteria; phylum Omnitrophota; class Gorgyraeia; order JAFGGP01; family JAFGGP01; genus JAFGGP01. The sequence continues at coordinate 75,214 of JAFGGP010000011.1, read as the reverse complement.
TCCACGTAAGGATTGAGAACCTCCACCGCCTTGGCATCAAAAGGGGTGGTCATGAACATAATATCGTTCTTTTTTGTGTAACTATACAGTTCCTTCACCCAGGTATAGGGCATTTCGAATTTCCTGATAATCTCGAATAACCCCTCGCGAATCCCCATGTCCTTCAAATACTTGACTTTTATGTGTTTATTGGGGTAAAGGGTCTTGGCGCGAAAGAGCTGAAACTTCACGGCATCGGCACCCGCATCCTTTGCAACGTCTACCAGCCGTTTTGCCTGGTCGAGCGAACCATTGTGATTGCTGCCTGCCTCGGCAATGATAAAGCACTTGTTGAAAGTAACATGCCCATCACGACTCATGTGCCGTCTCCTTTTGTTTGAGTGCTGTCTTGGTCAGTAAAACCCTGCTTATCCTCTCTACCCCTTTGGCTGCGATCCGTCTTCCTATCCTGCTCCGGAGCAGCCTCTCCTTATAAGGCGAGAGCGCGCAGACTGCCCTCCCTAATCTGGCAAAAACATTTCGGTCGTCATACCAGCCAACATACTTTGCAAAACCGATCTTCTCCCACCCCTTAAGATTCTTCACCTGATTATCGGCAAAGCAAATCGACGCGGCCGGAACGCCGCACCGCGCCAGCTCGTGCAGGGTCTGCCCGCCGGCAGAAATACACAGGTCCGCCTTCAACATGAGAGAACGCATCTTCGCGGCGGAGACATTGGAATAAAACCTGAATCGAGACCGGGAAAGACCGGCCGGCCGGGACGGGGCTACAACGTCATAGGCAAGATGAGGAAACTCCGTCTCCAAAAATGTAAAAACAGCCTCGGTAAACGGATCGTAGTCCTTCCCACCGAAAGAAACCAGCACGTTCCGGATCTTTTTATTGATTTTTTTTCTCGGGACATTCCAGAACTCCCTGCGTACGATAATATAACTCCTTCCCAGTAAATATTCAGGGCGGCGACCGGCTCTGTGTTCCCTGCCCGGCGCATACGAGAGGGCATCGCCATATATCGAGGGATTGATAACCAGATCAGCGTCGTACTCAATGCGTTTATAATCATCGATTGCCACCACAAAGGGGTGTGTGTCTTTTGTCTTATGCGAAAGAAACGAATAGAATGACGGGGGGGCAAAATAAGAATCTATGATAACGAGGTCCGCCCCTTTCAGGATGCCGGCCGTCTTTTTTCTTTTTTCAATCCAGTCGAATGCCGTCAGCCTCACCCCCTGACTTTCGAGGAAGCGCACGGCCCTCCTGTCATTATTAATCACGAACATGCCCGCGACTCTCCGGCCGGCGGCCTTTTTCAACCCCTCTAGGAGGGCCACACAGCGCGTGATATGACCAAAACCGATATTTTTGCCGCCTTCAGTCAGTATGGCAATTTTCATTTTTTGATAATTCCGAATAAAATACTATCCTGATAATCCCCATCATAAAAATACTGTTTTTCTCTTTTGCCCTCGATAGAGAAGCCGCACTTTTGAAAAACCCTTACAGAACCTATATTGATTGAAAGCACACTAGCAGTCAACTTATGAAGATTTAGTGTATTAAAGGAAAAATCGACCGCTAATCTTATCGCCTCGGAAGCATATCCTTGGCCCCACATTGTTCTTTCCCCAATAAGTAGGCCTATATCCGCAAAGTTGTTCCTGTAGTCTATCGAACCGATTTTTAAATTCCCTATATGTGTTTCATTCGCATTAAGAAATATCCCAAAAAATATAGAGTTGGGATCCTTTTTCATCTTTTTTACATACTTTTTAAGTTTTCCTAACGTCCATTTTTCAGCATCACACAGCAAATGCCGCGTGACCTCCGAATCATTCATCCAGCCGAGATAACGTTCATTCACGTCAGAAACGTTGATTTCGCGCAGGTATATTCTTTCGCCCTTGATATGCGCGGTGCTTTCCTGGTTCTTTACATCAGACAAGAAGTTCATTTATGCTTTTCTAAATATTGGCTTAACTATTTCACCTTTGATAAGCTTTCTTACTTTATCTTGTTTAATAGCTCTTTTAACAATTTCTAATACAGAATTATATACCCGTAACGTACGTTCGATATCACTGTCGGAGTGACTAAAACACATATTCTGTCCTCCGGTAAATAAGATACCTCGCTTTATGCACTCCTGCTGAAAAAGGCTCTTGAGTAAAAGATCTGTCGCCCCCTCTCTATTTCTGAACATAATGATAGTCCTCGGCGAAAAGCCTGTACACTCGGTATATCGTTCAAGTTGGTGGGCCTTAACTAAGACGTTGTATCCGTCTTTAAGTTTTCTGCCCTGTTTCCATAAATATTGAATAACATTCTTTTTCTTAAGCTCTTTAATCGTCACGATTGAGGCAGCGATGGAAAGAATCTCTCCTCCAAAGGTAAAAGAGAAAAATACCTCCTCAAATAATTTGAGGATTTTTCTTCTGCCTACAACAGTTGATATCGGAAAACCGTTTCCCATCGCCTTGCCAAAACAGGCAAGGTCAGGAACAACGCCGAAAAGCGTTTGAGCTCCACCCAGTGAAAACCGGAAACCTGTAACGACCTCATCAAATATCAAGAGTGCGCCGTTTTTATGGGTGAGCTCTTTTACCTTCTCCAAAAAATTATCCTTCGGCTCAACAACCCCGACCGGCTCCATAATGACACAGGCAATCTGATTTTTGTTTTCGGTAAACAGTTTTTTTAGACTCTCTATATCGTTATAGTTAAAGGTGAGCGTCAGATCCTTGACCGCCTGAGGGATTCCCTTATTTCTCGTCGTAGTGGCAATATACCAGTCCTGCCAGCCGTGATAACCACAGCAGGCGATTTTATCGCGAGACGTATATGCCCGCGCGACCCGCACCGCGGCAGAGGTCACATCAGAGCCGTTTTTTCCGTACCGCACCATCTCTGCGCACGGTATCAACTCGCAGAGCATCTCGGCCAGCTCTCCTTCAAGACGGTGAGGCAGAGTAAAAGTAACGCCTTTCTCTAACATCACCTTGACCGCCCTAGTAACCAGCGGATAATTGTATCCTAAAATAATCGGGCCCAGCGCCATTGAATAATCGATATATTCATTCCCATCTACATCCCACACATGGCTGCCTGAGCCCTTTTCCAAAAATACCGGAGCGATGCCCTGAACGAACTGTGAGGGAGCCTTACTGAATGTCTGACTACAACCAGGTATTAATCTTCTAGCCCTTTTTTTTAATGCCAGGGATTGTGCAATCCTTATTTTTTTTGGCCTTATTTTCTCGGCCTTCAAAAAGCTTTTATAATAACCCTCGTTCACGATAGTTTCCGAGTTGATCTTTTTTAAATAGGGGTGCTTTTTTACAAGATCGAAAATTGCATTCATTGAAAAGTCCCTCTGTTTTGTATACAGATGTTTATACACCTCTCTAACGAGATTCAGATCTTCAAGCCTATCTACCGACCATTTATAGTCCTTTGGATCAACTGGAGTTTCGCTCTCTACATTTTTTAACTTAAACATGCTTGAATTTCTAAGATAAGGGGTCACGTGTTCCTTGCCTACCCTGTCCTTGCACTCCTTCCAGGCCTTCTCCAGGGCCTTGAATGAAAATACCTCAACATCGCAACCATCTGGGTAAGTATAAAAGAGCGTGTTTGCCACATAGTCATGCTTGCCTTTCGAATATTCCGATAATACCTTGTCAATGACTTCGGGGCAGATCAAAGGACAGTCGCCGGTTATCCGTACAATCGCGTCTGCCTTTGATGCCTTGGCAGCCTTGTAATATCGATCTAAGCAGTTATTCTCTGCCCCCTTAAACAGCTTGAACTTATTTTCTCTGGCAAACTTTTCAAGTGGTCTGTCTCTCTGGCTCCTCGAGGTAGCGATAACAACATCGTCCAGCAATTTTGCCGAAGAAACCCGTTGTACTATATGCCACAGCATGGGCTTTTTTTCGATCTCCATAAGGACCTTGTTCGGCAATCTCGAAGACCCCATTCTCGCCTGAATAATCGCAACTGTTTTCATTTTATATTCCAGTTATACGGAAGGAGGATTTGTTCGTCGTCTATTTCTAATGGCATTAATTTACCATATGCTTTCTTAACCTTGTGTATAGCCTTCAGGGCCTCTACGTTTTTCTTTAAATGCTCCAAGTGATCAACACCTATTACTACTTTATCGATATAAGACTGCAACAAAACAAAATTTATACACACTGCATGTATTGGTAAATGAAGGGCTCTGGATGCCTTGTGTAACTTCTCAATAGGATCTTTTGCCTTCGAAAGATTGGAAGGCAAGGCACCGGGCGTTAAAAAAACTAACCCTTGAAGAAACGCGGATCTCGCATGAATTTCAATATTACGCTCCTTCAATTCTGAAAAATACTTCTCAAATCGACGATCAAAGATGCTGTACGGAAGTTGAAGAATATCTATCGCTATGTTGTTTTTAAAAATCATTTCAAGTTCTTCAGTCGTACAGATTGAAAAACCTATTTTTTTCATAATACCTTTTTCTCTCAGAGTCTCTAATGCATTCCATAACCCTTTATGTTGCAAGAAATCGCGAGGCCTATGGATCAAATACCCATACAGCACCTGAATTTTTAATCTGTCTCGAGAAGTCTTAACGGCGTCTTCTATGTCTTCTAAGGTGCTTTTGTCGTCCAGGGGCGGCAATTTAGAAACAACCTTGAACGCCCTTTTTGCCCCTGATAAAAAATGACCGATAATCTCTTCACTGTCTCCATACACATATGCCGTATCCAAAGTATCTATGCCTGCCTCGTGTGCATACTGCACTATATTTAATGCCTGATCACGTGGAACTTTTCCGGTCTTATTGGCAATTCCGTAATCCATGCCCAGTTGAGCCGTCCCTAGGCACAGTTTTTTGACAAAAGGATTAGTCATTCTTGAAAAAGCCCTTTATATTCCGTATTACCTTTGACTGGTCTGTCCATGACAATCCCGGATAGAGTGGGATGCTCAGACACTGTTTAAAATACTCTTCGGCAACGGGACAATCCCCGTTCTTTGTGCCGAACTCCCTGCGGTAGTATGGTTGTAGGTGGACGGGGATATAATGCACCTGGCTCCCTATCCCGTTTTTCAGCAGATACTCAAACAGCCGCTGCCTTTTTTCCCTTCCAGAGACCCGCACCGGATAAATGTGCCAGGAAGACCTTGTGCCTTCCGACTCACAGGGAAGACGAAGCCCTTTGACGTGTCCCAGTTCTTTCTGGTACGCATCGGCCTTTTGCCGGCGACTCTCTACGAACGCATCCACTTTTTTCATCTGTGAAATACCCAACGCGCACTGGATATCGGTAATCCGGTAATTGTATCCGAGGAGTTGCATTTCGTAATACCAGAAGGCGGAAGAGATATTGCTCGTTATACACATATCCTTGAGATTGTCGGAGGCGCTTACCCAGTGACTTCTATTACGGGTAATACCGTGATTGCGCAGAAGAAGCAGCCGTTCGTACAAAGTGGCATCGTTGGTCAGGACGGCCCCGCCCTCGCCCGCGGTAATGGTTTTAACGGGATGAAAACTGAACACCGCCATATCCGAATGCCTGCAGGAACCTATCTTAAGCCACCTGCGTCCCGCCTTGTACTCGGCGCCCAGGGCATGACAGGCATCCTCGATCACAATAAGCCCGTTCTTTCTGGCGATGGCGTGTATCTCGGTGAGGTCGCAGGGATTTCCGGCAAAGTGAACGGGAATGATCACCCTGGTTTTTTTCGTGATGTTTGCCGCTATTTTTTCCGGATCGATATTAATTGTGTTTTCTCTAACATCGGCAAATGTCGGCCGACCGCCGCAATAAACGGCGCAGTTTGCCGAAGCGGCAAACGTAACCGGAGAGGTAATGATCTCGTCCCCCTTGCTTATCTCCGCGGCCAGACACGCTATATGCAATGCGGCTGTCCCGCTGGAGACCACAACTGCGTAGCGTGCCCCCGTATACCGGCACAGGGCTCTTTCAAAGTCCTTGACCCGCGGACCCTGGGTGAGCCATTCCGACCTCAGAACCGTTACCACGCTCTTAATGTCGGCACTGTCAAGCCGCTGCTGTCCATACGGTATGGTCTTCATATGCCTCTGCCATCTCCCGAAGCTCGGTCGGGGTGAGCCATTTTTCGTTCGTGTCGCTTGTATAGGTAAATCCGGAGGCAAGGGGCCTGCCGCCGACCCAATTATTCGTTTCCCACCGGGGAAATTCAGGTTGTATCACAAAGAAATCGTCGAACTCCAATGTATGGCGGGCCTCATCCTGTGTAATTAAGGCCTCGTGGATTTTTTCTCCGGGGCGCACCCCGATATAGCGGATTTCACAATCCGGTGCAATGGCATGGGCCAGATCAACGAGTTTCATGCTGGGTATCTTGGGCACAAAAATTTCCCCGCCGTGCATCTTCTCTACAGAACGGATAACAAGCTCCACCCCCTGTTGCAGCGTGATCCAGAAACGGGTCATCTTTTGATCGGTGAGGGTAATTTTCCCTGATGGGCGCTGCTGCTGGAGAAGCGGTATAACACTCCCCCGCGATCCAACAACATTGCCATATCTGACGCAACTCATGCGGGTCTGTCTCGCACCACCGACATACGCATTTCCTGCGATAAATAACTTCTCCATACACATTTTTGTCGCGCCGTACAGATTTACCGGGCTTACGGCCTTGTCGGTGCTAATGGCAAGAACCTTTTCAATGTTATGATCGATGGCGGCGTCGATTATGTTTTGGGCACCGAAGATATTGGTCTTAACCGCCTCAAAAGGGTTGTATTCACATAAGGGCACTTGCTTTAATGCGGCGGCATGAATGACGATATCTGCGCCATCCATAGCCCGCTCCAGTCTGTTCTTGTCCCGGATGTCACCGATAAAAAACCGGAGGCGCTCGGAATTATGAAAATGTCTGGCCATTTCGTACTGTTTGAGTTCATCGCGGCTGAATATCCTTACTGTCTTCGGTTTATATTTTTCGAGCATGGCCTCCGTGAAGGCGCGTCCAAAAGAGCCTGTCCCGCCGGTCAATAAAATAGTCTTTTTCGGCCAATCAATCATCTCTTCCTCCTTGTATGCACTCATTGGAAGTATAACGAATCAGAAACATTGCAATGTTCGTATCTCTTAAAAAACGGGATGTGCGAAACAGTCCCGAATTCCATCCTGAGCATAATATAATAGTATCTCTGAGATATTCCCGATGGTCGAGGTCCCGCGGGCGGCCACCCGTCTTCCCTTTTCCCTCTCCGGTCAACAGCGGCTAGACCGGTTAGTGTCATGTAATATTGCTCAATTCCTCCTCGAGCAGTTCTGATGTAACGTTGGGTTCTTTCTTCCTCTTTAGATACGCTATATACTCAAGGAAAAAGACGCCAAGGATACACATCAGACCAGCGAATAAACCAGAGGTCAAAGCGCGTTTTTTGACTCCCCGGGGATTGGGCGCCAGCGGCGGGGTAGCCTCATCGAGTATCTTAACCATAGGCTTCTGTGTCGTAATCTGAAGCTCTTCGTTTATATTATCTAAATTCTCCGCGCAAAAATTGGCTATTTGAGCCGCACGTTTAGGGTCCCTGTCGCTCGCTTTTATGCTGAGAGTTACGGTATTGAGCGACGGGGGAAGAAAGATTTTCCCTTTAGTGCCCCGTATCGCAGACTCCCAGGCACCGGGCTTTGTCTTATCCGCCAAATTAAAGTGTTCAACAATATCCTCGGCCATCTTGCGGCTTTTAATGATGGCTCCTAGCAGGCTCGTTGAGGAGCCGCCGCCCGAAAGGTTTGGGATTCCCAAAAAACGGCCGATAGAAGACGAGGTAGAGTTTCCCCCTTCTGACGCCGGCAGAAGAAGCACAACCTCCGCTGTATAGGATCTCGGGGTGCGCATTCCTTTTAACCCCGAAATGACCGTTGCTATTATTACGACAACGGCTATAAAGCGCCAGTACTTTTTAAGCACGTTAAAATAATAGAGTATCGACGCAGTACTGTAGGTATCCATAAGGAATCCTCCCTGGTTTTTGACGGAGCGTTTCATGACACCTCTCTCAGGGGGTGTACTATGAAATCCTCTCACGCATCGTGATGTGCAAACCCCAGTAGAACCCGGCCTAAAGGCAGGGCTCTCTTTTGTGCCCCCATTAATTCACTACTTTATTCATCTCGTTTTGAAAAACGGCGTTCTCCTTGTCTAACGGGGTAAAAACGTCGGATCGATTGCCGAACGCATCAATCAACGGCTGCAATAAAAGCAACACCGATCGCGATTCTCGATACGACATCAATGACATCCATCATAAACGCATCTCTCGGAATGCGATAGCGTACGTCGTGCGGAACGACGATGGTATCGCCCCGATGGATCTCGGCTATGCGGGCAAACCTGCCCTGCGCCTCCCCGTTGGCCCGGATGACATACGTACGTTCTATATCGGCATGGCGCGTCATGCCGCCGGCCTTCTCGAGATAGTAATCGAGTCCTTTCCCTTCTTCATAGAGGACGTTCATTGCGTTATTCACTGCGCCGATCACCTGAATCGTCGGTGTCACCTGAGGTATATACAAAGAATCGCCGCCCTCGACCAGAATGTCATCTTCTGTGCCCTCCATATTTACATCAGGGGAAAGCTTTATCACCATTCTGCCTTCTACCTCGGTCGACGCCAAGAGCTGGAGAAGTTGCTTGCGCGGAGTAGCTGCGTCGGGTATTCCTCCGCCCACACCGGTCCTGTTGAGACGCGATGCTCTCTCTGATCTGGCCGCTGATTCTTCTTCGAGTATCGACTGCATCTGTATCTTTACGAAACGCTTTATGACATTCTGCTGCGCCTTCTTGATGCTTTCCCTGGTAAAGACAGCGCCTTCCAAAAAGGCATTATCGGTAAAGCCGCCTGCGCGTTCGATAATAGAGCTTAACCGTTCGCCTTTCCGGACCGCATAGGTACCCGGATAACGGACCTCACCCTTGAGCGTAATCAGCTGGCGCCCTACCCGTGCAGAATCCTCCCGTACAAAAACCTGGTCACCGTCTACCAACTCAGGCCCTGTCTCACTATCGAGACTAATCGAATAAACAACGGGATTCTCTCCAGGGATATAGTGAAAAATTTCGACATTGTCCAAAGAGGCGGTATTTTTAATCCCGCCTGCCTTGAAGATGATATCCTTTGCATGTATGCCCGGACTCAGCTCATAGGTGCCGGGAAAATGCACCGCCCCGAAAATCTCCACAAATGCCGGCGGGGTAATATCGGCCTCGGAATAGACAACGATAATATCCCACTCGGAAAGCATGAGGTTCTGATTGATGTCACCGCGGGTCACCGCCGTCAGATCTATCGGAATAATACGGCGTTGACCCTGTTCGTTGACCCGCGCTATCTCGGCGTGTGCCATGTGTGTGCCAGGCAAAAGACCGCGTGCCTCGGTCAGAAGGTCGTTGGCGGTCATGCCGGTTTTTAACTCATAATCACCGGGGGCCTGGACATTGCCGACAACGGTAACAAAATTATGGCGCAGGTTATGAATCGGTTCCACAACTACCAGATCGCCGTTTTGCAAGGATACGGTCTTCGTAAACTGAGGTATATCGGAGATGCCTTTCAGGTCGATATCGAGCACGGTCCGGCGTTCGTTATCGGTGATCCGTTCGACCTGAACCCGATGGAGCGAGCCGGTCGGCATAATGCCGCCGGCAAAACCGAGCAGGTCACTCAGCGGAATCTCGCTCCTTGTCTCGTAAATACCGGGCCTCTTGACATTGCCCGCGATAGCCACCACATCACCGATAGGAGGGACGAAAATGGTATCGTCGCTCATCAGGCGTAAATCATAGGCCTTATCGCCTTTTATGAGAATATCGTACAGATCGATAACCTGCTTTACCTCGCCCGAGCGCAACAACTGAATCTTCCTTAACGAGCCCAGCTTTGACGGCCCTCCGGCGGTCATCAGCGCATGCATAACGGTTGACTGTGAACTCAGCATGTGGGTGCCCGGCCGTTCGACCTCGCCAAGGACAAAAACCCGAATTTGTTTCAGCTTGCCCATCGAGACATCAACCTGAAAATTGCTGTAATACTGCTTGAGCCTCTGGATGATCAGGTCTTCGACCTCATTAAACCGCAGTCCCCACACATACACCGGTCCTGCCTTGGGAAGAATTATTTTTCCCTCCATATCAACCGTTACCGGAAAGCTCTGCTGGGTCGTTCCCCAGACATTAATAATAAATGTGTCGCCGGGACCGATGACATAATCCGCATCTACCGGAACGGTGAACGGCTGGGTTTGGGAAAAATTGTCCAGACCACCTCCGGTGATATCCCTATCCGCGATCGATATCTTGTTTTTTAACGATTGTAAGAGCGTTGCGCTCTCTTCGGCAACGTCCCCGGAATCCGTCTGGGTGGTTGCTTCAGTCCTCTTTTGTGCCTGCGCCTCTTCAAACATATCATAGCCGAACTGCCTCAGGTCCCGCGAGATCTCATACGTAATAGCCTGACTATATGACCTTTCAAGCGGGGAGAGCCCGCTCTCGTCTTCCTGGAATAACTGACGGATCTGATCCGGCGTATAGGTGGGATGAAAATGAAACTGGCAATAAGGGCACCCTACCATCTCGATCTCTACCTGGCGCTTCAGCGCATTCCGCTCTCTATTCTGCAGACGCATCTCGAGCGGTGATACGGCACCGGCACGACCGGTGCCCTTGGTAGTCTCGGAGGTTTTGAGCGCCTCTTCGCCTTCGGCGGTCGGTTCAGCAGGAAATACCTCTGCCAGAATTTCTTTCGTAAAATCTTCTTCTTTCTTTGTCTCCTTGGGCTGCCTCTCTTCTTCCAGCTCCAAAGCAGACTGAACCCTCTTGATGTAAGATTCCATACCGCAGTTTGGACATCTTACCTTCTTATAGACCCGTTGATACGTAAAAAAATCCGGTTCTTCATAATGCTTGAAGTTAACCGGACTCGAGGGAGCTGTCGTGCCGACGGAGAGAACTTCTTCCTGAGCCGACACGCTGCCGGACGGAAGTGCCGGCATCACAGCAACTATTCCAAAAAGAACCGCCATGACCACACGCAGCTGTCTATACATCTCTACCTCCTTTTGGTTCGATGCAATCTGTTAAAAACGGTGGACCACCTCACATAACAGTATATGATTAATTTCATCCTCCCCGGCTCGATTACGAAAGTCCCGATATATCTGCATCCGATACCCTACTGTGATTGTATTGTCTTCTTTATAGGGGAAAGAAAAATTGAGGCCCCATTCCCCCTTGGTCTCGACCACGGCCAGAGTCCTGCCGCTGCGCTCGATATCAAAATCCATCCCCACGGTAAGGTCGTTGGAAAAAGTCCTTGAGAAGCGCATAAATAAATCCTGGGCATTCGATCCCATGTGGTGTCCGATAAGATCCCCCCGGTACCAATAGCCGGTCCGGTATTTAAAATGGTTGTACCACTGGTAGTCGTTCTGGGCAAATTCGACTCTGTAGTCAAATTTCGGAATCTTAAAAAGGTCGGAGATATAGCACCCCATAAGAAAACCGATAAAGTGGGGGCGCATATTCGATTCGTCCTCTGCGCCAAATTCTCCGTAGGCTACCAATCCGTTTGCAATGGGCAAATATCTCAGAAGTCTGGTAAGGCGTATTTTCCCGTCAACGCTCACGATATGGTTTGCCCCTTCCTCCCCGCCTCCTGCTTTTGAGAGATCGAAGAGATCGATAATGGGAGGGATTTCCTCTCCTTCGCCGCCGAACTGAACGGTATGATTGAATCCGAAAATAACCCAGGACCAGGGACGATAGGCAATACGCATGCCGGTCAACAGCGCGTGAGGGATCACGCGTTTGTCCTCGAGTTGTGAGAGAAATACCTCGCAGTGGAATAGGCCAAGCCTGCGCAGGAAAGACGGCAGCCGGAACGGGCGGTCATTTTTAAGTCTGACAACGTCCAGTGCCTGGGCGTTACTCGAAAGAAGGAGGGCGCCGTGATGTCCCGGCCCCCACCACATACTCGTCCGGCCTGCCTCAAGAATTATATTCAAAAAAGAGAGATTAACCGACCCCTCGAGAAGGTCGGGATCGATTTCATCCGTGGTAAGATTCAGGGAAGGAGAAAGGGATGCGGCAATAAAAGAGCGCCACCAGAACCATGAAAGGGCACTTATCCTGGAGTTCAATCCGTCATTAATGCGGCGAGACCGTTCGTTCTCTATCACTGTCTCCTCTTCGGCTGAAAGTCCGCTTAATGCCTTTGCGCACGTAACCGACTGAAGGAGTTTGTATTCTCCGCAGAGGGTTCCGTTATCATCGATTTCAAACCGCTCAAACCCCAGCCGGATCAGCTCGGTACGATACTCATCGATAAGCTCGTACAGCGTTTCCTCGACGAGATCGCTTCGCTCGTAGTCCAGCGCACTCTGTTCAAAGCCGCCTTCTTCAATACCTTCTATTGCCTGTGCAATCAGTCGCGCAATTTGTATGCGGGTAAGCGGCCTTGACGACAGACCCAAACCATCAATAACACCAAGGGCCTGCAGACGTTCCAGACGCTCATAACTCCAATGCCCCACCGGGACATTAATAGCACTAATAGCATATACGCTCCCGGTAGGAAGTAAACATATTACTATAAGTACTATTAGCAGTACTAAAAGTGAGGTCTTCGGTTGATTTTGATTAGGCAAAATTATAATTAGGGTTAGGTGAGAAACAAAAAAATATTACTATATTTCGCAGAAGGTGTCAAGAAAACTTTATAACCAAGCGGATTTTATAAAAAGGCGGGTTCTGAAAAGGCTTCTGGTCATCCTAACTTTTCTTGCTACAGAACGATACAAAAATTAAGAGAATCGCTGTTCAAAATAGGCTATTGTCCGTCTAAGACCTTCCTGGAAATTGACCGTCGGATTATATTGCAATACATTGTATGCCTTGGCAATATCTGCTTGCGTATGTCGCACATCACCCTTGCGGGCTTCGGTAAAGACAGGCCGAATATCTTTTCCGAGTATGTCATTTGTCAGAGTGACAATATCCAGGACACTGTTACTGCTTCCGCAGGCAATGTTAAACACCTCCCCGCTAGCACCGGTGGCGTGACAGGCCAAAAGATTGGCCTCTACCACATTATCAACATAGGTAAAATCCCGCGTCTGCTGCCCATCCCCGTGCACCGGGGGACTCTCTCCGGCGAGGATGCACAGAATAAACTTCGGAATGACCACCGCATACTGCGATTCCACATCCTGACGCGGTCCAAACACATTAAAGTATCTCAGTGAGACAGTCTCAAGTCCATAGACCGAGCTGAATACCCGGTTATAATACTCCCCGGCCAGTTTTGTGGCTGCGTACGGCGAGATCAAAAGTGGAAGATCCGTCTCTGTCTGGGGCAGGTGCGGAGACTCCCCGTATACCGAACTCGACGAAGCAAACACCAGACGCCTGACACCGGCCGCCCTGGCCTCTAGAAGTAATTTTAATGAGCCGGCTACGTTTACCTCATTATAACTCAGCGGGTCATCGATCGACTTGGGAACCGACCTGAGGGCCGCCTGATGAATAACATACTCTACTCCCTTTAACGCCCGCCTGAGGGCATCTTCATCTCTAATATCGTCCTTAAAAAATTGGATATCCTCGGCGATGTGGGAAATATTGTCTTCTTTTCCTGTCACCAGATTATCGATAATCCGCACCTCATGCCCCTTTTTGAGGAGCGCGGTTGCAATGTGTGAACCGATAAACCCCGCCCCTCCGGTAACAAGATAGACACTCATAATTTAACCACCTTTTTAGAAGGCCTCTTGATTTTGGTGTAGGTTGACAGTGCATTTCGTGTGTCGATGATCAGCTTTGAGCCCTTTACAATAGAATTGTAATCTATTGAAGAATGGTCGGTTATGACAACAACACAGTCATATTTTCGCAGTTCCTCTCTTGTGAGCGATACCGATTTTTTGTTCTCATTATGTACCGTAAGGTGCGGGACATAGGGATCGTGGTACTCTACTTTTGCCCCCTTTGCCAGAAGCAAATTCATGATCTCCAGCGCCGGCGACTCCCGTGTATCAGAGACATTTCTCTTGTATGCAACGCCGATCACAAGGATCTTAGAGCGTTTCAGGCTCTTCCCCCGCAGGTTGAGCGAGTCCTGAATGCGCGAGAATACGTATGAAGGCATCTGCTGGTTGATCTCGCCGGCAAGCTCGATAAACTTCGGCGTATATCCGTTCAGGCGGGACTTCCACGTCAAATATACCGGATCGATGGGGATGCAATGACCGCCCAGCCCGGGGCCCGGATAAAACGGCATAAAGCCAAAGGGCTTAGAACCGGCCGCCCTTATCACCTCCCATACATCGGCTCCCAGTTTATTGCACATAAGGGCCACCTCATTGACCAGTGCAATATTGACACTGCGGAAGGTGTTCTCCAGCAGCTTTACCAGTTCGGCCGTCCTGGGCGTTGAGACGGCAATAACCTCCTCAATAATAGAGTGATACAGGGTATAGGCCACCCGGGAGCAATGGGCAGTTACCCCGCCGACCACCTTCGGTATCTTATGGGGTGGAAATTCGGTATTGCCGGGATCGACGCGCTCAGGACTAAAGGCAAGAAAGAAATCCCTGCCTACCGTATAGCCCTTCTGGCTCAGCATCGGTAGAATAATTTCCTCCGTTGTCCCCGGATACGTCGTGCTCTCCAGTACAATCAACTGCCCCTTCCGCAACCATCTACTGATATGTTCGGTTGCGGAAAGTATATATGAAATATCGGGTTCTCGCGTTTTTCCCAGCGGTGTAGGAACGCAGATAATAATGGCGTCGGCCTCTTTCAACACATCAAAGGTGCCCTCCGCCCGCAGACTGCCGGCACTGACAAACGACTTCACCTGTTGGCTCGGCACATCAAGAATGTACGATGTGCCTTCGGCTATCGACCGGATGCGCGTTTCGTCGAGATCGATACCAATCACCCGAAAACCCCGCGACGCAAACTCGCAGCTCAGCGGAAGACCGACATAGCCTAATCCGATAACGCTAATCGTAGCCTTTCTGGCTAGAATCTTCCTTTTCAGTTCCTTATAATACATATTATCCGTCCTTAACCGTCCATTCGTAGGGAATCTCTCCGGAGTGAGGGGCGATGCGAAATTCGTCCGGTTCTGTATAATTATACAGTTCCGTAGGCACGTTCATCGCTATCGTCTCGACCGAACCAATGCACATCATTCCGTGGGCCACCAGAGGTGGTATCTTTACCAGAACAGGACTGTGAATCCCGCAATAGAATTCATTGACCTGGCCATAAGTAGGTGATTTTTCCCGCGTGTCATACAGCACGAGCTTCATCATGCCGCTGATGCAGGCAATATGATCGGTCTGCTTTTTATGATAGTGCCACCCTTTGACCACGCCGGGATTGACCACAGTGATATAGACCTGGCCGAATTTCTCAAACATCTCTTCATCGCTGCGTAACAGCTCCATGAGGCGTCCTCTTCCGTCGGGGATGACCCGCAATTTTTTTACTGCTACACCGTCTATCATGGCTTATGTGCTCCTCTTTAATGGATGATAATAGCCCCTGCCGATTCCTATGTACGTAAAGCCTAGTTTCCGCATTATTGCCGGGTCATACATGTTTCTGCCGTCGACAACGATCGGCTGCTTCATAAGGCGCTTCACCTTCTCAAGGTCGAGTGTCTTGAACTCATTCCACTCGGTGGCAATAATAAGACAGTCTGCCCCTCTGGCCGCCTCGTAGGGGCCTTTGCAGTACGCAATCTTCTTGAGTACGTTCCGCGCCTTGGACATTGCCTGAGGGTCAAAAGCCTGGACCTTGGCCCCTTCTGCCTGAAGTGCATTAATAATATCAATGGCGGGTGCCAGGCGCATATCGTCGGTGCCGGGCTTGAAGGCAAGTCCCCACACCCCTATCGTCTTTCCCGGAATCAACCACAATGCCTGCTTAACCTTCTCCACAGCCAGTACCTTCTGGGCCTCGTTGATCTGACGCACAACCTTAAGGAGAGAAAAGTCATACCCAGCCTTTTCGGCGATGTGAATAAAGGCGTCGATATCCTTGGGAAAACAGGATCCGCCGAATCCGATGCCCGCATTCAGGAATGCGGCGCTGATGCGTGCATCAAGTCCCATGCCCTCTGCTACCTTAACGACATCGGCCCCTACCAGCTCGCATACAGTGGCAATCGCGTTAATAAAGGATATCTTGGCCGCAAGAAAGGAATTTGAGGCATGCTTGATAATCTCGGCGCTTTTAATGTCGGTAACGACGATAGAGGCGCCGAGCGGCTTATAGAGCTGCTCCAAGAGCGCCTGTGCACGTTTTGTCTCCACACCCAGCACAATTCTATCCGGATGCATAAAGTCATTAATGGCACTGCCTTCCCGTAAAAATTCGGGGTTTGAGGCAACGTCAAAAGTTATCTTTCGCTTCAGGTTAACCCGCAGGGTATGTTCGACCCACTTTCCTGTCTCAACCGGTACGGTGCTTTTTTCTACGATAAGCCGGTATGACGTCATGTGGCGGGCAATCTGACATGCGACATCCTCGACAAAAGATAAATCGGCCTCCCCGTTGGGCAGCGGGGGCGTACCGACGGCGATAAAAATTATTTTTGAATTTTTGACCGCTTCCTTTATATCCGTCGTAAATGAGAGGCGCGATTCCTTCAAGTTATGAACAACCATCTCCTTAAGGCCCGGTTCGTATATCGGCATCTGCCCTTTTTTGAGCATCGCTATCTTGCTCTCATTGTTATCAACGCAGATCACCCGGTTTCCCAATTCAGCAAAACAGGTACCAGTGACCAGTCCGACATATCCTGTGCCGATAATCGCAACATCCATAATCAATGCTCCTCTGTTTTTGAAATGTTATTATATCTAAAAGCATGGGCCGCCACAAGTAAAACCAGGGCCCAAGACAAAATCTTCTTACTGCTTGGGAAACGGGCTCTTATAGGTATTCTCTACCCTGTATGGAATACGGGGAAACAGTTTCGGCTTAAAGACAATCCAGAATGTATCTCCCCCCTCTGCCTCACGGGAATACGTCAGCTGCATTATCCAGCAGTGAAGATCTCTCGTAATGGAATACTCCTGTGCCTTAAGCCGGTTAATCCGTTTTATCCCGCTCTCCACCTCTTTAAAATCGAACCGCTCATAGACCCGGATGCTCCATTTCGGGTTGATAACATATCCAATCTGGGTGGTTAGTTCGGTCTCGGTATCCTGTTGATACCGGGTCCCCAGTCCGACATCCCACTTGTCGGTCGGCCTCAGAGTAAAATCAAGATTCCATACCTCAATATCCCTGGTATTCGGATTGTAGGTAGCGTCCGATTCGAGTGTACACCAGTCAGCGGGAAAAATTTCAAGATCGGCGGATACATCTGCAAGCCGGCTGCCTTCCCGCGGCCCAAAATGATAATCGGCGGCGGTAAGAAAACGGGCGATATCAACAACTGCCGACTGACCGTCTTTTTCCCGCTTTGTCTGAAAGGTATGCTCCACCTCCAGCGTTACCCTGTCGTTCATCTTTACCGCATCCAGACTGTCAAACTGCTGAAGCTGGGAGGCCGGAATGGTCGGTTCATGAACGTATTCATACCTGAGTACAGGGGTAATGATATGCCGGATACCGTTAAGCTCCAGCAAACCGATGCGAGTGGTCACATCGTATGTCTTATGAAAACGGGTTGTTGCATCGATGCCGGCGGTAGCATAATTTCGTAACCGCGTTTCATCCCCAAAGGCATCCTTTGAATATGCGGTGTGCCTGAGGCCGACAAAAGGCCTGAATGCGCAATAATGCCGCAGCCGCTTGAGATAGGAAATCTTCGATGAGGCATCAAAACGTACAACATCGTCATCAAGGCCGCTCTCGGCAGTCTTATTGGTCAGATTGGAAAAAGCCGAATCTGCGGTATAGTAGAATCCGGTATCTTTAATACGGTGATTCCGCCAGTTTAATTTAATCTCCGGTAATTTTTCGGTTTCTGAAAAAAAGCGGTTGACGCGCTTACGTGCATGTATGCCGGCGGCATAATCCGGGGCATTTCGAATAACCGAAATAAAAGAGCTGGGGGTCGGATCGCGTTCATACTCCTCACGGTAGAAATAGTCTTTTAAAAAATCGGCATCCTTCATCTTGTGAAACTCAACGAATGCCTGCGTAAACCGGTCAATGTTCCATGTGTGTCGCAGCTGTCCGCGAAAGCGTTCACGTTCTCCTGGTCTGTCCTCCCCTTCATGTCGATCACGTTCATGGGTATAGTAGAATTTCGCCAGACCCTTTCCGACTTTCTGGGTCGCATACCCCACATCCACCCCGTCTCCGAGACCCAGCATGTACCGGTAGTCAAGTCGTAGATTCGCCCACACATCCGGAGTGAAATCATATTTATACGAACCCAGAAGAAATTCCCCCCATTTTTTATTCCGGCCCGGGATAACAGAGAGACTGGTTCTCGTGCCGCTTTTGAGCGAACGGCTATACTGCGGTATATACACGAGTGGCACCCTGCCGGCATATACGCTGACGTTACTTGCCTCAATCCGGTTGTCCGGGTACACGGTAAAGGACTTTGCCTTTATTTTGTAATGCGGTCTCGGCAGATCGCAGGTCGATATATAGCCGTCCGTAAACCGCATATGATTGCGCGCAATAATCTGACAGCTCCTCGCCCTTCCATAGAGAGGAGGCGCAGCCCAGACAACGTTTTGAATCTTTCCGGTATTCTTATCAAAATTATAAACAACGTCCTCGCCCTCGATCGTGTTGCCGTCCTGATAGAGCGCCACCCTTCCGATACAGTGCGCATCCTTGGTGGCGGCATCGACTATGATCTCGTCGCACTCAAGCCGTGAGCCCCCGTATACAACAACCACATTTCCTTTTGCCCTGATCTTTTCCTGGTCGGTAAGATATTCGACCTCGTCCCCGTCGACAATAATGGATCCGTCCTCGTCCTGGCAAAAAGCGGGGCTAGGCACACTTGCTGTAGCACAGGCAAAAACGAACATTGCTCCGAGAAAGATACGTATACCGAGAGGCGTTCTCATAAATGCTAACCCTTTCCTGCACAACATGTTATCGGATACTCAGACAGTTTCCTGTTCTGCCTCCTCTACAAGCATTACAGGGATCCCCTCTCTGATGGGGTACCTCCTCTTACAGTTTCCACACACAATTTTCTCTGCCTCCAGCCTCACCTTTGACTTACACGCAGGACACGCCAGTATCTCAAGAAGCTCTTTGTCGATCATCTTCTCTGTCTCCTTTTGATTCTACCCCGTTAGATTCAGAAAGCCCGGCTTTTCAAAGCGCCGGTTCATATACTGTTGAATAGGGACGAAAAAAAGCAACCGAACGTGCCAACTTGTTGGCACCTTCAGAGCGTTCCTTGTGAGGTTCCTTGCTCCTGTAGTGTTGCGCATGAGCATTTTTGATGCTGGCGATGTCTAGTGTTATAGCTTCCTAGGCAGCAAGAAGACCCCCGGCGTTCAGGCCGTGATTTAACAAACATGGTTTACTCTTCCCACGTTAACGCCCCTGCCCCGATAGCACCGGCATATTTCCCGAGCATCGCCCGGAGAATGGCGACCTTTCTGTTTTTTTGCCTCATCGTCTTTTCCTGTATCACACGCCTCAGGGGATTAAAAAGGACGCCACCTGCGTTCGCCACGCCGCCGCCGACGATGACCGCCTCCAAATCCAAGAGATTAATGATGTTGGCGAGCGTCGTTCCCAAATAAAGAGCAACATCCTCCCAGATTCCCTTTGCCAGAGGGTCTCCCTTTCGTGCGGCAGCGGTAATGTCCTCTAAAGCGGGTGTGCTACCTGCAGTATATCGTGACGGCGTTGCCCTTCGGGACCTGAAAAGCCTGCGCGCCCTAGCCGCAATCCTTGCATTGCCGATATACGCCTCAAGGCACCCGTCTGCCCCGCAATTGCAGTGCCGGCCACCGGTAACGAGCTTCATGTGCCCTATCTCCCCGGCGCTGCCCGTTGAACCGCGATACAGACGCTTATGAAAAACCAGTGCCCCGCCGACACCTGTACCCAGTGTAACACACAAAAAATTCCTGTAACGGCGGCCCTGCCCGAAAAGCAGCTGCCCCAAACACATGGCGTTAACATCATTGTCAATATGCATATTCTTTTTCAGGTCTCTCTCAAGCATACTCACCAAGGGGACATCTCGCCACCCCTCTATATTGACCAGATAGCGCACGATGCCCCTCTTGCGGTCTATCAGACCGGGGAGTCCGATTCCGATGCCTTCGACAATACACCTCTCCTCCCGGCTTTGGGCCGCAAGCCCCCTGATTAATTCCTTCAAGACATAGGCACACTCACGCGGGGTAAAGCGCGGGGGCGTCGGAATCTCTCTTTTGGCCACAACAGAGCCGTCCTTCTTCAGTATCACTGCCTTAATTCCTGTGCCACCTACATCTACCCCGATGGATGTCTTCACGGGACTCCTCGCATTAAACAGGGTTAACCCGAATGCACCACAACACGATTTCTGCCTGTTGCCTTTGCCTGATAGAGTGCCCTGTCGGCGGCCTCTATAAGTTCGTCCTCCGAATCGGCATGCAAAGGAAACTGCGCCAATCCGATACTCAGGGTCAACGTCAATGTCTCATCGTAGGCCCTGAATGTCCGTTTTGCCGTCTGGCTCCTGATACGCTCTGCTACGAGGATAGCATGTTCAAGGGCAGTGTCCAATAGCAGGATGGAGAACTCCTCGCCGCCGTAACGGGCCACTAAATCTATTTCCCGGATATTGTCGTTCAGGATGCCTGCCACTTCCCTTAGAAGCACATCGCCTACCAGATGACCGAATTGGTCATTATACGACTTAAAATGATCGAGATCTACCATAAGAAGGGTAAGCGGTGTTTTGCGTCGCTTCGCGCGTTTCATCTCCTCGTCAAGCCGCTCCCGAAAATGTCTCCTGACATACACCCCGGTCAGCCCGTCGGTCAGGGCAAGCTGCTGAACCCTTTCGTACAGTTGTATCCGCTGCATATGAAGACCGAACTGATTCACGATAACCCCTATTCGCCCAAAGTCCTCCTCACCAAGCCCGACAAGCACAACCAAACCGAAGATCTTTTTTTCAACGCCAAACGGCATGCATACAATAGTCCCCTTCACCGACAGAAGCTCTGATGAGAGCCTCAGAGAGAACCGGGGATCCCCTGTAATAATAGTTCTGGTATCAAAGCTCTTTTTCATGACCTCTAAAATGGCCATGGAGGGATGTACCGTCTTTTTGGCAGGGGCTATCTGCAGAATCTGCTTAACCGCAAATTCATGCTGATCTTCGAGGAGGGCAAGATAGCCGGTATCAAACGAGAAGTTGCGTCTCAGTATGTCCGTCAAGATCTCAAAGCTCCCCTTTAATTCAAGCGCCGCGGACATCTTCTCGGCTATCTCATATATCCGCTCCAGTTTGACGATCTCTTTCTCCTGCTGGGTAATAACGCCCCGTAACTGCCGGTCTTTTTCGGTGAACTCCTCATATGAGGCACGGATCTCCTCCAGTCGCCCCGAGATCTCCTCATAAAACTGCTCGCGAAGCTTTGCATAAATCAAAGGAACGGCGGTAGCCAAAATAATAGTGCCGCTCGGTGCCAGGAGATGTAGTGGGGCACGGACAGTCCTTGCGCAGAATAAACAGAACAGCAGCGTCTCGCCGATGGCCAAAAATAACGCAACAGCCGGACCCCAGAAAAAACCCGCAAAAAACACCAACAGCAAAAAAATCCCTATGAACTCCATACCTGATTTTTGCCCTTTTGTTTGGCGCTGTACATTGCCTTATCGGCCAGCTTCGTTAACTCCTCGGGAGAGATGGCATCGTCGGGAAAGGCAACGAGCCCGATGGATACCGTCACCGAGGTCTCTTCTCTACGCAGGTGTATTTTATGCGCGGCAACCTGATCGCAGACCTTCTGAGCCGCATCCCTTGCCTGGGCTTTGTTGTAGCCGGGTAAAATAACGGTAAACTCCTCTCCCCCGTACCGTGCACAAATGGCATCCTCCGGGTATGTAGTGGCGAGAATCTCTGCGATTTCCCTCAGAACAATATCTCCTGCCGAATGGCCGTACGTATCATTGTAGACCTTAAAGTCATCGATATCGATCATCAGCAGCGAACAGGGAGTGTTTTCCCGAACGGCGCGCGCCATCTCTTCGGACAGGCGCTCCTTGAAATGTCTATTGAGATATAACCCCGTCAGACCGTCTTCGGTTGCAAGCTCCAGGGTTTTCTTATATAAAAACGCATTGGCCAATGCCACCGCTGAAATATGGGCCATAATCCCGAGCAGCCTCAAATCGTCAGGCGTGTAAAGATCCGCAACGGGGGAATCCAGCCGTATCACCCCCAGTACCCGTTGTTTAATTAAAAGGGGTGCCGAAATAATAGAGCGGGAAACGTGCGTCTCCTCTTCGGCCTTCTGCAGGCTGAATCGAAAGTCCTTTCCCGCGTCCCGTACAATCAGCGGCTGCCGCTGCTTAAGGACCCAGTGATCAAAAATATCGCCTTTCTTCGTCTTGACCCGTGGATGCCCTGTTTTGCCCTTGGAATAAAAAAGGGCGAGTTCCTGCTTTTCTTCATCGACTAAAAAGAGCAGCGCTGTTTCCGCTTTTTCCGCCACGTGATAACTCCAGGTTACGATAAGGGCCGCAACCTCCTCTAGAGACAGCGAACCGCTGAGCTGCTCGGCAAAATCCTTGAGTTTCATATAGCGTTTATACTTTTTTCTCAGGCTCTCAAGCTGTGTTTGCCGTTTTTTGTATTCCTCGAGCAAAAAATTTCTTTCCTCGGTGATGTGCTGAATTTCAACCTCTATCTTTGACCCTTCGCGGTTAACCAATGTCTTAAAAAAGTATATGAGTCCGGCCGCTGTAAAAAGAAAAATAACGTGATAGAGATACGGAAGATGCTTAAAACGCAGGGCTGCACAAATAGGAATGGTGGAAAAAAGAAAAAGGAAGAGGACTGTCAACAGGGGGCCATCCGAAACGCACACGACGGCAAGCGCGATAGTAAGCAGAAGCAACGAAGGAGTCAGAATCTCGGGGACGGCTGTGATATGTGAGGCAGGGGTCGCAAAAATGAGGAGAAGAAGCAGGCAATACACAGAAACCGCTGCAATAACAATAAGAGATCGTGCGGTTTTAACGCCCATTAAGCACGCCTTCTCGTTGACTGAGAGATGTGTAACAGATTAAACAATGGCTCGTTCTGTTTCCGGATCAAAAAAGTGGGCCTTGCTCATGTCAAAGACAAGATCGATCTCCTGATTGACCTCCGGCTGGTTATTTCCTCCGACGCGGGCAGTAAACGAGTGCTTCTTGGTTTTCAGGTAAATAAAAACATCCGAGCCCATCGGTTCCACTACCTCCACGGTAACCTTTATGATGTTTTCGGGAGGTGCCTCTGAAACAAATAGTTTATCGTAGATATCCTCTGAGCGGAGGCCAAAAATAATGTCCCGGTTGAGGTGCGGGCTCAATGTATCCATCATATCATCGACGACCCGGACCTTAAAATTGCCTTCGTCGAAATAAATTTTGCCCCCGCTCTTGATGATGGTGCCGGCCATGAAGTTCATCGGCGGAGTCCCGATAAAACCGGCAACAAATCGATTCACCGGCTTATTGTAGAGCGTCATCGGGTCATCGATCTGCTGAACAACGCCGTCTTTCATGACCGCGATTCTGTCCCCCATCGTCATCGCCTCAACCTGATCGTGGGTAACATAGATCATCGTTGACTGGAGACGGATATGCAGTTTGTTAAGTTCGGTCCTCATCTGGACCCTCAGTTTGGCATCCAGATTGGAAAGCGGTTCATCAAATAAGAAAACATGCGGCTTTCTGACAATCGCCCTTCCAACGGCAACACGCTGGCGCTGGCCGCCCGAAAGCTCCTTGGGCTTCCTGTCCATAAGCGGTGTAAGCCCTAAAATATCGGCAGCCTCTCTGACCCGTTTATCAATTTCGGTCTTCGGGTATCCCCGCAATTTTAATCCGAAGGCCATATTCTCATACACGTTCATGTGCGGATAGAGGGCGTAATTCTGGAATACCATAGCGATGTTTCGGTCTTTAGGGGGCACATCATTAACCAGCCGATTACCGATATATATCTCGCCTTCGGATGCCTCCTCAAGACCCGCTATCATCCTGAGGGTTGTGGATTTGCCGCATCCTGACGGGCCAACCAGCACCAGAAACTCCTTATTCTCCACCGCCAGCGATACGTTCTTTACCGCCTGTATATTACCCGGAAATATCTTTGTTAGATTCTTAAGCGTTACCTGAGCCATTTTTTCTCTTCTTTCTCCCGGCATGAGGGCACAGATATCCTAATACATGCGAAAGTGTACTCTTGAGTTCTTTTCGATGTACAACTATATCAATCAGGCCGTGCTCAAGCAAAAATTCTGACTTCTGGAATCCCTCGGGTAGTTTCTGACGAATGGTCTGTTCGATAACGCGCGGCCCCGTAAAACCGATCAATGCCCTCGGCTCTGCTATAACCACATCCCCCAAAGACGCATAACTCGCCATGACACCCGCCATAGTCGGATCGGTCAATACAGAAATAAAAAGTCCCCCTGCCTCCTTCAAGCGCGAACATGCCGCACTTGTTTTCGCCATCTGCATCAGGCTGAGCATACCTTCATACATCCTCGCCCCACCGCCAGAACCCGACACGATAATCACCGGCAGAGTCTCGGCCAGGGCCTTTTCAAAAAGCCGGGTCAGCTTTTCCCCAACCACCGACCCCATTGACCCCATAATAAACCGCGAGTCGGTCACCCCAAAAAGAACGTCTCTGGAATCAATCTTCCCGTAGCCGGTAACGCAGGCCTCTGTAAGACCGGTTTTTTTCTTATCCTGAACCAGCTTCTCCTTATATGTCTTGGGCCCCTTGAACTCCAGAGGATCCAGAGAGGTCAAGGCTATATCGATTTCGCTGAAGGTTTTCTTATCGAGAAGACTCTCTATTCTCTCAGGGGCGCCCAGCGTAAAGTGATAGCCACACTTGGGGCATACCTTCAGATTTTCTTCTAATGCCTTATTAAAAATAATATGGCCGCATTCGGCGCACTTCGTCCAAAGCCCCTCTGGAATGCCTTTCTTGCGCAGCGACTTCCCTACTTTATCCGGTTTGAATAGCGCCATAGAGACCCCACGCCCCTGACCGACAAAACAGGGCTTCTAAAAGAATGTATGATACCATAGTAATACTACCAGGTCAATTGTGTTTAATAGGGGAGTATATCTATCATGATATAGAGATAGGGGTTACGGAAAAAGGGCTATTACACAGTAGCAACGTCCTGTAGGGAGTCAAACCGGTTAATGACCAGGCCGCTCAACGCCTTAGGATAAAAATAGGTGCTTTTGGGGGGCATCTTTTCCCCCTGAGAGGCAACCTCCTTGACATGCTCTGCACGGGTCGGATTTATTAAAAAGAGGGCCTGTTGATCATGGATATCGACCAGGGTCTTTGCGTGCATCAAATCCCGGGTATAACTTATCTGGAGCGAATGCAGCGAGGGGTCGCTGCCGGTTTCCAGCAACTCCTCGAAAATGATTCTATGGAGCACCGTGACGCCAAGCACCTTCAGCGCCTCAGGAACTTTTTTTTCGGTCAGCCGTTTTTGCAAAAAGACAACATCTTTAGGAAAGAGAAAATAACAGGCATCCTGCGGGAGGTACACCCCGTACACATACGAATGCTCCTGATGGGTCTCCAGTGCAGCAAGACAGTGCTGGAGAGAATCCATTTTTGTAACCGTAAACAATTTCTCCAGACGCCCTACGAACTGTTGAGTATCCCCGCACTCGGCCCCCATTACCAAACGGTAAATCGGCAAAATAGCAACCGACTCTTCCCTGAGAGGGGTCAGATAGCACAAGATATAATCGAAATCCTGCGGCGTGGGTCTTCCCAGCGTCTTTCTCATCTCATCCCGGAACATGCGGGCCACCTCATAACGATGATGGCCATCGGCTATAAAGATCTTTTTATGTTCGAGTTCCTTAACAACCGCCCGGGTAAGTTCGCCCTCCGGAATAAGCCAGAGACGATGTCGCACATCATCCGGTTCTGTATGCATATCCGCCACGGGCTGATTTGTGCGGGCATACGCGCGCAGATGTTCCTCCAGAGACTGGTCGCTCGGTTCGTAGAAACCAAAGATCGGGCTCATATTCGCCTTTACCATCCGTGTCAGCATCAAGCGGTCTTCCTTGGGTTTTGCCAGGGTATTTTCATGCGGATAAACGATCCCCTTTTCATCGTCTTCGAGTCGCAATCGCACCATAAAGCCCAGACGGGTCACCCTCTTATTGTTATAGTCAAATTCCTTGTTATAAAGATAGATGCTGGGAAGCTTATCCTGAATCAGGATGCCTTCGTTGAGCCATTGTTTTAAACACAAAGCAGCCCTAGCGTGCTTCTGATAGGGGGCGATATCCCCTGCTTCTTCCTTATTGAGGATAAGACGAACAATATTGAAGGGGCTCCTTTCGTAGAGTGCGTCGCGTTGATTGCTATTAATCACATCGTACGGAGGTGCCACAACCGTTTCAATATGAACTCGTTCGGAATTATACCGAATGCCGCGAAATGGTCTTACTTCTGCCATAAGGCACCTTTCTTGTGAAAAAATGAACCGAGCGCATGAATAATAGCGGCGCGCTGCACAAAAATAAAAGAACCGATGGCGCTACCCAGGCTATCGGCTATGATATCGGTTATCTCCCAATGCCGGTTTTCGACAAAAAGCTGGTGTGCCTCATCGAGTACGCCATACACCGCACCGCAGAATATGGTCATCACTATCATAACAGAAGACGCCGATACAGTAAACCCCGTTAGACCCCGATCTCTCGGACAGGACCTTCTTTTTTGTTTCAATCCAACAGTGCATTCACCCCCCCTTCGAAAAGCGGGGCTTTCTGGGTCTAATGGGGTAAACGTCCCTGTAAGAGAGCGGCACAGTAAGAAACCAAAAATAGTGAACTCGGCGACGTGAAAACATTTATCGAAGTGAGGAAGATTCTCTATGGGGTCGGGAACGCCGGAAAGAGAAGAGAAAATAAAAATTACTACGGCCCACATAACCGTGGGAATCCACAGTTTGATAATTCTGGTCACGAAAAGTCCTGTTCGTTACGGTTGCCCGGGATTCGGCACGTTAAGAAGATTCCGCAGACGTCTTCTTTGGAGATGTCTCCTTTGAAGATGTGTCGTTAGCCGTCTCCTTTTCCTTTTTCTCCGCCTCTTTATAAGAAGAACGACGGTAATCCGTTTCATAAAAACCGGTGCCTTTAAAGATGATGCCGCTTCCGGTCCCGATCAACCGCATCACCGGGCCACCCTGACATTTTTGGCAGGTAACAAGTGGCTTATCGGTCATTTTTTGGAATACCTCGAACTTTTGACCGCACTGTCTACATTCATATTCATATGTCGGCATAGCGTAACCTTGTTTTATACAAACCCCATGAGATGCCAGTTGAAAGACCGGGGCCTTCTTGCTGCCTAGGAAGCTATAACAATAGACATCACCAGCATCAAAGACGCTCATGCGCAATACTACAGGAGCAAAGCACCTCATAAAGAACGTTCTGAACGCGCCAACAACGTTGGCACGTTCTGTCGCTTTTTTTGTTCCAATTCAAGAGCATATGAACCGGCGTTTTGAAACGCAGGGCTTTCCGGGTTTATAGCGGCTTCGATAATTACCTTATTTTTTCTGAAAAAGACTTCTGTGCAGGATACGTCTTTGTATTACTCAACTGCTCAAACTCCCTGAGCAGACGCTTCTGTTCAGCGGTCAACGAAGCGGGCACCTCTACTGCTACGCGAATCAATTGATCGCCGTTGCCATACCCCTGTAAACGCGGCATTCCCTTTCCGCGCAACCGCAACAGCCTTCCACTCTGGGTACCGGCAGGCACTTTTACCTTAACATTTCCGTCTAAAAGTGTCGGCACACTCACCTCGGCGCCGAGGGCCGCCTGTGTAATGGTAACCGGCACCTCACAGAACAGATTATCGTCGCGTCTGACAAAGAGCTCGTGCTGGGCCACTTTCACCAATATGTAGAGGTCGCCGGCCCTGCCACCACCTACCGCACCCTCTCCTTCGCCGTTTAAACGCAGATGCTGTCCGGAATGAATCCCCGCAGGAACCTTGATAGTAAGCTTTCTTTTACGCTGAATCCGTCCTTTTCCCTTGCATTCCCTGCAGGGATTCTTGACAACCTCGCCGGTGCCGTTACAGGCAGAACAAACAGAGATAGAGATATCAAAAATACCGAACGATGTCCTCGTACGGCCTGCCCCCCTGCAGTGTGGGCACATCTCTTTTTTTGTTCCCGGCTCTGAACCACTGCCGTTACAGCGGGCGCATGCCTCTAAACGCGGCACCTCGATCTCTTTCTTTACGCCGGTAGCCGCGTCAGAAAGTGAAATCTCAATGACATACTCCAGATTGGAACCGTTAAAGCCGCGTTGTGACCGCGCTGTGGAGCCGCCGAAGATATCAAAGCCGTCAAATATCCCACCCGAACCGCCAAAGGCCTCCTGGAATATTCTAAAGGCATCCGATATATCAAAATCACCGAAGCCGCCAAAGGGACTACCGGCACCGTACTGGGCATAATCACCCATTGCATGACCAAACTGGTCGTACTGGCTTCTTTTTTGGGGATTGCTCAGTACTTCATACGCCTCTGAGATCTCTTTAAATTTATCCTCGGCCTCTTTGTTATCCTTGTTCCTGTCGGGATGATACTGCAAGGCAAGTTTTCTGTATGCCTTTTTGATCTCATCCGGGGAAGCACCTTTTTCAACGCCTAACACCTCGTAATAGTCGCGTTTCATAACTTCCTTATTCATGTCACCGGTCACAGGTCACATGTCCCCAGTAATACATTAACTACCTGTGTCATGCGACCTGCGTCATGTGTCATGGCTATTTCTTATCGTCCTCGTCCTCTACCTTATATTCGGCATCAACCACATCCTCTTCTGGTGCAGATCCGCCTCCGGCTTCAGCATCCTGCGTCGATGAAGCACCTGTTGCCGACTGACCCTGAGCCTTTGCCCCGGCCTGTTGGGCCGATGCCTGCTGATACATCTTCTCGGCAAGTTTGTGGGATTTCTGCATCAGTTGATCCGTCAACGACTTAATCTCATTAATGTCTTCGCTTGTCAGCCCCTTCTTTGCTGCGCCTACGGCAGTCTCAACATCTTTTTTCTCGTCGGCGGCAAGTGCTGAACCATGCTCTTTGAGCGATTTCTCCACCGCATAGATCATGTTGTCAAGGTTGTTGCGTGCCTCGATAAGCTCCCTCTTTTGTTTATCTTCATCCGCATGTGCCTCGGCGTCCCTGGTCATTTTGTTAATCTCTTCCTTTGACAGACCGCTCGATGCCTCAATCCTGATCTTCTGCTCCTTGCCGGTAGCCATATCCTTTGCAGAGACATGGACAATACCGTTGGCATCGATATCAAAGGTAACTTCTATTTGAGGGATGCCCCGCGGCGCAGGGGGAATCCCGACCAGATCAAAACGGCCCAGCGTCCGGTTATGCTGTGCCATTTCCCGCTCACCCTGTAATACATGGATGGAAACAGCCGTTTGATTATCCGCCGCTGTGGAAAAGATCTGGCTCTTTCGCGTCGGAATCGTGGTGTTCCTTTCGATTAACCGCGTCATCACGCCGCCGAGCGTCTCGATCCCCAGTGAAAGAGGAGTCACATCTAAAAGCACCATATCCTTCTTGATATCACCGGAAAGCACCGCTCCCTGAATCGCCGCCCCTACGGCCACTACCTCATCGGGGTTAACGCCTTTATGCGGTTCCTTTCCGAAAAGCACCTTCACCGTCTCCTGAACCTTAGGCATACGTGTCTGGCCGCCCACCAGAATCACCTCGTCGATATCCGAGGGCTGAAAGCCTGAATCCTTGAGTGCCTGCAGACACGGTTTTTTTGTCCTCTCAATTAAATCATCAACCAGTTGTTCCAGTTTTGCCCGGGTCAATTGAACGGCAAGATGTTTGGGGCCTGAGCTGTCGGCGGTAATAAAGGGCAGATTGATCTCCGTGGTCAACGACGAAGAAAGTTCGCACTTTGCCTTTTCGGCCGCCTCCTTAAGGCGCTGCAGGGCCATCCTGTCGTTCCTCAGGTTGATCCCCGTATCCTTTTTGAATTCGTCACACAGCCACTCTATAATCTTCTGATCGAAATCATCGCCGCCGAGATGGGTATCTCCGTTGGTCGCTTTCACCTCAAAAACCCCTTCTCCTATCTCAAGGATCGAGATATCAAAAGTCCCGCCGCCTAAATCGTAGACAGCGATTTTTTCCTCTTTCTTTTTATCAAATCCGTATGCCATACTTGCGGCGGTCGGCTCGTTGATAATACGCAAAACCTCGAGGCCGGCAATTGTCCCCGCATCCTTTGTTGCCTGTCTCTGGCTATCATTAAAGTAGGCAGGAACCGTAACAACCGCCTGGGTTACCTTCTCACCCAGATAATCCTCGGCCGTTTGTCTCATCTTCTGAAGAACCATAGCACTTATCTCCGGTGGCGAATATGACTTGCCGTCCGCCTCAACGTGGGCATCACCGTTTGTCGCCTGCACTACTTTATAGGGGACCAACTTAATTTCATGGTTGACCTCTGAGTACCTGCGACCAACAAAACGCTTTATACTGAAAATCGTCCCCTCTGGGTTGGTGATTGCCTGTCGCTTCGCTGGTGCCCCCACCAGCCGCTCTCCCTGTTTGGAAAACGCAACGACTGAGGGTGTCGTCCGGTTGCCTTCCGCATTTGCAATGACAACCGGCTCCCCTCCTTCAACGACCGCAACACAACTGTTGGTTGTCCCTAGATCGATACCGATAACCTTGCCCATAGCCTCCTCCTTCTTATTCATTTTCTGTTTTTGCGTTCTCGTCCCCGATTCCTTCACCCTCTTCTAAAGGAGTCGCATCTTCCTTTTCACCAACGGGGGCATCTGCAAGCTGTTTACTTACCACAACCAGCGAGGGACGTAGGAGCCGTTTACGGAATAGATACCCCGCCTGCATCTCCTCGACAACGGTATTGTCGGGATGCTCGCCAGAGACAACATGAGATACCGCCTCGTGCTTATACGGATCAAACTCGCCGTTCAGGGCATCGATTTTTTGAAGACCGGCCTGCTCCAGGACGGTCTTAAGTTGTTTATAGATGAGGATGACCCCTTCCGAAAAGCGGTCGCCCGAACCGGCGCTATCCAGGGTATTTAGGGCGCGCTCAAAATTGTCTAACACCGGCAGAAGGCTAGTGATAAGATCGCGGTTTGCGTTGTCAATAGCCTCTACTGTCTCACGGCTCAGGCGCTTTTTTGTATTTTCAAACTCGGCCTGCTGCCTCAGCAGCTTATCTGTATACTCTTCGATTTTGCGCGCCTCATCGAGCAGGGCCTGATAGTCTCCTTTCTTGATGGTCACCGCGTCTTCCTGGGCAGGCCGGACAGATTCGTCCAGTCGCGTCTCTTCGGAGGATTCGCGTTCGTCGTCGCGTCTCTTATATTTTTCTTTTTTATGAGGGCTTGCCCCTTCTCTCAAAAAATGTCTCCTTCATCAAGAAAACCGCTCAGTTTGTGGGCAACATACTCTACTACGCTCACCGCCTTAGCATAATCCATGCGTTTGGGGCCGATTACCCCCAGTGCCCCGATCGCCTTCCCCAGCACCTGGTAAGGAGAGATAACGATGCTGCAGTCATAAAACCCGGAATGGGCGCTTTCGTCTCCTATATACACCTTTACAGCGCCTCCTTCAGCCCCTTTCATAAACATCTCGAGCAAGGTATTTTTTTGCTCTATGGCGCTTAAAAAACGCCTGCCACATTCTACATCCTGAAACTCCGGCTGCCGTATCATCTTGCTGATTCCTTCCAGCACAATCCGCTCATGTGTCGCGTGAATTAAATCCTCCAGTATCTGTGTCGCTTCTTTAAACAGGAAGTAAAATGAGTCTTGAATTTCAAGCGTTTTTCTAAGAAGAAAATTCTCGATATCGTCAAAATTCAGCGACGTTAGTTCGCTGTTGAGAAAATTTGATATCCGTAGTAGCTCGCTATCTTCCAGTTCATGATCTAATTCGATGAATACGTTCCTTACAAAACCCGAGGTAGTAATGAGAACGGCCAGGACCCTGTTTCTGCTGATAGGCACCAACTCCAGACGCTTAAAACCTGTTTTTTCGATCCGGGGAAATGAAATTGCCCCGCAGTAATTGGTGAGCGAGGTAAGAATCTGGATGGTTGGTTCTACGACACGCTCGATCTGCCTGCACCAGTTCTTTGCCAATTTATCGATATACACCGTTTCCTCGCGCGTCAGTGGGCGCCTCTGCATTACCGAATTAACATAATACCGATAGCCCTTATCGCTGGGAATCCTCCCTGCCGAGGTGTGCGGCTGTTGAATCAGTCCAAGTTCTTCCAGTTCGGACATAATATTACGCACGGTTGCCGAACTCACGTTTAAGCGCGCATGCCTGACGACAGCGCGCGAACTGACCGGTACGGCATCCTCAAGATATAGCTCTACAATAGACTGAAGAATTTTGTTTCTTCTTGATTTATAATCAGTTATGTCCATTTTTAGCCCTTGATTAGCACTCTCATGAATCGAGTGCTAAAGTGAATAGTATCATAGAATTTTTTTTTGTCAAGGGTTTTTCAGAGAAATGTCCGCATCCTCTTTATAGTAAGAGACTATCTGCTGGGCAAGGTGTTTTCTCATCACTGCTGTAAGAATAACAGCCCCATCCCTGTCTTCTCGCTGAATAACCTTCCCCCAGTTATAGAGTTTATGAACGATATCCTGACGGGTGGCGGGCACACAGGCGGTCAATCGACACAGGAGCCCTTTGAGCGAATCAGCGATCACTGATATGAGCTTCTCCAGGCCGTCACCGCGTGTTGCAGAGATAACAACATCGGGCTGCGTCTCTTTCTCTATCCTGCTTCTTTGGTCGCTGTCTTCGACAAGATCCTTTTTATTTAAAACCGTAAGAATTTTTCTGTCCATAGCACACAGTTCCTCAAGCACCCGATAAACAGCGGCAATGTGGGTCATCATTCTGTTGTCGTTCATATCTATAACATGTAAAAGCAGGTCCGCTTCAGCTGCCTCTTCGAGCGTTGCGTGGAATGCCTCGATCAGATGGTGAGGGAGGTTGTTTAGAAATCCTACGGTATCCAAAAAAAGCACTACTTGACTTGTGGGAAGAACCAGCCGGCGCGCCAAAGGATCCAGCGTGCTGAAAAGACTGTCTGCAACAAAGGCCTGTGCACCGGTTAGACGATTTAAGAGCGTCGACTTTCCTGCGTTTGTATAGCCAATAAGGGCGATGGTCGGGAGTTCCATTGCCTGTCTTTTTTCTCTCAATCGCCCACGCCGTTCCTTCAGTTTTTTTAATTCATCCTTCAGATGCGAAATCCGCCGCCGTATCCGTCTTCGGTCTGCCTCAAGTTTCTGTTCCCCCGGCCCTCTCGTCCCGATTCCGCCGCCGAGACGCGATAATACAATACCCTTTCCCGTCAAGCGGGGCAAAAGATAGGTAAGCTGCGCAAGTTCGACCTGCACCTTTCCTTCAAGTGACCGCGCCCGCCTGGAAAAAATATCCAGTATAAGCTGTGTTCGATCGATCGTCTTGAGCTGAATAATCTCTTCCAGATTTCTCTGCTGGGTACTCGAGAGATCGACATCAAAAACAACACACTGCGCCCTGAGTCTCCGTGCCTCTTCGGCGATTGTCTCTGTTTTGCCCCTTCCTATTAAGAGATTTGCCTGGGGGTGCCTGCACTTGCAGAATACCTCCCCGCACACCACAGCACCGGTTGAAAGGACAAGTTGGCGCAACTCTATCATATCATCTTCGCAGACGGTCTTGTTAAAGCCGCTCTCAAAACCGACAGTAACAATCAAGGCCTTTTCCATTTTGAGCTCTCAGCTCTCAGCCTTCAGCTCTCAGCGACTAATGGCTGAGAGCTGAAGGCTGAAGGCTTTATTTCTGTAGAGATAGACGATGAATCAGTTGATCGGCGACGCTCGCCGGATCCATTGCTGAGGTTACATTAATCCATTGGATGCGTCTGTCCCGTCTAAACCATGTCAGCTGCCTCTTGGCGAACCTGCGCGTATTGCGCTTTACCAAATATTTAAGGTGATTGAGATGTATCTTTTTGCGCAGATAGTCATAACTCTCTTTATAGCCGAGGGCCTGCGAGGCAGTCTGCCCTATTGCAGTATTGTAACGAAGTCGGCGGACCTCATCAAGAAACCCCTCATCGAACATCTGTTCAACCCGTTTTTCTATCCGAGCATAAAGCTCACTTCTTTCATAGGCAATGCCAAACAGGACGCAGCGATACCGGTGGCAGATACCCTCTCCCTCCTGGCGTAATGCGGAAGGCCTCGTTCCGGTTACATAACATAACTCGAGGGCCCTGATAATCCGCCGCAGATCGTTCGGATGTATCTGGGAGGCGCTTTCGGCGTCTATTTCTCCTAGTTCCCTGTAGAGAACCTCCACGCCCTCCCGATGCGCACGCGACTTTAGCCGCTGTCTCAGTTCAGGGTCTTTTCCTTTGTCCGGGAAAATACCGTCAAGAAGTGCCTTCATATACAGTCCGCTTCCGCCAACAACCACCGGCACCTTCTGGGATGCATGCAGCTGGCCAATAAGGACGGTCGCCTCCCGGGCAAAACGGGCGGCGCTGTATTCTTCGGATGGGGGAATACAATCAATAAGGTGATGTTTCACTCTCTCTGAGAACTCGGCCGACGGTTTGGCAGTACCGATATCCATACCTCTGTAGACCTGCATGGAATCACAGGAAATAATTTCCCCATTAACCCGTTCGGCAAATGCTACAGCTATTTCTGATTTTCCCGAGGCGGTAGGGCCAACAATAAAAATGACCTGGTCTTTCATGTGAGCCTTCGGTTTTCAGCACTCAGCTATCAGCAGCTGAAAGCTGACGGCTGAAAGCTAAAAATATAATGGGTTACAACAGTCCTTTGATCGCCTTGAGGACTTCATCGACTGTTATCTTTTTCAGGCATCGTAAGTCGCTGTTGCACTCAGGTTTATAACACGGGGCACACCTGACTTTTTTATGCAAAACCACGTATTTTTTGGCAGGAGGAAGATGGCGCTCCGGGTCGGTGGGGCCGAAGAGTGCTACAAAAGGCGTTTGCACGGCAGCGGCGATATGAAGAGGGGCACTGTCTGCTGTCACGAAGACGGCGCACCGTTTTATCAACGCCCCGAGCTCAAAGAGCGAGGTTCTTCCTGAGGCATCGACGGGTTTGGCTTTGGTGGAGGCGATGATTTCTTTGATCACGTTCTTGTCTGTCTCGGTGCCGGTAAAAATAACGCGGATATTCATCTTGGCCAACTCATCGCACAATCTGACAAAGTTCCTGAGAGGCCACCGCTTACTTGTCCACCGGTCGCTTGAGCCCGGATTAATCCCTATCAAAAGGCTGTCGTGTGCCGTCCATCCCTCCTGGAGTAACTGATCGATCGCCCGTTCATCCTCTTTTTTTATCCAAAACTCCAGATCCTCACGCGTGCTGCTCATGCCAAAAAAGTGAAGCATGTGAAACTGATGGGGAACAGGACGCATCTGCTTATTCACAACTGGCACACCGTGGTTGAGTAAAAAGGAGTACTTACCGTTTTTATATCCGTATCGCTTCGGTATGAAGGCCGCGAATGCGAGAAGACGGCTTCTCCTGTTATTCTGCAGGTCAAAGCTCATATCAAAAGATTCTTTCTGGAGTCTGGCAATAAACTTCATGAATGCCGCTGGATCCCTGTCGAGCAGATCGCGCTCATAGATAATAATGTTGTCGATATAAGGGCAGCGCCGTATGACCGGGGCTGCCTCTTCACCGACTAATACCGTAATATGCGCCTGCCGGTATTTTTCCCGTATGGCACGAATACCGGGGACTGCCAAAATGACATCACCGAGGGCGCCGATTTTAATAATCAGTATCTTTTTATGCGTAAGCACGTCCTGGTATGTCTTCAACACCTGTTGTGCCATACTCTCCAACGAAAACAGCTTCTCAACCCTTTCCCGTAAGGCATGCGCCATCGTCTTCGCCACTGATCTGTCTCTCAGTACAGCAATAATCGCCGAGGCGAGCTCATCGGGATCTTCGGGACGCACCAGAAGCCCTGTTTTTTTATCCTCGATGACCTCGGTGATGCCCCCGACACGGGAGGCAACAACCGGAACGCCACAGGCCCCGGCTTCGATTAACACACGCCCGAACGCCTCCGGTTTAATGGTAGGTAACACCAGTAAATCTATGCTGTTAAGCAGTGCCGGAATGTCCTCTCGATTGCCCAGAAACTCGGTGTAGCGGTCGAGCCCCAACCGCTTTGCCATAAGCTGTACCTCGTTTCTATAGCCTGCGTTTTTTTCGTGGGCATCGCCCACAAACCATATTTTTATATGAGGTACCACCCGCGCTACCTTGGCCATTGCCTTTAAAAAAGGTATGTGGCCCTTTAAGGGCGTCATTCGACCGACGAGCGCAACCGTCCAGTCCCCCGAGAGCTCTGTCCTGCATTCGGTAAACCGGAACTCCTCCAAATCGACCCCTCTAGGGATGATTCTTATCTTGTCATGCGCCACCCCGAAATCGCTAATCATATGATTAGCGACAACGGCCGAATTGGCGATAACGCGCTTGCCCCATCCCATCACCTTACTAAAAAAGTGTTTACGATAATATCCATGGCAGGTAGTCACGAAGGGGCGCTGACTCTTAAAGGCCGCGAAAAAACCGATCCAGGCCGGAACCCGGCTTCTGGCGTGGACAATGTCTATCCCCTCTTTTTCGATGATCTCCGCTACCTTCCAGATCATCCGGATCATAAGAAAAGGATTCTTGCTGTGAATAGGGAGTGTGTAGTGGGTAGCGCCTATTTTGGTAAGACGATTCACCAGTTCGCCACCATGTGAAATAACGTAAGCCTGGTGGCCTTCCTTTATCAGTATTCGGGAGAGATCAACGACCCCTCTCTCGACACCACCTACCTTTAATTCGGGAACCAGCTGTACTATTTTCATGATAGGATAGGTTCCAATGCCAGCCTGACGTGCCCGGCATCTTCAAGTTTTCTGGTAGAACACCTTTGTTCGAATACTCCGCGCACGGCAGCGGTAATCTCGCTGGCGGAACACAGCTTGATGATATTCTCTTTTCTATACTTGTCAATGACCAATCGATGTTTCGGGGGAAGGTTGTCAAATCGTTCCGGCGCATACACAATAACCGGCTTCCCCGAACTGGCAGATTCTGAAATCATGGAAATGCTGTCAGGAGTGACTACAATTACGTCGCTCAGTCCGAGGATGCCGCATACCGCGTCTTCCGGATTTTCCTTATGAGCGATAATTAACAACTCGCAGGCAGGGTGCCGGGCAATGTGTCTTTCCAGATAATCCTCGATTGCAGACGAAGTCCTCCGTGAGGTTGTAACGAGGAAGCGGCACGGCGCCGGCGGGGCCACTGCAAAAAGGCTGTCAAAAAGATGCGTCACCGATTGCGCTGTTAGGGAAAACCGCTGGGTATCGCCTCCTATCAGAATACCGATACGCCTGACATCGCCGGAGGATGAAAGACAGAAAGTCCTGCTGAGACGGTGGGCCGCCTGTTGGAGGGAGTCTGCGGTAATTGCATGTAAAGAACCGTTCGTAACAACAATATTATCAGGAAGTTGTGAAAATTTAAGGGTGTCGTGCCACGGTAAAATAACCGCACTAAAATGAGTGAGACCGATGCCCTGAGGGCGCATGCACACTATGGAACGTGCCGCATGTTCCCTGGCAAGAAAAGCGTTTACAGGCCCAAGGGATGAGCCGGCTGAAATAACCACATCCGCTCCCGCCGCGACAAATGCCTGAAACGATTCAGGCGCAAGGGCCCACTGAGCCAAACCAAAACGGAGCCGGCAACAACAGAAAAAAGGCCTCCATAGCACCGCAAAAACGAAACGCCGAACGCGGCCTTTAAACCGGATCGATATGGTTTTCTGCCGGACCGTTTTCCCGAGCCGGGTAAAAACGTCTGTTACAATGCGCGCGACGGCCTGCGACTGATTGCTGTGTCCCCTTTTTCCATCGTCAAGAATAACGACGTCTCTCAGGGGCGTCGCCTTCCAGCGATTATGACCCCAGAGCCACTGAGAAGGGCTTCTGTGGATATGTCTCTCCAAAAGAAAATGAAATTCTCTGATTATCCGCTCGGCGGCCTCCGCAGGAGACGGTGCGTTCGAATAGTCTATCGGCGGATAAATAAACAATTCGTGATACGGCCCTTTCACCCTCTCCAGAAAAACCGGGATAACGGTGCACGATATCTTCCTGGCAATAAAAAGCGGTTCTTTTCTCACCGATGCCGGACGCCCGAAAAAATCCGCATATATCCCTCCGGCACCGGCATTCTGATCCAATAACACCCCCATGATGCCGCCGCCCCGGACAATCGAAATCATCTTTCTCAGGGCCCCTTTTTTATCAATAATCCGGGCCCCCTTTTCCTGCCGGTACTCGGACAAAAGTTGGTTTATCCGTTCGCCCATCTGAAAACGCGCAATGGCATTAATATCATATCCCAATATACCACCGATAAAAGAGGAGAGTTCCCAGTTACCGTAGTGGGCCGTCAGAATGATGGTGCCGGCGGCGCGGTCGCGGGCCTGTTGCAGATGCTCTAACCCATGAATGGTAATATACCTGTCAACGTACCTCTGATCAATTCTGCGTACACTCAGGATTTCGGCGACATTCATGCCTAAATGACAAAAACTTCTGCGCACTATCTTTTGTAAGGCGGCCGGCGGGATGGTATCGGAAAGGGCGCGCCGCAGATTCCGGTACGCAATCGCCGAGCGCCGCGGACTCACTAGATATGCCACTAATCCCCCGCAGTATCCGAGGGCAAGTGCGCACCGGATCGGCACGATAGAAAAAAAGAACATAAGGGTTTTAAGCATCCAGCATACGAGATATTCTTTCATAAAATCTCTCTCCGTCGGCCGGGGGAAACGCCAATGCGGTCTTCATGACATACAACGGAGACGGTAACACCCGCGTTATAAGCCCCTGTAATCTGACAGCGTCTTTTTCAGTCGTCACAGCACAGAAAACACCTTTGTCTGCGCACTCAGTGGCGATATCATCAAGATCCTTTTGCGTATACCAGTAATGGTCGCTGAAATAACGCCTTCTCCTTACAGCGATCCCTAACGAGGCAACCGTTTTTTCGAAAGAGACGGGATTCCCGATGCCGCAGAAAAGCAGTGCGTTCTTTCCTTCCAGCCCCGAAGGCGGCAACTCGGTTGCGTCCTGTATATTTCGGAAACAAACCGGGACGTGACTGACCTCGTAGATCGCCTCCTCTCCAACATACCGCGCAACCTCTTGCCTCAGCTCCTTGAGCGCGTGAACCTCGCATAACCGGGCATTCGAAAGAAGTACCATATCGGCGCGCGCGATATGCGCAATCGGTTCCCGCAGCGGTCCTGCCGGCAATAATCTCCGGTTGCCAAAAGGAGCAAGGCTATCAATAATGACGATCTCGATATCCTTACGGATGCCCCACTGCTGAAAGGCATCATCGAGAATAACACACCGGCTGCCGTATTCCCTGTATGCCCGCATAATCGCCGGGAGACGCCTTTTGCTCACCAGAACAGGGGCCCGCAGTTTTTGCGAAAGCAGGATGGACTCGTCCGAGATGCCCCCCCGCGAATCAGGATTGCCGTGTCCGCGCATGACAATCACAGGCACCCTGCTTCCCGCCGAGCAGTATTCTGATAAGAGCGCACATAACGGCGTCTTACCGGTCCCGCCGACGGTAATATTTCCGACCCCGATCACCCTGAGGGGGGCATGCTGCTTTCTGAAGATGCGTCTCCGGTAACAGTAGACGATAAGACGCACACACGCCCCGTAGAGTACAGAAAAAAAGATGAGTATCAGAAAGAATGCCTTCTCCCGCGCCCCCTGCGGCCCGGAACTCCATATACTCAGAAAATAGCGGCACACCCTCTCGGTGTCCTTCATCCTATCTTCTCTCCGATAAACGAGGCAATACGGTAGGAGGCCCCTCTGTTTGCGCGTACGACGCGGCTGGCGTTCTTGCCGAGAGAATCTTTTAGCAAGGCATTGCCTAAGATATGACGGATCTCCATCTCTAAATCAGCGATCGTCTGCGCCTGCCGTATGCCGCCGCACTGCATAAAAAGCTCAAAGATATCCCGAAAGTTTTCCATGTGAGGACCGACAATGACAGGCTTCTCCAGCGAGCCGGGTTCTATGGGATTGTGCCCGCCGCACGGCACAAACGACCCCCCTATGATAACCAGAGAGGCCATCTCATAGAGATACATGAGCTCACCAACGCTATCCAGTATGTAAACCCTTGGACCGTCAGACTCCTCTGTATAATACGCGGGGTCCTGTTTGAGCCGGCTGATAAATAACGGACCGAGGCCCATCTCCCGGCCCTGGCGCGCAACATCGGCTGCGCGCTCCGGATGCCGCGGCGCAATACACAATACCAGAGAAGGACGCTCTTCTTGCAGCTTTTTGTACACCTTCATAATCTGCCCCTCCTCCGGAAAATGCGTACTGGCCGCAACGATGATATGCCTGTTGGCTGCGGGCGGAAAAAGTGTTTGAAAAAGCCGCCTCTTATCTTCGCTCAGCAAAGAGAGTGTCATATCAAACTTCATGTTTCCTGTCATCATAATACTGGATTCTGAAACGCCGAGATTCTTAAGGCGCTCTTTATCGGTTGCGCTCTGTACGCAAAAAGTATCAACGTATGAAAAAATCCTCTTAAAAAGAAAACGGACCAGCCGGTAACCGGCAAATGACTTTTTGGAAATTCTGCCGTTCACCGCAATAATCCTGCTGCCGGAACGTCTCAGTGAACCCAGTAGATTAGGCCATAATTCGGTCTCTACCAGAATAAATAATTCCGGTTTAATGCTCCGGACAACCCGTTCGGTCAAGACAAAGAGGTCGATCGGGAGGTAGAAGACCGTTGCGGCCTCACCGGCAATCTCGCGGGCTACTGTATTGCCGGTAGGGGTAATTGTCGAAATGAGAAACGCCCTGTCCGGAAAGGCCCCCTTGAGAAGCGTAAAGAGGGTCCCTATGGATTTTGTTTCTCCCACGCTGCAGCTATGGATCCATATTTTTTTACGCCTATCAGCCACTACCGTACCGGGAAGATAGCCGAGCCTCCTCCACAGATCTCTATGGAGCTTTTTTCGAAAAAGCGCATACGGGATATAGAAGAGCGAAAGGAGTACGCAGACTATATCGTAGAGTATATTAACCAAAAGTGACATTTTTTAGCTTTCAGCTCTCAGCTTTCAGCTCTCAGCAGCTGATGGCTGAGGGCTGACGACTGAAAGCTTATTCGTTAGGCCCGTGGATGGGCCTTCTCATATACCTTTTTAAGACGTTCCGCACTGACGTGCGTATAAATCTGTGTCGTCGAAAGATTTTTATGGCCGAGGAGCTCCTGAACAGAACGCAGGTCAGCGCCGCGGTCAAGGAGGTGTGTCGCGAATGAATGACGAAGGGTGTGCGGTGATACATGATGCTGTACAGACGCCATCTTAATATACTTATCGACGACTCTCCTGACCTGTCTGTCGGAAAGCCGTTTATTGCCTCTGTTGACAAACAGCGGTTCCCGCGAGGCAGCGGTGGCCCTTTTCTTAACGTATCGACGTATGGCCTGTATTGCTTTGGTGCCGACCGGCACAAGACGCTCCTTGCGCCCCTTGCCTCGCACCTTAATAACCTCGCCGATAAAATCAACATCCTCATAATTAATACCAACCAGCTCCCCCACCCGTACCCCCGTGCTGTAAAGGGTTTCAAGAATCGCGCTGTCCCGCAGCCCCTGTTCGGTAGTTATGTCAGGGCAGGTGAGCAGCGATTCCACCTCGGACACATTTAAGAAAACAGGGAGTTTCTTATCGAGCTTCGGTGTCCATACGCTCGTAGCAGGATTCTTTTTGATGAAACCCTCGGCATACAGAAATTTAAAGAAACTCCTGAGGGCGGCCAGCTTGCGCGCGATTGTCGTCTTGGCAAACTGGCGTTCTTTCAGATGCGCCAGAAACCGTCTGAGAATCAACCCGTCAACCTCTTTTACCTGAGGAAGGGTCTCCAAAAACTGCAGAAAACTCGTGAGGTCTGTCGCGTAATTAAGGACGGTGTGGGACGAGGCGTTCTTCTCGACCTGAAGATACCTGATGAACCTATCTATGTACCGCTGAAATTGTTCTATGAGCATTAGAGACAAGACAATGGTTAGGCAGACTCTTGAGGCAACTTATTGGCAATATACGTGC
This sequence comes from Candidatus Omnitrophota bacterium, assembly GCA_016930485.1. Classification (GTDB taxonomy): domain Bacteria; phylum Omnitrophota; class Gorgyraeia; order JAFGGP01; family JAFGGP01; genus JAFGGP01. The sequence continues at coordinate 32,656 of JAFGGP010000011.1, read as the reverse complement.
ATTTCGGATAGTTGCTGCAACCGTAAAACATCTTACCCCGTCTATTCCGTCGTTCGATTAACTTGCCATCGCATGCGTCCTGGGGGCAATTAACCCCGGTGGTGAGGGGTTTGGCGAATCTGCATTTGGGAAAAGCCGAACAGCTTAGAAAGCGGCCTCTCCTCGACCACTTGATTACCATGGGGCTGCCGCACTCGCTGCAGACCTCATCGGTTTCGACCGCCACCTTCTTAATATTCTGCATCTCCACATTCGCCTTTTGCAGATTTTCCTCAAAGGAAGAATAAAAATGACGGAGCATGGGTATCCATTCCTCCGTACCCTCTTCAATCTTATCCAGTTGTTCTTCCAGCGAAGCGGTAAATTTGACGTTAAGTAACTTCGGAAAATGTACGATTAGAAGGTCGATGACAACCTTGCCTAATTCGGTGGGTATTAAAACGCCCCCTTGTCTTCTGATGTAGTCGCGCTGGACAATCGTATGGATGATGGGCGCATAGGTACTGGGCCGGCCGATACCCTTTTGTTCGAGCGCCTTAACTAACGAGGCGTCCGTATACCGCGCAGGAGGCTTGGTGAAATGCTGGGACGGAATCAAATTAAGAAGCTGCAGTTCTTCTTTTTTGGAAAGTGGCGGGATGCTTAAACCGTTTTCTGCCTCATCCGTCCTATAGAGCCTCATAAACCCGTCAAAAAGCAACACCGACCCTGCCGCCCGAAACGTATAGTTGCCGGCCTTAATATCAACAGTAGTCACATTATACAGGGCCGATTTCATCTGTGAGGCAATAAAACGTTTCCATATTAAATTGTACAGCTTATACTGATCGGAGGTCAGATACTGCTTAATCTTGTCCGGTTCCCGATGGGAGGCCGTCGGCCTGATGGCCTCGTGCGCCTCTTGTGCTCCTTTACGGGAGCGATACGCGCGGGCAGAGGGCGGAAGATAGGTTTTTCCGAATGTCCCGAGAATATAGTCGCGCGCGTCCTTCTGCGCCTGAGTAGAGACCCTGACCGAGTCGGTTCGCATGTAGGTAATCAAACCGACGCTTCCCTCCTCGCCTATCTCAAGCCCTTCATAGAGGGCCTGGGCCGTGCGCATGGTTTTCTCCGCAGGAAACCGCAGTTTATTAAATGCCTCCTGCTGCAGGGTGCTGGTAATGAAGGGTGGGGCGGGGTTTTTGGTGCGCTTTTTATTCTCGATTTTCTCCACGATGAACTGCTCGTTGGAGAGTTCGTCGATAATCTGATGGGCCTGGCGCTCGTCCGGGATGCGGATCTTTTCGTTATTCTTCTTCTCCAGTTTGGCAACGAACCGGGCGGAAACCCCTTCGGGTACCTTGGCTTTCTTCTCCAGCTCAGCGGCAATTTCCCAGTACTCCTCCGGGACAAAGGCCTCGATCTCTCTTTCCCGTTCTACGATCAGCCTGAGGGCAACGGACTGAACCCTGCCCGCCGAAAGCCCCCTGCCAACCTTCCTCCACAGAAGCGGGCTCAGGTTATAGCCCACCAGCCTGTCCAGGATGCGCCGCGCCTGCTGGGCATTGACCTTTTTAATGTCGATCGACCCCGGTTTCTTAAAAGCAGCCTCTATGGCGCTGCGGGTAATTTCATGAAAAGTGACCCTGAATATCTCCTTCCCCTTGCCCACCAGATTTGATACGTGCCAACTGATAGCCTCCCCTTCCCGGTCAGGGTCCTGGGCAAGATAGAGATTCTCTGCTTCCTTCACCGCCTTCTTTAATTCACTCACCAGCTTTTTGCGACCGGGGATAATCTGATATTTTGCCTTAAAGTCATCATCGACATCAACCCCCATCTCATGCGGCGGCAAATCAACGATATGTCCCATGCAGGACTTAACAATGTAATTTTTCCCGAGAAATTTATTAATAGTGCGCGCCTTGGCCGGCGATTCGACTACGACAACAGATCTCTTCATTGCTAAAAAATCTCCCTCGCAAACCGTTTTCCTGGAAGTTCTCTGATTAGATGTTTTACCTGAAGCTGCAGCAATAAGTACATCAGGTCCCGCATACACAACCCGCTCTGTTGGAGCAGGGAATCGAAGTCAGCCGGCCGGGACGACAGCAACCTGTACACCGTGTCCTCCTCATCCGTGAGCGAGATAGGCACGGCATTCTGTGAACGCGACCGTCCCGCTGTGTCCTCTGTGCTGTGTTCCGGGCCCACCGAAAGGGCGCTGCCCAATTCGGATAGCATGTCGGAGATATCGGTAAAAAGCCTCGCCCCTTCCTTAATCAGTGCATTGGTGCCTTCGGAGTTCGGCGAGGTAACCTGGCCCGGCACGGCAAATACCTCCCTCCCCTGATCCAGCGCACACGAGGCCGTCAGAAGCGCCCCACTCCTGCGGGATGCTTCCACCACTATCACCGCCTTCGAGAGACCGCTGATAATTCTATTGCGCCGGGGAAAGTTAAACGGGAGCGGCTCGTAGTCGAGCGGCAACTCCGAGATAACGGCGCCCTCTCTCTCTATGCGCCGGGCAAGCCCCCTATTCTCATCAGGATACACCCTGTTCAACCCGCTTCCCAGTACGGCAACGGTCCTGCCGCCTGCACCCAGCGCCCCCTCATGAGAGGCAGTGTCAATACCCCTGGCCAGTCCCGATACCACCACAATACTCAGCCGGGCAAGCTGCGCAGCGATGCGGCTGGCCTGTTCAAGGCCGTAGAAAGTCGCCCGCCGGGACCCGACGACGGCAACGCCCGCCTGGGCCAAGGCGCCTGTATCACCCGCCACATACAGCACACACGGCGGGTCGGGTATCTGCCGCAGTAAAAAAGGATAGGCCTCATCAAAGAGCGTCAGGACACAAATCCCCGAAGAGGCTATGGCCTCCAGTTCCCTTTCGAGGAGACCGTTTTTCTTTAACTCTCTTATGTGTGACGCGATCTCCCCTCCGATGCCGTCGATTGAAGAAAGGGCCTTTTCAGACACGGAAAAAATATCGGCCGGATGAATGCCCGCTTCAATGCATTTTTTCAGCCGGAGCGCACCAATACCCGGAACCATATTGAGCCCGATCAGGGCCTCGGAATCAGATAGACTGCGTTGTGTCATGTTGCTATGAAACAAGCGAAAGTATCCTCTCGACGACCTCATCGACATTCAAAGAGGTGGTATCGATAGCATAATCCGCTTTTTTATAAAACGGGGCCCGCGCCTCTAAAAGCTCCTTGATGCGCCCTTTCGGGTCAGCCACCATAAGAAGCGGCCTGTGGGTCTGGCCATGGGTCCTTTCGAGTATCGTCTCGATATCCGCCTCGAGGAGGATGACGACACCCGACTTTTTTAAGAGCCGGAGATTTTCCTGATCAACAACCGCCCCGCCGCCCGTTGCAATGACAAAGGGGGTCTTTTCCGAAAACTCCCTGACAAGGGCCTTCTCAACACCCCGGAAATACGCCTCTCCCTTTTCGGCGAAAATCTGCGTAATCAGACGGCCTTCCCGCGCCTCGATCACATCGTCTAAATCGACAAACTCTATCCCAAGCCTCCCGGCCAATTTCTTACCGACACAGGTCTTGCCGGTCCCCATGAATCCCGCCAGAACAATATTCCTCATTAAAAATCCCTAACGAGAGTACGGTAGCCGTCAAAATTGGACTTCATCTCCCGGAGGCTATCGGCGCCGAACTTCTCACACAGGGCATTGGCAATCTCAAAGGCGCAGACTGCCTCGGCAACTACACCGGCCGCCGGAACGGCACAGATATCATATCGTTCAATAGTCGCCTCCGCACCTTCTTTGGTCTCGATGTGAACGCTTTTAAGCGGTTTACCGAGGGTGGCGATCGGTTTCATGTAGCCGCGAAGCACGATATCTTCTCCCGTAGAGATACCCCCCTCAATCCCGCCGGAACGATTAGTCTGTCTGAAAAACCCCTTTTCCTGACTATAGTAAATCTCATCGTGTACCTGCGACCCCGTCTTCTTGGCCACCTCGCACCCCATACCGAATTCAACCGCCTTGATCGCCTGAATCGATATAACAGCAGCGGCTAGGCGCGCATCAAGTTTGCGGTCAAACTGCACATGAGACCCCAATCCGACCGGCACGCCGCTGGTGATAACCTCGAAGATGCCGCCGAGGGTATCCTTTGCCTCCTTCATGTTATCTATCTCTTCCATCATCAACTTTTCGGCAGCCCGGTCGGCACACCTGAGTGGTGAAGTTTCGGAAAGTTCGGTGATCTCACCGGGTGATAAACTGCACGTGTGGGCCTCAATGCCCCCTATCGAAACAACATGGCTGATGATCTTAATCTCAAAAACCGTAAGCAAACTCTTGCAGAGCGCGCCGATCGCAACGCGCATCGCGGTTTCGCGTGCAGAGGCCCGTTCCAGTATATTGCGCACATCCCCGGTCTGATACTTGATCGCGCCGGATAAATCCGCATGACCGGGCCGGGGACACTGCACCTTGGGAAGCGTATCTATGGAGCTATCCTTGTTGATAATCTGTAGCGCGATAGGGCCCCCGGTGGTCACTGCGGAGCGCACCCCCGAAAGAATCGCGACTTTATCCGATTCTATCTTCATGCGTGCCGAGCGCCCGTAACCCTGCTGCCGCCGCGCCAGCTCCTTATCGATAAGCCCGGTATTGACAGCGATGCCTGCCGGCATTCCTTCAAGAATCCCGACGAGAGACGACCCGTGCGATTCACCAGCTGTCAGATAACGCAACATATCAAATCCCCCCTTTCAGAGGTATACAGCTAGGGATGAAAAAGTCGGAAGAGAATCTGCTCTCCCCACAAAAGTGAAATGACCGCCCCCAACGAAAGAAACGGTCCATACGGAATAATATCCTGTTTGTACTTTAATTTCGCAATAATCCCGATGACCGAACCAAAAAAGGGAGCTATAAAAAAAGTTAGTATTGCATATTTAAACCCTAAAAACGCCCCTATCATCGCCAGGAGCTTCACGTCCCCGCCGCCCATACTTTCTTTCTTAAAAACCATCGTCCCGAATACACCAATCAGATAAATCATGAGGCCACCCGTAACGGTGCCGGTAATGGATGACAGGAACCCGGCAAGGGACGTTGTCTGATGATGCATATAAGGAAATATACCACTCAGGAGTATCCCTACCACCGTCCCCGATATGCTGATTTCATCGGGTATAATCTGAAATTCGAGGTCGATAAAGCTTACAATAATCAATAAGTAGAATAGCAGGGCATAGACTACCCATAGTACTGACTCATGGAACCGATAAAACAGCCCCAGCAGGGTAAGGGCGCTTAAGAGCTCTACCAGAAAATACCGGAAACTGATGCGCCCGCGGCAATGCCGGCATCTCCCTCCCAAAAGGCAAAAACTGATAAAGGGTATATTGTCGTACCACCGGATCGGCTCGCTGCAACGAGGACAGTGAGAACCAGGAAAAATAAGCGACAACTCCCGGGGAAGACGGTAGATGCAAACATTTAAAAAACTCCCGAAACAGGCTCCCAGAAAAAAAATAAAACAGTTTAAGAAAAGTGCCTGAGGTGTCACCGGTGTTTCCTTTCGACCTGGCTCAAAAGGGCCTTTTTCATAACCCCTGTCGGTGCAACAACTCCTGTCCAAATCTCAAATGCCGCCACACCCTGGTAAAGGAGCATGCCTATCCCGTTCATTACGGTGCATCCGCTTTGTTTCGCCTCACGCAACAGCCGTGTCTCTGGCGGATTATAAACAAGATCGCAGACGACCAGTGACGGCTTAAGCACCGTCTTATCAACAAGAAGGGGATCGCTTTTTTTCATGCCGACAGGTGTCGCATTAATGAGAATGTCCGCCTGGCGCGCCTCCCGCGAGAGGGCTGCCTTGCTGGCTCCAGTCACCCTTGTCTCTGTCCGGGGGAAATGTTTTTTGAGGGCCTTTGCCAGCGATTGCGCACGCCTATCTGCGGCATCCGCCAGTGTCAGTGTCTTTATCCCTCCCCGCGCAAGATAGACGCTCACCGCACGGGCAGCGCCGCCGGCACCGATCATGACCACGCGCTTTCCACCAGGCGAAACACCCGATTTTCTCAGTGCGGTCACAAAACCTTCGCCGTCGGTGTTGTACCCCTTAAGGGTACCCCGTATATTTTTTACCGTATTAACCGCACCGATAATCTCTGCCTCCCGGTCAAGACTGTCAAGACAGGCGATGATGGCCTCTTTATGGGGAATAGTCACATTGAAACCGCTCACGCCCAGCGCCCTCAAGCCGTGCACCGCCTGCTTCAGACTGCCGGGACACACCTCAAACACCAGATAACGGGCATCAACGCCGCAGGCCTGAAAGGCACCATTGTGCATAGACGGCGAGAAGGTGTGCCGTACGGGATGTCCGATAATACCGTATATACCGGTATGCGCGTTAATAGGTTTTTGTTTCATAACAGATAGCGTCTAACGGATAGCGTTTAGCGCTTAGTTATTCTCCCTTCACCTTTGGGGGCTTCCGGAATAAGAGTTTATTAATCGCGTTCAGATACGCCTTGGCAGATGCCTGGATAATATCCGTACTTGCCCCCCGTCCGGTGACTACCCGGTTTTTTGCGCGGACCTGTACGTTCACTTCGCCTAACGCGTCTTTGCCGCCGGTCACTGCCTTTAGGCTGTATTCCAGAAGTTCACACTGGATACCGGTGATGCGGTCGATCGTCTTGCAGCACGCATCTACCGGTCCGTCACCGCAGGCCGCATCCTGAAAAATCTCGTTGCCCTTGCGGAGGCGCACCGTAGCCGTCGGAATGGTCTTGGTGCCGCTTGAGGTATGCACTGCCTCCAGGGAGTATATCTCGGGGACGACCAATATTTCATCCTCGATAATAGCGGCTATATCCTCGTTAAAGACCTCTTTCTTTTTGTCGGCCAGCTCCTTGAAGCGCAGAAAGATCTTATCGAGTTCTGCCTTTGAGAGCGCATACCCCAGCTTCCGCAGCCGGTCTTCCAGGGCGTGCCGCCCCGAATGTTTCCCCAGAACCAGAGACGTACCGCCAAAACCGACGTCCTCGGGCCTCATAATTTCATACGTTGTCCTTTTCCTGAGAACGCCGTGCTGATGGATGCCTGCCTCGTGACGGAAGGCGTTCTGTCCGACAATCGCCTTGTTGGGCTGCACTATCATCCCGGTGAGTTTGCTGACGAGACGGCTGGTCTTGCAGATCTGTCTGGTGTTGATGCCGGTATACATCCCTTTAAAGACGTCCTTACGGGTCTTAATGGTCATAACGATTTCTTCGAGAGACGCATTACCGGCGCGCTCGCCAAGCCCGTTCATAGTACACTCGACCTGACGTGCTCCATTCAATACGGCCTCGAGTGAATTAGATACACCCAGCCCGAGGTCATTGTGGCAGTGCACGCTGATAACCGCTTTATGTATGTTGGGAACCCGCTCTCTGATCTGACTGATAAGCTGGCCGAACTGCCGCGGGATGGCATACCCCACCGTATCGGGGATATTGACCGTCTTTGCGCCGGCCTGAATAACCGCCTCAAGGACCCTGAAGAGGAACTCGCGTTCCGAACGCGAGGCATCTTCGGGAGAAAATTCAACGTCATCGGTAAAGCGCCGGGCGTATTTGACCGACTGCCTGGCAAGCCGCAGGATTTCACCCTCCGCCTTGCGCAGCTTATACTTCATGTGTATCTTCGAGGTTGCCAGAAAGACGTGGATGCGCCCCCGCCTGGCGAGCCTGAGGGCCTCGCGGGCCGCATCGATATCCGGTTTGTTGGAACGGGCCAGGCCGCAGATGACCGGCCCCTTTACATTCCTGGCCACCAGCTTCACCGCCTCAAGGTCACCGGGAGACGCGATCGGAAAACCGGCCTCGATCACGTCAGCACCCAGCAACGCCAGCTGTCTGGCAATCTCCAGTTTTTCCTTGGTGCCCAGACTGGCGCCCGGACACTGCTCCCCATCCCGCAACGTGGTATCAAAAATAATGATCTTTTCTTTTTTGCCCGTACCTCTTTTTACCATAGTGCATCACCCCTTTATCCAGCTCATCATCCCTCTGAGCTTTTTGCCTATTTCTTCGATGAGATGTTTCTCATCGCGCTGCATAAGCTTATTGAAGACGGGGCGTCCTTTCTTGTTTTCGTCTATCCATTCATCGGCAAACGCCCCTGACTGGATCTCCTTGAGAATCTTTGCCATTTCTTTCTTGACGTGTTCATCGATAATTCGTTGACCGCGGGTAAGATCCCCGTACTTTGCCGTATCGGACACGCGGCGGCGCATTCCCTGAATGCCCGTCGCATAAATCATATCGGTGATCAGTTTTAATTCATGGAGGCACTCAAAATACGCCACCTCCGGCTGGTAGCCGGCATTGACAAGCGTCTCGAATCCCGCCTTCACGAGTTCGCTGACACCCCCGCAGAGCACCGCCTGCTCCCCGAAAAGATCGGTCTCCGTCTCCTCTTTAAAGGTTGTCTCAAGGACGCCTGCCCGCGCACCGCCGATACCCTTGGCATATGCCAGGGCAACTGCCAGGGCCTTACCCGTATAGTCCTGGTGGATGGCAACGAGACACGGGGTCCCTTTGCCCTCTTCATACGTCTGACGCACCAGTGAGCCAGGGCCCTTCGGCGCCACCATAAAAACGTCGATCTCCTTCGGGGGCACAATCTGGTTGAAGCGGATGTTAAAACCGTGGGCAAATCCTAATGCGGCGCCCTTTTTCATCGCCGGTGCGATTTCATCGTGATAGACAACCGGCTGCACATTATCCTGTGTGAGAATCATAATAACATCGCATATGCCGCTGGCCTCTTTGGCGCTCACGGGCTTAAAGCCGTCTTTTGTGGCAATCTCAAAATTGGGCGTTCCCCCGCGTTCGGCGATAACCACATCACAACCGCTGTCTTTCAGGTTAAGGGCGTGGGCACGGCCCTGAATGCCGTATCCAATAATGGCTATTTTCTTGCCTTTCAAGACTGAAAGATCCGCGTCCTTTTCATAATATATCTTTGCCATTGTACCTCCCCTTTTTTTTAAGCTGCCAACCTTCAGCTATCAGCCTCTAGTTGCTGAAAGCTGAGGGCTGAGAGCTGAGAGCTGAAGGCTTAATAAATGTATTATTAAAATCAAAAACCAAATACCAAAAATCAAAAACACACATTCTGCGCGGGAAAAGCCAGGTCGTGTTTCTGATGTCTGATTTTTGATATTTGGTTTTACCTCTCCATCGCGATGCGACCCGTCCGCACGACCTCCGCTATGCCATATTTTTCCAGGAGCTCAAGAAACGCCTGGGTTTTTTGCTGGTCTCCCGTTGCCTCGATAGTAATTGTCTGATCGGTCGCCTGGACGATCTTCGCATCAAATACATCGACGATCTGTATAATTTCGGCCCGTGTCTTCGAACTGATCTTGACCTTCACCAGAATCAGTTCCCGATCAATAAAGTCCTTCCCGGTCAGTTCGACAACCTTGATAACATCGATTAACCGGTTCAGTTGTTTCTTTACCTGTTCCAGAGTACGGTCGTCCGCCTCGACCACGATCGTCATCCGCGACACGGTCGGGTCTTCTGTCTCGCCAACGGCAAGGCTCGCGATATTAAAGCCCCTGGCGCTAAAGAGACCGGATACGTGAGCGAGCACGCCGAAGTGGTTTTCCACCAGTGCGGTAATGATGTGCCTGCCGATTTTTCGTTTTTGCGTCTGTCCGTTTTTCTTTTTTGGCATAGTGGTTTCTCCGTTACGCCATAGCCCCCAGCATTTCGTGCAAGGGGCGCCCGGCGGCCACCATGGGAAATACATTCTCTTCCCGCCTCACACGAAAATCCAGGAGGCACGGCCTGTCTTTTATCTTGAGGGCCTCCTTTATAGCAGGCATCACCTCCGCCTCCTTGGTAACCCGAATCCCGCACGCACCGTAGGCCTCTGCCAGTTTTATAAAGTCAGGCGGGCATGTATCACCGATACATGTATGGGAATAGCGCTTCTTGTAGAAAAGCTCCTGCCACTGCCTCACCATCCCCAGATAACCGTTATCGATCAGGGCGATCTTTATCGGCAGCTTCTCAACGACGGCCGTTGCCAGTTCCTGACTGGTCATCTGAAAACTGCCGTCCCCGTCAATACAGATCACCGTTTCATTCGGCCTTCCCACCTGCGCCCCGATCGCCGCCGGAAAGCCGAAACCCATCGTTCCCAATCCGCCCGAAGAAACAAAGTGCCGGGGCAGCGAATACTTATAGAACTGGGCGGCCCACATCTGGTGTTGGCCCACGCCGGTGGCAATCACTGCCTTACCCTGTGTCGCCTCATAGAGCTTTTCAATAACAAACTGGGGGGCAAGTCCGGGCGTCTTTGTATCATACTTAAGCGGATACTTCTTTTTCCATGTCTTGATCTGCTTAATCCACGTGTCGATCTTCGGGGGTTTCGCGATCTTGTTCAGTTCCCTCAAGACGTGCTTACAGTCGCCCACTATGGGAATATCCACCTCTACATTCTTGCTGATCGCGGTCGGATCGATATCGATATGGATAATCTGGGCGTGAGGGGCAAATTCATCAAGCTTCCCTGTCACCCGGTCATCGAATCGGGCGCCGATCGCAATTAAAAGATCGGACTCCTGAACCGCATGATTGGCGTACGCCGTACCGTGCATCCCCAGCATCTCCAGAGCCAAGGGGTCTGTCTCCGGAAATGACCCCAGCGCAAGAAGAGTCGTTGTGATCGGGATTCCCGTCTTCGAGACAAACTCCCTGAGTTCCTGCGATGCGTTTGCCAAGATAATGCCGCCGCCCACATACAGCACCGGACGCTTGCTCTTTACAATGACGTCGGCGGCCTTTTCTATCTGTTTGACGTGGCCCTTGTAGGTCGGCTTGTAGCTCCTGATAGTGACGGACTTGGGATAGGTAAATTCGGTCTCTGCCACCGTCACGTCCACCGGCAGATCAATCACCACCGGACCCGGCCTGCCGGTCGAGGCAATATAAAAGGCCTCCTTCACGATACGCGCAAGATTGCGCACATCCTTGACCAGATAATTGTGTTTGGTGATCGGCCGGGTAATACCAGTGACGTCGGCTTCCTGAAACGCGTCATTGCCGATAAGGAATGTCTTGACCTGCCCGGTAATCGCCACCATCGGTATAGAGTCCATGTATGCATTTGCGATGCCGGTTACCAGATTCGTTGCCCCGGGGCCTGATGTAGCAACACACACCCCTACTTTTCCGGTAACGCGGGCATAACTATCCGCCGCATGCGCAGCGGCCTGCTCATGACGCATCAGCACATGCCGGAGCGGGGCATCCATCAGGACATCAAAAAACGGCAACACCGACCCCCCGGGGTAGCCAAACATCACCTCAACACCCTCTTTTAAGAGAGACTCAACCAAAATGTGAGCACCGGTCATTTTTTTCATAGTCATCCTTGTGTTGTTGATAGTGGGTTATAGTCTTCTAAAGTTTGTTCATTATATACTAAAGATACAGAGGTTGTCAAATCCCCTAATGTCTGTATTTTATATAACTTAGATAAAGACTTACCGAGAGAGGTCATAATCTCGTATGGAATAGTCCCTGCCAGCTCCGCCGTCTCGCTTATCGTGATCGTACTTTCGCCGTCTGACCCTATCAATGTAACATCATCTCCTACAGCGACTTGCGATGAAGAGCCCAGATCGACGATGATATGGTCCATGCAGATGGTCCCGACAACCGGAAAAATACCCCCTTTAATCAGCACGCGCGCCTTCCCGCTCAGGGAGCGCGGATAACCATCCGCATACCCTACCGGTACAACCCCTAGTTTTGTCTCAGAGGGTGTCGTATATGCCCGGCCATAGCTGACCGGAACCCCGGCGGGGACACATTTTATGTGGGTCACCCTGCTTTTAAGCTCCATCACCTCTCTGAGGGGCACTGTCTTTTCGGAGGGGCCCTTCAGGGGATGGACGCCGTAGAGGACAAGGCCGGGTCTGACAAGATTGAAATGACTCTTTGATGTCCTCATCACACCGGCACTGTTGGCGGCATGGATATAGGACGGGACAACCCCTTTTTTTCTGGCTATGGTCAGCGCCCCTTCAAACCGCTCTAGCTGCAGTTCTGTAAACGTGTCCTCGGTGATATCAGAACTTGAAAAATGGGTACAGATGCCCTCGACGGCCGAGGGGTCAAACAGTTTGAGAAACCGGTCAAGAAAATGTCCGAACTCCTCATACCACACCCCCAGGCGCCCCATCCCGGTATCTACCTTAATGTGCATCCTTATCTGTCTGCGTTCTGTCTGCTCCAGCTGGTGGAGAATCTGCACCTGCTCTATCCCGGAAATCAGTATCGAAGTCTTAAGCCTGGCAAGAAGTGGAAGGTCATTTTGCTGAAAGGCACCCAGCATCAAAATCGGTGAGACAATACCCACATCCCGCAGCTGCTTCACCTCTCCGGGTGAACTCACGCCAAAAAAGGTACACCCTTCCTTCTCAAGAAGTGTCGCCACCGGGGTAAGGCCGTGTCCGTATGCCTGCATCTTGACAATGGCCATAATGGATACGTCCGCCCCCGTCACAGACCTTAACGACCGGAAGTTTCCACGTAGGTGTTCCAGGTTGATTTCAAGCCACGTCGGCCGTGATAACTGTTTCAAAAACCGGCGCTTTGAATCATCGTACTCTGACATTGCAGTACCTCTCGTACAGATATAACGGACTTGCGGTAATGATATCCAGCTCTTTTTTCTTTTTCAGATTCTTCATGCCTAATACGGCAATCGTGCTTGCCCGCGGCAACCACGTCTCGGGAGGGCCGAATACCGTCTTCTTTGCGCCTACCTTTTTTTTCAGCGCCGGTCCGTAAGCCGTGATGCCGTCGCCGAGTATATAACAGCTTTTTTTATTTTTCGATACCGCCTTTAACCGCCCTAATACCATAGTGATATTGTCCAGGAGATAGGGTGAACAGCGCTTCAGCGAATATCCGTCTGATTCATAGAACGCCGCGTACACCCTGTCTTTCCTGGCGTCAAGAATAACCGCGATAGTACCGCAGGTACAGGAGAGGGCGTTATGGGCGATCGCATCAAGTGTCGGGATTCCGGCCACCGGCAGTTTTTTTGTATAGGCAATGGCCTTGACGCTGGCAAAACCGACTCGGAGTCCGGTAAACGAACCGGGGCCCATGCTTATCGCCAGTCCGTCCACGTCATCCAGCGTCATCTGCGCATGCTTAAAGAGATCGGCAAGAAGCGGCACAAGGACAGAGGACTGCCCCTTCCCAAAGCTACCCTCAAGCTGCGCGACAAGACATGTATCGGAAAGGAGGGCACATCCGATGACAGGTGAAGAGGTCTCTATCCCTAGTATCTTCATGCTTGATGTCCCGGAAACACTACAAATCTCCTGTATTTCTTTGTCAGGGCACTTATGGTAATAAGCCGGAAATCTTTCTCCAGATGTTCTAATTCTATCTTTAGGTAGTCCTCGGGCAGAAAATCAACCGCCTTATCGGCCCACTCGATAATCGAGGCCCCCTCCCGGCTCGTGACATATTCATCCCATCCAATCCCTGATAATTCAGATACGCCCTTGATGCGGTATAGGTCAATATGATAAACAGCCGGGCGTGCCGTGGCGGTGTATACATTAACCAGGCAAAAGGTCGGACTCGTCACTTCAACCGGTGCCCCGCTTAAGGCGCTATCGACTACTCCTTTAATGAGGGTGGTCTTACCGCTGCCAAGCTCTCCAAAAAGGGCAAGGCAGTCACCCCTCTCAAGGCGCATCCCCAAAAAACGGCCCAAGGCAGTGGTATCAGCGGGCGAAGCAGATAAGAATTTTTTTCTCATGGTTAACTAAGACCGAAATGCTGAAATGCTTTTGCATGCGATACTCTTTTTTTTTGTCCGGCCGCGTCCTCGAGAAAGATGCCTTCTTTTTTCTCTCTCATCCGGCCGATAACGGTGAGGGGAATATTATATTCCTTTTTGAACCGGGTGCGCTGCTTTTCGGAAAGAGCGCCTGGCTCAATGGCACATAACAGCTCAAAATCCTCTCCGTCATAAAGTCCGTTATCGACAGTGCACCCTCTCCGTAACGGAATCTCTTCCTGATAGAGAAGGGCCCCTGTCCCGCTTTCATCACAGAGCCTCTTCAGGTCCTGCGCCAATCCGTCTGAGAGGTCAATCATAGCGGTAGGAGCAAGATACCTCCTGATAAACTGTGCCTCTTTTATGCGGGGAGTAAATCGCAGATGTCTTCCCGCGCTTCCTGAACCGCCTAATCTCCCGGTCACAAGCAGCAGGTCTCCCGGGCGCGCGGTATCCCGCCCGAGAAAAGAGCCGCCGGGCGCCTCTCCGATCAGGGTAACGTCGATTACCAGTTTTTCGGAGCGATTCGTATCACCGCCAACCAGCACCCCACCGTATTTTTCCAGTACCGTGGTAAGGCCGTAAAAAAGGTCTGTGAGAAATTTCCGGCTCATGTGACCCGGAATACCGACCGACGCCGTTGCCCACCGCGGGATACCGGCCATAGCGGCGATATCGCTGAGAGAGACCGCCATTGCCTTGTGCCCTATCTCACGGGCAGTAGCGTCGCTGAGCAAAAAATGGGTACCCTCGATAACCATATCGGAGGTAACTAGAAACGATTCGGCAGAAGCCGTTTTGATAACCGCACAGTCATCGCCGACAGAACGCATTACCCCCCGTCCGGGCCTCAGTTTCCTTTTAAGCCACGCAATCCACGCATCTTCCGTAAACTTTGTCTTCACTGTTTTATTCATCAAGCTTGACCCGGAATCTATTTTCCCCACATTGAAATGTGGGCTACATTGCTTTTTTTGAATTTTGCATTTGCCTGCCCTGAGTTGCATCGAAGGGTCATTTTGCTATTTGATTTTTGATATTTAATTTTACTCGCACCCTGTGTGGTACAGGGTTATCCGCTAGACGCCATTTTCTCTTTAATATTCTCTGCAAACGGCGGATGAATGATCCCCCGGTCGGTGATAAAGATACTGATAAGGGTGTGCGGTGTCACATCAAAGGCCGGGTTATACACCGCCACCGACTCGGGCGCTATGCATGCGCCACCGAACTCGGTCACTTCCTTTTTGTCACGCTGCTCAACCGGGATAGATGCCCCGTCTGCGAGTGTCAGGTCAAAGGTCGAAGACGGTGCCGCGATATAAAAAGGGATGGCATGAAAACGGGCCAGCACCGCCAGACCGTAGGTTCCTATCTTATTCGCCGTGTCGCCGTTAGCCGCGATGCGGTCTGCACCCACAATCACCTTTGCGATTTTCCCCCGTGCCATAAGATCGGCAGCCATATTATCGCAAATCACCGTTACATCAATCCCGGAGTTAAGCAACTCCCATGCCGTCAACCTGCCGCCCTGAAGAAGCGGACGAGTCTCATCGGCGTATACCGAAATCTTTTTCCCCGCCTCCTGTGCGCTGTAGATAACCCCGAGGGCAGTCCCATAATCATAGGTCGCAAGCCTCCCCGCATTACAGTGCGTGAGGATGCTGTCCCCATCGGCGATAAGCCCCTCACCGTACCTGCCGATGAGACGGCAGGTCTGCCGGTCTTCCTCAATGATCAGCATGGCCTCCTGAAACAGCGCCTCTTTCAATTCGTCGACCGTCCGGGTAGCGAGACCGGCAACGGCCTTCTTCATCCTAGCCAGTGCCCAAAAAAGATTTACCGCGGTCGGACGTGCAGAACCGAGATATGTCGCAAGTCCTTCAACATCGTTCATAACCTCTTTATGTGTAGCTGGTTCCAGACTCCTGATCCCAAGCACGACACCCAGTGCAGCCGCAACACCGAGGGCCGGGGCCCCCCTGATCTTAAGCGTCCTTATCGCCTCCCATAACAACTCAACGGTATCGCATGAGGCAATGACGTGCTCGCACGGCAGCCGCGTCTGATCGATGTATTTGACCTGACCGTCATTCCACCATACGGTCGGTGTCAGCCTCTGCGTCATCGGATTAGGCGCCCCCTATCGCCTTCAGGCATATAACAAAAGAGCTCACCAGGCCGTTATGGAGAATGTGGACGCTCAGGGAAGAGAATAAGCTGCCGGTGCGTTCGTAGAGAAAGGCAAGCAACATGCCTAATATAAAAATCGGGGCAAAACCAACAAGGTTTGTGTGCAGGGCGGAAAATAACGCCGCGCTGATCATCATCCCCAACAGACGCCCTGTCCGCGCCCTGAGGGCGGGGTACAAAAATCCCCTGAAAAACATCTCTTCTACCAGAGGTCCCAAAAAAATAACAAAGAGAAATGACGCGGTTAACATCCGCGTATCCGTCTCTTCAAAAAAAATGTCAAAGATAGGCTGAGGCGGAATTTCATATTGAATGGCCTTGACGATTACGGATGTAAGAGACAGCACAACTGCCAGAACCGGTATAATCGTTATATATCCCCGCAGTCCGGTCTTGATATCGGCGAGGGGGGTCCGGGAATGAAACCCCAGAGAAACAAACGGGCTATGGTGCACCTTTTTGATAAAGTAAAACATGATACCGACGATCCCGATATCCATAAGAACCGTGTTAATAAGCATAAACAGGTTCTCATCAAACTGCCGCGTCCGCAGACCGGCCAGCACAATACCCTCGCAAAAATTCAGGACATACCCGATAAAGACCAGCACAATGCAACTCTTGATAATATGCTCCAGGCCCCAGGGGACCTTATTGAGCCGCGAGGGAATAAGTGCCCGCAAGCTGCGCGCGCGGAGTGCCCGCCGTATCAAACGGCCCAGATAGACCAGACCGAGAAGAAAAACGCCGGTGCCGCAGAGCCCGACCACGAAAAAGAGTATTTCAAAAAAAGGCTTTCCCTGCAGGTGTTCCCTGAGCGCCTCATCGCTGAACCGTTCCTGTAATGTCGTCTCCATCCGTACCGGGAATTCACGCAGCGGTTCTTCAACCTGACCGAGGTGGATAAAGACGTTAAACAAAATAACGGCACAGACCATAACAATATAGATATCGTAACTGGTCAGAAAACGTCGTAAGGCCTGTGCTGTCCGCTGTATCATATACCCTCGATTCTGAATAACGCCGCCGCGTTCTGAGTAGTACACCGGGCAAAATCCTCAAGCGTGATACCCTTTATGTCGGCCATCGCCTGAGCAGTCTCACGTAAAAATGCCGGCTCGTTCCGTTCTCCCCGCCGGAGGTGCGGGGCGAGATACGGGCTGTCTGTCTCAAGCAGCAGTCTCTCCAGGGGTACCTCCTTCAAGATATCCCTGAGGGCCGTATTACCGGGATAGGTCAGGTTTCCGCAAAAAGATACCGAAAACCCCCGCTCCAGCAGACACGCCATATCCTCTCCGGTTCCCGAAAAACAGTGAAAGACCCCCCGCAGGCCTGCATTGTGAAACTCATCCAGCACGGCAAGCAGTTCCTTATATGCGTTTCGGCAGTGAAGAATAACCGGAAGATCGAACTCGAGCGCCAGACCAATAAACGCTCGCAGATGCTGCATCTGTGAGACAACGGAGGAAAGGTTTCTGTAAAAATCGAGACCTATCTCGCCAACCGCTTTCACCTTCTTCTGACCAAGCCAGCCCTTTATTCTTACAAAGGCATCCTCGTTTACCGTATCCGCATAATGGGGGTGCACCCCCAATGAGGCGAATACATCTTCATGCCGACGGCTCAGCTCAAGGGTCGTCTCACAGCTTTTAAGACAAACCGCTACATTCAGCAACCACCCTATCCCGCTGGCACGGGCCCGTTCGATAACCGCGGCTCTATCGTCCGCAAACTGCTCCAGGTCTAAATGACAGTGGGTATCTACTAACATTCCGGCACGGTAATCCTGGGAAAAAGGGGCTCCTTTTCACCGATACGCTGACCCGGCTGGATAAGCCCCCAGGACCGGATATCGTTATATGAGGCCTTCTCGAGAGACGTCGTCATCCCCAGCTGCCCCCACATCCGCGCCGCCGCATTCGGCATAAAAGGAAAGAGGGCTAGTGCGGCTACCCGCAGTCCTTCAAGGAGGTGAAACACAACGCCTGCCAAGTACTCTTTTTTGCCTTCCTTTGCCAGACTCCACGGGGCTGTTTCCTCGACAAACCGATTGAGCAACGAAATAAACGACCAGATGGCGGTGAGGGCCTCGGAAAAATTCAATTGGTTCATCGGGGCCTCCATCGCCCCCCACAACACACCCTGGGCAGTCCGAACCGAACGGCAGAGGTCATCATCGTTTTTCGGGGCAGACGCAGGAACTCTGCCCTCGAAGTATTTTTCCGTCATGGTCAGGGTCCTCTGAAGCAGATTCCCCAGATCGTTTCCTAAGTCGTTATTGTAGCGCCGGGCGAGCGCCTCTTCGGAGTAAACGCCGTCAAGGCCGAAGCGCACATCCCTGAGCAGAAAATACCTGAATGCGTCCTGTCCGTATCTTTCGACCAGGGCAATCGGATCAACAACATTACCCTTCGACTTTGAAATCTTGCCGCCGGCCAGCTGCCACCACCCGTGGGCAAATACCGTCCTGGGAAGAGGAAGATCAAGCGCCCGTAACATAATCGGCCAGTAGACGGTGTGCGGACGCAGAATATCCTTGCCGATCAGATGGTATTCGCACGGCCACAGACGGTTAAACCGGTCTTCGTCAGCGGCAAAGCCTGCGGCACTAATGTAATTAATGAGTGCGTCAAACCATACGTAGACGACATGCCCCTTACTGAACGGCACGTCGATTCCCCAGGAGATGCGTGTCTTTGGACGCGTAATACACAAATCACTCAGGGGGTTTTCTAAAAATTTCATAATTTCGTTTCTTCGCGAAGACGGCAGAACAAACTCCTCGTGTTCCTCGATGTACGAACGAAGCCACTGCTGATACCTGGATAGACGGAAAAAGAAATTCTCTTCTACTATCTTCTCTAGCGGTCTCTGGCAATCCGGGCATATCATCTCTGTCAGCTGTGTCTCGGGCCAAAATGTCTCACAGGGGACACAGTACCATCCTTCATAATTCTCTAGGTAGAGATCTCCTTTATCGTAGAGTCGCCTGAGAATATGCTGTACCACGCGAATGTGGCGGTCCTGCGTGGTCCGGATAAAATCGCTGTATGCTATAGACAGTTTTTCCCACAGCGCATTAAAACGCGGGACTACGGCGTCGACGAAACTCTGCTCATCAATTCCCTTTTCCCCGGCCGCCTGCGCAATCTTCTGTCCGTGCTCATCGGTGCCGGTCAGGAAAAAGACCTCACGCCCCCTGAGCCGTTCGTACCGGCTGATGCAGTCGGCCGCGATATTGGTATAGGCATGACCGATATGCGGTTCGGCGTTCACATAATATATGGGCGTCGTTACATAAAACGTCTTCTCCATTACTTTGCTCCTTTATAGTGGCGGCGGTCCATAACCACTTCCTTGCCCGACGGGAGGCGCACCGTAAAAGTCCCCTTTAAGACCTCAACCGAAACCACCTTTCCCACCTCATCCTCCACCTTCATCTGCTGCCCCTCCTTGGGAAGGCCCTGGGCAAGCTGCTTGTAGAGTCCGTGCTCGTATGAGAGGCAGCACTTCAGGCGTCCGCAGATACCCGAAAGCTGATCCTGATTGAGCGGCAGGTGCTGATCTTTTGCCATCCTGATCGAAATAGCGTCGAAGTCCTGGAGAAAGCTCTGGCAACATAATGGACGCCCGCAGATACCGCATCCGCCGTGAAGTTTTGTCTCGTCGCGCGCCCCTATCTGCCTCAGTTCTATGCGGACGCCGAAGATGCGTGCCAGCTCTTTCACCAGATCACGGAAATCAACCCTGCCGGCGGAGGTAAAGTAAAAAATGATCTTGCCTCTGTCAAACGAGTACTCCGCATGAATCAGCTTCATGTCGAGCCCGAAGCCTTTTATCTTCTTTTCGCAGATACCGAACGGCTTGCGTATGCGTTCTCTATTATCCTCGATCTGCCGCAAATCCTGTTCGTTCGCCTTCCTCAGTATCTTCCGCGGATGACCAACAGGACTGACAAACTTCACCTCCTTATCCGGTGAACGCACCACGCCATAATCAATGCCCCGTTCCGCCTCAACAATGACTACATCTCCTATATGCAGCTCGAGCTCATCGGCGTCATGCGGCGCCGTCTTGCCTGCCTCGCGCAAACTAACCTCTACGACCTTCATAACCCTCCCCTGTGTAATGGCACAATACCGTTATGATACAGACTGTGGACCGCGAGTCTTACATTGAGATGACTCTCCCTGAGCTGACACATCGTCTCCTCAACATATTCGATTTTGCGGATTAAGGAAGCGAATGAAATCGTCCTCCCAGCCTTTTTTAACTCACTCATTCTAGAGGCATTAAGAAAAATATCCACGGTCTCTGCGATCGTTTCCCCGGTCGCGCTTTTGGCAACCGCCATATCCCTGAGATACCCAAGGATAGACCCCAGCATCCGGTAGAGTTCGTCACGGGATATATCATCCAGGATCCGGGAACGTCCTGTGACAATATCCAGCGCAGTCTCATCAAGCACCCTCAGATCACCAAACGCGTCGCCTTTATCCAGCCATATCTCCTTACAACGCGAACGCACCGTCCCAAGCATCTTATCCGGAAAAATCGTTGTTAAAATGAAAAACGTGTTTGACGGCGGTTCTTCCAGTATCTTCAAAAAACTATTTGAGCCCTCTTCGGTAAGGCGGTCGGCGGCATAGATAAGCCCGACCTTGAAACGGGCCTCAAACGGCCTGAGCGTAACCTTCTCGATAAGATAGCGGACCTCATTGATCTTGATCGATGCATTCTCTTCCTCGCCGCCCAGCACAATACAGTCCGGATGACCCGGGGAATCAACGCCCCGGCACCATGCGCATCCGCCGCAGCTCACCCTCGCACGCTGTTCACAATTAACCAGCCGGGCAAACTCAAGGGCAACGTCCTGTGCAAAGGTTTTATCGCTCGCTATAATCAAAAAGGCAGCTCCCGCCTTCTCCCCGGAGACGGCCTCCTCGATAATATCTATGCAGTGTGAACGCACCCTATCGCGTAATAACATCGAGCACCAGTCCCCTCAAACGGTCCTGTACCGCCCCGACAGAACCCCTGGTTGAAATAACCTTAACGCGCCGCGGCTCACGTTCTGCTATAGCCCGGTACCCCTGACGCACCCGCCGGTGGTAAAGAAGCGATTTTTGTTCCATCCTGTCGGCCCTGCCCTTTATTCCTGCCCGCCTGAGCCCCTCCTGCACCGGGAGATCCAAGAGCAGTGTCAAATCGGGCCTTATCGCCATGGTTGCCAGTCTTCCCATCCGGCGTATGTGACGGATATCGATGCCGCCGCCGTACCCCTGATAGGCAATCGTCGCGTCCAGAAAACGATCGCAAATCACATGGACCCCTTTTGTTAAGCGCGGCGCAATGCACTCCTGCATGAGCTGTGAGCGGGCTGCCATATAGAGAAATAGCTCTGTTTCGGGAAATACCCGCTTAAAACGCGTATCCAAAAGCAGCTTTCTGATCCGCTCCCCGAGTTTCGTCCCACCCGGCTCACGCACAAACACTACCGGGATTTTTTTCTGCTTCAAAAAATCGACGATCAGCCGCGCATGCGTACTCTTACCGCTGCCCTCGGGTCCCTCGAAGGTAATAAATTTACCTGCTCTTCCAGCGCCAGCGTGTCCCATCTTTGTGGTCCTCAATAATAACGCCCAACTGTGAAAGCTCGTCGCGCACCTGATCGGCTGTCTTAAAATCCTTGTTTTTTCTCGCCTCGTTCCTGCGGAAGATCAGGTCTTCTATTTTCTCTTCGGTGGCTGCCTGTGCATCGCTGCCCGGTCTCATTCCGTGAAAAGAAACCCCCAGTACCTTTGCCAGGACGGTGATTTTTTCCCTGACGTCAACCGCAAATGCCGCCGCCGGGGAAAACTCGTCCGCACCGGTCATCTTCTGTATTTCCTTATTGGCATAATTCACCATATCAAAAAGCACGGCCAGGGCCTGCGGGGTATTAAAGTCGTCGTCCATTGCCCGGCGGAACTGAGCTTCAAAATCCGCTATCTCTCTACAGAAACGCTCTGTCAATGGGGCCTTACTGCCGTAGGTGGCAGCAAGGTCATCGGCGCGGTCAAAAAAGACCGCAAAACGGTCCCTGCTCGCCGCTACCTCCTCCAGCTTTTCAAAGGAGAAATCAATGGGAGATGAGTAGACCGCGCCCAGAAAAAACATCTTGAGCACCTCGCTCGAATACACACTGACCGCCTCCCGTATCGAGACAAGGTTGCCGATGGACTTGGACATCTTTTCCCCGTTAATCGTCAAAAGCCCGTTGTGAATCCAGTAGCGGGCGAAGGGGGCGCCGGTAGCGCACACCGACTGGGCAATCTCATTTTCATGATGGGGAAAGGTAAGATCGCGCCCCCCTGCATGAATATCGAATGTCTCGCCGAGATACCTCATGCTCATGGCCGAACACTCGATATGCCAGCCGGGGCGACCCTTACCCCACGGACTGTCCCAGGCCGGTTCGTCCGCCTTCGAGGATTTCCATAAGGCAAAATCGAGCGGGTCTTTTTTTTCTTCTTCAACGGCGATCCGCACGCCGGAATACATCTTGTCCAGATCCTGTCCCGAAAGGACGCCGTAGTCCTTATATCTGCGCACCTCAAAATACACATCCCCCTTCGGGGTCGCATACGCATACCCTTTTTTGATGAGCGTCTCTACCAGGCATATGATATCGGCGATGTGACCGGTCGCCAGGGGCTCGATATCGGCCCGGGGAAGCCCGAGTCGCCTCATATCTTCATAGTAACTTTTGATATAGCGCTCGGCGATATGCCGTGTCGCCTCCCTTACATCGCCCAACCCGGGATGAGCGACAAGTTCGAGGCGTGCCTTTTCGATAATCTTATCATCGACGTCGGTGATATTTCTCACATAGGTAACCCTGTATCCGGAATACTCAAAGTAGCGCCGCATCACCTCAAAGACAAATGCATTCCGTGCGTGGCCGATGTGGCAATCGTCGTATACGGTCACGCCGCATACATACATTGTCACCCTTCCGGCTGCGAGCGGCCGGAACTCCTCTTTTTTCTTCGTTAATGTATTATATACGCAAAGCGGCATACCCCTATCCCCGGATATCCTTAAGGTGCTGTTCAATGAAATCGATCTCCTCCTGCAGCCGCTCCAGCCGTTCGGTAATCGGGTCAGGAAGGTTCGTATGATCCAGATTGATGCCGGGACGGGTCTTCCCTTTTTCCCTGGCAATTCTACCCGGTACCCCTACGACCGTCGAGTCCTCCGGCACATCCCGGATAACCACCGCGTTTGCCCCGATGCGGGCATTGTCGCCGATAACAATGTTGCCCAGGACCTTCGCGCCGGCGCCGACGACTATGTTATTTCCCAGGGTCGGGTGGCGTTTTCCCTGCTCCTTGCCGGTCCCCCCCAGGGTAACTCCCTGAAACAACGTCACGTTGTCACCGATGATTGTTGTCTCTCCTATAACAACCCCCATGCCGTGATCAATGAATAATCCGTCGCCGATGGTGGCACCGGGATGAATTTCGATCCCGGTCAAGAACTTGGTCAACTGCGAAATAAACCGCGGCAGAACCGGGACATTCAGTTTAAGGAGCCTATGGGCAATCCGATACGCTATCAAGGCATGGAGACCCGAATAGGTCAGGAGTACCTCAACGACATTCTTCGCGGCCGGATCGCGCTCAAAGCAGGCCGTAACCTCTTTTTTGAAAAAAAGGTAAATAAACAAAAGTGCCGCCCCGCCTATCAACACAATCCAGAAAAAAGTCTTTATAAAACAAAGCATAGTAACCTCCTTCAATGCCTGCTCTGGAATCTATTTTTCCCACATTAAAATGTGGGCTACACATCTTTACATTGTCATTTTGATACCGAATTTTTGCTATTTGCTTTTTCGTGATATGTGTCATGCGTTGGTTATAACCCGACCGGTTTCTCATCCTGTGGATACAGAACCGTAACGGCCACATCGATCACCTGTTGCTGTCCCGGTGCGAGGGTGAATTCCCATAAGAGAACGCCCTCCTGGTCCTGATACCTCTCTTCCTTCGGTTTCGGCGTAATGGTTACGTTTTTCACCTCGATCTTGTCGGTGCGTGAGACCGGGACATTATCGACGACCTGTATGGTAATCGGCTTACTTTTCAGATTTTCTACAGTAATCTTATACGCGAAATCCCTCACAACCGTCTGCCGCTGGATCTTGCCAAAGAAGGTCTCGTTGACCTGGTCTTTTATTGTTTCGCGTTTCACCTTGATGTCGCGGTCAACGCCCAGATTCAGGCGGAACTCATCGCCCGCCTTTTTCTCCTGGAGATATACCTTGCCGATATACCGCCCGCCGAAATAGACGTTTAACAATCCGCCCAGGAGTTCCTTGTCAGCCGTTACCCTGCTCAACAAAAAACAGTACGGATTTATCCTGGGTACCGCATAGTACACATAGTTCCCGCTGATACCCCTGGAAAAAAGCGGTAACACGGTTTCCTTATCTCTGGACTCAAGTTGAAATGCATGCGGCATAGTATATTCGAAAGAGAGAGGAAGTTCTTTTCGGTCTGCCTGGATAAAGTTCGCCTCGCCTTCTTCTTTATCGGCCTTAGACCGCGGAAGTTGTTCTTCTACCGCGCCGTCCCTCGCCCCTCCCAGCGCAAAAAGACACTTTGCCTCCGGTTTCCTCATAAGAGGCCTCGGCACATCGAGAATCCACGACGAGAGATACGGAATGGCCGCCCCTTTTAACGGCACCACGTTCGATATGGATAAACCAATATCGTCCCAGTCCTCGCCCGTCTTCTGGTAGATCTTGGCAAACATGGTAAGATTCATCTCCTTCAGGTCAAGGGGCACGTCCACCTTATAAAACGGCTGCCATGAGGCACCGCTCACCAGATAACTGGCCTCGATACTTATCGTCTGGGGCTTCTGAGAATTGAACAGAACCGAGACGCCCTTCTTCGCGTGCGAAACAGTCTGCCTGAGTGATGTAAGTTCCTTATTGATAAGCTCGATCTCTTCGTCGATCTCTCTTGTTTGAAGCATCAGCTCGTGTTTCTTCTGGGCTAGTTCTTTCATGTTTTTATCCAGGAAGAAAAGCGTTTTTTCCAGTTCCTCTGTCTGGGGAAAGGCCGTCTGCACGTCCTTCGGCAGCTGAACCCTGGAAAACTGTATGAGCGAATCGAGAAACTCCGCCTTTTTTCCGACTATCTCGAGATCTGCCTGAAGCAATACCCTCTGATTCTGTAATTCCTCTTTCTTCTCCTCAAGCACCCGTATATTCTCCTGGGGAGCCTCCTCCAGGTAGATCTCTTTATACTGAACGCTGTACACCTCTCCCTCACCAAAGACCTTTGCGGTCACCGAGTCGGCCTCGACGCGAAACGCCTCTACCTCAAGGAGAAGCTCTACAACACCCTTATCAACCTCTGCCGTTGCCTCGCGCTTTACCAGTGCCTGATTGGTAAAAAGGGTTGCCCCGGTAATGCGCGAAGAAACCGTCTCTTCGGCACAAGACGGTGTACCGGCTATAGCACAAAACAGGATGGATAATAAAACCGTAGTGCAAGCGGAGCATCTCATTATGTCCCCCCCCCTTTTTTTTCACATAACATCTTATAACGTCGGAAATCCGAAATCCTAAACCCTAAACAAATCCAAAACCCAAAATCAAAATTCTCCAAACTCGTATGTCATCCTCGGGCGAAGACCCGGGGCTCTATATATTCCTTGATTTTGAATTCCCGCTCCCCACTTTCGTGAAGACAGGTTCCGCGGGAATGACGTATGTTGTCCATTTTTTGTTTTGCCCTGAACCAACACTATCGCACGGTACAGGGTTCTGGTTCATGGTTGAGGTTGGGGCATTTGAGTTTATTTACCCCGTTAGAAAACCGATGCCGCCTTGTTTTGTTATGAACCCCTCTTTTTCTAACGGGGTGTAGAGTCTCGAGTTTAGCGTTTAGAATTTGAGATACATGTGTCATGCCTGTGCCCGTATGGGTATGGCTTGTGACATCTTTTGTAATGTGCATACCGCAAATGAGGCTATTGCCTCGCCGGCCCCCAGAGGGCCTATCCTTTCATGCGTCTTTGATTTAACGCTTATCTGCCGCTCAGCACACCTAAGAACCTCTTTGAGAGATGCGATGATACCGGGATAATGCGGGGCGAGTTTCGGTTCCTGTGCGATAACGACAATATCCACATTCCCGATGGCATACCCTTCGTTCTGCATGCGCACAACAACTTCTTCAAGAAGCGGGAGGCTTGCGGCATCTTTATAGCGGGGATCGGTATCGGGAAAATGCTGTCCGATATCGCCCAGTGCAAGCGCACCCAGAATGGCATCGATAACAGCATGCACCAGGCAATCACCGTCAGAATGCCCCAGCAAACCCTTACCGTACGGTATGTGCCTGCCCCCCAGAATCAGGGGCCTGCCGGCAATAAGCCGATGTATGTCATAACCGAGTCCTACCCGCAACATGTCTCTCCCGTGCCTCGTGTTGCCGCAATCAGTCTGGCAAGAACAAGATCGTGTTCATAGGTGATTTTTATATTGAGGGGATCGCCCTGCACAATACCTACCGGATGAGACAATTTTTCAATTAATGACGCCTCGTCCGTCACTGTCTCACCGCCCCTTTCTTTCTGCCTACGAAATGCCTCTAATAGCAACTTCCGCGCAAACATCTGAGGCGTCTGGACGACCCAGATCGCCTCCCGTGAAACCGTCTCGGTGATGAGGTGTTGGTCGTCTGCCCGTTTAATGGTAGAGTCGAGCGGCAGACCGCAGATTACCGCATCGCGCTCACGGCTCCCCTCATATAGGCGCTCAAGTAATTCCTGAGAAAGAAAAGGGCGCGCACCGTCATGAATGAGTACTGAATGTGTATCACGGTCGAGCGCGGCGAGCCCGCTGGACACCGAGTCCTGCCTCCGCAGGCCTCCGGCAACAATCGCCTTTACTTTTTTGAAGCCGCACTCATCGATCAATAACCGGGCACGCCCCTGCGCATCTTTCCGCACCACAAGAACGATGTGTTCGATATACCGGCACGCCTCAAGCTCCTTCAGGGAATAACAGAGAATCGGACATCCGCTGAGGGAGACAAATATTTTATCCTCGCCCGAGCGGTTCATGCGTTTACCGCTGCCGGCGGCAACAAGAATGGCCTCTATTTTTTTCATATACGACTATATGTCCGTTACAGTGGGGGGCTAGCGTGCATTGGCATTGCGCGGTTTGGCAAAAATCATCCTGCCTGCCGATGTCTGCAATACACTGGTGATAACCACCTCTATTGTCTTGCCGATGAGGTCTTTTCCTTCATCGATAACCACCATGGTCCCATCCTCGAGATAGGCAACACTCTGATTGTGTTCCTTGCCCTCCTTGATAGGCTTGACCGTCATCTGCTCTCCGGGAAGCACAACCGGTTTCAACGACTCGGCAAGATCGTTAATGTTGAGGACGGGTATCCCCTGCAGTTCGGCTATCTTATTTAAATTGTAGTCGTTCGTGAAAATCTTTCCGCTCAGCACCTTTGCAAGTTTTACCAGCTTTGCGTCAACCTCTCTGATATCGGGAAAATCCTGCTCGCTGATCGTCACATCCATAGAGGTGCTCTTTTGTATCTTGTTTAATATATCAAGCCCCCTCCTGCCGCGGTTTCTTTTTATGGGGTCCGATGAATCGGCAATCGCCTGCAGTTCCTGTAAGACAAACCGCGGGATGATGAATTTCCCGTCGATAAACTTTGTCCTGCAAATATCCGATATCCGCCCGTCGATAATAACACTGGTATCAAGAATAATAAGGTCCTGGCCCTGATCGTGCCGGTGCAGCCTCACATAGGGGATAACGAGAGAGAATTCTTCTTTCCCTCGCATCGTAACGCTCATGCCGATATAGCATAAAATCAGCGTGATCGCAATCCGTATAGACTGCGCAAGATACGCCGGCATCGGCAGAAGCGTAATCGCGTCGCTTAAAAGCTTTGCCATAATCAGACCAAAGATTAAACCGAAGACAACCGCAGAAAGCCCCTTGAGTGACACCTTTTTCAGGAGAGACTCCAGCAGCATAACCAGTCCCGAGATGCAAAAACCGACGATCGCACCGTGCACCGAAAAGTTACCGGTTGCGCTGGGTAATAACGTGCCTATCTGATAACCGACCACCGTCGAGGCCATCACAAAAAAAAGGCGGACAAAAATAAGATTCATGTATTCCTCCTGTAACTGGTATGAATATAGATGGTTATGTTATAGAGTAAAGTATATAAAGAACCAAACCGATTAACCGTGCGTCATAACATATGAGACAGTATGTATCTAATGGTAATGGTTTGGGTTATCCAGCCCCATATGCCTATGGCGCTGCTTCAGCCTTTCGCCCTGGGTGCGGGTCGCCATGCCGAAACTCCACGCGTCCAAGGCCGGCGTTTTTGGTATTAGAACCACCGTATCTTATCTCTTGCCCCGCGCGGTGACTCCTCAGGCGCGGAAGAAGACTCTTCCATCTCCTCTTTTTTCTTTTCTTCTTTGCCCTTGATAAACAGCTTCCACGGATGCGCTTTTATCTCCTGGACAAACGCCTCCAGTTCCTGATAGAGTGCTTCGTCGTATACCAACTTACCGACAGTTCCCCGGCCGCTTTTAATCGTCTCAAGAATATCATTTGTTGAATCAACGATATTCTGAACCGACGCAGTCGCGTCCTCGGCATTGGCAATAGTCTTCTTTATGGAATCCCTCGTATCCTGATCGAGCACCTCATTCATCGACTCAATCAACTGATCCAGTTTCTGAAGAGTCTTATGACCCTCATAGGTCAGTTCCTCGGTAGACATGGGATCAACGCCCCGAAGCACCGCATTCGGCTTTAAGAGCAGGGCCTGATTCGTTCCGGGATAAATCTCGAGATACTTTTCCCCTAACAGGCCGAGGGTATTAATCCGGGCAACGGCATCGGTGTGTACCTTCGCGCTTTCCTCGACCCATACCCGTATCTTGACCCTGACTTCATTTTCATCCTTATCAAAAATCAGTTTAATATCTTCAACCTCGCCCGATTCGACGCCGGCAACCCGCACGGGTGCACCGAGTTCGATACCGTTGGCAAAACTAAAGATAATGTTATAGTTTATTCCCCGCCTAAACACATAGAACTCACCGATCGAAAAAATGAGTGCTGACAAAATGACAAGACCGATAAAAACGAATATGCCGACTTTCAATTCAAAATTAGTGCGACCATCCATGTGTCCCCTCCTGCCTATCAGATTCTGGTTGAATCAGTCAACCGCCATTAACGCCGTTGTTCCGCCTCCGTAATAGGACCTTCCGCCGCCCCGGTAATAAACTGCCGTACAACAGGATTATCCGTAGCCCTGATTTCATCCGGGTTTCCCACCGCAATAATAGCGCCCTCGTAGAGCATCGCTATTCGTGTCGCCACTTTATATGCGCTCACCATGTCATGGGTGACAACAATCGAGGTTGTATTCAGTTTTTTGTTCAGTGCGACGATCAGATTATTAATCACATCGGCCATAATAGGATCGATGCCGGTGGTCGGTTCATCGTAAAAGATAACCTCGGGATTATGGCAGATAGCCCGTGCAAGCCCGACGCGTTTCTTCATGCCCCCGCTCAACTCGGCAGGTTTCATGTGCTCAATCCCCGATAGTCCCACGTGAGCAAGCGACTCCGCAACCTTCCGTGTTATCTCGTCCGGCCCGAAAAGGGCATGTTCGTTCAGTAAAAAACCTACATTTTCACCGACGGTGAGGGAATCGAAAAGCGCGGCCCCCTGAAAAAGCATGCCAAACTTCAATCTGATCTTATCGAGTTCCCTTCCGTGAATCTTGGTAATATCAATACCGCCGACAAGCACCTGGCCTGAGTCGGGCTTCAGAAGGCCGACGATATGCTTTAAAAGCACGCTCTTCCCACACCCCGAACGGCCGATAATGACCATCGTCTCGCCCCTCTTGATAGTCAGATTCAGACTACGTAAAACCGGGCGTCCTCTGAATGACTTACGCACATTAACAACATCGATCATAATAGTGGTCATAAACGACATCCTCGCCGATTGAGGTCGGCAGATTAAAAAATAAAGTAAAATAAAACAGTAAACAAGCAGTCTGTCGCGATAATAAGAATAAAGGAAATAACCACACTCCTCGTCGTGGCAAGCCCGACTCCCTCGGCGCCCCCCTCTGTCTGGAACCCCTCAAAGCATCCGACCAGTGCGATGATCGCGGCAAAGAAAAATGTTTTATACAGACCGGTCATAAGGTCTTTCATAACCAACGGGTCAAATGACATATTGATATAAATGCTGGAGCTGAGATTCAGCTTATATACACCTACCAGATAACCGCCGAATATACCGATTGCATCGGCATAAATCGTCAGTAAAGGCAGCATAAAGATAGACGCGAGGAACCGCGGTACCACCAGGTGCTGCACCGGAGGGGCTGCCATCGCCTCAAGGGCGTCGATCTGCTCGGTAACCTTCATCGTCCCCAACTCCGCGGTGATAGCCGCACCCACCCTCCCCGCTACTACCAGGGCTGTTAAGACCGGACCGAGTTCGCGCGTCATCGAAAGCGATACCAGGCTTGCGATATACATCTCTGCCGATATCTTCTGCATCTGATAAGCGCTTTGCAAGGCCAGCACAATACCGGTAAAGAGCGCCACCAGAAAGACAATCGGCATACTATCATATCCGATTTTTTTCATCTGCTGAATAACGTACTTCCACTTAAACGGCGCCGCGAAAAGCCAGATCAGCGTCAGCAAGGACAGCGAAGTAAGACCTCCCAGATATTGGAGGAATGCTATAAAACGTCTACCCGTCTGAAGTAATATATCTCTCATGTGCGAGTCCCTCTGGCAAAATGTCCGACGGCCGAAGTCGACAGACTAGAACGAATACTTGCGTTCAATCCCGAAAAAGTCGTCTTTGTCACTCAGCTCCATTTTCAGTCTGTCAGACGCACTTACTTTATACTCAAACTGCAGATTATTGCCCCCCTCTTGCAACGACGAGGTCCCGTTCTGCAGCGACTGTTTAAACCCGAACGTGGTCTCGGCATTTAACGGCTTTCTCAAAATCAGGGTGTCGTCTTCGGTATTTTTTTTCATATCCCAATTAAACCAGGCAAGTTGCGATTTACCACCTTCTACCTGAATGGCTTGTTTGATATAATGTTTTTCTCCGATGAGGCGAAGGTCGACAACACCGTTCAGCCGGGCATTCTGCTGATTTTTATAAAGCCAGGCGTCTTCGATGAAAAGTACCGGTCCTATACCCTGAAACGCGATAACCGCCTTTTCAAACTCTACCTTCCCCAATTTGCCGTCAAAAGACTCTATATATCCCTTCGTCATAATATCACTCAGCGGCCCCTTACATGTAATAACCCCGTTTAAGACACCGTAGTTAGTATGCTGTCCCGAGGAAAGATGCTTTAAGAGCACGGTATTCAACTCGGCAATATCGGCGTTGCTGATCTCCAGCATAGCATCGACGCTCGGGGGATCGCTGAAATAGGCCTTGACCGAAAGATGGTAGTTGTGCGCCCATTTTAGATCATCGATGCTGAGTGTATCCTGTGTTATGCTAAAGGCGCCGGTTATTTCCTCCACAGGGCTCAGGTCAACGACAGAATTCCTTGTCTGAATCGTTCCCTGAATAATACGGTCTCCGGGGCCTCCCCGTTGATTCCAGGAAAGAATCGCGGTTGTCAGAAGATCGGTACCCTTTATTTTGACATGATCGACCTTACAGCGCAGCCCATACCGTCCATCCTTTTCGATGCCTCCTTCTAGCGTAGCCAACCCGCCTTCTGAAAAGACAAATGTGCCGTCGACTGTCGGATTATACAAGCTGCCCGAGATCTTTATGCTGCCGACAGAACCGGGATTTGGTTTTTTAAAATCCATGCGCGCGGAGACGATAGGCCTTTCCCGGTCCAGTTCAATAAGTTTCCCACCGAGATGGAGCTCAAGCCCTGACTGCCGGACATTGCCGATCAGTTCCCTCACAACGATATTGCTGTTATCAAATAACACGGTCCCGTTAATATTGTTTATGAGTTCGTCGCTCTTAAACAGACCGAATGACCCTCCTTTGATAAACGCGTAATTAAGGGTGCCCAGCTCTCTTTTAAATAGATTCAGCATATTGTAATGAATCGTCACCGATTCGCATCTCGCAAAAAAGGTCTTATTATGGATAGTCAGGTGTGCGATATCAAGTCTGCCGAGTTTTGAAAAACGGACATCGGCGATATCGACGCCGTATCCGAACTTCTCCTTGATCTCTCTGTTCAAAAGGGCGTAAAAGTCCCTTTCGACCTTCCGCCCAAGGGCCTGCATTCTGCCCCAGCCGACAACCGTAAGGCAGATAACGACCATCAGCATGGCAAGTCTCACGATTCTTCGTTGTCTGTCGCGCATATACTTCATCGATAACGCCTCTTTACCCCGTTAGACGCTGGTTTAAAGGCCGGGGGTTTCTTGTATTCCAATTTGAGACCGTTGCAAAACCCTGCTAAAGACGTCATTGCGAGCCTGAATGGCGAAGCAATCTCTCTTTTTGAGATTACTTCGGTC
>JAFGGP010000010.1 GCA_016930485.1 Candidatus Omnitrophota bacterium | reverse complement strand
TCGCTCCCAGCGCCAGTGATGCCTCGCGGTACGACTGCGGCACGGCCAGGAGCGCTTCCTGCGAAGCAGAGATAATCGCGGGCAGCGCCAGGATGCCCAGTGTCAGACTGCCGGCGAGAATCGATACACCGAAATTGAAGAACTTGACAAAGACCGCGAAACCAAAGAGACCGAAGACCACCGACGGCACTCCGGCCAGATTGTTAATACTCAACCGGATGATATTAACTATAGCCCCTTTCGGACTGTATTCACACAGATAGATAGCGCAGGCTATGCCGAGCGGCAGCGCGAACAGGGTAGAGCCGACGACCAGATAAAATGTCCCGACGATGGCCGGGGCAACGCCGCCCTCGGTCATCCCCCGTCTCGGCACATCCGTCAAAAATTCCCATGATATCACCCTCATGCCGCGCACGGTTATAAAATAGATAAGAGCCCCTAAGAAAAAAATGGTGGCGGCAATGCACAGAAATAAACACAAAAATCCCAGTCGCTGTGTAACATGTTTGTTCATCTGCTCAATCCCAGTTTAAGACGGTACCGCCGGCTGACTATCTCGGCGATGATATTAAAAAGAAGCGTTATCAGGAAAAGTAGCAGTCCGATAGCAAAGAGGGCGTGATAATGCAGGCTCCCCATAACCGTCTCTCCCATCTCTGCGGCGATTGTTGCCGTCATAGGCCTGACCGGTTTAAAAAATGACGTGGGAATCATCGCCGCCCCCCCGGCTACCATGAGTACGGTCATGGTTTCGCCGACTGCCCTGCTCATCCCTAAGATGATTGCCGTCGAAATCCCCGACCCGGCGGCAGGGATAATGACCTTGATAAGGGTCTGCCACCTGTTCGCCCCCAGCGCCAGCGATGCCTCACGAAAGCTCTTGGGCACATAACTCAACGCATCCTCCGCGATGCTGCAGACCGTCGGAACGGCCATAATGCCCAAGATCAGACTGGCGGTAAAGGCGGTAAGCCCGACGGGGATATTGAGAAGCTTTTGTAAAAAGGGGGCGACAACGACCATTCCGAAAAAACCGTATACAATAGACGGGATACTCGCAAGAAGTTCTATCAAGGGTTTGAGAATGGCCCGCTGGTGGTGGCTGGCCAGTTCATTCAGAAAGAGGGCGCTGCCCACGCCAAGGGGGACGCAGACCGCAAGCGCCCCAAACGTCACCCATACGGATGCAAGTATCAACGGCAGCATGCCGAACTCAGGGGGTTCGTAGGTAGGGTACCATGCCCTGCCGAATATCGTCTTGAAGACCCCCGCCTCGGTAAAAAGCGGCAACCCTTCTTTAAAAAGGGTGATTGTAATCCCTACCAGGAAAAAAAGCGAGGAAAAGGCCAGGATAGTAAAAATCCATTTATAGATGGTTTCTTTAATTCGCATCATACCAGCTTCCTGCTTCAATCGGCGATAAAGCGTTATTATAGCATAAGGCACGTGCGGCGGGAAAACCGTTCCCGCCGCACACCTTGGGGAGGAGGCTCATAATGAGTAGTGAGCCGTCTTTGGTTTTATGCTGAAGCGCTGAGTAGGGCGCTGAACAGCCGTGTTTATTTTTTACTGAAGGCCTACAAACCCTGCGTCTTCCACTAAATCCTGTCCTGAATCGCTCAGTACAAAATTAAGGAAGCCTTCGACTTCGCCGGTCGGTTTTCCGTTGGTATACATGAAAAGCGGCCGCGCAAAGGGGTACTTACCCGAAAGAACGGTTTCTTTGGTGCACTCGATGCCGTTAACCGGGATTGCTTTTACCTGATAAGTAACATAGCCGAGACCGATATAGCCTATGGCACCCGGCGTCTTTGCCACGGTTCCGGCCACTGCCTGATTCGATGCTTCCAGGAGGGCATCCGGACGGACCTTTTCCTTATCGAGCGCGAGACCGTTAAAGGCCTCAAAGGTGCCGCTTGCGCTGTCACGGGAGATAACGACGATCTCACCGCCAGAGCCGCCGACCTCGGACCAGTTTGAAACCTTGCCGGTATAGATATCCTTGATCTGCTGTTTGGTAAAGGCACTGACTGAGTTTGACGGATGAACAACTACCGCGATTCCGTCCATCGCGACCACATGGGCCTTCGGCGATACGCCGCGCGAGACGGCCTGTTCAAGTTCCTTATCCTTGATCGGGCGGGAGGCATCGCCGATATCACAGGTACCGTCTACTATGCCGGCAATACCAACGCCTGAGCCGCCGCCCTGTACAGAAATATACGCAGAAGGGTTCTTGCGCATATATTCCTCGGCGCACACCTGCGCGATCGGCAGCACCGTGGTTGAACCTTTAATAGTAATTGTTTTTCCTGCGAGCGCGTCGGTCGCAACCACAAAGGCCCCGATCAGACTGACTGCCACAAGCAGGGCAAGAATCTTACTTCTTAAGTGTTTCATGATAGTTAATCCTCCTTGTTCAACATTCTGTACTTTTTTGTATCCTGCATAAAGTCGGGACGTATCGCCTTACTGCGCAGGGGCAATCTCTGCGCAGTAAGGCGCATCCGAGACTATGTTAAAACTTCCACAGCAAATCAACCTGAATAAGGTCTTCGTCGCGCTTGGCGCTGCTCAGGTATTTGATGTCTTTGCTGTTATAGTAATCAATCCCCAGCGTGAGATTTTTCGCAAGACCGTACTCCAGTATAATCTCGTGACTCTTCACGTTGGTGCAGCCACCGAGGACATCTGAGTCAGGCAGAAAATCAACCCACGCGTCTCTCTCAAGACGGCGGTACTGATACTTCGCCTGCCACTGGCCGAACTTTGTTACCTTTTTGTCGCCAAACTTGAAACCGAGGAGCCAGCCGGTGTCATCGCTGCCGGCATCAGGATTATTGATATAATCGGCAAAGACGGATACGTAGTTGACAAGGCCGCCGAACGGTTCTTCGCCCGCTATCTCTACCGTCGTACCAAACGAATCGTAGTCGTATGTATACGCATTGTTCTCCCGGGTGTTGGTTCCGCCCCAGTTATCAAAGGTGGCGTTTCGTCCCTTAAAACTGCTGAACCCGTACGCGTTAAGCGCGCCCTTTAATTTCCAGCCGTCCATAAAAGACCACTCAACTCCCGGCTGGACAAAGTACATGCTGGGATCGGCTGCCTTGGGAGACCCATCGGTCTCATCGAGAATCAGCCATCCGGCGTTGGCGAACAGACTAATGTTATCGGCCGCGTCGTACGAAAAATGAGCCGCGGCACCCTCGGGGTTTACGTCGGAGTCCCAGAGAAGGTCGTCCGCCATCCAGAGCACCTCTTTACCTATAATCTTACCGCCGCGTGCCTCGAACCAGTCCGCCGGATTCCACGTGGCATAGGCATAATCCAGCATCACGCTCTTCGAAGAAAACTGATCCTGGAGCGTTTGATTGGTCGAACGCGGATCAGAGGAGCCGGACGCAAGCCCGACCGCCGCCTTCATCTGATCGTTGACCTTTGCCTCTGCCCCGAGACGCATGCGTATCCTGACGCGCTCCCGGTCATCCTCGGTTACGCTTCCGCCGTTCTCCGGCTTGCTGTCCTGTGCTTCCCACTGATATCTCAGACGCAGGTCTCCGCCGAGCTTAAAGGTCTGCACCCATTTGGGAAGGCTCTCTGACTCGCCTGCAGCAACCTGCCGGCGCACCTCTTCTCTGGTTTCTGTCAGCACCTGCTGGGCCTCGCCGTGGGTCAGGACCCCCTTGGCAACGAGTTTTTCCACCAGGATGTCGATCTCACTGGCATTCGCCGGAATGGCACTCAGCACAACCGCCGCTGCCAGCATCGTCATAAGTAACTTTTTCGTTACCGTTTCCATTAATATACCTCCGTTTCAGAATCGTTTCTTGTATCAGCCATTTTCACGGCATCTCTGAAATCTTTGGTGCCGTGTGCATTTTCATTCCTTTATATTCTCCTCTATTCTCCGTGCTGCCCTGCATACACATATACTGGATTCCTCTGTAGGATTCGTATGCATCACCTCTCTTTCTTTTTGTAATTTCCAGATGCAGGACATGTGAGAAAGCGTTGTACAAAACTGCTCCACCTCAAGGGCCGACGGTATCATAATGCCCCACGATGAGGCAGCACAGTAATTATGGTATAGTCCTTTCTTAAAGTAAGTGCACTTCATGAGGTTAATATGCTTTTTAAGGCCTGGTCTTCTACCCGTGATTTCCGTGTAAAAAAATCACGGATACCTTCTCGTTCCAAGCTTTGATTGGTCTCTATTTCGGCGATCAATTCACTGACTTCTTGCTGTTCGTACTTCAGGAGGGAAAGAAGTATGTCTTTTTTGGTCTCGGTCAATATCGTCTGGGTCGGCATCAGTATCCTCCCGGGGTGTTAATACTAAATAAATATTGTGTTAATTTTGTGTTAATTTTAATGGGGCCGTCAGTTACAGAACGCACGTGTTGGTAAGTGACCTGGCCGAATTCATCCCGTCGCAAGACGGGATTTACTCTTTTTTTCATAACATGAATAAGCGCGATTAGTTGTTGTTGTCTTTTGGTGCGAGGACACATTCGTCTTCTGCCGCCAGCCAGTGATCGAGCGCTCCCTGCTCAGGGCAGCCTTTTTCCCGCCAGATAAAGTATGCCCGTGTCCTGATGCAGTCTTCACCGGGAATATTTCCTGCGGGTAATCCGAGGGTGGTCTCTTTGATCGCCCCGGCAGCCGCTGCCTCTTGAGCTGCTGTTCGTATCCGGGTGCTTCGCCTTCTGTTTTCCGTTCTGGTAAGCTTACGTGCCATAACTCCACCTCCTCTTTATTGTATGGTTCGCCCTGTTGGCTGAATGTCTCTCAAACAACCTCGCCCGCTGTGAGGGCTTAAGGACGTTCCTCTCGAGGTTCCTTGCCCCTGTATTATTCAGCCAGGTACATTTATGTGACCGGCGATATGCATCCTTGGCCGGTGTTTACCCGGCAAGCAATCAAGAACTTCGTCCCGTCCATCCCATTCAAGGTAGTTTCTTCCCCGCACCGCCCCTCGGGGGCTCGGGTGATTGCACTCTGCCGCGTCTTTAGTTTCCTTGTCTTTCTTCCGGCGTATGCTTTTCACAAAGCGCCCCCTTTTTTGTCACGTTCACCCCACGACAGCTATCGTTAAATCCAGTTATAGTAAACAGGAAAAATATTAAGGAGGAATAAAGAGTGTGTTAATTTTCAATTAAAAGAGTAGAAAAAGGGGGAAATAGGGCTATGCTGTTGCGGGGCAGGGCAAAAAGACCGTAAAACAGGTCCCTTCACCGGGGGTGCTCTTGACGTCGATCTTGCCTGCGTGAAGCGAGATAATATGTTTGACGATCGCCAGGCCAAGGCCGGTCCCACCGAGCTCTTTCGAACGGGATTTATCTACCACATAAAACCGTTCAAAGATACGGGATAGTTCGCCGGGGGATATACCAATACCGGTATCCTGTATTTTGGTAACGATATATCCGTCGTCATGGCTGACCCGTATCGATATTTTTCCTTTTTCGGTATATTTGATCGCGTTATCGACGAGATTGATAAACATCTGTTCCAAGCGGAATACATCGCCCTGAACCAGGGGCAGGCCTTTATCGCAGATACGCTCGACGGCGATATTTTTTTTCTTCAGCCTCTGTTCGAATATCTTCACAATTTCTTCTATGATGTCGGGCACACTCACCGTCTCGGTCTGCAATTTAAAACTTGCCTCTTCGAGCTCTGAGAGCGATATCAAATCCTGAACGATATTGATTAAACGGTCGGTATGCTTTCTGATAATGGCAAGGTAGCGGGCCTGTTCATGATCGGATGCGTCTTCTTCCAATGTCTCGACAAATCCCTTTATGGCAGTGAGCGGCGTCCGCAGTTCGTGAGACACGTTCACGACAAAGTCTTTTTTTACTTTTTCCAGTTTTTTAATCTCCGTTACATCGTGCAGAATAAGAACCACCTCTTTTCTCATATCCAGAAAACCAACGCTCACGAGATAGACATTCTCCTGCAGCTCTATTTCTTCTGTGAAATTTCCCTGCGCCTCGACCGCCCGCTGTATCAAATCGATAACCTGCGTTTTTCTCAACACCTCCCAGTAAAATTTCCCCTCAGCAGTCTGGGCGTTCACGATCTTTTTAAAACTGTCGTTGGTCAGGATAATCTTGCCGTCTCGATCCAACACCAGAAGCGGCTCCTGAATGGAGGCAATGATGCCTAGCAGCTCTTCTTTCTGAGATCTCTGTTCGGCGAATAAATCCCGGATTCGTTCGGTCATCTCATTGAAGCTCCTGGCAAGATCCAGCAGTTCGCCTTCCTGATCCAGCTGTATCTTCGCGTCGAAATCGCCTTCGGCAATCTTTTTTGAGGTGCTAATAAGGTTGGAGAGCGGCCTACTGAATCTGCGGGTAATGAAAAACGTCAGTGTCACAGAAAGGACGATGGCAATTAAGGCGGCATTGATAATGGTGGTTTTCAGGTTGCCGAGAAAGGCGTTTATCTCCTTCAGGAAAAGGCTTGTCCGCAGAGTCCCGAAAAGCCTGTCTTCTTTTCGTAACGGCAAAGCCACATACAGCATTTCTTCCCCTACGGTACTGCTAAAACGTAACGAGCGTCCCATGCCTGCAGTGAGGGCGCTGATAATTTCGGGGCGGTTTTTGTGATTATTCATCGCCGCAGGATCCTCCTCCGAATCTGCCAGCACCCTGCCCTCTGGTTCAACAACAGTCAGCCTAGTATTAATAGCCGCTCCCAGCTCTTTAATGTAGGCATTAAGTTCCTGTAGCTTGCCCTGTTCCACATAACGCATGATTTTCGGTTCGATGGCAACGCACAGGTTATGAAGGTGGGCGGAAAGCGTGTTGATGTACTGCTCTCTGAAGGCGCGAAAGGACAAGAAAAGAATGGAGAATGAAAGTGCCACGATAATACAAAAATATCCGATAAATAACTTAGCAAATAGGGATTTTCTCATGTCTCGAGTTTATACCCTATGCCACGCACGTTCTTGATGCAGTTTCCCGCCCTGCCCAATTTTTCGCGCAGGTGGCGGATGTGAACATCGATGGTCCTGTCAACAACGACTTTTTCATCTCCCCAGAGATGATCGAGAATGTGGTCGCGCGTAAAGACCTTGCCCTTTTTGGTAGAAAGAATCTGCAGGATTCTAAATTCGGTCGGTGTCACGTCTATCTTTTTTTCGTCAAGAAGCACTTCGTACTTCTCGAGATCCACAACCAGAGATTTTCCGATTCTGAGTTTTCGCGCCTCCTCCACCGGCGCCTTCCGCCGCAACACCGCCTTTACCCGGGCCACCAGCTCCTTGGGTGAAAAAGGCTTGGTGATGTAATCGTCCGCGCCGAGCTCAAGTCCCAACACCCGGTCGATCTCCTCGCCCTTCGCGGTCAGCATAATAACAGAGAGAGGCTTCAGATGTTCCGTCGTCCTGATGTACTTGCAGATCTCCAGTCCGTCCGTGTCGGGAAGCATCAGGTCTAAGACTACTAAATCCGGAGTCGTGTTTCTGAGAAACGCGAGAAAATCATTGCCGTTCAGAAATTCCTTTGTCTGGAATCCCGCTTTTTTCAGATGAAGCGAAACCAGCTCACATATATCCGGTTCATCATCTACGATCGCAATCAACGTGCTCATAAACATTCCCTCCAAACTAACGCCGTGAGAAAAAGATAATCCGAGAGACGGTTTAGATACCGGCAAACCTCAGGATTAACGGCCTTCCTGCGAAGGAGTGTAACGGCGCGGCGTTCTGCGCGGCGCGCAACAGTCCGCGCCAGGTGAAGAAAGGCATCGGCTGTTGTTTTTCCGGGTATAATAAATTGTTTGGTCTGGTGTGGTAACGCGGCTTCGTGTTTTGCAATAAACGCCTCGAGCCTTTTTGTTGCCCCGGCGTCCAAGGCACACTTTTTCTGTGCGCCCGAGACCACATCTTTGCCTGCAAGAAAGAGCGTCTTTTGAATTCCCTCAAGCTCTTTTTTTATCTTTTGCTGTTTGATGGCGGCGCGGGCAAGGCCAAGCGCGGCGTTTAATTCGTCAAGGGCGCCAACCGCCTCGATGCGCGCCGAGTCCTTAAAGACCCGGCCGCCCCCGAGCACATCCGTCTTTCCTTTATCTCCCCTGCCTGTGTTTTTTTTCATAACTCTTGAAAGGTCACCAGAACACCAAGACACCAGGTCACCAGAAAAACAAAAACCAAAAAATAAAACTACTGGTGGCTTTGTGACCTTGTGACTTGGTGACTTGTTTAATCCTGAAACACCGCGCCCTTGTTTGCCGAGGTGACCCGGCTCGTGTAACGGGCCAGATAGCCGGTCTTAAACCGAGGTCCGGGCGGCACAAACGCCTTCTTTCTCGCGGCAAGCTCCTTTTCAGAGAGCACCACTTCGATGAGACGCTTATCTATATCGATCCTGATGATATCGCCTTCTTTAAGGAGGCCTATCGGGCCGCCCTCGGCCGCCTCGGGCGAGATATGCCCAATGCAGAGTCCCCTAGTGCCGCCGCTGAATCTGCCGTCTGTAATCAGCGCGCACGTGGTCCCCAGGCCCATGCCGACAAGAGCCGCGGTCGGCGTCAGCATCTCCTGCATGCCCGGGCCGCCCCGCGGGCCTTCATAGCGGATCACGGCCACATCACCCTTCTTCACCCTGCCACCCAGTATACCTTCACAGGCGACCTCCTGGGACTCGAAAATCACTGCGGGCCCTTCGTGTGATCTGATGGCCGGATCAACCGCGCCACTTTTCACAACCGCCCCGTCGGGGGCAAGATTTCCAAAGAGGATGTCGAGGCCTCCGCGTTCCGAGATGGGTTTCCCGATCGTATGGATCACCTCGGTATCCATCACCTCGGCGTCTTTGATATTCTCACCAAGCGTCGCACCAGTCACTGTCTTGATATCGAGACTGAGCAGCCCCTTCCTTTTGCTCACCTCGTGCAGAATGGCGCTGATCCCGCCGGCGGCGTGCACGTCCTCCATGTGCCACTGGCTTGCCGGAGAGATCTTGCAGAGATACGGTGTCTTATCCGCAAGTTCGTTGATGCGCTCAAGCGGATACTCGATGCCTGCCTCGTGCGCGATCGCCATTACGTGCAGCACTGTGTTGGTCGAGCCGCCCATCGCCATGTCCAGAACGAAGGCGTTGTCGATTGCCTGTTTGGTGATAATCTCCCTCGGCTTAAGATTCTTTTTGACGATATCAACAATGCGCTTCCCGGCCTTCGCCACAAGCTCGCGGCGTTCCTTGGTCGGGGCGAGTATCGTGCCGTTCCCCGGCAGCGCCATACCGAGGGCCTCGGCGATACAGTTCATCGAATTGGCGGTAAAGAGCCCGGCGCACGAACCGCAGTCAGGGCAGCTCTTCGACTCTATGGCCTCAAGACCGTCGTCATCAATAGTGCCTGCCCGGTATTCGCCGACCGCCTCAAAAATACTGATCACATCAAGCGCGCGGTCATCGCCCTCTATCCTGCCGGCCGGCATCGGGCCGCCGCTCACATAGATAGACGGGATGTTCAGCCTCACCGCTGCCATAAGCATGCCGGGTACGATCTTGTCGCAGTTTCCGATAAAGATCAGCCCGTCGAAACAGTGGGCGTTCGCCATAATCTCGATCGAGTCGGCGATCAGCTCCCTGCTCGGCAATGAGTACTTCATGCCGGTATGGCCCATCGCGATTCCGTCGCAGACGCCGATCGTATTAAATTCGAACGGGACGCCGCCCGCCTCCCTCACTGCCTCGCGGGCGATACGGCCCAGCCCCTGCAGGTGCACGTGGCCCGGGACGATCTGGACAAACGAATTGACAACCCCGATAAACGGCCTGTCAAAGTCCTCTTTTTTAAGGCCGCAGGCCCGCAAGAGCCCGCGGTGGGGTGAGCGCTCGAAACCCTTTTTTATTGCATCGCTTCTCATGGTTCCTCCTTGTTAAACCATCAGCTGTCAGCTTCCAGCAGCCAGCGAAGTAACATCTATAATATAGCAAACCTATGATACTCACTTCAAGACAACCTTGTCCACAAAAATCTCAATGAGCACGTGACTTATGGAACGCGACAACCATAAGTCGCTGTGTGAATTGACCCCGCACCCAGAAGTCTATAACATAAAAAGGTATAAAACATCAACACGTCCGAGAGATTGCAGAAGCAGCGCTGGTACTTCTGGGTGTGGGGTCTCCAACGCCACTTTCCCCTATCCCTTATTAGACACCTTATGTTATAATGGGGCCTCGTTCCGAAGTATGTGCGCTCTTTTGCACCAAATAGCTGAAAGCTGGTGGCTGGCAGCTCATTAAAAGGAGTCTCAAATGGCAAAGATAAAACATGACTTTACAAAGGAAGACCCGTGGCGGGTATTTAAAATCCTCGGTGAATTTGTAGAGGGATTCGACACGTTTAAAGACGTGGACCGAGCCGTCGCTGTCTTCGGTTCCTCGCGCACCAAACGCAATACCAAGTATTATAAACTCGCCGAAAAGACCGCCAGGCTCTTTGCGAAAGAGGGCTACGCGGTCATTACCGGGGCAGGGCCGGGTATTATGGAGGCGGCGAATAAAGGGGCCAAAGAAGGCGGCGGCGAGTCGATAGGGCTCAATATCATCATCCCTGACAAGCAAAGCGCCAATCCGTACACGACAGAGCTGGTGGAGTTCAAGTATTTCTTCACCCGGAAGGTCATGTTTGCCAAATACAGCCGGGCCGGCATCTTCTTCCCGGGCGGCTTCGGAACCTTTGACGAATTCTTCGAGTTTATCACCCTGGTGCAGACAGAGCGGGTCAGGCCGTTCCCGATCATCGTCATGGGGAGCACATACTGGCAAGGGCTCTTTGAGTGGATCGATAAGGTCGTGGTGCCGGCCGGGGCTATCCCAAAAAAGGACCTCGGGTATTTTACGATTGCCGACTCCCCCGAAGAAGCAGTGAAGATGGTCAGAGATTTTTATAAAGAGGAGAAATAA
This sequence comes from Candidatus Omnitrophota bacterium, assembly GCA_016930485.1. GTDB lineage: Bacteria > Omnitrophota > Gorgyraeia > JAFGGP01 > JAFGGP01 > JAFGGP01. Next base: position 3,853 of record JAFGGP010000010.1, on the reverse strand, counting down.
CACCTATATAGTTCGCGGGTTCTGCGAGTTCTTCGAGTTCGCGGGTTCAAAAAACGGACAACCAATTAGACAAGACACTATCAAATAACCAATATACAACTTCCAATCACCAAACAATAACCAATGACCAAAATAACAATACACAAACAAAAAAAGAAACACTGTTTCGGTCATTGTGATTTGAAGATTGTAATTTGTTTGTAATTTGGGATTTATTCAATTTAGGATTTATTACTATACGCTATCCGCTATAATAAACCCGAGTAACCCGAAGAACTAATGATGGTTTGTGATTTGGTTATTGAGATTTATTTGAGACTTAGGATTTGAAAAAGGATAGAAAATATGGGTTTCACTGTTGTTCAGAAGATACTCAAAGGCCATCTGCGGACAGGGTCCCTGGAAAAAGGCGCGCCTCTGCTCATATCCGTCGATCAGGCATTGACGCAGGACGCTACCGGAACTGCTGCCTATCTGCAGTTTGAGGCGATGGGCCTGGAGAGAATACAACTGCCCCTTGCCGTGTCCTACATAGACCACAACATACTCCAGACCAGTTTCATGAACGCGGATGATCACCGGTTTCTGCAGACAGCCGCCGCAAAGTACGGGGCCTATTTCTCCTCGCCGGGTAACGGCATCTGTCACCAGGTACACCTTGAACGGTTCGCCGCGCCGGGTACGGTACTGCTCGGCTCGGACAGCCACACCCCTACCGCCGGCGGCATGGGTGCCTTGGCAATCGGCGTGGGCGGGCTCGACGTGGCCACGGCCATGGCTGGTCAGGGGTTTGACCTGGCCATGCCCGAGGTCGTCCTGGTCAGGCTGACCGGCAAATTGAACCGGCCTGCCGTAACGGCAATGGACGTGATTCTCGAACTCCTGAGGCGGCTCTCGGTCAAGGGCGGTGTGGGAAAGATATTCGAGTATGGCGGCGGCGGCGTAAAGACACTGAGCGTGACCGAGCGGGCCACCATCACCAATATGGGCGCCGAGCTGGGCGCGACCACATCCCTCTTCCCGAGCGACGAAAACACCCGGCATTTTTTAAGCGCGCAAAAAAGAGAAAAGGACTGGGCGCGTCTTGAGGCGGACCCGGACGCGGCCTACGACAGCGTCATCGAGATTGATTTGTCCGGGCTGGTGCCGCTCGTTGCGCTGCCCCACAGCCCGGACAATGTCAAACCCGTCTCCGCCATTGCCGGTGAGGCGATTGACCAGGTATGTCTGGGCAGCTGCACCAACTCGTCATTCCAGGTCCTCAGGGAAGTGGCCGGCCTCCTTTCGAAAAAAACCGTGCACAAAAACGTAAGCCTCACCGTCTCCCCCGGTTCAAAGCAGGCCTTTGAGATGATATCGGCCGAAGGGCTGCTCGGGGATATTGTGGCGGGTGGTGCGAGGATTCTCGAATCCGCCTGCGGTCCGTGCATCGGCATGGGACAGACACCGGCAACCGGGGCAAAGAGCGTCAGGACCTTTAACAGAAATTTTCACGGGCGCTGCGGCAATCCCGAAGCAGGCGTCTATCTGGCAAGCCACATCACCGCCACCCTTGCAGCAGTGGCAGGGCGCATCGTTGACCCGCTCACGGCAGGCCTCACCATAAAAGCGGCCAAGGAACCGGACCAGTTCCTGATCAATGACAACCTGCTTATCGCCCCGCAGGCAGACCCGGCCTCGGTTACCGTCCAGTACGGCCCTAACATAAAACCGATACCCGTAAAAGAACCGCTCGAAGAGACGCTCGAGCTCCCGGTTATCCTTAAGACCGGCGACAACATTACCACCGATGATATTATGCCCGCAGGAAGCAAGGTGCTCCCCCTGCGGTCAAATATACCGGCTATCTCCGAATATGTCTTTAGCGGTATCGATCCGCAATTTGTCAACCGGATAAAAAAGGCGGGCAGGGGTGTTATTATCGGCGGGGAAAACTATGGCCAGGGTTCTTCGCGTGAACACGCCGCGATCGCCCCGATGTTCCTGGGCGTAAAGGCGGTCATTGCGAAATCGTTTGCCAGAATTCACAAAAAGAACCTGATCAATTTCGGGATACTCCCGCTGACCTTCAAAAATTCCGGAGATTACGACCTGATCGAGGAAGGCCAGACCATCCTGCTTCCTGATATCAAAAAGACTGTCCGGGAGAAATCGGCGGTGAAGGCCGGGATAAAAGAGGGCGCGAAGGAAATCGGGCTCGTCCTGGATCTATCCGACAAGGAAACCGCTATACTCCTGGCAGGGGGATTGTTTAATTTAATTAAGAAAAAGTCTTCTTAATTAAATTAGCCTTCAGCTCTCAGCAATCAGCTTTCAGCGGCTGATGGCCGAAGGCTGACAGCTGATTGCTTAAAAAAATATCCCCTTTAGTTCCCCGAACGATTCCATCAAGAAATCCGGTTTGCTCGCGGCCAATAGCTCCCGGGCACAGAGCCCCCCGGTTACCCCGCAGGTCACAACTCCGGCAGCCTCTCCTGCCTCAATGTCGTGAAATCCGTCGCCGACCATCACGGTCGTCTCAGGGGCAGTCCCTATCTTTTCCATGATGAGGCGCAGCGGCTCAGGGTCTGGTTTGTGTTTGAGGAATGAATCGCCGCCAAAAATAAAGCGGAAATACTCCGCCATCTCAAGACCTACCAGAATCGTCTGGGTGAACTCGGCCGGTTTATTGCTGAGGACGACAAGGGTTTTATCGCTAAAGTGCGTGAGGGTTTCAATGACGCCCGGAAACGGCCGGGTATGTTTCAGGCAGTTGGCCCGGTAGTAATCCCCGTAAATCGCCGCCGCCTTTTGTATGGTCGCAGGGTCGTCGATGCCGGAGGCCTGCCTGACAAAGTGCTCAAGGCCGTATCCCACGAAGCTGATGATCGTATCGTCATCCAGATCCGGGGCGCCGATAGCATTGAGGGTCACGTGCATCGCCTCGGCCAGGTCGGCCCGGGAGTCGACCAGCGTGCCGTCCAGGTCGAAAATCATCGTATCAACAAAGATCTTTTTCATTGGGATGTGTTTACTGGCCCTTTATGGTCTTCTCTGGAAAAGAGCGTTCTCTGATGGTATAATGCACTACACCTTTCACATTACATAACACGCCGATGCTCTACACAATTACCGGTTACCTTTTTATCGTACTGGGGTTCTGGTGGTTCATTAGCCCGGGCCGCATGAAGCTCCGGTTTACCAAAAAAATCCACCGGCGGATCCGTCGCCTTATATGGTTTGCCTTCTTCCTGCTCGGCGCCTTTTTGCTTCAGGCCGCCCGCGAGGTATACGGTGCTATCTCAAAATTGCTGATTTTTTTCGGTCTTACCGCGACTATCTACGGATCGTTTCTCCTCAGCAGAAAAACACGCCAGGAGGTCTTTGAGTTTCTCTCGAGGGTGCCTGAGGGGTGGTGGCGCGTCTTCGCGGTCCTGCAGATCGCGGTGGGATTGCTTCTCCTGCGCGCCCGTTAAACTCCTCTCTACCGGCGTTTATCCATCAAGGCCTGCTCGATCGTCACGCGCAGTTCGTTCATCTTGTCCCGGGGCAGCCGGAACTGAGACCTGAGTGTCGGGGTCGTTATGGTGATTTCGAACAGGTTCGCGTCCTTGGGAATTCTCCTGATCGAAACATTCATCGGATATTCTGGCATATTATTTTCCTTTTAAAAGTCACCTGTCACAGATATCTCGTTCGCGGGTTCTTCTCTAGCGTGTAGCCCTTCGACTTCGCTCAGGATAAACGATGAGCGGCTAGCGTATAGTGAAGAAATCCTAAATCGAATAAATTCCAAATGTCCCTACTTCGCTAAAGCTACGAAGGGCAAGCAAATTTCAAATGAATTGCTTAATCCCAAATGACAAATAAGAAT
>JAFGGP010000003.1 GCA_016930485.1 Candidatus Omnitrophota bacterium | reverse complement strand
TAGTGGCGTCACGCCGTGTGACCGGCGCGCTTATTTATAACTACCCGTGGTACCGGCATGTTATGGCTCGTGTCTTTAACGGAATTGTCCGCTTGGTGCTCTTGCCGGGCATCAGGGATACGCAGTGCGGCTTTAAGGGGTTCCGCCGGCAGATTGTGCATGTGCTGTTTGACAGGCTTCACATCTCATCGCTCGCCTTTGATGTCGAACTGCTCTATAAGGCGCGGCTGAGCGGATACCGGATTATGGAGATCCCGGTTGTCTGGACCAACAGCAAGGCCTCAAAGGTCCATCTCATCGGCGACTCGTGGCGGATGTTGAGGGATGTAATGTGGATATATCAGCACTATTCGCGTAAAAAGCCGTGAAGACCTGAGGTGCTGTGGCGTTCTTGCACAGGGGAGGAAGTGCCATGAGAAACAAACTGCTCGTCTTAGGAAAAGAAAATATCCTGCTTTCCCTGAGGAGACTCCTGAGGAGGGCGTGTATCCCCTATAAATATACCTTTATTTCGACCTGGCGCTGTAACAGCAGATGCCGTATCTGCGGCGTATGGAAGATATACCGTGATAACCCCGATTTACTCCAGAGGGAGTTAAGCACCGATGAGGTACTCAGGATAGTGACGGGTATAGGCGGGCGCCTCCTGTGGCTAAACGTGACGGGCGGCGAGCCGCTTCTCAGAGAAGAGATCGATACGATCATCTGCAAGGCATATAAACGGTGCCGGAATTTTTCGCTCCTCAATATCCCGACCAACGGCATTGCCACGGCGCGGACCGTCTCGGTTTTTGATGAGATTACATCACGCTGCGCAGAGCTTTTTACCTATGCCTCTTTGAGTGTCGATGGTTTAGGCGCCCGGCAGGATGAACTGCGGGGGGTTGAGGGTTGTTTTGACCGGGTTATGGAGACCTATGCCAGACTACTCGGGCTCGGGCGGAGGAATATGAAGGTGTTTTTTCAGATCACCATCAGCAGAGACAATCTCGCCGACATACCGGATCTGGTGAGATTTGTCAAAAAGGAAGGTATTCCGTACTTCATAAATATAGCCCACGAGATGAGGATTTTTCATAACCAGGAGAGCGGCATCGATGTGCGGGGATATGCCGCGGAGACAACGGAGCTCCTGCGGCAGCTTGAGAATGAATTTCGTTTTTGGCCGTATGACGAACTGCTTCCCAGGGTGTTTTTGCGGCTGGCGCGGTTATTTGTTACCGGGGGCGCCAGTCCGATCAGCTGCAGCGCGCTGGAGGCAACGGCAACCATCGACCCCTACGGCGAGGTATTTCCGTGCCCCTTTCTCGATACACCCATTGGATCGCTGAGAGAGTGCAACTATGATATACTCTCGCTATTGGGCAGGCATTCGGTTCGCGAGGCGGCCCGTCGGATGAAGAGGTGTCGCCGGTGCTGGCAGAGTTGTGAGGCGTATCCCGCGATCGTTCAGAATATACCGCAGGCGATCCGGGCATTTTTTAAGGCGGGGCATCCATGAAGATAGCTATCGTTGAGATACCGCATCCCCAGAGTGAACTCTTTTACCGGGATTGGGCGGGCGGATTCGGAACGCGTTTTATGGTAGGCCGTTCCCTCAAGGCCCGCCTTATCGAACAGGCAAAGAAAAGGGGCGTGTCTCTGCCTCAGGTAAGTATCGGATATATGGTTGCCATTTTAGAGCGGTATAGTCACCGTGTTATCATCACCGACACGCTGCCGAATGAGAAGGTAGATTATGCCCTCGTTGCCTCCTCGATTATTAACTACCGGGAGGAGGTGAAGTTTGCCCGTCTGATAAAAAAGAGATGGGGTGCTGCGGTGGGGTTTTTCGGGCCCTTCGCCGGGAACGTTCCGGAGATCTTTGAGCCGGCGGCCGATTTTATTGTCAGGGGAGAACCCGAGGCGGTCGCCTACCGGCTGGCGCACGGAGAGACCCTTAGAGGGATGGTCGAGTCCCCGCCGGTAAAATACCTGGACGCGTTGCCTTTTCCCGAATGGGGCTTATATGACATCAGGAGATTTTCGTATTTTCCGAATCTGACCGTCAGACCCGTTATACCTGTACAGTCTGCCCGTGGTTGTCCGTACGGATGCGCGTACTGTGCCTATCGGGCGAATTTTTCCTTTCGTATGCGTTCACCGGAAGGCGTGGTGGATGAACTGCAGTTTTTGAAAAAGGCCTACGGGATAAGAGGCGTTATTTTCCGGGATCCGATTTTTACCATTGACCGCTCGCGCAGCGAGGCGATTGCTCGACTGATGATAAAACGAAACATCAATCTGCGGTGGGGCTGCGAGACACACATCAAGGACCTCGATATAGATCTTCTGGATCTTCTCTATGAAGCGGGTCTGCGGTCGATCAACGTAGGTATAGAGTCTGCCAGCGAAGAGGTGATGAAGGCGGCACACCGGCTTCCCTTCGATTCCAAGGCGCACCAGGAGATGATTATCCGCTACTGCGATGAGAAAAAGATACGGGTGACGGCCTTTTATATACTCGGCCTGCTTTCGGACACCCTCCAGACGATTCGCGACACTATTCGCTATGCACAGCACCTGAACACCCATACCGTCTCGTTTAATATGCTAGCCCCCTATCCGGGAACCGAGTGTTATGACGAGTTAAAGGAGATTGTGACCGAGGAGTTCGACCACTTCACCTCCTTTGACCCGGTTATCGACCATCCCCGTCTGTCAAAGGGGGATTTACTGCGCCTCAAGGAGGAGGCGTTTACCTCCTACTATTTCCGCTGGGCGTACGTGAAGGCGTTCATGAAACGCATTCTCTGGAGATGAGATGAAGATACTGCTTACCGGCCCGACAGGGTTTGTCGGCCGCCACCTTATCGATGAATTGCTCGCCGGCGGGTCCCTCCTCCGTGTGCTGGTGCGTCCTCAGAGCGCCGGGAAGATAACCGCGCGCGAAGGGCTGGAGGTTGTAATCGGGGATCTGGTGACCGGCGAGGGCCTCACCGATGCCCTCCGGGACATCCATACGGTCATCCACCTTGCGGCCCGTACCAGCCCGGCCTCTGATTCGCTTATCTCTGCGACGAACGTCCGGGGGACAGCGCATCTTATCGACGCATCGCGCCGGGCAGAGGTAAAGCGGTTCCTCTTTGTCAGCACCGCGAGTGTCCTTTCCGCACACCTCGGTGCCTATGAAAAGAGCAAGCTTGAGGCCGAGGAGCTGGTGCGTTCATCGACCATTTCCTTTCTTATCCTGCGGCCGTCACTGATATATGGAGCCGGTGATACAAAAAATATCGGTATGCTGATCAGGGCGATTAAGACATTCCCGTATATCCCTGTTGTCGGCGACGGGACATCCATTATGCAGCCGCTCTATGTCGATGACCTGACCGCACTCATACGGGAGTTGTGTCAGTTGCCTGTATGGCCCAGACGGGCCTATACGCTTGCCGGCAGGGAACGGATCAGCCTCGATGAGTGTTGTGATAAGCTCTGCAATTATATGGGGTTAAAAAAATCAAAAGTACATCTCCCGTTTTATCCTGTATACTATATCTGCTCTTTTCTTTACAGGCTCGGTCTTGCGAGGATTGCCCCGATACAGCTGTTGCATCTGAAAGAGGGATTTGCCTGCGATATCCGGTCAGCGATCGATGATCTTGGATTTAGGCCTTGCAGCTTTGATGAGGGGCTCGGGCGAATGTTCTGTTCCGGCAGGGAGGGCGTTTCGCAATGACAGGAAATTCGGTTATACAGAATCTCGACAGGAAAAGCGCTCTTATGGCGGCACTGTTTTTTATAGCGGCTGTCGGCATCGCGTATGGCGCTGTCGTCAACGGTGACTTTCTCTACGATGATATCGCGTTTATTACCGATAACCCGTACATCAAAAACTTCGCCTATGTGCCGCTTTACTTTACATCACCCGATACTGTTTCTGTCGGTGACAGGCATCACATCTGGCGGCCCCTGCGCACGGTTTCATTCGCGGTAGATTACCACTTCTGGAGACTGAATCCTTTCGGGTACCATCTGACCAATCTGCTTTTTCATTGTGCCAACGCCTTTTTTGTTTTTCTTCTGGCGCTTCATTTTTTGTCCGGCTGCATACGAGAGCGAAAGATGCAGATCCCGATGAGCATGGGTGCCGCACTCCTTTTCGCCGTTCATCCTGTACAGACAGAGGCGGTCAGCTGGATAGCGTCGCGTGGCGATCCGTTGTACGCCTTCTTTTTACTCGGCTCTTTTTTGCTTTATATCGCCTTTAAGAGACAGTCGGGCCATCCGCTGCTCTATGCGGCCAGTCTTGCCTGTTTTGTTCTTTCGTTGTTGAGTAAGGAGTCTGCCTGCATGCTGCCGTTTGTCCTGATCCTCTATGATGTGTGTGCGGGTTCTTTTCTCTGGCGCTCTGCGCGGAAAGAGGCGCTCTGGTACCTCCCGTTTTTTGTCATCGCCTCCGGCTACCTGGTTATACGCTATCTTATTCTCCGGGAGGTCGGTCAGTCGTCTTATATCGGCGGCACTTTTCTCTATACTTTTTTTACGATGCTTACGGTGCTCCTGACCTATTTTCGCATTCTCATTTCTCCCGTGGGGCTGCGTCTGCTGTATGATATACCTATCGCGCATCATTTTTTGGAGCCACGGGTGCTCGGTGGGGCGGTCATCGCGTATCTCTTGATTGCAGTGGCCCTGATCACGAGAAAAAAACAGCCGGTTGTCTTATTTTGCGTCGGCTGGTTTTTTCTGAACTGGTTTCCCGCCTCAAACGTTATCCCTATTATGGGGCTGATAGGGGAGCGGTTGATTTATCTGTCCTCGATCGGCTACTGCATTCTTTTTGTGTGGGCACTATATCACCTCCTGCATGTACTGACAAAGGAGCCGAAGCAGCTTTTTTCCTCATTTCTTGTGTTGATGTTCTTTTTTACTACCGGCTATACGGTGGGAACAATTCACAGAAATCTTGACTGGCGCGATGAAGTGCGGTTCTGGCAGAAAACGGTTGCAGGCGCGCCGCTCAATCACAAGGCATGGCACAACCTGGGGATAGTGCTGGTGGCGCAGGGGAGGTTCAAAGAAGGCAGGGCTGCCTTGGAGAAAACGGTAGAACTGATGCAGGTCTCGGCAACCGGAGCCAGCGAAGACAACTATGTCTATTTCGGCCTGGCACTCTGTTCCTACCGGCTCGGCGAGAACAGGGAAGCAGAGCGGTATATCGCGAAGGCGATCGAAATAGATCCCGATAATGAGGAGGCCTTTTCATTGAATGGGCTTCTGGCTGCTGAACGCGGCGATTTTCAAGAAGCCCTTACGATGCACAACCGTGCCCTCAGCCTCGAACCCGATTCGGCAAAGGCCCTTCATAATGCAGGACTTACCTATCAACAGATGGGACTTTTTGAGAAGGCACTCGAGTCCTATAAGAGGGCTATCCAACTCAACCCTGATTTTATCGAGGCATATAATAGTCTCGGTGTGCTCTTGAAGAATAATGGGAGACTTGAAGAGGCGTGCAATGCGTTTATCCGGGCAATCGAATTAAACCCGCGTTTTGCGCTTGCCTACAACAATCTCGGCATCTGTTTTGTCGGCATGAATAAACCAGATGAGGCACGGGGCCTCTTTGAGGAAGCGGAGCGCCTGGATCCGGACGGTCCGGCCGGCATGATCGCGCGGGAAAATCTCAGACTCCTGGGTACGCTTCAGGGGCAAATAGATTGACAAGCCCCGGGCGCTGGGGTATAGTAACAGTACGTTTATAGGTAACTTATGACAGAAAAAAGAGTTATGTTTTCTCATCAGACATTTTCAGGGAGAGGCCGTATTGCTCTGGCGGGGTTTACCCAATTAGCGAATAAGACACACGCTATCTCATGCAATGGCAGTGATAGGCAGCCCTCGTCTTATTCTTTATCATACCGTGGCTCTCTGACGGGGTTCACCTTGCTTGAAATGATCATGATCATTGTTGTCATAGCTATTTTAGCGGTATTAGCCATTCCCAGGTTTGACACCTACTACGATTTAAAACTCAACGGCGCGGCGCGTAAACTTATCTCCGATATCAGGTATGTCCAGCAGATCTCTATCAGCAAACATACAGGCTATGGCCTGGAATTTGATACAGGCGGAAACAGCTACCGGGTTTTTCTGGTATCCAGCGATGCCACCATTCCCGATCCGACGACGCGCACCAATATGATAATTGATTATGATACAAGCGCAGAGTTTGCCGGCATTGATTTAAATGCCGTTAATTTCGGGGGGACTGCGGAACTCCGCTTTTCTTCCCTGGGCGAGCCCCGTGACGCGAACAACACCGCCCTTGCCGCATCAGGTACGGTCACACTGGTGTATCAGGGACGCACAAAGACGGTTACCGTTACCCCTGAGACAGGAAGGGCTACATGTAACTGACCGCAAGGCGAGATACGAAAAAAAGAGGAGGTGTTACTATGGCTGCAACCAGTCAGAGAAGGGTATATCTCGTTGACGCCAAATTTCAGTTTAAGTACGTTAAGATGATTCTGGTGTTTGTTGTGATTATTACTGCCTTGGGCACGGCTGCCGCCTATGTTATGCTCTGGTTCGGTCTGAGGGCCGGGGGGCTCTTAACGGATGATTCCTTTTCAATCATCCAGAACGGCCTTGCCTTTGGCGCATTTTTTCAACTGGCCATATCCATACCGCTGATTCTGCTTTTCGGAGTTATCCTGACCCATCGGATCGTCGGGCCTCTGGTGCGTGTTGAACGGCTATTGGATGAGATAGGAGAGGGGCAGTTCGGGCGCCAGCTTCAGGTAAGACGGTCCGATGAACTGACGGTGCTGGTTGAGTGGATTAACCGGATGTCAAAGAAGCTCGAACGGCTGGAAAAGGAAGGCAAGATTGATGTCAGGCTCAGAAAAGAAGAGGGTTGACCCCCGCACGCTATTTTGATAAAATCTGTTATATTTTGGCTACTGGACATAGAAAAGCACTAGGTGTTTTTTGCCGGAGAAATAGTGCAGAGATTTTTGACGGCAACCAGACTATATGCTATACTTAAACTATAGTAGTGTAAACAGATATGTCTGGCTCGAAAAGGGCAAACCATCTGAAAGGGTGGGGCGCAAAACCACAGGCCTTCAACCTCCGGGAAAGGCGGCTGGGTTGCCAGGTCAGAAATAAGGCCCTACTTATTCAGACGAGTAGGGTTTTTTATTTACCCCGTTAGACTCAGAAAGCCCTGATTTTCAAGGTGAGGAAATGGGTGCACTGCGGAGTTGCAATAAACAAGAAAACCTCGGCCTTTAAACCGGGGTCTAACGGGGTTTACAGTACACTCTTAAAACGGAGGGAGGTGACATTATGAAAAGGAATCTTATAATTGTTCTCTGTCTTAGTGTTATTGTGCTGGTTGCATTAACCGATCCTGTCCAGGCGCAGGAGGCAAAGAAGATCCAGATTACCGGAAAGGCCCAGACATCGTCAGGGACGTTTGCTGATTTGGCCGCGATTACCGTTATCAACAGGGGTGATTCAGAGCCGTTTGATGTAAATATCACCGGCAACTCTGAAGACACGGTAAGTGGCTATAATCACGACCTGGGCGGTGCGCAGCTCAGCTCCGGTCATGTGGCGGGTCTGGCGACCGATACGAACGAAGGCGATATTGTCATCGATGCCGATATGACGCTTGAGGGCGTCCCGAATGAGCAGTATAACAGTGAGAGTATCGACGTCGCGGCCATGGTCAATGCCTATAAGTCCCAGGCGGATATGACCCTTGAAAATCAGCCCGGGTTACAGAAGTGGGGGACGAGCGATAGCATCGGGAGCCCCAGCGACTACAAAATCGTCTATCTGCACAATATCAAGATGCAGCTTGAGGGCGATTTTACCGGGTACGGGCTCTTGATTATCGAGGATGACCATAACGGTGCCGGCATGGCGGAGTTACGGCTGTATGACAATGCCAAGTGGTACGGTGTGATTATTGTCTATGCCGCTGATACAGAGGGCCAGTCCGACAAGATCTTTATCAATGTCGGAAAGCCGGGTGCAGGGTCGATGCGGACAGAGCCTTCTTTTATAGAGAAGGCGCTGGCGTTTTTTGGTTTTGAGCCGAAGGATGTCTATGCGGCCAAGGAGGGTGACGATGACGAGCCTGAAGCTCGGGCTCAGGTCCTTGGGGCCATACTCGTCGAGACGCGGCAGGTAGACATTGATCTGGACGACGGCGATATCCTCTATTGCGCAGAGGCCGTTGGCGGGGCCGGTGGGTTGGTCGGCGAGATCGCAGAGGGCTTTGAGTGGGAAGAGTGGCGGGAGATTGAATAGGACCTCACAGAGCCGCATCAAGAGGCGCGGCTTTTTGAGGAGAACCCTTTTTTCTGCGACGCAGAAAAAAGGGTGAGTTTGTTATCGTGATTCCTTCAGAAAGACCGAACAGCATATCCTGTCCTGTATGTAACGGGGCAGGATATGCTGTTTATAGAAGACCTCTCCGGCTTCATCAAGCTTCATCAAGGGGACCGCAGCCTACCCGCCTCTTTGGCATACAATAGTATTAATAAATAAACTTCTTGCAGTGTGCTAACTTTTTGTTATAATTAGATATAAAAAGTTCATGGGAATCCGTTGTCATAAGAAATGACTATAGGGCACTAGTGGTCACTTTGCAGGCTTATATACCGTAACATCTTGAAAAAAAGAAGGATAGCTGCAATGAAGAAGCAGGCAGAGGGGTTGAGCCTTGTTGAATTAGCGGTTGTTATGATTGTGGTGCTTATTCTGGCGATAGGGGCGGTTACGGCGTTTCAGTCCTTTCTCATATCTGTTAAGGTCACCGCCGTAAAACAGGCCCTTGAACAGATGCGCCGGGGTATTAAGGATTTTTATATTGATCAGACTCTGCAGGGAAGCCCCCGTTTTCCTGTGCTTGAGGAAGTAAGCGAAGATAGCGGCCGGAGCGTCGTCATGATAGACGGGAATCTTCCGGATAACCCGCTCGATACCGACGGGGACCGCGATAACGTGGTTGAGGCCCTCTCAGAGCCCCGTGGCACTATTATCGGGACTACTGGGGGGTGGGTTTATCGGCCGCGGGAATCGTCTCCCGGTGCGCGGGATGCGGGTGAGATATGGGCGAATACGGCAACACCCGGCATCGATGAAAATACATTTTAATTCTCCCCGTAATAGTTATTCTCCCCCGCAATCACCTAAGTAAGGAGGTGGGAGATGGGTGCATTTCTTTTTGCGACAGGGACGGGCATTATTGTCTCGGGCTTGATTGTGCTCTTGGTATCAGAAGACGCGGGTAAACGACGGAGGCGGCTGGCGACAGGTGTCTACACCGTTAACGATTTTGTCGTTACCTACCGGCAGGGGGTTTGCATTTGTCTGGTGCTGATAGGTGCCTTTGTTATTTTCAGCGGTTTTGATTGGATTGTGCGCGACGAACTTGAAAAGGCAAGGGCAAAACACAAGACATTCGAGATGGCGCAAGTCGCCTTTCATGCGAAGATGCGGGAAGAGTACCTCGAAGAGGTACTCAAGATAGGCAGCGGGTCACCAAAAAATATACACTAATTTTCTTATTGTCCGGTTATACTGCCGATGGTTATTATTCTCTTCATATTTGCGGCGCTCATTATCGAGTCTGCCGTTTTATTTTTTATCAATCCCGACAGTTTTTTAAAGATACGGGAATTTTTCGAAAAACCGCAGAATATCCGCGGTCAGAAATTCCTCATCGACGATTTTTTTATCAAACACCGCTATATTGCTGGCATATTTCTGGTTGGCGTAGGCATAACAATACTGGTTGAAGGGGTGCGGATGTCGACCACGAAGGCGGACCTCGAGACTTTTTCGCAGCTTGCGGCGAGCGCGCCGTACAGACAATCGGTGGTAACGGCAGAGGAGTCCGCAGAGCCGGCCCGTTATAGCTCACAGCAAAAGGCCGAACAGCTGTCCACAGAAGAGCAGCGTGTGCAGTCTCAGTTGATTAAGGCCCGTGTCAAGTACGTAGACGAAGTGCTCGAAGGTGGCATTATCTCGAAGTCACTTGCTTCCGAACAGAGCCCTTCTCCGGACCAGCAGGGGCATACTCTGCCGGACAGGGCAGAAGAGACCTCCGCTGTTGCGGCGCCGCCTACAGGCGAGGCGTTAATCGAAGATAAGGCATTGCTGCGCATGCTCAGACAACAGGCGAAGGAGCGTGAGGCGAAAGAGGCCATGGAGAAAAAACAGGAAGAGTCCGCCGCACAGCAGGGGGAGACCACCGATACCAAGGCTGTTATAGAAGATAAAGAACTCTTGAAGTATCTTGAGGCAGTAAAATAGCGGACGGCGGATATCTATGAAGGGAATAACACTCATCGAACTTGCCATTATTATCGTTGTACTTTCCATCGCAATCCCACCATTACTCAATCTTATCGCAGAGGTATCTCAAAAATCGGTCAAGGCAGAGGCCCTTAATACCGCTACGTCACTATCTCAGGTGCTTATGGAAGAGCTCTGTTCGAAGAAGTTTGACGAACGAGATACCGAGGATGACACCGGAAACTGGTCTGCCGTGCTCGGTCCCGATACCGGCGAGAGTGCCCGTGCTGATTTTGATGATGTCGACGATTTTCATGGGTGGAGCGGTCTGGTCGACGACCAGTTTCCTTACTATACGGCATCGGTAACGGTAGGCTATGTGGATGAAGCGAGCCCGGATACCATTCTGACAATCCCGTCGCCGCTACCGGATAATTGGACACCGGGATATAAACTGGTTATTGTGACTATTACGCACTCACTGACCGGCGATTTGATTTTTAAAACCATTATTACACCGCTCCATTCATTATGAACCCATACACTTCTCTTATTTCATGAGAGAAAATAGCCGAGAGAACATACAATGTCCGGAGTGAATGGCAAGACTAACGGTTTGCCACGGCTTTCATCTTACCTCATGAAAAAACCTCTGTCTCTTACGGGGTTTACCCTCATCGAGATAGTCATGGTTATTGTTGTTGTCGGGGTAATAAGTGCCGCTGTCATCGGACTGTTAACCGTATCGGTAGACATCTGGGATTTTTTGAGTTTCAGAGAGGGCGAGGTTTCTGAGGCGCGCATTGCGCTCCAGCGCATGATCAGAGAAACCCATCAGATCGCAACCGTTCGTTCGGTTATCGAGGCATTACCGACAGCGCTTGCGTTTGATACCGTCGCAGGCGAACGTGTCCGTTACTGGGTTTCGGGTGACTCATTAATGAGAAATAATTATGCGATGACAGACAATGTGAATTCTCTGACACTGAGCTATTTTGACCGGTCGGGGAACCTTATCGGCAATCCCGTTGACGGCGGGGCTGCTACCGATATTTGGAGAATCAAAGTAGAGCTGATTATCGTCAAGGGGGCAAAAAGAGAGACGCTTATAGCCGGGGTACATCCGAGAAATTTTCCCCGAAGGCTTTAGAAAGGCATGATGACTGTTCGCGGAGGCATGGCCCTTATTGTGTTTGTGTTTATCATGATGGTCTTGGGTGCACTGGGCGCCGTCTTGGCATCACTCATTTCGAATCAGATGACAACGGCGATAGACGGCCTCAATACGACACGGGCCTTTTACGCCGCTGAAGGAGGGCTGGAGTGGATTTTGGAAAGAGAGTTCCGTACCGACAGCGATTTCAGTGATAATGTGCCGCCGACCGATGCGCCCTTCGGGATCAGTTCTGTATCGCTTGCAGGTGGCGAGTGCTGGTTCGAGTATGCTAATCAAGATAGCGCAAACGTTGATATCACAGTTACGGCACGGGTAGGGGAATCGGTCAGGGTGGTCCAGCAGCATCTTGCAATTTCGGTTCCGGCAACCTTTGGATCGGTTCAGTTTGCTACGGGTAGCATTCATCTCTCGAACTCAACCGGCAATGTCGCCGGGGATATTACAGCGGTAGGGGAGGTAAACCTTGGGGTAGGGGTTACGGTGCTGGGCGATGTGACGCCGGGGTCACCGCTTGAGATTCCCGAACTTGATTTTTCCGAGTATGAGGCTATGACCAATGAGACTGTAACCGGCAACTGTATCTTTGAAGAGGATGCCAGCGGGTATATCTTGGTTGAGGGGAGCGTTACCCTGGAGGCAGGGGTTGCCTTTACCGGTATTTTGTATGCACGCGGCAATATCACCGTCGAGAAAGACGTTACGGTTGAAGGGGCACTGATTACGGAGGCGAACCTCACAACATCCGGCCAGAAACAAAATTTATCCGTTACCGCAGGCCTGTCACCGACAGGGAGCCAGCTTCCCGCGATGGCGGTAGGCGGCAATGTGACCCTGTCGGGCTACGACGGTTTAACTATTCATGGACTGGTCTATGCGTTAGGGAATATCAATATGAGCAATATCAGCGATCTGGAGTTTTCCGGGGCCATGGTGACCGATCAGCATATCAACATGAATAACGCTGATGAGATCAATCTCACCTATGACGCTGCATTGGTGCAGGACATTCCGGGTTTTCAGGAGGCCGGGGAAACGGCCCTGGTGATTACCGAATGGAGAGAGTTATGAGAGGACAGCGGTGAATGACAAACGGGCATTTTCTTTTTTGAGCCGTCTCAAGGGCGTCACTATAGTGGAACTTGCCATTATAATTATGGTGCTTGCGCTCGCCGTCCCTCCGCTTATGATCCTCTTTGCCCATATTGGACAACGGAGTATCGAGTCAGAGTTCAGGATGACTGCGTATCAGTTGGCCGAAGGGCTCCTCGAAGAGGTCTTAAGCAAGCGATTCGACGAGAGCTCTTCGGCGCCATGGTCGGCTACCTTAGGGCCCGATTCCGGTGAGTCGGCGCGCTCGGCGTATGATGACGTCGACGACTTTGACGGCTATACAGAAAACCCGGTATCCGGTTTTCCGGGTTTTTCACGGTCGGTAACGGTCTATTACGTTGATCCCGATGCCTTTGATCTTGATACTGTTCGCCCCGATTCTGCCGGGACCGATTACAAGCGGATCGATGTTGTGGTGGCGCACAGCAAAATCGGGAGTGCCAAGTTTTCATCGGTACGAAATGCCAATCGATAGGGGACTAGCACAATGAAGCGGAGAAGGAGGAATGGTTTTACGCTGATAGAGGCGGTTGCGGTGATTGCATTGGTAGGGGTGATTGCCGCAGGACTTGCCCCGATTATTATCGCGGTTGTTGATGTATGGGAGCTGGTGAGTTTCCGTGAAGAACGCGGGGCCGAGGCGCGCATCGCGATCGACTGGATGAAACGGGAGATGAGAGAGACAAAAGACACCAGCAGTATTTTAACCGCCGATACGTCAGAGTTCCGGTTTTACGATGCTGCGGACAACGACATCCGGTATCACATATCAGGCGGCTCATTATACCGGAATAACAATATTTTAGCCGGTAATATCCAGAGCCTCGCGTTTCGTTACTACAACTCCTCAAATACACAGCTTTCAACGCCTGTTTCCGCCGCGCTCAGGAGCGCAATCAGACGAATAGAAATCGACCTGACTATTTCAGCAGGCAGAGAAAACCTGACCCTATCCAGCGGCATATATTTAAGGAATTTTCTATGAATAAAGGGGTTACGACTATTTTTGGCATAGACAAAAAACAGGGGCAATCGTCTCAAAAGGGACTTGCCCTCATTATCATTGTTTTCATCATGATGGTCCTTGCAGCACTGGGAATGGTCCTTACCTCGCTTCAAAGCACCCGATTTGCCACCGCGCGCGCAGCGTTACGGGAAACGCAGGCGTTCTACATCGGTGAGGTGTGTTTTTCCCGGGCAACAGAACTGTTGTATGATAACCCCACAGGATTTAAGGGCCCATCCCGGCTATCTCCGTGGGGTGCGGATCCGAGCGACCCATCCAATAACAACAAAGGATACTTTACTGAAACCATGACGGTGCAGGGGGTTCAGGGACATTTTAACTGCTATGCCGAGCAGGCCGGCAGTAATGTCATCCTGACTATCGAAAGCGCCATGGATGTTACCGAACAATAACGATCGTTGAAGTATGTGAAAAAGGAGGTGCGTGATATGCGTATTAAAGTATGGCTGGCTATTTTTCTTTTCACCCTTTTTGTTACTCTGTGCATCAACGGCGTTCTCAATCACAGAGAAAAACCTGCCTTTGCGAGGGTAAGTTCGGAGACCGAGGAGTATAGAGACAAGGTTATAAAGAAGCTCGATAACATTATTGCCAGCCTTGACAGCATTCAAAAAGAGCAGGCGGCAATGCGTGAAGAGCTTTCGGTGATTAAAGTCAGGGCATCACGCTAATAAGGCAACAGATTACCTGTCTGGCAGGTGGTTATTCCTGCTAAATAGGGATAAAAACCCCAGATCACTGTTATGGTGTCGACCTAAAGGGATAGTGCAAAGAGCCTCCTAACCCCTTATTTTACAATATGTTACACATTTTTTACCTTTCACCTTCTACGCATTCTATAAAAACTTTCCTTGACTTTTTAAAACTTAATAGACTATAATATGCATCACGTGATTAAATTATAACATGTTTTAACAAAAACTAAATTGCTAAATCAAGAATGAGAATTTTTCTTTTTTTCTCAGGCGTTATCATTCTTGGATGCGGTTTTTTATTCCTTGCATCCCGAGAGGGGCTTGAGGCCCTGTGCAGACTTCTGGAGAGACCGATTGCACGTCTTGTCTTTGACCGACGCCAGGATGGTCTGAATCGCCGCATCGAGGTCGATGCCTTCTTTATAAGACATAGGAGGATAATAGCAGCGGTTATTTTTTTAACGGCAATACTCATTATTGGCGTCAGTTTATATCAGATGTAACGAGGGGTAGTATGGCGAAGATCTTAGTCATTGATGACGAACCGGACGAGATAGAACTGCTCAAAGACAGGTTGACAATCAACAATTTTGAGGTTATTGCCGCTCTGGACGGTGATATCGGATTCAATATGGCAAAGGTCTATCAGCCCGACTTGATTCTTCTCGACATATTAATGCCGGGATTGGACGGGTTCAAGGTCCTTAAACTCCTTAAGGGTACAGAGAAGACACGTGATATACCGGTGATTGTTGTGTCCGCCAAGAGTGAGGCAAAGGATTTGGATCGGGGGCTCCAATTAGGGGCCGTTGCGTATATTATAAAGCCGTATAACGCGGAGGAACTGCTCCGCACAATCAGCGCATACATCTTAAATAGATAACGTTAATTGTTGTATACGGAGGGGCAATGTTCGGCAAAAAAATTCTGGTAGTGAACGATGAACCCGATGTCTTAAGCTTGGTCAAAAGCAGGCTTGAGCGGAGCGATTATGACATTATCACCGCCGGAACCGGGGAAGAGGGTTTTGAGAAGGTGTGCACCCATCTCCCGGACCTGATCTTGCTCGATGTTATTATGCCGGGCAAGACCGGCTATCAGATTTGCCGGGAACTCAAAGAAAAAAAGAGGGGACGAAGCATATTCCCGTGATTCTCCTGACCGTCAAGGGCCGCCAGGATGATATTCTGGAAGGTGCCTTTTTCGGGGCGGATGCTATGTAACCAAACCCTATGAACCGCGGAGATTGCTTGAGAAGATAAAAGAACTACTCTCTCGAAGATAGGCCGAGAGATGTTCAGAGGCTGTCCATGCGACAAAAGCTGAAGTATCTATTCAAAAAAAATTTTCAATTTAAGCTGTCAGTAGCCATTCCGGCTTTTGTTACCATGTTGGTAACGATTACCGGACTCCTGATGATTATTTTCTGCCAAAGTCTGATTGAGGCAACGACGATACCTCCTCAGGAATATATCCAGGTAAAAAAAGCGCTGCAATTTATGACTGTGTCGTATTTCATCAGCCTTGCCTTTGCGTTCATGGTAGCCATGGCGGTGACCTATTTTATTACGAAACCTATTCAGCGGCTGGTTGATAAGGCTCGGGCTATTGCTTCCGGAGACCTCGCCTATAATCTTGATATGGTGACCTATGATGAATTCAGCGTGCTCGAGAAGACCTTCAACGAGATGGCAAAGGCGCTCAAGGAGTACCGGGACGAAATCGAAAACTACAACAAAACGCTTGAGCGAAAGGTGGAGGAGAGGACCAGGGAGCTGCGCACGGTATTGAGTATCACAAAAAACATGATTTTTATGCTCGATAAGGAACGTCTTGTCAAGCTGGTGATGGCCCGGTTGAAAGAGGTGACACGCTACGACTTTTGCAGTTTTACGCTTTTTGACGAAGAGCAGGTGCAAATTTTTATCAAGGGGTCGGTTCCCTACGGACACCCGCTATATGACATCTTTCGCGAACGCGTCTTTCGCGAAACAGAACGGATGACCTCCCGGGGGATCGATCGCGATAGAGCAATTGAGGATATTGAAGAAACGGGCGAGTTGATGGGGGTTGCGGTCGGAGACGCTATTAATTCATTTTTGATTGTCCCCCTTCCGATCGGCAGCCTGATTACCGGCAGCCTGGCCATCGGCGCTGCAGAGGCGGATAAATTTAAAGAAGATCAGTTTAACATCCTGACTATTATCGCGAACCACGCAGGACTCGCGATTGAAAATACGAAGACATATGCAAAGATGAAGGAATTAGACCAGCTTAAATCGGAGTTTATTTCGACCGTTTCCCATGAGCTCAGGACGCCATTAACATCCATTCGCGAAGGCATCGACCTATTGACCGAACCCTCGTTCGGGACGCTTGCGGAAAAACAGATGGATTTGATAGCAATCATCAAGAGAAATTCAGAGAGGCTCTACGTCATTATTGATGATTTGTTAGATCTCTCCAAGCTTGAGTCCGGAGAGATTACCTTTCACAAGGAAAAGGTGGGGCTTATAACACTGGTAGAGGAGACGGTGGGGAGAATGCGGCTTCAGGCGGAAAAGAAGGGCATCGCTCTTACCGTTAAGCAAGGCCAAGAAACGCCATCGGTGTATGTCGACAGCGACAAGGTATCACAGGTTTTGACCAATCTGGTCGGCAACGCAGTAAAGTTTACCCCTGAAGGAGGCGTTATACAGATTACCGTACGGACGACGGAAGGCAATGCTGTTGAATGCCGCATTTTTAATAACGGTACGCCTATCCGGGAGGAAGAACTGACAAAGATTTTTGATAAGTTTTATCAGGTAGGCCGAAAACCAGGCCCCGGTGCGCGCGGGACAGGCCTCGGGCTTCCTATCGCAAAGGAGATTATACGAAAACATGAGGGGCGCATATGGGCAGCGAGTTCGGAAAAAGGTAATACGTTTATTTTTGAATTACCCGTTTTTCACGACGAGCTTTTTTTAGATGACAAGCTTGAATTGATGATTGCCAAGGCAAAGGAACGCAAGTCCTTTTTTTCTTTTATTTTGATAAGAGTTATCAATCTTGACTACCTTGCCGAAAGAACGGCCCGGACAGCACCCTGTTTACTTGAGGCCGTAGAACAAAAACTTAAGGAGGAGTTCGAAAAGACAGGCGTTGTTGATGTAATTGGCAAGTTGGAACATGAACAGTCGGTGGTGCTTTTGGCGATGACGGATAAAGAGGGAAGCGAGCGTATTATTGCCGACGTTTTACAGGAGATAGTCGATTTGGCCTTAGAAAAGTTTTCTTTTTCCGAGGCCGTCCAGTTTAAGAGCGGCATCGCGCTCTATCCTGTTGACGGTATGGATAAGGCACATCTGTATAAGGTTGTTAAGCGGTAGTTGTAGGTTGGTCGGTGCACAGTTTCGGCTCAATGAGGTGAGCAGGAGTAGATCATGTTTATGCACAGGACAGAGATGTATATCAGAAAAGATCAGATCGACGCCCTTCAGGATATTGCCTATGTGAAGACAAAAGAGGTCGGCAAGCGGACGAGTATCTCAAAGTTGGTGCGTGAGGCGATTGATGTATGGTTGAGGGAACAGGAACACGCTGAGGTCGGTCGGTAACGCACAGAAAGAGACACAGGTGATGGCCGAGGGAGAAAAACAAAGAGATCAGGAGAAAGATATTAAAGATAAACTCGCTTCTTATTTTGGCGCAAAGAAGCCTGAAGAGGACGAATCTGCCCGGGTACCGGAATTGCCCACTGAAGATACCCAGCGGGAACGAGACGCATCAGAAGAAGGGCGAGAACAGGCCTCGCAGGGGGATGTTTCTCCAGAGGGGCCTTCGCAGGAGGAGGCGGGTTGTGCCGGTGTCGAAAAACAATGGAATAGATTAGTCGAAAAAACCGAGGAGGGCGAAAACTCTCCTGTCAAGGAAGAGACTCAATCACAGGAATTATCAGAGGGGGCCTCTTCGGCCGATGAAGCAGTACAGGAGTTAACGGCCGCGTCAGCAGAGACATCAGAAGACCAATCGGATAATCAGGTTGAGTCGCAGATAGAAGCACAAGAAACGGACGACATAGAAGAATTCCCTCAGCAGGATACAGGGGGAATGGTGGATTCAGAAGACGATTCTATCGATTCAGTTGAGACATCCGAAGAAGAGAGAGCGACTCCCCCCGATTCTTCTGATATCTCCGGAAAGGGTGAGAAGGTGTTTCAGGATACGGGGGCACGGTTTACGCCTGAATCTTTACCTGAGACGGGGGCCGAGGAATTGGATATGGCAGTTTCGTCCGAGGCAGAGGCAGAATTGACAGAAGAAACAGGTGAGGGTAGGTTGGGCGGGAGTGAAGAGGTATCCGACGAGGATGAGGATGATGGTCAAGTCGACAAAGCGGAAGCCAGCGCAAAAAAGCAGGGTTTTAATCTGGAAAGTCTCCAGAAGAGACTCAAGAATTTCTT
The DNA here is from genome assembly GCA_016930485.1 of Candidatus Omnitrophota bacterium. Taxonomy (GTDB): domain Bacteria; phylum Omnitrophota; class Gorgyraeia; order JAFGGP01; family JAFGGP01; genus JAFGGP01. Next base: position 13,740 of record JAFGGP010000003.1, on the reverse strand, counting down.
TTCCAGCTCAAACGGTCTCATCGGCATCGATATCGGTTTCAGCTCTATAAAGATTATTCAGTTAAACTACGCCGGTAAGAATGTCTATCTTGCGGGTTTTGGCTATAAGGTTATTCCCTTTGATATCCGGTCGAAGGAGAAGGCGCGAAATGAGTTTGTCATGGCCGTACTGAAAGAACTGATGAGAGAAAACAATATGAATGCGCTCAATGCGGTGACGGTTGTTAGCGGTCCCGGGGTAAGCATTAATTCCCTTACGGTGCCTCAGATGGCGCAGAAGGAAGTTAAAGGGGCCGTTGCCCTGGAGCTCAAGAAATCACTCCCGTTTGACCTGGAAGAGGCGATCTTTGATTTTCAGGTAGGAGGAGAGGTGCATGACCGCGTTGGTGTCAAACTGGAGGTTATTGCCGTTGCTGCCCAGAAGAGTCTTGTCAACAAAAAGACAGAGCTGATTACGCAGGTGGGTCTCAAACCCATACGGGTTTCCCTGGTTCCTTTTACGCTCCTGAATATAGTGCAGAAGGGGATGATACTTGCCGAGGGAGAGGTAATCGCTATTGTCGATCTCGGTGCGCGCTCTACCACCATCAGCTTTTTTAAAGAGGGACGCCTGCAGTTTTCCCGTGAGATATCAACCGCAGGGGATCATATTACGCAGTCGATGATCAGGACTATTACTACCGAGAGCGGCCGGGTAACCATTACTATCGACGAGGCAGAACGACTTAAGTCAACGTGGGGAATTCCTACAAAAAAGGATGCCACCAACCCGGACGCAAAAAAGGAGATTGTCAGCATTGCTCAGATTGCCGCAATGATGCGTCCTGTATTGGAACGGTTAATGACCGAGATGAAACGATCGATCAATTACTACAGGCAGGCGTTCAAGGTAAATAAAATTGACAGGCTTTTTCTTACCGGTGGCACTTCTCGACTGAGAAACTTGGATGAGTATTTTTCGCGGAATCTGGTTGACGTCAAGATTGAAAAACTCGATCCGTTAGAGGTCATTGCCGGCTGGACAGACCCGCGCAAATCCAATCAGGAACTGCTAGAGAAGCTTGTTCCGAATCTCGCAACGTGCTTTGGTATAGCCCTTGAGAAGAAGCCGGCCGTTAATTTAATACCGCTCGAGGCAAAGATACAGCAAAAACTCGAACTGGTAAAATTTGCCCTGAAGATCACTATCCCGGTGCTGGCGCTGCTGCTTTCGATATTTTACGCAACGTTTTACTCGCAGGTTACCAAATACAGAAAACTTGTGGATAGCGCCCATTTTGCCATAGCAAAGCTGCAGCCTACTATAGAACGGATTAAGGAGTACGATCGCATGAGGCAGGCGATCGAGGAAAGGAAAGCACTCCTGGAAAAGGCGGTGGGCAGACAGCCGGTGTGGTCGGGCGCATTAAAAGAGCTGAGTCTCATTACCCCGGAAGGTATTATTTTGACCCGGCTTTCTACCGTACCCGAAACGCAGCCGGTTAAAATCAGGATAGAAGGGGATATCTATCCCACGTATACCTCTATTGATTTAACGCTGTCTCAGTATATGATTACTCTGGATGAATCACCGTTTTTTGTGCAGGTAGAGCTAGTCGCGACGACCAGGGATCCCTATTCACCGACACCAAAGGCGAGTTTTGAACTGGTGTGCCAATTGGTGTATTGATAGGAAGAAAGACAGAGAGATATGGCTATCGATTCTGCATTACTGAAAAAGAACAAGGCGATTGCGATTTTTCTGCTGGTCTCTTTTATGGGGCTCGGTGGGGGGTATTTCCTTTTGTATATGCCAAAGGCCCAGGAGATAGAAGATCTGAAGGCCCAGCTGTTGCCGCTTCTTTTTCAGATCAGCGAAAATGAAAAAATGATCTTCCGCGTTCCTGATCCCAATAAGGAGATCCAGCTGTTAAAAGAGCGCATCCAGCGTTTGAGCGAGCAGGCCTCGAGTAAGGAGGAAATTCCCAAGATTATTCAGCAGCTGGCACGAAAGACGACAGAGCTGAATATCGACGTTATTTCTATTATTCCAAGGGAAGATCTCAAGGATCTGGCAGAGGACCTGCCGGCAGGGGTCAGCAAGGTCTACATAGAAATCCGAATCTCGTGTGCATACAGACAGGTAGCCGAATATATTAAGGAGCTGGGGAATCTGGCAACCCTCTTTACGGTCGAGGATCTGGTAATAGAAAAGGACCCTGAAGAGGTTACCGATGTTCTTAAGGTGCGTTTGATATTAAGCACTTACGTACTTGCATAGTTTCTTGAGAGGGCACAAAGGGTATGGATTCAAAAACGACCCGCGAATTAACGATTACCAGTGTGCTTGTAGCAGTTTTGGGGGTGGTGCTGTACGTTAATCTTGTGCAGGCACCCCAGAAGAAGGCAGCGTCAGAACCGCCGCCGGCACCGGCCGCTCACGGGGCAGCCCCTTCATCCGCGCCTGCGCCGCAACCGACACATTCTGGTTCACCGGCGACGCCGAAGCCGGCGCAATCAGATATGTTTGATCTGGGTATCGATATTGCCAAGTTGGGACCGCGAGATGAAACCGCGATACAGCAGCAGCAAAAGGTGCTTGAGGCCGAATGGGGCCGAGACCCGTTTTTTTCCCTAAATGTGGGGGTGACCTCCAGAAAGGGCAAGTTAACGTTACGGGGCATCTCCTGGAGCGGGAGCGGGAGGGCCCTTGCGATGATTAATGATGAGATTTTAGTCGAAGGGGAAACCATAGAAGGCAGTACGATTATCGCGATCGAAAAAGACAGGGTAACATTGGAACAGGACGGAAGGGAGTATTATCTTATTCTTGAAGAAGAGGAAGTAGACGAAGGCACCTTAAAAAGCAAAAAGAAAGAAAGGAGACGGCCATGAAAAACGTTATCCATTATTGCGGTAAGGTCGGAACGGCCCTATTCGCTGCGCTATGCATTATATCGTGGTGTACCCTTCCTGTCAGTTTTGCCCAACAGAGCGAGGAGCGGCTTATCTCGATGGATTTCAGGGATACCGAGATAGGCGACATTCTTCGCCTTATGGCAAAGCAAAACGACTTGAATATTATCATATCAGAAGAGGTGGCAGGACCTGTCAGTGTGCAGTTCAGCAACGTCACGGTCGATGAGGCGCTGGATGCGATTGTGACGGTCAACGGTTTTGCCTATACCAGAAAGGGGCGGATTATCAAGGTGACCACGCCGGAGGAAGCAGAGCGGGAACCGCCGATCACGCAGATATTCCAGCTCAAAAATGCCGATGTGACGATGTTGAAAGAGGCGCTGGCAAAGGTACTCTCCGAATCAGGGACTATCGAGGCGGATACGCGCTCTAATTCCCTGATTGTCACCGATACACCCGCGGTCATCAATACGATTGAGAAATTAGTTGTCCAGCTCGACGCAGAGACCCCGCAGGTGAGGATTGAGGCACGCGTTGTTGAGACGACTTTGGAAGATACCGAAAACCTCGGCATCGACTGGACAAATCAAGTTACCCTGAGCGGTGCCAAACGGCCGGTCACCTTCCCTTTTGACAGAAAAGCCCTTGGGGGCAGTTTTTACCCTTTGGGCGATCAGGCGGCGACAGGCCCTGGATTTCCGCCTAATGGCGGGGCATCCTTTCCCGAGGTCACCTCTGATGTTACCGGAACCACGGCATTGTTTACATTCGGCACGCTCGATTTCACGGCATACAGGGCGGTTTTGCAGGTGCTCTATTCAAGGGAAAATACGACAACGCTGGCAAACCCTACGATTATCACGCTGGATAATCAGGAGGCAAAAATTTCTGTTGCCCGGGCTGAGCCCATACCCGGTTCTTTCGAGAGAAACGAAACAACCGGCAATTTTGAAATTACAAGCATCGAGGAAAAAGAGATTGGCGTTGTCCTTACAGTCACTCCTCATGTGAACAGGGAAGGGACGATCACGCTTGATCTGATGCCTGAGGTAAGCAGTTTGCTGACTACAAAGACTATCGAAAGCATCCAGTATCCGGTCACCTCTGTCAGGAGGGCCGAGACAAAGGTGCAGATCGCCGATGGGGAAACCGTGGTAATCGGCGGGTTGATCAATCAAACCGATACGGATGATGAGAAGAAAATCCCTATTTTAGGCGAAATCCCTATTTTGGGGCATCTTTTCAAAAAAACGGAAAAAGGAAAGACAAAAACAGATTTGATTATTTTTATTACTGCGCATATTCTGGATACAGACACACATCGTGCTTTTACCGAAAAGGCAATTCTCGCAACAGAGATACCGGAGGAGTTTCCGCAGTTTGAGGCGATTCAGAAGAGGGATGAGGCCAAGAAAAAACCAAAGCCGCTCATTATGGATTTACGACCGGTAAGACGGCTGGAGTTAGGAGCAGCACATTAACAGATAGTGAAACGAGATTATACAGGTTATCGAGCGAGGCCTATATCCTAAAGAGAACCATTTTTCTTTATGAAAGGTGCAGTTTTGTTTAGCAAAGGAAAGATACTATCAAATTGCCAACACCGGAGAACAAGGAGGGGGTAATGGGTAGCACAGCGTCCAAAAAGGGACTGACAAAACACATAGGATATTTAGCCCCGGTCATTCTCGCCGGCCTGCTTTTTTTAGGAAAAGGAGTGGTCTATCTGTATGAGAATGCGATCGAGATGGGAAGAGAATCCCGGTCTGAACAGGAGGCCTCCGGCAGGGTCAATACCCGACTTATAGCGATGAAGGACGAGCTTGATGAAACACAGGGCAAACTGGAAGAGACCCAAAAATTAAACAGCATGCTGCGGGAACAAATTCAGGAGTTTTCCCGGACCTTAGAGCGCGTCGCCACCGAAAACAAGGAGTTGCGGGCGGGTATCGGTGTCATCCAGAAGGAGACCCTGCGCCCCCTCAAGACAAAGACAGGCGCCGCCGCGGAGCTAACAATGCCGGGGGACGTATCTGCTGTGCCGCTCGGCAAGGAGCTTGATAGCCTGACCGCATCGCTCGCTTTTGTCACCTCGCTTAATGAATCTTTGAAAAAACAGTTTAGTCAGTTATCGGAGCAGCTCGATCTTACTTCACAGGAACTCGACCGGACCAGGGCCGAGAATTCAGAGTTAAAGGAAAAACTGGCCGATGTCAGGACGATGCTTGAGGAGCAAAAGGCAGATAACCTCCGTATTAAGCAGGAAATCGGACAGACGCAACTTGCCAATAACACCTTAAAGCAACGGATAGCCGAATTGGAAGGGTTGCTGCGTGAGACAGCGGCTGTCCGGGATGCCCTGGAGGTGCGACTCAGCGAAAAGACCGCTCTCTTGGATCGTCAGGTGGAGAGCGCTCAGGAGATGAAGCGGGAGATAGAGGCGTTGCGTGCTGAATTGGTCAAGGTGCGACAGGAAGAAGAAAAGGTAATGAAAGAGCTGGGAGAATATAAAGAGGCCGAAAGCCGACTTTCTCAGAAGGTAGCGGACTTATTAAAAGAACGAGACGGCCTCCTCAAGCAGATTTCTTCGCAGAAGACCCAACTTGACAATGTTGCGAAAGAACGTTCGCAACTGCAGAATGAGATAGCGATATCGACAAAGGAGGCCCAGGCACTGAGCAAAGAACTTGCATCCGTCGGCAAAGAGAAGCAAACCGCCCTTGAGGATGTTGCCAGACTTAATGCTACCATTACCTCATTCGAAAAAGAAAAGGCTGATTTGGAAAAAAAACTCGGTATGACTGCAGGCAGGTTAACTGAGTCGACAAAGGCTGCCGAGGGATTTCTTTTTCAAAATCACGAGATGCAGCAGACAATCGAATCCCTGAATAAAGAGATTGCCACTTTAACCAAAGAGAGGCGTGAGGCAACGGCCCGGGCAGATGAGCTGACCCAGAAGCTGTCTTCTGCCATGGAGAACAGCCAGAGCGTGGGGGCGAAGAATAAAGAGGTCACAGCCCTGGTAGACGACCTGAATAAAAAGATAGCCTCATTAGAGAAAGAAAAGAGCGCCTTGGAGAAGACCTTCCAGGAGGCATCTGGCAAACTTGATGCCACGACCAAGGCACACAACGACATGCTGAACCAGAATCACGAGATGCAGCAGACAATCGAATCCCTGAATAAAGAGGTTGTTGCCTCGCGGGAAGAAAGGCAGACACTGGCGGGCAAACTGCACAGCGCCCTTGAGAATATCGCAGCCATAACAAAGAAACACGATGAAACGGAAGGCTACAGTGCCCAGCTGGAAGAGCGGCTGGGGACCATCCAGGAAAATCTCACTCAGCTCCTGCAGGAAAGAGACGCCCTTCTTGCTCAGGTTAATACAGTTACTGCGGAAAAGGAAGAGATCGGAACAAAGCTGGCGCAGATTACGAAGCAGAACGAGGAGGCGCGAGGGCAGATTGCACAGATCAAAGAGGATTCGGCGCGGCTTGAGGAAGAGAGGTCGGTCTTAGGGGATAAACTGGCGTTTGTTCAGCAGACAATAAGCAAGAACGAGGCGATGCTTGGCAAACGATCGAATCAAATTCTTGTCTTAAGCGAAAAACTGGAAACGGTCATGGCTGAGAGAGCCTCACTTACCGAACAGATTGCCATGCTGACGAGCCAGCTGGAAAAGGCGAACGCGGATATGACAACGCTCGAGGCCTCCCTGACCAGACTGGCCAGGTCATTAGAGGCTAAGACCCAGGAATCGTCACAGCTTCGTTTGGAACTTGATCAGATAAAGATGGAGAACGACGATTTTAAAGCGAGATTGACAAAGGCACAGGAATACCAGAAGCGCATTACCAGCGAGTTATCCAAGGCGTTGGGTGTTAACGCTTCATTGCAGCAGCAGCTTTTAAGTCTTTCGGAGACCTTTGGCATTTCTGCCGGCAATGAATCATCGTCTCTTCAAACCCCGAAGGCTCCGCGCGCAACAACGGATGACGATAAGGCAAGAGAGGCTGCTGAGATGGCCGAGCAGGAGGTCCGTGATTTACTCCAGGGAGCCGGCCAATGATGGTCTAACAATAAACCAGTAACAACGGGGTGGATTATGAAAAACACACATTTTGTGAAAAGGTATAGCACAGGTATCGCATTGGTGGTTTTTTTCTGCCTGTCTGTTATGACGGGTCCGAGCACTGTGCAGGCAGAGGAGGAGCAGCCGGCAGAGGCGAGGATAGCACAAGAGGGTGCCACGGAGAAGACGGTTGCGGTGGACAACGGAGAAGAGATAGAGACAGAGGCAGCAGACGAAGAGGTGGCGGATGAAAAGCTCACCGACACTAATCCCGTGACAGCCGGGGCCACTCAAGAGACAGTCCCTGTCGAGGAGCCAACAGAAACGGGGGACCTTTCCCAACAGATAGAACGGCATTATCAAAGGGGAAAACAGTGTTACGAAAAAGGGGAGTACCAGCAGGCACTGGCAGAGTTCAACAAGGCGAAGGAATTAGGATTTTTATTAAATGCCGAAAAGATGTTTAAACCCACGGGCGAAAAGACGATCGATCTGCCGACAAAAAGCGTGATAACAAAAAAATTCCAGGATATCCCGGAGATAGATGAAACGATCAGATCGCTCGAACGGGAATATTCCCGGTTAAAGAAGAAGATCAAGAGGCTCGAGGGCGAACTTGATTCCCGAAAAGAGAAGATCAAGGACATTTCCCGTTCCTTATCCGAGATCTCCGGTGAGGGCAGGAAGGAAAAGACAAAGAAAAAACTGACCGGTACCCTCAACGGACTGGAAGAGGAGTATACAACCGAGTTTTATAAAAAGAAAGGGTATCTGGATCGCCAGCAGGATATACTGTCCCAGCTTGAGGAACTCAAGAGACTCAAGGCCATAGCCTACTGCAACCGGGGGACCGAGTATGCCATGCAGGGCTATAGCAACAAGGCAATCGAAGAATATAAACGTGCTATCTACATATATCCGGGAGACGGACAGTCGCATTTTAATCTTGCGACAGAATATGCCAGACAGTCTGTGTATGAAAAGGCTGCCCAAGAATATGAGTTAGTCGTCCAGTTAGAACCAGGAAATTCAGCCGCGTTATATAATCTGGCTATTTTATATGATGACTATCTCAATGACTGCAGGAAGGCAGTCCTCTACTATAAACGATATTTGGCATCCGCAGGCGATTTACCCGTTGATCGGATCGAGCTGATTAATAGATGGATTAAGGAGATTGCTATAGAATAGCTACTGGTCTGGGCGTAGCATGCCCCGTGACATATACCTGTATAGAACGGAATATAACAGATATGGTAACGCACAACACAAAGATGCCGGACCTTATCCAAACGCTCGGGGCATACAACTCGTAGTACGTAGTCGGTCTTAAAGCCGCACCATACGAATGACGAGTTGTGGATGAGAGTCGAGGGTCGGGTGCGCGTCAGGGGGGAGGCAATCGATGATCGCGATACTCTTTTTTATTCTGGGTCTGTTTACCCTGTGTTTCGCCTTTATTTTTATTATCGCCCCTTTGCGGGTTACCAACAGAAACATTTTACCACAGGAGATCGATATATTCGGCAAGGCGAAGAGGAAAAACGAAATTACCATTGCCGAGGAAGAGATCAATCAGATTCTCAATAAGGTGTACTCAATCGATGAGAAACTTGCCTCGTTTAAGATGGCGGTTTCAATTTTATTGTTTCTTGCTGGTATTCTCATGATCGGAGCGGGCATTTTCTTGGCGGTAAAGGTGACATTATAATTATTGTGTTGTAGCCCCCGTCTTCTCGTGAGAGACAGGGGACAAGAGATGCGCCGAGGGGCGGCTTTTCTAACGGGACAGGGAACAACAGCCGTTTTATTCACGAAATCTGTAAGATGGTATTTTTAGATAGGTGTGAAGGGGGAGGAAGAGATGGCCAAAAAAATCTTAATCGCCGATCCCGATCTCGGATTTACCGATGTATTAATAAACGGGTTGCAGGAAAAAGGGTTTGAGGTTGAGACGGTATATGAAGGGGATGTGGCATTGCGAAAGGCCAGAAAAGAGATGCCCGACCTTCTTATAGCAGAGATTCAGCTGCCGGCGGTCGACGGCCTTAAACTCTGCCGTTTTATCAAATTTGATAAGAAGCGTTCCCGGATAAAGGTGATTTTTGTGACAACCGAAGAGGATGAAGAAACAAAAAAGATTACCAAGGAAGTTGGCGCGGATCAGACGCTATTCAAAAGCGAGGCTATACCCAACCTGATAGAGAGGATTAGCGGCATTCTTCAATAGGAAAGGTGTCATACAAAAACGAAAACACTATGAAGCCCTTGACAAGTGCATATGAAGGATATCTGTTTTATTTCGCCGAACGTACTGTCAAGGGTTAAATTCGCACATATGACTTACGCCTGCTTCTCATACATACGTCATGTCCTCATTTAAGAAAGGCGAGGTGCGTTATGCCGTTAGAAGGTCTTGAACAGCTGCTTCTTGAAAGAAATATAGTCGAACAGGCCCAGCTTGAGAAGGCAAAGGCAGAGGCAGAAAAGCAAAAACGGCCTCTCGAAAAGGCACTTGTCGATCTGGGGTTTGTCATAAAGGATGATTTATATACTGTGGTAGCCGACGATATGCGTACTATCTACGTCGATCTTTCAACGTACATACCGGATCCGAAGGTCATCGAGCATGTCCCCCGGGATCTTGCGCGGCGGTTCAGATGTTTCCCGCTCTTTAAAATCAAGGATGCTTTGGTCGTTGCCATGGAAGACCCGACAAACCTGACGGCCATGGATCATCTTTCCACGCATTATCATGACGGGATTATCGAGGCGTGCTTAAGCGCCGGGGAAGATATCGACAAGGCAATCGAGACTTCTTACGGGTCAGGTCCTAGCGCCGCCGAGGAGCTTATTAAGCGCATGGGCCAGGCTACGCTTGAATCAGGAACAGAGGCCCTGGATGTCCTTGAGGCGATGGAGGGCGAATCGCCCATCAGCAAACTGGTAAACCTGATTATCACGCAGGCCGCCAGGGACCGGGCGAGCGATATTCACATCGAACCGGAAGAAGATATTTTAAGGGTGCGGTTTAGAATAGATGGAATTTTACATGAAATACCCTCGCCGCCAAAACATCTGGAGCTTGCCATTATTTCGCGTGTTAAGGTGTTATGCAACCTGGACATCGCCGAAAACCGGATACCTCAGGACGGACATTTTCAGATGCAGGTCGACGGCAAGCGCATCGATTTTCGTGTCTCAACACTCCCGACCATTCACGGAGAAAACGTTGTTATGAGGCTTCTGGATACCTCAAGCGTATTAATCGGACTGGAAAAACTTGGGTTTTCAAAGAATGATTTAACACTGTACGAACAGGTTATTTTAAGGCCGCACGGCGTTATCCTGAGTACAGGGCCTACGGGCAGCGGCAAGACAACAACACTTTATTCTGCCTTGACGAGGATTAATTCAATCGATAGAAATATCATTACGGTTGAGGACCCGGTCGAATACCGATTAGGTCTTATCCGTCAGGTGCAGATCAATCCGAAGGCAGGACTTACCTTTGCCAGCGGCCTGCGGAGCATTGTCCGTCAGGACCCCGACGTTATCATGGTTGGAGAAATTCGCGACCTTGAGACCGCGATTATTGCTGTTCAGTCGGCGTTAACGGGCCACCTGGTATTCAGCACCTTACACACCAACGATGCGGCCAGTTCGATAACACGACTGGAAAATATGGGGGTTGAACCCTTTCTTATTTCTGCCTCGGTAAGCGCCATTATGGCCCAGCGCCTGTTACGAAAGATCTGTTCGGCATGTAAAGAGCCGTATGAGCCCTCTAAGGCGGTCAAAAAGAAGCTTGGTGTCGATGAAAATAAACCTCTCCAGATATACAAGGGGGCGGGCTGCTCGAACTGTAAGGGTACAGGCTTTAAGGGCAGGGTGGGTATTTTTGAACTCCTTGTCTTTGATGACGAGGTGCGCGAGATGGTTATTCAAGGGTCCTCGATTCTGGAGATCAGGGACTACGCCCGAAAAAACCTTAATATGAAGTTGTTACGTGAAGACGGGATGGAAAAGGTGTTGAGCGGGACAACAACACTGGAAGAGGTGAGCAGGGTCACTGAGGAGCGGGTAGAGATCAAGCCGGCGGCCCCTCCGGAGGCGATGGTAAAGCCTATAACACAGGTTAAGGAGGCGGCACCTTCCGAGCAGGCGCCTGCCGCTAAACCAAAGACAGTCCGCGAGGCCGATATCGATGACTATCAGAAAAAGATTGCCGGCTGGCTTGCAAAACGGACGTAACCAGGGATTATACAGATGTATGAATCATTTTGGAAATTAAAAGAAAAACCGTTTGTCAATACCCCTGACCCCCGCTTTCTCTTTCCCTCGCCACAGCACGAGGACGCCCTGATTAAGCTGACATACGCCATCGCCGAGGGGATGGGCGCGGCGATGCTGACGGGTGTATTCGGATGCGGCAAGACACTGGTAGCGCGGGCCGTGTTAAACGAACTCGGTCAGGATAAGTACAAACTCGCCGTTATCTCAAATCCCAAGGTGAGTGATGTTGAGCTGTTGAGAGGTATCGTGAGAAATCTCAGGGTGCAGGCCCTTCCTGAGAAAAAGACGGAGATTATGGCGGATTCGCTCTTAGAGATTCTTAACAATGTATTGCTGGATAATATGCGCGACGGCAAGGAAACGGTTGTCTTGATTGATGAGGCCCACGTCCTGGAAGATGAGAGTGTGTTTGAAGAGTTGCGCATGCTTCTTAATTTTCAGACCGACAATAAATTTCTCCTGACCCTACTGCTTGTCGGGCAGCCGGAGCTAAAAGATAAAATAGCCAACCTCAAGCAATTTGACCAGCGGGTGGCGATTCGCTGCCATCTCGATAAGTTTAAAAAAAACGAGACACAGGGGTATATCCAGCACAGACTGAAGGTTGCCGGTAGAGAAGACAGCATTTTTACAAAGGACGCCTTTGATTTTATCCATGATCATTCAGGAGGGATCCCCCGGCGGATTAATACCATATGCGATTTAAGTCTCCTGACCGGTTTCGGGAAGAAGTCGGAGACGATTGATGCTGAATTGGTGAAGTCGACGACCGAACAGTTCGCGCCCGGTTGATCAGGAAAAAGTGACGGTCGATTCACTCATTTTACAAGACCGCATTTTCTGGTGGGGATAGAGATAAGGGAGGCTTTACGGCAGGTTGCGCCGCAGAAGATAGAAGGGGCCGTTGACTTTGTTGCGGGACCCCGCACAGAGAGAGACAGCAAACTAAGACGACCGTTAACCCAGGGAGAACACTATGCCGATCTATAAATACAAGGCAAAAGACGCAAGGGGAAAGGATGTGACCGGAACGCTGGTTGCCCCTAATGAACAGGCGGTAACGACCAGACTGGATGAGATGGGGTATACGCCGATCTCTATCGCTATCGATAAAAAACCAAAAGGCACGGGGGCGAAGAAAGGCAAAAAGGTTGCGCAGCATCATATGATCGCCTTTACCAGACAGTTTGCCACTATTGTGAAGGCGGGCGTCCCTATCGTTTCAGGCCTCACCATTCTTTCCGAACAGACAGAAAGCCCTGCGCTCAAAGAGGTTCTGGCAAAGGTGGTACACGATATCGAGGGCGGCGCCAGCCTTTCCCAGGCCCTTGATAAGCACCCTGCGTCGTTTTCCGAGTTGTACGTTAATACCGTGGTTGCCGGTGAGGCCGGCGGTGTTTTGGACAGGGTATTATTACGGCTTGCAGAAATGATGGAGCGCGATAACGAGACGCGGCAGAATGTATCGGCGGCCCTTCGCTATCCCTTGATTACCATCGTTGCCATGTTTATCGCGTCGTTTGTACTGGTTACGTTTGTGGTTCCAAAATTTGCTACTATGTATGCCCGCTTTGACACGGCGCTCCCTCTTCCGACGCGAGTCCTTATCGCCTCGAACCACCTCATCAAGAACTGGTGGTTTATTGTTATTCCGTCAATGGCCGCCGCTGGGTATTTATTTGTCACATATATCAACACGAAACAGGGGCGGTACCAGTGGGACTCTTTCAAGCTTAAGGTCCCTGTTTTCGGAGAGTTGTTTGTGAAGGTGTCTATGGCCCGTTTTGCGATGATGCTTTCCACCCTGAATGAAAGCGGACTGCCTATTTTGCGGAGCCTGGAGATCGTCGCCGCGACGGTAGGCAATGCTGTTATAGGCAGGGATATCGATCGGATTAAAACGAGCGTTGCGGACGGCAGGGGCATTTCTGAGTCGATCATGGGAAGCGCTGTTTTTCCTCCTATGGTGGCTCATATGGTCTCGATCGGCGAAAAAACCGGAGCTATCGAGGATATGCTGAATTCTATAGCCGATTATTACGATCTTGAGATCAAGACTATGGTAAAAAATTTAACAACCTTAATCGAGCCTATTATGACAGCTGTTCTCGGTGTGGTCGTGTTAGGTATGGCGCTGGCAATCTTTTTACCGCTCTGGAATATGATCCAGCTCTTCAGGGGATAAGGGGCTGCTTTTTGCTCCTCGGCAGAGGGACATAAAAAACGCGGTCTATATTTACATAACATATTTTATAAAAATGAGTTACCATCATATTGGTGACTGAGATATTGAAACAAGGTGTCTTGAGATTGAAGAGATAAGAGTGTGCGCAGAGAGGATATAAGGGTTTTTGAAGGGGAAAAGAAAAGGGCTTTTTGCCCTTTTCTTTTTCTTGCTGCATAGGAAATTATAAAAATGGTACATCGCCAGCATCAAAGACTCACATGCTGTATACTACGGGAGCAAGGAACCT
>JAFGGP010000002.1 GCA_016930485.1 Candidatus Omnitrophota bacterium | reverse complement strand
TCATTCGATATTTTCCTTCGCTGGCTTGAGGCATACATTCGGCCAGATCACTTACCTTCACTATCGTTCTGTAAGTGATGGCCTCATGTAAAGGAGAAAAACACATGATGAAATATCTGGGTATCGTCGCAGTATGTTTTATATGTCTTGCTATGACCGTGCAACCTGCACAGGGAAAGGAAGGGGACGTGGTTATCGAAAATGGCAAGAAGGTCGCATTTGACTATACACTTACCGTTGACAACGAATTGATCGATAGCTCCCAGGGGCATGCCCCCTTTCGCTATGTGCATGGGGCAGACCAGATTGTCCCGGGTCTTGAAAAGGCGCTCGAGGGGCTTGTTGCAGGGGATGAAAAGACTATTGTCGTAAGTCCCGACGAGGGTTATGGGCAGCCGAATCCTGCCGCATTTCAGGAGGTACCCCGATCGTCCCTTCCCCCCGATGTAGAACCAAAGATAGGCATGTTTCTTCAGGGCCGCGCTGCCGACGGACGCATCTTTGGGGCCAAGATCACCGAGCTCAAAGAAGAGAATGTGGTTGTTGATCTCAACCACCCCCTGGCGGGCAAGACCCTTACCTTTGAGATAAAGATAGTCTCAGTGGAATAATGCATCGCCTCCCGACACTTGCCGCCGGAGCCACAGAAACTGCTACTTATTGCGGAACATAATGTTATATTTTTTTTGTGCACGGGGCGATGCTAATTCATTTGACAAAAGGATGCCTTTTTTCTAGAATATGCTTACTCTCGTACCATGAGAGCGGAGGTGCACAACCGAAATAATCCCTCGCTTAGAGGGTAGCAGGTAGCAAGATAAGTTAACCTGACGGTAACAGCAATAGAACGCCTTTAAGTGTAATGCCGATACCTGAAAAAGGTATGAAGGTAGGAGACTTAAAGGCGTTTTTTATTGTCAGGAACCAGAAAAAGAGAGAGCACAAGGAGACACCCTTTCATGATAACGGTCATTCTTTTAACCATATCGAATATATTTATGACAATCGCGTGGTACGGACATCTACGATATAAGTCTTCTCCGCTTTTTCTGGTTATATGTATCAGCTGGCTGATAGCCTTTGTCGAGTATTGCTTTCAGGTCCCTGCCAATCGCATAGGCCATGCGCACTTTACGGCGGCCCAGCTAAAAACGATACAGGAGGTGGTTTCGCTGGCGGTATTTTGCGCTTTTTCGGTCTTGTATCTGCGTGAAGGGATACGATGGAATTATATAGTCGGGTTTTGTTTTATTATAGTGGCAGTTTTTTTCGTATTCAGGCAGTAAACCAGTCTTCCTTTAGCAGGATAATGAGGGGCAAATGAATTTAGTCATGATAGTCATAGCGGCCTTATTCATATGCAACGTTACCGGAAAAAAGACGGCACACAAAGACACTATTCAGGACGAAGAAGACGGACGTTAGGCACAACACACTTATATAAAGGAGGTGAGAATCTATGAAGCTGTATGTATTTGGAGTAGCAGTAGTTGCGTTTATGCTGGCCGGCATAATCGCCGTTACCGGTTCTGCCTTTGCACAGGAGGCAACTCAGGAAACGATAGAGATATCGGGAAAGATTGTTGCTGTCAGTGAGGCTGAGATGTCGGTAACAATTCAGTATCCTGCCGGAGAAGAGACCCAGCAGCACGAACAGGCGACGGTCTATATCGGTGAAGCCACTTCCATCGAAAAAGAGTACCAGGATGCAACCATCGGCGATCTGGCAGTTGGTGATATGGTTTATACGGGGTATACCGTTAACCAGGAAGGCAAGAAAGAGGCCGTGTATCTGTGGGTAATAAAAGAGGAAGCGCCGGCATCGGAAGAGCCGTTACCGTCGGATATCATGTAAACCGCCGATAAACCTCAGCAAGAGGCGAGTTTCATGATGAGAGATAAAAAGGGCACCGGCCCGCAGAAGGCACAGAAGCCTTCAGCAGGGACCCACTAGCCGCAGGTCAAGCCGCGTCCGGCATGCGTTAAGACTTCATGCCAAGAGCAAAAGCAACCCTGCGACAGGAATACGCGGTCCCTGTCCGGTATGCCAGGTTTCCGCCACTGTGCCCCGCAAGAAAACCAGGATGCTCTCCATTCCTTGCTTGCGGGGCCGGGAACCTCGGTGCCGGCGTGACGGCCGTGTCATGGTTATATTATGTATCATGCGTTAGTGTCGACCGGAAAAAAAATACTTCTGTGCTGCGTTTTTTACGCGGGATGGGTGCTCTCTCCTTTTACATGGTGGAATGACACATTTGTTAATATTCCCTTGAGCTATTTTCTCGCGAATATACTGTACCCATTAATACCTTTTTCGTTTTCATGGCTGGTTATAGGGGCTTACTGGTGTACGAATATCCTGGGGTTGTGCTTTCTCTATTTTGGCGGCAGAGGAATCATACGTACCTCGAGCGACCGGATCGCTCCGGTTGTTGGCATAACCGTTTTTTTGATACTCTATACCATGCTTGCCTTATATCTGGATTCCCGCGGCGTACTCCTTCCTTTGGGGACATACTTTAAAGATTACTGCAGGATGCCGCAGCAATAGCGGTTTACTGCGAAGGAATGAAGCTGAATGCCCTGTGCGGCTTGCCGCCGGGGGTACTTGAGCGCTTCATTTGTCTGTTGACCACCAACCCATCGTATCTTACTATATACCTATGGGTTTTACATTTTCCCCGGACAGCACATAGACACCCTCATGCATGAAATCATGTTGGCATTTCCGAAAAAAAGACAGGCGATTCATATCCTGGCGGCGCGCCACATCCTGCACAAACTGGGCATAGGCGAAAAGGATATTGCCGAGGCAACCACACCCTCCGGGACGGTGCTATTGTTCTATATCCGCTCGAGGTGCCGGGCCGATTTCTTTGTGAAACGTCTCAGAAGAACAAGGCTGAAGAGCGCTGCCATTTCGGCGACATTCTTAAGAAAAGACGACTGGCAGCTCAAGTGGAAGGACTATTTCAAACCGTTTCGTTTCACCAAGGCTCTCACTGTTGTTCCGCTCCGGATGAAGGATAGCTATAAAGGGAGAGGAGACGTGATCTATATCGATACGGGTCCGGTCTTTGGCGCCGGTACGCATCCTACCTCGCAGATGATAGCCGCGTTTATCGAGAAGAAAAAGGGACTCTTTAAGAGCTTTCTTGACGTAGGGACAGGGGCCGGGATTCTCTCTATTGTTGCATCGCGCTGCGGTGCGCAGGACATCCGGGCGATCGATATCGACAGACGGGCAATACGCACCGCTCGCCGCAACTGCGCGATTAATCGGTGCAGTCTTTCACATCTTGGGGTGCTGGACTTTAGGAGGTGGCGAAGCAAGAGGCAGTTTGATTTTGTGGCGGCGAATTTACTGACCGACGACCTCCTTACTCTGGATAAAAAGCTGGCCAGCCGGGTAAAGAAGGGAGGGTACCTCGCCGTATCCGGCATTTCCCTCGGTAACCTGCCAAAATTCCGCAGGGGGTTCGATATCCGGTCCCTGCGCTGTCTTGCTGTTATAAAGAAAAAAGGCTGGGCAGCACTCCTTTATAAAAAACTTGACAAAAAGTAAAATCGTGCTATCTTTTTAAAAAAGGTAACACCCGCCATGAAGCGATTCGGCGTTTCCCTTGAAGATAATCTTGCAAAAGAATTGGACGGGCTTGTCAAAAAACACCGTCTTCCGAACCGGTCCCAGGCCATCCGTTTCTTGATCCGCAAACATACGGTGGAGGAGAAATGGAGCGGCAATGAGGAGGTGGGCGGGTGCATCGTACTGGTCTACGATCACCACAAACGGGATTTAGTGAATAAGTCCATGGATGTCCAGCATCAGTATCAGCATCTTATCCTGTGCATCCAGCATGTTCACCTTGATCACGATAATTGTCTTGAGACAGTCATGGTAAAAGGGAGGGCCAGTGAGCTTAGAGCATTGGCCGACCGCCTGATCGCGCTCAAGGGTATTAAGCACGGCGAGTTGGTTATGACGGCTACCCACTAGCAGTAGGAGATATTATTTTTTTCCTTGAGGGTAACACGAATTTTAAAAACGTAACATTACCTCCCTCAAACGGAATGTCTGGGAACTGCTCCGCGGCAAGCATGTTCATTTATTTTTACGAATCCCAAAAGGTACTCATTATAGGAAAGGAGACGCTGATATGCATATCCCGGACGGATTTTTAGCGGCACCCACATGGACATCTACATGGTTATTTTCGATAGCAGGTATAAGTGTCTGCTTAAAAAAGGTAACTATGGTACTAGAGGACAGAATAATTCCCTTGATGGGGGTTATGGCGGCTTTTATTTTTGCGGCGCAGATGCTTAATTTTCCGGTAGCCGGCGGGACATCCGGACACCTATTGGGAGGCGCGCTGGCAGCTGTTTTATTGGGACCGTATGCCGGCGCGGTCGTTATTGCGATTGTTCTCATTGTCCAATGCCTGGTATTTCAGGACGGAGGGCTGACTGCGCTGGGCGCCAATATTTTTAATATATCGTTTATCGGTGCCGGAGGAGGATACATTATTTATAGATGCATCGCCCGCATAAAAAACGATAGGAGAGGAGTAATAATAGGTGCTGCCGTTGCGGCGTGGCTGTCGGTTGTTATTGCCTCGTTTGCGTGTGCCGTCGAATTGGCCCTTTCCGGAACCTCGCCGTTCAGAATCGTCGTACCGGCCATGCTCGGAGTGCATATTCTGATCGGAATCGGAGAGGCGGTTATTACAACCGGTGTGGTCAGTTTTGTTTTAAAGGTTAGACCTGATTTAATCTATTGTCCGAAAAAGGAGGAGTGCCAATGAAGAAAAGAGATGTATTGTTTGGCTTATTGACCGCAATGCTCCTGGCCGTCTTGTTTTCTCCGTTTGCCTCTCCGTGGCCAGACGGATTAGAGAAGGTTGCCGAGGATAAAGGCTTTCTTGAGAAAGGCGAGGCAACCCCACCGATAACGTCTCCCATTCCCGATTATACGTGGCCTGGGGTAGACAATGATGGATTGGCTACGGCTGTTGCGGGGGCGTTTGGCACACTGGCGGTTTTTGTTTTTGCCTTGGGAAGCGCCTGGATGCTCAAAAGGGAATAATCGAATATGCACCACTGTTATATCGACAGGCATAGCGGCATCGATAGCTTTATCCACAGGCTTGATCCGAGGATTAAGCTGTTGAGTCTTATCACGTTTCTTCTATTCGTTATGTTTACCGCCCCGGATTCGTACATAGCTTATTTTCTGTACGGGGCGCTCATCATCGCGCTCATAGCGCTCTCACAACTCCCCGTGACTTTTGTACTGAAGAGGGCGTCGGTGATTATTCTTTTTGTGGCATTCATCGCCGTTTTTATTCCCTTTACCAAAAAAGGGGAGGTGTGCGCTGCGTCTTACGCAGGCGCCCTGCAGCCAACCGTTTGCTACGGTGGATGGCATATGTTCTTCGCTATTCTGCTTAGGGCCTGCCTTTCTGTTTTATGTACAGTAGTTTTTATGAGCAGCACGACATTCAGCGATTTTTTAAAGGCCCTCGAACGATTAAAGTTTCCCTCGCTTGTTATTATGATCCTGTCTTTTATGTATCGATATATCTTTGTTATACAGGACGAGCTTATGCAGATGTGGCGGGCGAAAGAATCCCGCTCGGTAGGCGGGGCAAAAAAACTGCATGTCAGGGCCCTTGCCAATATGATCGGTGTTTTATTTATCAGGAGCTATGAAAAGGCCGAGTCAGTATATATTTCAATGTGTTCAAGGGGGTTCGCCGGTGGGATACAGACGATGAATCATTTGAAACTGAAGACCGCCGACGTCTTCTTTTTTTTAATCATTGTCGCCGCGCTCTCCGGAATAAGGGTGTTAAAGGGGTAGTATGAGCGAAAAAATAGTGGAAATAAAAAATCTGAGATATGCCTATCCCGATGGGAAAGAGGCCCTCAGGGGTGTTAATCTGGATATTTTTGAAGGCGAGACTTTGGGGATTATCGGGCCGAACGGGGCCGGCAAATCAACACTTCTGCTTCATTTGAATGGTATATTGCGGGGCGAGGGCTTTGTCAGAATATTCGGCCTTGATATCACAGGCGACACCCTTTCTGACATAAGAAGCGGGGTGGGGCTCGTTTTTCAGGAACCGGACCATCAGTTATTTATGCCGACTGTTTTTGATGATGTTGCTTTTGGCCCCATAAACATGGGGCTTGATAGAAAACAGATAGAAGACTCTGTCAAAGAAGCCTTAAAAGAAGTTGATATGCTGGATGTTATACATAGGCCATCGCATCATTTAAGTATCGGGGAGAAAAAAAGAGTCGCCATTGCGACCATTCTCTCTATGCACCCTCGATTGATAGCCCTGGATGAACCCAGCGCCAATCTGGATCCAAAACACAGAAGAGATCTGATATATTTTTTAAAAAAGGCGACACTTAGCAAGATCATTGCCTCCCACGATCTGGAACTGATTCTCGAAACCTGCGGGAGGGTGTTATTGCTTGATAAGGGCGAAATTATTGCTGACGGCCTCACCGCAGATATGTTAAGAAATCAATCCTTATTGGAAAGTCATGGCCTCGAGGTTCCTCATTCTTTGCTTAACGGATACTACCAGTGCGCAGGATAAAGGAATAACTAGGCAGTAAAGAGAGAGGGGGAATAATGGACAGGGCGTGGGTTCTTATTATTTTTTTATGCATTATGTTGCATTGCACTCAGGGGCTGGCCCAAGACTGCATCTCTCAGGAAGACCTGCTCAATGAAATCCGTGCGCTCAAAAAGACCGTTGCCGATCAGGAAAGACGCATCGCAGAGCTTGAGGCGCGCGTTCCATCCCGGGAAGCGGCACCGCAGCAGGTCGTCCTTGCCGATACCACACTTGAGGACCTCGACCGGCATATCGATTCCTGCATCCTCCACCGGGAAGGAGGGTATCAGTTGCTCGGAGGGCTTGAACTCGGTGCAGGGATGACTATTATCGGACAGGGGACGCATAATGCCAACGGCGATTCCCTTTCCGAGGCCGGAGAGGATGTAGCGGACGGCAGCTATTCCTTCGATCTTTCAATTTATAAGGCGTTCGAAGAGTACGGTGCGGCCTTTGCGCTCATCGAGGCAGGCGAAGGTGCCGGCATCGAAGACGAACTGAAGCTCTTCAGCAATGTCAATTTTGACACGACAGGAGGCGACTCTACCCTTGGCATAGTCGAGGCATGGTACGAGCAGTATATCGGCCCGGCCGCCCTTACCTTCGGTAAACTTGACAGCAGAGTATATATCGACACAAATGAGTATGCTAACTGCGAGTGCACGCAGTTTATCGGGAGGATGTTCAAAAACTCTGCCGCGATCGAATTTCCCGATAACGCGGCCGGCGTCCGGCTAGGCTGGACACCCGCGGGATGGGTAGATGTTGATACCCTTATTATGGACGCGGACAGTGACTGGGAGGACATCGGCGATGAGGTCTTTTTTGCCGGGCAGGTCACTGTCAGACCGGCCTTCTGTGAGAGGCCCGGTCGTTACCGCCTTATCGGCTGGCTGAATGACGCAGGACATACCCGGTGGGCCGATGAAACAAACACCAAGGAAGAGGCCTACGGATTCGGCGTCAGCGTCGATCAGGAGCTTACTCCCGCGCTCGGCCTCTTTATGCGGTACGGCTGGCAGGACCCGGACGAGCGCCTGAATGGTCTGGATGATGATTTCTCGATAGAGCACGCCTGGAGCCTGGGGGCGAGGTTAAAGGGCGCGGCATGGGGAAGGGAAGAGGACGTTCTTGCCTGCGCGATCGGACAGGTGGTACCGTCCGATGACTACAAAGAGGCCGATTCATCACGGGAGGCCGACTGCGAAGGCCATCTCGAGCTCTATTACAGCTTTAAGGTCAACGGACATTGCATGGTGACGCCGGATCTCCAGATAATCTGGAACCCCTACGGCTCAGACGCCTCGCAGGGGGACGATACGATCCTGGTGGGGGGCATCAGGACTCAGATTGATTTTTAGCCTGGAAAGGAGTGCTTTCTTCGGCAGGTTCGGTCTGCGTCATGGTAACGAGTTCCTCGGCCCCAATCATAAGCTGGGTAATCTGCCGCTGGTACCGCGTCTTAATCTCATGACGCTTGAGTTTCAGGGTAGTAGTGAGAAGGCTTGCCTCAACGGTGAATTCCGGCAGGATGAGGTGCCGGACAGGCCGCTGATAGAGATCGAGGTGTTTCGTAGCCTTTCTGATTTCGCGGGATATGACCGTATCTATTTCACTGGATGAACATCCTTCAAGTAGTTCTCCGTTACTGTTAATAAGGACATACGGACGTGCGCATCCCTCGCCGATAACCATTGCGTTTAAAATATACGGAGATACCTTCAGCCGTTCCTCGATAACCTCGGGATAAAATTTTTCCCCTCCCTTCAGGCAAATGAGATTCTTTCTCCGCCCGTACAGAACCAGAAACCCGTCTTTATCGATATAGCCCATATCCCCGGTTTTAAGCCAGCCGTCTTCCGAGAGCTGTGCCCCCTCATCCTCCATATCCCAGTACCCTTTCATGACGCAGGCCCCTTTTACCAGGAGCTCTCCTTTCAGGTGTTTGCCCCGGAAACCCCGCTGATCCTCGAAGGTGTAGTCGCCGCCGTAGTCAGGGAGTATCCAGGGGATCATTTTGCCTGAAGTGCCGATTTTGAAGCCGTGGGGCGCGTTGACACTGATGACCGGCGAGGCCTCGGTCAGGCCATAGCCCTGGTACATCGGGATATCGATGCTAAAGAAAAATTCCTGCAGGTGCACGGCAAGCGGCGCACCGCCCCCGATAAAGTAACGCAGCCGCCCCCCGAAGGATTCTTTTACTGTGCGAAAGACAGTCCTTCGGACGATCCGGTAAAGGGCCTTTATGAACAGCGTCCGGCTTTCCGGCCGCGTCAGATAATAGCGCAGGGTAATCCGTTGCGCAGAGGCGAAAAGGCGCTGCACAAAAGACGGGTGCCGCCTGACCGAGGTTTCGATGCCGTCCTTAAGCATCTCGGCTACTCGCGGGACACTCAGGACTACCGTCGGGCGAAAAAGGGCAATGTCTTTGAGCAGCGTTTTCCTGTTTTTTGGGATAAATATCTTTCCGCCGACATGCAGCATGCTGAAGATCTCGGCCGTTATCGCAAATGAGTGCCAGTAAGGCAGAATCGATAAAACCGCGTCTGTGCTGTTGAGACCGATGTACTCAGCACCCACAACCGCATTCACCGCGATATTACGGTGGCTGAGCATCACACCTTTCGGCCTGCCGGTAGAGCCTGAGGTGTACAGGAGAAAGGCGATTGCGTCAGGGGCTCTTTCTACCACAAAGGTGCTCTCGTCGATGGCGCCAAAAGGGATATCCGTCCATGCGGAAAAGTCGTAGATTACCTCTGCTCCGGAAAGCGCCTCGGCAATATCCTCTCTCAGGGAAGAAGAGGCGAGCACCAGTTTGGTATCCGCATTGTTGACGATGAAGGACAATTCCTGTTTTGAGAGCGTCTCACACACCGGCACCGCGATAGCCCCGTTTAACCAGATACCGAAGAAACAGGCGATTGTCTCGGGGCATTTTTCGGCGATAACAGCGATGCGGTCCTGCGCAGAGACGCCGGCATTTTTTAAAAAGGAGGCAATCCGAAAGACCTTTTCGCGGAATATCTTTGCGGTGATGTTCGAGGAGCGGCCGTCCTCATAGCCTTTAATAAGGACGGTATCGGCATAGGGGAGCTCTTCAAGAAAATCAAGCAGGTGTTCCTTCATCAACCTTATTATATAACAGGGGCGGGAAAGGACACAATACCCTTCTTTTGTGGGTGGGCTACGATACGATAAGCGCACTCCCAGGCGCGTGGTAACTTGTTTAAACCAAAGGTATTGCGAAAGTAACGAAGGTTGCTTTTTTTCGTGTACCTGCACCCCGGCGCCTTCGCTTTTAGGCACAATGACCGGCGAAATTTTTGTCAGGTGAGCAAACAATATAATCTGTGCAGCCGATGCATTTTTGATTGTATCCCACCGGCACCGGGATTATACTGAGTGCATGTTCGTTGCCGCAACGCTTTCTTATGTTTTTCCTTACCAGCAATAACCTGCGGGGAGGTCTGTAATGATGCAGCAAAAGAGGGATGCCAGCCGGTTCGCTATTTTGTGTATCGCCCTGTGTATGGTGGCCGGATGTGAAGCGTGCATAACAGTTGTCGAACCGCCGAGTCTTACATTAGACGAACCAACCGAGGCAGAAACACCCGGTGGCCATCCGAGTGACTGGGGCCCGGTGACGGACCCGAACATGGAGTATCCCTCTCGGACAGCTTCTCCGGCCCAGGATACCCCGGGCGGAAGCCCCGAGGACTGGGGCCCGGTGACGGACCCGAATATGGAGATGCCTTCCAGCAGGCCGAATACGTCGGATGATACCGGAGAGACCGACAGCTCATGTTTCCAGTGGGGCACGATACGGCCGCGTCTCGGTTTTTCGTATGATCTCTTCGGTGACGGTCGCAGACCTATAGATCCTTTCGTTGCCCATCAGGCCGGGCTGGGCGATATCTCTCTGGAGGGAAAGAACCGCGCAAGCGGGGATATATTCGATTTCAGGATAAAGAGCAATATAGGCGAGTCCTTCAGGATGGGAATCCCGTTTGGCTCATTTGTGGGTCCTTCCGACAGCGGGTACCAGCGGATGGTCCTTGCCGAGGAAAAGGAGATGGAAGTGCCTGCCGGCGGCATGCTTTCCTTTCCCCTGACCGGTTTCTGTGCCGACCCTAAAAAATATCCTCCGCCTCCGCGTGAAAACGAACCCGGGCTCGGCTGGATGTCGATGCCGCCGCTCGGCCTCCAGTTTTTTAAACGCCCCTGGCAGCCGACCGAACCACCGGCACTCACCCTCGAGAAACCGCAGGGAGGGGGTATGACTACCGTTGAACCGCCGGCGCTCACGCTTAAAGACCCCTCAACGCCCGTTGATGATGAGGAGGAAGACGATATATTTAATCTCTCGCCCCTCCTCAGGAAGTATTACCGCTATATCACGCCCGAAGAACTGGATGTTCCCGATGATGCCGAACCCGAGATATACCGCGATCCTTTCTTCGAAGGCTTTCTTATGGCACCCTATATCCCGCAGACCGTCAAGAGGCTGCAGGATGAGGGGCGGTTGCCGGCGACCGGATTTAACCCTGAGAAGGAGTGGCTTACCGAGAGCCAGTGGCTTTTCTGGAAGATATTCGGCAACTACACACCCGCCGACGGCCGGGAGCAGATCGAAAAACAGACAGAAGGCAGGGATATCCCTCCGGAGAAAAAGGATGAGCTTAACGAGAATCTCTGGGAGGGGGTTGATCTTACGGAAAAAGAACTCAAGGTGAGCGTCAAAATGCAGTTTTAGAAAATAAAGGAGCCTTATCATGACTAAGACACTCTGTATCTTTTGGATAATCGGCACCCTCTTTATGCCGGTTGCATGCGCGGCGGAGGAGACGGGCACGTTTGAGGCGTGCCTCGAGACGATACAAGAAGCACTTTCTGCCACGAGGATTCTCGCCGGAGGGGAGGCCGGTACATTTTCGGCGGCACTCGATGAGGTTGCCCGGGCAACGGATGATAGCGCGGTCCTGCGGACGCTCGCCTTAAACATTACTCAAAAGGTTGTCTATGACCGGGGCAATATCCAGTTTCTTCTGGCCGATCTCGAGACGCTCGCCCAAAAACCATATTCTGCCGCGATCGGGGGCATTCAACCGTCCGCACTTGACCGGTGCCGGGAGGCGGTGGCACGATTAATCGACGATATGAAAAAGATGCGCCCGCGTCTCAGGAAGCCGGAAGGACCCCTGACCGGTGACGACTGCCGTCTTATTGTGGAATGCAATGCCTCGTTTCTTACAGGAAGAGGGGATGCGATGACAACCGCGCAGGTGTGGGAGGCAATCGCTGCTCAGACAAAGGATGCGATGCCCCGCTGGAATAAAAAATACCGGGAGCTTTTGAAAAAAATTGCACAGGCCGAAGGGGCAGAGCCCGAGGCGCTGTTGACCGACGATGAACTCGCATTTGCCAGGACATTCAGCAGGGTAAGATTTTACTACTTTATACTCTCAGGGGTATGATTTGGGAGCACCTTTACAACTCCTCCAGGACAACCACGTTATTTTCATTGTCGATGCCGATATTGACCTTTTTCAGGAAAGACATGCCGAGTATCCCGTCATAGTGAAAAAAGGCAAAATCTGAATCGGCGACCACTATCACCTGCACGTCCTCGACCGTTACACCTTGGACTTCGATACTTTCCGCGATACCGTAGTACCCCTGAATGGTATCCCCGGTACCTACTACGACAGTAACCGTCTCCTTTTTATCGTAGTCGACCCATGCCTCGTCTGCCAGGCTCTCGGGGATAATAACACTTGAGGAACCGGTGTCGACCAGAAACAGAGCGTCTGCCATCTCATTGATGTTGGCCTCGACGATGATCTGCCGGCTAGCGGAGGAAAACGCCTCTTTCTCCTGGTCTCTCCAGTCCTGCGCCCCTGCCGGCCGGGCGCCTGTGACAGATCCGAGTATACAAAGGGTGATCCCTGCGCAGAAGAGAAGGAGTGTTAGTTCCAGCTGGTGGCGGTGTCCCATGCCTTTGACCATTGTTGTTCACCGATTCTGCTCTTCGACCGTTGCCTTTTTACGAATTTCAGCTGCTCATGCAGAAAAGGCATAATAAAAAGGGCGATAAGGGCTGCCAGGACGGTGCCTGCCAGGATTGCCCCGCCAAAGCGCTGTGTCGGCGGAAAGGTGGATGCTAAAAAAATCGCAAAGCCGGCGGTTACCACGAACATGGAGGTCAGGATGGGTCGATAGAGCTCTTCCCGGACGGCCTGCCAGTCACCGTTTCTCCGGTACGACTTGACCATGTGAAACATCGAGTCGATACCGATTGCGATGGCGATGTTTGAGGCGGGGGCAGAGACGATATCGAGAGGGATGCGGTAGAGGCCGACCAGCCCCAGGATTATGATTGGGAGGAGACAGATACTGAGTGTTATGGCCGTTGTGATGCGGAGCGACCGGGAGGTAAGCCAGGCTATGAGCGCGAAGAGCAGAAGCAGTTTGAAGAGGCCGAAGACCAGGCTCGAGGCGACCAGACGGGCAAGGTGCCCCTGAAGATTATATACCCCGCCGACGATCTCAGGATAAAACCCCTGGCCGCGGGCCAGTTTTTTGAGTTCTTCGATGATCGCCAGTCGCGAGAGGTGGCGGTTTGTCTCGGTCATCCTCAGGAGGAAGAGGCTGTGGGTGCGCTCTTTGGAGACGAACATCTTGGCGATTTCCTCGAACTGCGGTTTTTCGAGGATGTCGATAAGCCAGTTCCAGGTGAGGAAGAAGGTCAGCGGCGAACGTTTTGCCTCGGCCAGCAATACCGGCAGAGAGACGACCGAGCCGACCGACCGATGCTGTTCGAGCATCTCCTGGAGTTCCCAGAGCTGTTGATACGATTTTTTTGAGGCGAGCCGTTCGTTCGACGGAAGGCGCACCACGAAGATGAGAGGGCTTGAGCCGCCGTTGCGGTCGATATACTCCAACCCGCGATGGATTTCGCTGTTTTTGGAGAAGTAGGAAAGAAGACTCGGATCAGAGTCGATGGTCAACAGGCCCGGTAAGGCCAGAATGCAGACGGTCAGGACGATCAGCATAATCGTGCCTTTATGCTTATCGAGCAGTTGGAATACAGAACTCTCTGCCTGCTCAACGGCATTTGAGCCGTCGTGATACGTTGCTCTCTTCAGGAACGCCGGAAAGACCCCGTAGGCAGCGCCTATGGCGATAACCGTGCCGATGGCCCCTGACGCACCCAGCTCCCTGAGCGGCTTTGCCTCTACTGACAGAAGGCTTAGGAATCCGAGGAGCGTGGTGAGCATGCTCCAGAATGACGGGGAGAATGTCAGGCGAACCGCATCCTCTACCGGAGTAAGACTTTCTCCTTTGCCGCGGATATTTTTCCAGTTATAACTGAGAAAGATGATATGAGAGAGCGTCAGGATAAACACGATAGTTCCGAGATTCGCGGTCAGGAGTCCGACCGGTATCGAAGCGAGGGAGGCGGTCATAAGCGTCCACATGCATGCGCCGAGGCAGGAGACAAAGGCCCCGAGGAGCACCGCCCGTGAGTGAAAGAGCTGGAAGATAATGAAACCGAAAACGATGACGGCGATTAGGCTGAAAAACCTGAGATCCCGCAACAGATTGCGCCGGATCAGTTCGACTACGTACGGCAGACCCGCCGTGTGAAGCTTGAAATCACCGGAGGAGTAGGTGTTTATCAGGGCCTCGATTAACGGAACCATTTCTTTGTTGTCGGTGCCCTCTTTCAGAAAGAGGATAATATTTGACGAGGACCTGTCGTCCGAAATCAGGAGCCGTTTCCACAGGGGGCTTTTTAGGGCATCGTTCAAATTGTTCGGGCCGTGGGTGATGCTTTTGACCCCGGTTATCTGATCAAGCGCGAGCAAGGATGTGCTCAACCGGCGGATATTTTCGGCGTAATCGGGCGAGGTAATATCACCGGTTGCGCTGATGATGATCTGACGGTCGTTGCGCAGAAAGAGTTTTGAAATAAGGTGCTCCGACTGGTACTGCGGGTCGTCGCTCGAAAAGAAAAAATCATCGTTCACCCGGGGTTCTAAATTGACGAACCGGAGCAAAAACAATGCACTTAGGACGGTGAGCACACAGAAAACGCCCGCTGCATTAAAGGGGGCCTTCCAGGCGGTGGGGAGATGATAGTGTCTTGTTGAGGCAGTAGGATGCGGCGACATTGCCCCTTATTATACCGTACCCCGCTTTTTTTTCAAACGCTTCCCTCAAACACAGCACCTTTGATATCCGGTGCTACCTCGGAACTCTCTGCGCTTAATTACTTTGCAACGGTTGGCATTTTGAAGTAAAATAAATGAGGTCTGCAGTTACGGAGCGGAGCAAACATAACTGCGAGACCGAATGTACCCTGCCCTTTTGGTTGCTGTAAGACTGAAATAAGTTCTAGGATGTAGAACAGCATCCCGAACCGGGCAGGAGTAAAACGAATCGGAAACGGCCAATCACAGATACCGTCCAAAAGGGCGGGGTTCAATTCACAGACGTCAGCACGAGATGCGGCCTATGATTTACATCTATTTGATGAATAGATGTAAATCATCTGCTCATTGAAGGAGGTGTACAGTGCTTCTCATCCTTATCATCATCGCTGTTATTGTGTTTGCGGTCATCAGCATGTATAACCGCCTTGTCCGTAACAGGGCCCTTGTCAAGGAGGCGTGGAGCGGCATTGATGTCCAACTCAAGCGGCGCCACGACCTTATTCCCAACCTGGTCGAGACCGTCAAGGGCTACATGCAGCACGAAAAGACGGTTCTCGAAAATGTCACAGACCTCCGCAGCAGGCTTATGGGAACCACCGATCCGAAAGAAAGGATGCAGATGGAGCAGGGGCTTACGCAGGCCCTGAAGACCATCTTCGCGCTATCCGAGGCATACCCTGAGCTTAAGGCCAGCGAGGGTTTTCTTAAGCTGCAGGACAATCTGCGCGAGATAGAAGAGCAGATTCAGATGGCCAGGCGGTACTATAACGGCTCAGCGCGCAATTATAACATCATGACGCAGTCTTTCCCCAGTACTGTGATAGCCAGGTGGTTTCGCTTTGACCCGGTTGAATATTTCGAGATCGAATCCGCCACCGAACGCGCCGTGCCCGATGTTAATTTTAATCAGCAGCAATAGAAAGAAGGTATGAGATAGGTTCTCAATAAACAGTCATTTCGGTGGCCGGCATCTTATGAAAAAACGCATTTTCCTGTCTTTGGTGTCTTCCGCAGTTTTTTTTGGTTTGCTTGCGCCCGGCATCCTTTGCGCCCAGGGCCCTTCGGCCGAAAGAATTCTCTCGTTCGACAGCGCGATTGAGGTGCACGAAGATGCCTCGATGACGGTAACCGAAACCATCACCGTTGTCAGTGCCGGCCAGCAGATAAAGCACGGCATCTATCGCGACTTTCCCACACGATACGAAGACCGGTACGGCAACAGGTATGTTGTGGGTTTTTCCGTGCTCGAGGTCCGGCATAACGGGGGCCCCGTGGACTATTTCCTGAAGACCCTCTCTAACGGTGTGCGCCTGTATATCGGGAATAAGGATATTTTTATATCGCCGGGCGAACACACCTATACCATCATCTACCGCACTGACAGACAGCTTGGTTTCTTTGAAGACGTTGACGAACTGTACTGGAATGTCACCGGCAACGGATGGGGTTTTCCTATAGAGGAGGCCTCGGCAACCGTGGGGCTTCCCGGAGACGCTGCCCATGCTGTTCTTTCATACGGGGGTTACACGGGACCGGCCGGTTCGCGCCAGAAGAATCTTTCGGTATCAAACGATATGTACGGCCGTACGACCTTTAGGACAACCAGGCGTCTCGCCCCGGGCGAGGGGCTGACTATTTTTATCTCCTGGCCCAAGGGGTACGTGACGGAACCGACCCTTTTGGTGAAGATCGGTTTTCTTTTGCGCGATAACCTCGGCATCCTCATCGGTCTCGGCGGCCTTCTTTTGCTTTTTATCTATTATCTAATGGTATGGGGCCGTGTCGGCAGGGATCCTGCAAAAGGGACTATTATCCCGCTTTTTAATCCACCGCAGGGGTTGTCCCCGGCCGCGATGCGATACATTATGAAGATGGGGTTTGATAATAAGTCCTTTACCGCGTCTCTTATTAATATGGCCGTCAAGGGATATGTGAAAATCAGTGAGACCGGCGGGAGTTACAGCATCGAAAAGACAGGCGGCAATGAAGAAATGTTGACGCCGGAGGAGAAAAAAATCGCCCGGGCACTTCTGGGGGGCCTGGGGAGAATCGATTTAAAAAATACGAACCATACGAGGATAAAAGACGCGATTAAAAAATTAGAAGCTACGCTTAAGCAGGGTTACGAAAAAATCTATTTTTTCACGAATCAAAACTATTTTATACCCGGTGCTATTTTTTCCGTGCTGATTATGATAGGCTCAAGCGCGCTGGTGGCGGGGGAGGAGCTGCCGATAGCGCTTTTTATGAGCGCATGGCTTACGATCTGGAGTTTTGGGGTAATGGCGCTTATGCAGCAGATTATTCTGCTCTGGCGCTCCGCCGCTTCAGGAGGGCGCAATACCGCGGCCGCATTCGGAATGACCATCTTCGGAGTTCCGTTTCTTGCGGGAGAAGTCTTCGGAATCGTTATGCTTGTCTCAACAACCTCCTTTTCGATAGTGTTGCTCTTGCTTATTGTTGTCGGTTTGAACGGCCTGTTCTATCATCTGCTCAAGGCGCCGACTTTTAAGGGAAGAAAGGTTATGGACAAAATAGAGGGATTCAAGATGTATCTTTTGGTCGCCGAAAAAGAGCGGCTTAATCTTCTCACTCCTCCTGAGAGAACACCCGAACTCTTCGAGAAATTTTTACCGTATGCCCTTGCACTGGATGTCGAACAGGCGTGGGCCGAACAGTTTGCCGATGTACTGGCGCGTGCAGGCGCGCACGGTGAGGAATACAGGCCGGGGTGGTATTCAGGGCATGCCTGGAACCGTTTTAATCCGGGCGGATTTGTATCCGGACTGGGAAGCTCTTTCTCAAGCGCCGTCTCGTCCGCCTCAACGCCACCCGGTTCAAGCTCCGGTGGCGGTGGAGGCGGTTTTTCAGGCGGGGGCGGCGGCGGGGGCGGCGGTGGAGGATGGTAGCTATATTACAGAGAGGGCCGGGATCGGTCGGATTCTCTTTCAGGGTGAGCAGGCAGCGCACAAGAACATGTCTCCCAGAGCAGGTACTTTAGAGGCATGCCCTCCCGAGGCAACCATCACTGATGCCATACGCATGTTTTTATGCCGTTTTTACCGACAGCCCTTTCCTTATGGTATCTGCGTGCGGCGGCAACTTGCCGAATAGAGCACCGGATATGCATCGCGTGCCATTCCCTACCATCAAGATAAGTTTTCTTTCGCGCACGGACTCTATAACCTGTTTTTTCTATCCCAGAGAGGGGTGAATTTTTCTTGCTGCATAGGAAATTATAAAAATGGTACATCGCCAGCATCAAAGACTCACATGCTGTATACTACGGGAGCAAGGAACCT
>JAFGGP010000009.1 GCA_016930485.1 Candidatus Omnitrophota bacterium | reverse complement strand
CGAGGGCCCAACGGTTTTCAAGACCGCCGCGTTAAACCGCTCTGCCACTCCTCCGCATCGTAATATCTATTTATATCAAAACTAAACTCAGAAAGCAATCGAATGTGTTATTCCCGCCTGATAGAGCGTGCCCTGCTAATCATAAAACAAACATTCTCGTTTGCATTTTGAGGAATTATGGTAATATCAGGATGCTGAGACTGCCATACCTGAAATACCTCATCGGCAAAGCCCTGGCCAATTGTTTCGATATCCTTGAAATCTAGTATGACTGTTTTGAATCTATCGATCCCCGTCATAATCCTTCGTGCCTGCGAACGCGAAATATAATCCGGCCCCATTTCATATAACCTGACCGATACGGCTGTCTTGCTAAATTCAAAGGAATCGTCTGTATATTTTTTAAATACCTCGTCTATCCTCCTCATGGAATCCAGCCCAATGACAAACATTACTCGTGTCCCTACTGTATTTTTTATATCTCTAATAAAAACCTCGTTAAGAAGATTGTCGAACAGTATTTTTTTTCGAGAGCCCTGGATAATAAGCAAATCTCCAACCTTTGATGTAAAGAAAATTCCCTCTCCTGTATGCCGCTCTGGCATGGTTGAAAACTTGC
Source organism: Candidatus Omnitrophota bacterium (assembly GCA_016930485.1). Taxonomy (GTDB): domain Bacteria; phylum Omnitrophota; class Gorgyraeia; order JAFGGP01; family JAFGGP01; genus JAFGGP01. The sequence continues at coordinate 10,232 of JAFGGP010000009.1, read as the reverse complement.
CTTTGAGAAGTTCATCTATGGCCTCCATTTCGTTTTTAAGCTGCTTTTTTTGCATGATGCTATTAAAAATACCTATACCTTTGTCAATTACCTCAAAACGTATTTTGTCTTTATGTCTTTTCATAAAAACTTCTATTTTCTCGGAACGAGAGTGCTCAATGGCATTATTAAGCATTTCTGTAAACGCGTAATGCAAAATGTGATTAACGTTTTCAGCTATGTTAGAAAAAATTCCTGAATTGTCTTTTATCTCGTCAAAAACCTGATGCTCAGCAAGGTTTTCGTTGCGCAGTATACGGTGGATGTTGGTTATGTCCTTTTTGGCACTTGATATTGCCTCGTGTGTTGCGCTAATATATCGGGCCTTGTTTGCCTTCCCTATTAATGCGATCCTCCCTTCTTCTCTCAGGTGTTTAAAAAATCTATTGATATAGGCCCGGGAAAACCCGGTAAGTTGCACGACATCAGAAACCCTAACCTCTCCTTTTTTCTCGAGTATCTGCAGAATTACATTACCGATATCCATCATATTTTCCCCTGGTAATATTTTACGACTTTAGTATATACTAGAAATATTTCATTGTCAACAAGTTGTCAACAAACTGATTGTAACATGTTGTTTTATATGATGATATAATATTTATTTTAAAAGTAGTTTACAACTATTTTTATTTCTAAAATTTAATGTTGTAAACAACCCTGATATCCATTTCCTGCATCGCACCCCGAAGAAATGCCGCATTTCTTAGGTGTTGCGTTTATGATACGATACTCGCTGCCGCTATGGCTCATTCATTCCACATCTTACATTCCCACAGTGCGATTTCAGCAAAATATCTCAGGTTTTCATCCGGCGTCTTGCAATATTCTCTAAGGATGGATAATGCTTTTCTGGTGGGCTGATGGGCTAAAATCATCAAGATAGCCTCTTTGGTGTTTTGTTTAACATTTTCAAAGAGTAATTTACCCATATCCGTAATGCATTGCTCTGGAATCTGTGTGTGTTCATTCGGCAGCAACGCATGGCCTCCTATATAGTCGTTTTGTGTTTGAATTTCAAAAAGAGGGCTGTCAATAGTCCCTGCTATCATCGAGGCCCTTTCTCTTTCCTCCCATAACGCTTCCAAAAATAGCCAAAATTCACTTTCTGTCATAAAATACACCTCCTTTGTGGAGGATGGGGATTTCCGAAAAAAAGCCCCAAATCACAAGGACTCGGGGCTCTACAACATAGTAATGATTTGTGTCTATTATATTCCTAAAAATGCGGTTGTCAACATCTCTGTCCGATCGGCCGACAAACACCCGCGATTATGTTTCTTCTTCAATAACCTTAAGTCCATCCATATACTTTACTAAGACATCCGGTATCGCAATTGAACCATCCTGATTCTGATAATTTTCCAGAATGGCGATGACGGTCCTGGCTAAAGCAACACCCGAACCATTCAGCGTGTGCACCAGTTCTGTCTTCCCTGTCGCCTTGCTTTTAAACCGGATATTAGCCCGGCGCGCCTGGAAATTCTCAAAATTGCTGCAGCTTGAAACCTCAAGCCATTTTTCGCTCCCCGGCGCCCAGACCTCGATATCATAGCACTTGCTCGCCGCAAAACTCAGATCGCCGGTTGCAAGCTTCAAAATGCGATAGGGAAGCCCGAGCAACTGAAGTACTTCCTCCGCGTTCCCCAGAAGCGTTTCAAGTTCATCGTAGGAAGCCTCGGGCTTTACAAACTTCACCATTTCTACCTTGTCGAACTGGTGCACCCGAATAAGCCCTCTCGTGTCCTTTCCGTACGAGCCTGCCTCCCTTCTAAAACAGGCGGTGTATGCAGTATAGTAAATCGGCAGATCGTCTTCCTCTAACACCTCTTGGGCGTGCAGATTAGTAACCGGGACCTCAGCCGTCGGGATTAAAAAAAAGTCATCGTCCTTCAACCGATACATATCCTCTTCTAGTTTAGGAAGTTGTCCCGTGCCGGTCATGGATTTCCTGTTCACAAGAAAAGGCGGAAATATCTCGGTATATCCGTGTTTCTTGACATGGAGGTCTAACATAAAGTTAATAAGGGCCCGTTCAAGAAGCGCCCCTTTTCCCCGATAGGAAACGAAATTGGAACCGGCAATCTTGGCGGCTCGTTCGAAATCAACCAGCCGGTGCGCCTCTGCCAGCTCTATATGGTTGCGGGGTTTGAAGTTAAAGTTCTTCGGCTTTCCCCATGCCCTTACAATTTCATTCTTTTCAGGGGTCCCCACAGGAACCGACGAATCTGGTATATTTGGGATATTAAGTACTATTTCCGCTATAATAGTATCGTATTCAACCACTTTTTTGTCTATTTCGCCTATTTTTTGGGATAGCAATTTCGTCGATTCTATCTGGGCGTTTGCATCCTCTTTGTTGAGCTTAAGTTGCGCAATTTCATCGGTTGTTTTGTTTTTGGTAGCCTTAAGCTGTTCAACCTCGGTAATCGCCTCTCGCCTTTTCTCATCCAAGGCAAGCAAACTGTCAATATCGAGAGAGAGTGACCGGTCCTTAAGGGCCTTCTTGACTATATCGGGATTATTTCTGATAGTTTTGAGATCTAACATCGGCGACTCCATCTATTAGGTCACATGTCACCAGTCACAAGTATTGTTACCTGTGTCCTGCGCCCTGTGACTATTGTGTTATCCCTTTACTACCCCCAGTGGACGCATCCGGGCTATCCTCTTTGAGATCCCGGCATTGTGAACCACATTGACCACGTTAATCACGTCTTTGTATGCCTCGGGCGCTTCTTCGGCAAGCGTAGAACGTCCGGTCGCCCGTACAATAATCCCTTTTGTTTCAAGAAGCTCTCTGTCGATGTGGCGGCCTCTGCATGCCCGGATAGATGCTGAACGCGAAAGAACTCGTCCGGCACCGTGGCACGTGCTCCCAAAAGTCTCTGTTTCTGCCTTGACGGTACCTGCCAATAGAAATGAATGGGACCCCATATCGCCTGGTATAATGACCGGTTGTCCGGTTCTCTGAAACCGCGCAGGAAGTTCGGGGTTACCGGGCCCAAAGGCCCTAGTTGCCCCCTTGCGATGAACGCAGAGTTTTTTCCTCCTGCCGTCTACTGTGTATGTTTCAAACTTCGCTATATTGTGGGCAACATCGTATACCAATAACAGTCCTAGCGATTGCCATGATGCGCCCAGGACTGCTTCAAATGCCTCGCGTGTCCTGTGCATCAGACACTGCCTGTTGGCCCACGCATAGTTTGCTGCGCAGCGCATAGCCCCCAGATAAGCTGCTCCTTCGGGCGATTTGATCGGTGCGCAGGCAAGTTGTTTATCAGAAAGCTGGATGTTGTATTTTGCCATAGCCCGCACCATCGACTTTACATAATCATCGCAGACCTGGTAACCAAAACCGCGTGAGCCCGAATGAATCATAACGGTGACCTGGTCTTTAAAAATGCGGAATTCCCGGGCTATATCTTCGTCGTAGATCTCATCAACAACTTGAACCTCGAGAAAATGATTCCCGGAGCCAAGGGTCCCTGCCTGCCGTGCACCCCGTTCATATGCCCGGTCGGATGCCTGTGATGGGTCTGCATCGTCTAAAGCACCGCCTGCCTCGGTGCACTCTAGGTCTTCCCCAGAACCAAAACCCTTATTAACGGCCCATCGGGCGCCCTCTACAAACAACCGGCGTTCTTCTCTGGCGGAAAGACGGATATCCCCTTTCGAGCCGACACCTGCCGGAATGCCGGTAAATAGACGGTTCATTAAAGGCTCGATCCGCCTTTTTATTTCAGCAAGTGTTATCTCGCTCCTCATGAGACGGACACCGCAGTTAATATCATACCCGACCCCGCCCGGAGAAATAACGCCTCCTGCCTCCGGATCGGTCGCGGCAACTCCACCGATACAAAAACCATAACCCCAGTGAATATCAGGCATTGCCAGAGAGTGCCTGACAATACCGGGTAAACACGCGACATTGGCTACCTGCTCCGGTGCCTTATCGCGCACAATATCCTTGAGCAGTGTTTCATCAGCATAGAGAATGCCCGGCACCTTCATCCCCGCCTTATACGTGACAGGAATGCGATAACGCCAGTCGTCGACCTTTTCAAGAGTGCCCTGCCAGAACTCGGACATGCGTTTCCTCGTTACGCATCAAAGATGATCTGCGCCTTCCACCCACCCTTTGCCTGGATAACCTCGAGTCCGTGGTACGTAACCGCTTTTATTTCGGTGTGTAGTGTATGTTTTTCCTGCTTATACCGTTCTCCGTATACCCTTGCCTTCAGGGATCGTTCGGTCATATGCCCAATATCAAATCGTGATAAAATTATACCATCTGTCGAAAATAGGTAAAGCAATTCCCGCAGCCATTCAACCAGCAAAGCCTCCCTGTCTGTTTCAGTCACAGATATATCTCTCTTGTGAATGGGATCTACCGTAGTAAGATCGGCGATGGAGGAGAACATGCCAACAGCAGCATTTGTAAAGAGATCGGATAAAGAATCTCCGTAGGCCCTGATGCCGAAATCGGCGGTGTGTTCGATTGCTTCGTAGCGTTTTTCCATGGATCGATCTCCGAGACAATTAACCCCGTGAGATATTATTATCTCACGGGGTAAAAATGAGCCGCCCGAGGCTCGAACTCGGCACACCCGGCTTAAAAGGCCGGTGCTCTACCTGATGAGCTAGCGGCTCGCGAAAACGGATCCTCATTAACAGAAGTTCGATGGAGACCTAACGTTTGTAGCGTCTGAGGGTGATGCTATTTAAAAAGCGGCGATTTCTTCGTCTTTTTCCCTGAGCGCCTTGTCAATTTCGGCAATATATTTATCGGTCAGTTTTTGAATATCGTCTAACGCCTTGTGCATTTCATCTTCGGTGATCAAGCCGTCTTTTTCGATCTTTTTTGCATGTTCATTTGCATCGCGGCGAACCGTCCTTACCGAAACCCGGCCGTCCTCGGCCATCTTCTTGGTAACCTTTATTAGTTCATCGCGCCGCTCTTGAGTAAGAGAAGGAATGTTTAGCCGTATGATCTTGCCGTCATTATTTGGGGTGATACCGATGTCTGATTTCAAAATAGCCTTTTCAATTTCAACAATGGCGGTGGGGTCCCATGGATGAATGGCGATCATCGTTGTTTCGGGAGCAGAAATAGTTGCGAGCTGCTTGAGAGGTGTCGGTGTATTATAGTAATCGACGAACAGCCCCTCTACCAGACTCGGCGATGCCCTGCCGGTTCTCACCTGGGCAAAGTCCCGCTTGCTTGCCTCCAGTGTCCTCTTCATTTTTTCTTCGGTCTCTCGTACGAGTTTTTGTGTGGGTGTCATAGAGGACCTCCTTTAATGACGAGACAGGTTGCCGCCTCTCTCAGGCTGAATACCTTGTGTATCGGAATTAACTAAGGGGCTCTTCGTAACCTGAGGCTTATATATTTCCCACGGTCGTTCCAACGGCTTCCCCAAGTACCGCCCTTTTAATATTGCCCTTCTTCCATATATTAAAAACGACGATAGGCACCTTGTTGTCCCTGCACAGCGTAACGGCCGTTCCATCCATTACCTTAAGTTCTCTGGTAATTACATCCCGATAGGACAACATCTTAAACCGCTTTGCGTTCTTGACCCTGTGCGGGTCCGCTGAATATACACCATCAACCTTCGTCGCCTTGAATATGACATCTGCGTCAATCTCGACTGCCCGTAACGCAGCGGTCGTATCGGTCGTAAAATAAGGGTTGCCGGTTCCGGCGGCAAGAATGATAACCCGTCCTTTTTCCAAATGTCTGATTGCGCGGCGCCGTATATAAGGCTCTGCGACCTGCTGCATACTGATTGCCGTAAGCACCCTTGTAGGCACCCCGGCCCTCTCCAAGACTACCTGCAGGCAGAGGGCATTAATTACAGTCGCCAGCATACCCATGTAGTCTCCTGTCGACTGCTCTATTCCCTTGGTGGCCGCTTCGCCTCCGCGAAAGATGTTGCCGCCGCCGATCACAACGGCGGTCTCTACGCCCATTTCGCATATCTCTTTGATTTCTTCGGCGATGGAATAGGCGGCATCAATATCAATGCCGTACGGCTGAGATCCCTGGAGGGCCTCTCCGCTGATCTTGAGGATAATCCGTCTGTAACGAGGTTTTTTTCTTCGGGCCCTTGCAGCAGAAGCCATAGTAATAAGTGCTTGCGGTGCTTAAACGCTGATGTGTAATGGCAAGGCGCTACGGCCAATTGTCCGAGTTATTCCTCGCCGAGGGCAAACCGCACAAAGCGACTAATAACAATATTCTCGCCGAACTTTGCCACCATATCCTGCACCAACTCCTTCATCGTAATATCCTGATCTTTGATGAAGGGTTGCTCTAAAAGACAGGTTGAGCTGTAGTATTTTTCGAGCTTTCCTTCGACAATCTTTTCGATGACGTGTTCTGGTTTGCCTTCTATCTGGGCGCGAAAAATATCTTTTTCCTGTTCTATAAGGTCGTTGGGAACCTCGTCTCTCGAGATATACCCCGGAGAGGCAGCCGCGATCTGCATGGCGATGTCTTTGGCGAAGGTCTTGAACTCTTCGTTTTTTGCCACAAAGTCACTCTCACAATTCACTTCTAGAAGTACCCCGATTTTATCGCCGTGGTGAATATACGCGCTCACGATGCCGGCCTGCGCGCTGCGCGCTGCCTTTTTCTGGGCCAGTTCCTTGCCGCGCTGCCGCAACAGTTTAATGGCCTCATCGATGTCACCACCGGCCTCCTTCAGGGCCTTTTTACAATCCATCATTCCTGCAGAAGTAAGTTCTCTCAGTCTTTTCACCTGATCCATCGTTACTGCCATAATTCTCTCCTCGTTGATGTATGTATTACATTGTGAAAATGCGATGATGTTAGGCGGCGTCCTGAGACAGGGTTTCGCCGGACGCCTCTACCTCTCCAGACATATCATGCGGCGTTTGATCCGTGGCATGCCCTGCGTCATCTTCATCTCCGTGCTTCGGGGATTCTGCGGGGGTTTCTATTTTTGCCTTTCTTTCTTTTTTCTCTTTCGGCGCTGATTTCTTATATTGGGTCCTTCCCTCAATCATCGCCTCGCACAGAAGATCGGTAAGAAATGAAATCGATTTAAAGGCATCGTCGTTGCCTGGTATGGGAAATGAAATGTCTTCGGGATCGCAATTGGTGTCGACAATGCCGACGATCGGGATGCCCAGTTTGCGCGCTTCCTTTACGGCGATCTCCTCGCATTTGGTATCAATGACATACAGACAGTCAGGGAGCTCTTCCATATCGACGATGCCGGAAAGATTTCTGCGCAGCTTTTCCTCCTCTTTGATAAGGTGGGCACGTTCTTTTTTCTTTAATGTATCAAAGGTGCCGTTTGCCTTAAAAGAGGCGATTTCCTTTAGTCGCGACACGCTTTGACGAATTGTCTTAAAATTAGTCAATGCCCCGCCCAGCCAACGCTCATTAACATAAAACATCTCGCTTTCCTGGGCCTTGCGCATGATAATATCGCGGGCCTGTTTCTTGGTCCCTACAAACAGCACCCTGCCGCCCGAGGCGGTCAGTTCCAGCAAAAACTTCCTGGCTTCCTCAACGGCCATGACAGTTTTTTGTAAGTCAATAATATGGATGCCGTTTCTCGAACCAAAGATATACGGCTTCATCCTGGGATTCCAGCGTCTGGTCTGATGACCAAAATGGACACCTGCCTCTAATAGCTTTTTGAGTAAGTCGTTTGTTTCTACCAAAATGGTCTCCTTTGCTCCTTCCTGTCTAGTTTAGTATATATTCCCCCAATACCCAAATAATGGGGTAACAATGCTTAAAAACCTCTCTTGGGGGACCAATATAAAGAGAGGTGTTGCCCGCGGAAATAGCTATTTGAGTGAGTAAACCCGAAGTATAGCAATAAAATTCACCCTTTGCAAGTCTTTTCTCGCCCATCGGCGAGGGAGGTACATTGCCTGTGCCCGCCCAAAAACGGGTCAATTATAGAAAGGCGCTCATGTATCGGTTTCGAACTGCATATTGTACAAAGACTTATATAAAGTGTCGGTCCCAAGCAGTTGTTCGTGGGTCCCCCGCCCCACAATAGTGCCACCGTCAAGGACCACGATGTGCGTGGCATGTTTTACGGTCGAAAGACGATGGGCTATAACAAAAACAGTCCGCCCTTTGATTAAGCGATCAATGGCCTCCTGAACGAGCCGTTCACTCTCGGCATCCAGCTGAGAAGTAGCCTCATCCAATATTAAAATAGGGGGATCTTGCAGAAGCGCCCGGGCAATAGCGAGGCGCTGCCTTTCGCCGCCCGAAAGGCGAAACCCCCGTTCACCGATCAAGGTGTTGTATTTTTCAGGAAGTTGTTCAATAAACATATGTGCGTTTGCCGCCTGTGCTGCGCGTATTACCTCATCCAGTGAGGCATCCGGCCTTCCGTAGGCTATGTTGTTGCGCACCGTGTCATAAAACAGTATGGTTTCCTGCGTAACGACCCCGATCTGGCTCCGCAACGACCGGAAACTAACCTGTTTTATATCAATCCCGTCGACAAGCACCTCGCCCTCTGTCGGATCATAAAAACGGGGGATCAAATTAACAAGCGTGGTTTTACCTGAACCGCTCTTTCCTACAATAGCCAGAATCTCGCCCACATGTACTGTGAGATTTACATCCTGCAAAATGGTTTTGTCTTCGTACTTAAATCCGACATTTGCAAATGCGACTGAATCCTGGATTGTGCCGAGCTCGATTGGATCCGATGCCTCCGAGACCGAAGGACGGGAATCCAGTATCTCAAAAATCCGCTCTGCTGCGGCAAGTGCCTGTTGATTCACACCATATACTCTGCTGAGGCGGTTAAAGGGCTTAACAAGAGAAAGAAGCGCGGCCAGAAAAGCAAGAAATGCCCCGGGGCTGAGGTTGTTGTGCACAACCTCCCTGCCCCCCATCCACAGGACTGCGGCCAGGCAAATGACCCCGCTTATCTCGGTTATCGGGCTGATCAACAGCATCCGCTTGCCGCTTTTAAGAAGTACCCGGTAAAAATTCTGGTTGTGCCAGTTGAATTTCTTTTTTTCGCCCTCTTCGGAAGAAAAGGCCTTGACGATCTTGATGCCGGAAAATGTCTCAAAGAGCGATGCGTTGATGGTTGCCATCTGCTCCTGTGTCCGCGCACTCAGCTTCTTCAGGCGCTTGCCGATCTGCACAACCGGATAAATAATTCCCGGCATCAGCACGACGCTGACGAAAACGAGCGACCACGGTATCGCAAAATAGCTCCTGATGCCCAACAGAACAATCGTATATACCACAAGCTGGATGGGTTGATAGAAAAGATCCCTCAGAGATTCGGTCGTTGCGTTTTTGACGACGCTGGTATCATATGTAATGCGGCTGACCAGTTCCCCCACCTGGGTTTTAACGAAATGGTCGAGAGAGAGTTCGATCATCCTGTCGTAGACGACGCGCCTCATGTCTCTTACTACGCGCAAGCCCAGATCCACCATGAGATAAGACTGAAAAAAAACGCCGAGATGCTTTAAGACAAAAAGGACTATGAGGACTATAACAAAATAGTTTAAGACCTGTTGAGGAGCCAAATTATTTATATAGCTTACCCATTCTACGACAAACGCCGGAATCCGTTCCTCATGAGGAAGCACAATCTGCCTGCCCGCAAATACGATGTCCACCACCGGGATAATCATGCCAAAACTTACCCCGTCGAACACAGAGGACACCCCCATGAAAAGGAGTGCGCAAAGGAAAATCCAAGCATTTGATTTGAGTAGTAAAATAAGTCGCCAGTACGTCCTCATCTTTTTCCCATCCCTTTAAAAATAAAAAAGATATAATCTTTTGTCGGCCGGGGAGCGCGGCGCCTTTCTGTTAGCAGTTTAGTCTACCACACCGATTGACTAATGTCGAGCAATCTGTTATAGTAGGCCCGGCGTTTCGGGACTTAATAAGTCACAAAGACGCAGGGTCGCAGATAATGCAAATATCAAAAATTAAATATCTCCGCCAGTTCTGGCGAGACCTCGTCCGCCAGTGGCGAGACGGGAAAATGACCCTTCGATGCAACTCAGGGCAGGCAAATGTAAACTTGAGACCGTTGAAAAAGTATCTCGTGCTGTCATTAGGGAGGAAACAAAGCGACCGAAGTAATCTCAAAAAGAGAGATTGCTTCGCCATTCAGGCTCGCAATGACGTCTTTAGCAGGGTTTTGCAACGGTCT
>JAFGGP010000008.1 GCA_016930485.1 Candidatus Omnitrophota bacterium | reverse complement strand
GCCCGCATCACCCGCCCCAGACGGGCAGCCGCCAGTACGCGAACAGTAGGAAAGAGTCTGATAAACTCCCCGTATGTATCGACCACGCGCGAAACCTGCGTCTGTTGAAGCATAATTTCCGAAACAAGAATGTGATACGGGTCTGACGTATCCCTCCAGGGAAGCCTTCGCCCATGTAAACGGTAATATGTGTAGACGCGGTTGCGAAACCGTTGTTTGTCGCGGGTACACAATGGGGGATGGGGGCTTTTTTTCATGCGCTTATTGTCGCTTACCTCTCTCTTTATGCATCTCCCCGTCTGAAAAATACCTCATAAACACCTTTATCGCCCCGATATACCTCATCTATATAGTCGTTTGGAAGGACCCGGGAAAAACCTGGTTTGTCATACTTAACAATCTTCTCAGGATAAAACTGTGCGGCGCACAGGATATCAAGAAGCTCCCGTGTCTCCTTAAGTCTCATAATCTGCGCATGGATCTCGATAAATAAACGCTCAAGGTTCCGAAGCGTCCTCTGCATCCCCTGCACCACGCACAGTTCGTAACCCTCGACGTCCATCCTGGCAAAGGTCGGTTGCTCCCTGCCGGCCAAAAAATTATCGACCGTCTCCATCGAGACAGTAACCGTTCCCACCGCCTCGGAAAGGGGATAAAAACTGTGCCAGTTGCTCCGGGGCGCTACATTCATCAAGGCAGGACCGCTTGTATCGCCGAAGGCCAATTCAAAGAGTTCGATATTGTCGTACCCGTTCATCTCGATATTCACCTTGAGATCGGCAAAGTTCCGGGGGTTGGGTTCGGCGGCATACACCTTTTTCGCGAGCCTTGCCTCTATGAGTGCATAGTAACCGATATTCGCCCCTATCTCCAGGACCACATCATTGCCGGTTAAAATATCCATAACGTGCCGCGTCGCAACAGGCTCACGGATTTCGTCCAAAAAAAGATCCCGATGTATACCGTAATCGTTCATATTAAGACACATCTTACTCCCCAGGATATTTTTGATCACCGGTCCCTTGGGCTTGAGCCCCGTGTATAAAATATTCCTGCGTCGTTCCTCCCGTTCTATGGCACGAAGATCGCGAAACCGCCGAAACGCGTGGCGCAGCCCGAATGTCCTCGCTATTGCCAGACCATCCTTTACCAGTCGTGTATTCATACGATCCATCCGCCGATGAGGCTACCGGCAGCCTATACAAAGGGCGATTTTCCTGCTATAATTTACCGCATGCCTACATCACTACAGTTCCGGTTGCTCAAATTACTGTTTCTTATTGTCGTATTTCTCTTTTCTATCTTTTACATCCTTCAGCACCAGACCGAATTCATGCAGATATTCCGGATAGGCTACAAAGACCTCTTCACCCTCTTCCTACTCGCCCTATCAAGCCTCCTGCTCAATGGATACCTGTATAATCTATTCCTGCGTTCATTTGGTATCCGGATGTCTTTTGGGGAATGGTTCGGCCTGACCGTAGTCCATACGTATTCAAATTACATCATCATCAAAAGCGGTATTGTAGCGCGCGGTCTTTACCTTCATAAACGTTATGGTTTCTCCTACGCAAAAACCGCGGCAATCGTCACCTATATATCCCTCATACAAATTGCCTGCGCTGCGATGCTCTGCCATGCCGTTACGCTCAGGTATCATACGGCATTCAGCGCCCAGGCAAGAACCTCTTTTTTCGATATCGCCCTGTGCGCCTTTCTTCCGTTTTTGGTGCCGCTTAACTTATTAAGCCTCTTTGCCTTAAAAAACGCTGCCCTCAAAGCATTCATAACCGAGTGGGGCGCTCTCAGAAAACATCCTTACCTGTGGCTGCCTGCCGTTGTGTCGTCAATACTGCTCGTAGGACTTTTTGCTGCGCGGATCAGCCTTCTCTACAACGCACTGTTTCAACCGATTTCCTTCTCCTCGGCCATCATCCTATCGGCAAGCGGCATCCTCTCCATGTTCATTGCCGTTACACCGGGGGCCCTCGGCATCCGCGAGGCAACAATGTCCCTCGTTACGATGCTTATGGGAGGGGCCGCTGTTCAGACTGCCTGTGTTGCCGCCGTGGACCGGGCGGTTATGCTCCTCTGGATCTTCTTTCTAGGTGCTGTCTTTACTGCCAAAAAAACAAAAAATGATTCGTCTTCGCCTACCGCTTGAACTCGGTCAGATTAAACCACCACTCATTGAGGCTTTGGGTTCTTGCTAATCGCCAGAGCCTGCGCGCGCTTCCGGTCCTGAGAAACCGCGGCGCCTTCTTCATGAACTTTGCTGCCTGCAAAATCCCCTGCTCATAGTATTCCTTCGCCTGTATCAGACACTCAAGAATGTCGGCATCGCGGGCAACGATGCTTGCGCGTGTCTTCTGCCGGCGCCATTCAGCGCGGCTATCCGTTAGTTCATCGCGAAGAGACTTCGGGAGAGACTGGATCTGCTCGGCAAAGGAGGAATCCTCGAATGTCTCTGACTCAATATAGCGCTGGGCCATCTTGTGCAGATCGGTAATGCGTGCCTCCTGTATATCGTTAAAAAGTGTCATCAAAAGCACCCTGTAGGGATCAATTCCCTCGGAATGCGCCAAACAGTAGCCGATCACCGCGCAGCGGAAGCTGTGGTCCGCGACGCTCTCTGCGTGCTTCATCCCGATCACCGACCAGCCTGAACGGCGCACCTGCTTAAGCATCCCCGCCTCTACGATAAACTGTAACATTTTCTTTGAGGGAGCTGAGGTTGCGGATTTCATGACGAAGGCTCCTTTCTCTGCCGGTTGATTTCATAGAGCAAAATAGCCGAGGCCATACTCACATTAAACGAAAGCGGTGCCCCGTCCATCGGGATGCGTGCCTTGATATCAAGATGCTTTTCCACACCGTAACGCACCCCCTCTCCCTCAGAACCCAGAACAAGGGCAAGAGGAAACGGCAGCGAAAGGGTTCCGATATCCTGGGCATCATTATCCACGACAGCGCCCATTATCCAGTATCCTCTTTTCTTGGCCGCAATGATCGAGGAAGAGAGATTTGAGACGAGAGAGATCGGCACGTAATTTTCTCCGCCCGATGCCACGTGCAGCACGGTTTCGTTCACCTCGCAGGCGTGAAACTTCGGGATAATCAGCGCCGTGCGCCCGAAACAGGCGGCAATGCGTATGATGACCCCGAGGTTCTGGGGGTCATTGACACGGTCAAGAAAAACGAGCGTGGGCGGCTCTCCGCTTTCTGTCTCAACGAGCTCGGAAAAGGGGGCATACCGGAACTTCTCAACTCTGGCAACGATCCCCTGAAGATCCTTGGCGCCCTTTATCTTGCTGAGCTCGCGCGCATTCATGCACTCATACTCAATGCCATGTTCCTTAAGCGGACCTCTGACGGCGGAGAGGTCAAAGCCTTCCGCGAGAAATACTTTCCTGATGGTGGCAGGAGTCGCTTTCAGGCGCTCGAGAACAGAGTTTTTTCCGTACAGAAGCATCGTATTCTTAGCCATTCCGCTCTTTTCTCTCTTTTTGTACGATGGGTTTAGTGTGCAGAATCTCTGGATTTCACCTGGAGCCACTTTTCACGAATCCGGTCGCGGTGTTCCCCGGTTGAGGTATGCAGTGCCTGCAGGACCTTTTTTAACTCTATCGAATCTACCTCAAATACCCGATACATGTCTTTTTCCAAAAGAGAGTTCTCCAGGTCCAACGCCATATAAAACGCGGCGGCAGGACGCATCTTCTGTTCCTTTGCATCTGCAATAAGACCGCTGATATAATCCCACAGAGTCTTCATTGCATCGACCCTAAACCGTCGCTCATTAAACAGCGCAAGTCCTTCTTCGACCTTTTTAAAAAAAATGCGCAGTAACTGGGCATGTCCTATTTCTTCCTCCGACAGTGCACTCCAGAATTCCCTGTGTTCGGGGTATTTGTCGGCATAGACCTTATACAGACGCGCTATGTACTCTTCAATTGCTATATAGGCGTCTATCGCGAATTTCTGCCGGTCTCTATTTTCCAACGGTTTTCCTCCCTGTTAGCTGCTTTCTCTTTATGGGCAAGAGATTTTATCATGGCCGCACAATCGGAACATTCCAGATATCCCGGGCATATTCCTCAACGGTTCTATCGCTTGAAAACCTGCCTGATTTTGCAACGTTAATAATGGATTTTCTGATCCATTCGTCGGGGTCGTTTTTGTGGAGTTGGGCTATCGTATTCTGCGCCGCACAGTACGCATCAAAATCGGCACAGACAAAAAACGGGTCCGCATTCAGCAGATTGTCCAGGAGCGGAGAAAAAATGCCGGGCTCCTGAGGCGAAAAGAAATTCTTCTGCACCAGATTCAGTATCTCTTTCAGAACGGGAGAATTATTAATATAGTCGCGGGGATAATACCCTTCCATCTTAAGGTCTTGAATCTCCTCGGCGTTCAGTCCAAACATAAATATGTTCTCCCTTCCGACCGCCTCTGCCATCTCAATATTCGCCCCGTCAAAGGTGCCGATAGTCAGTGCACCGTTCATCATAAACTTCATGCATCCGGTACCCGAGGCCTCCCTGCCTGCGGTTGAGATCTGTTCGGAGAGGTCGCTCGCAGGGAAGATCTTCTCGGCAAGAGAAACGCGGTAATTCTCGACAAAGACCATGCGTATCTTTTCCCGCACACCCTTATCCTGGTTAATCACCCGGGCAACATTGCAAAGAAATTTGATGATCAGTTTTGCCATGAAATAGCCGGGAGCGGCTTTGCCCCCGAGAATAAAGGTGCGGGGGATATGGAAATCGCCCGGGCTGTTTTTTACCTTCAGGTACTGGGAGATGATGTAAAGACCAAATAACGTCTGCCGTTTATACTCATGGATACGTTTTACCTGCACATCAAAAAGGGATTCGGGACTCACCGAAACCTTCATTGTCTTTCTGATGTACTTGGAGAGAAAGCGTTTGTTTTTCAGCTTTACATCGCGCCACCTTTCCCTAAAAGCAGGATCATCCTTTAGGGGAAGAAGTCTCTCTAGTTCACCCAGATTAGTCGACCACTTATAACCAATCGCGTCGGTAATCAGGGTGGCGAGACGCAAATTGGCCTTCTGGAGCCAGCGCCGCGGCGTTATTCCATTGGTCTTGCAATTGAAGCGTTCGGGAAAAAGTGTAAAGAAATCCTTAAATACCTCACTCTTTAAGAGGCTGGTATGAAGCTGGGAAACGCCGTTAATGGAATGGCTGCCGATAATCGCCAGATACGCCATCCGGATTTTCTTAGGATTTCCTTCCTCTATCAGGGACATCCGGCGCAGGCGGTCCAGATCACCGGGAAATTTCTTTTCTATCTTTTTTAAAAACCGGAAATTAATCTCTTCAACAAGTTTCATGTGCCGTGGCAAGAGATTCCTGAAAAGCGGCTCCGGCCAGGTCTCCAGCGCCTCAGGCATCACCGTATGGTTTGTGTAGCCGAAGGTCCGCACTACAATATCCCAGGCCTCTTCCCACTCAAGGGATTCCTCGTCAATCAGAATGCGCATAAGTTCAAGAATGCCCAGCGAGGGGTGCGTATCGTTGATCTGGATAGCGGCCCTCTCCGGAAGCTTTCGTATATCCGCGTGATCAATTTTAAACCGGCGGATGATATCCGCAATGGAGGCGGCGGTAAAAAAATACTCCTGCTTCAGGCGCAACTCCCTGCCCTGACTTACCATATCATTCGGGTAGAGTACCTTTGAGATATTTTCGGAGAACATCTTATTGTAAACCGCCCGTTCGTAGTCGCCGTGATTGAAGTAATCAAGGTCAAACTCTTCGGTGCTCTTTGCCGACCAGAGTCTGAGTGTATTCACAACGTCGTTTTTGTAGCCGGGGATCGGCGTATCGTAGGGTATCGCCAGAACCTCCTCGGCATCCTTCCATTTCACAACCGACAGGCCCTGTTTATTCCGGTAGGAATGAAGGCGCCCGTAGAACCTGACACGCACCGTGTATTCAGGCCGCGGGATTTCCCACGGATTGCTGTGCTTGAGCCATTCGTCCGGCAGCTCCACCTGATTGCCCTTGACGATCTTCTGGTGAAAAATGCCGTACTCATACCGTATGCCGTAACCGTGGGCAGGGATACCGAGCGTCGCCATGGAATCGAGAAAACATGCCGCGAGCCTCCCCAGGCCCCCGTTCCCTAAACCGGCATCCACCTCCTGCTCGCGTATCTCCTCAAGGTCCAGCCCCATGTCCTGAAGCGCACCCTTGACCTCCCGCCAGAGCCCGAGATTGAGAATATTGTTACCGAGGAGACGACCGATCAGAAATTCCATCGAGAGATAATAGACGCGCTTTACCTTCTCGTTGTGATACCGCTGCTGCGTCTTGATCCACCGTTCGACGATCCTGTCCCGGATGGCGAGCGAAAGCGATAGGAAGTTATCGTACCTTGTCGCCGTAAACTTGTCCTTGGCGAGCGTCAGTTGGCAATTATCCTTGAATGACAGTTTAATGGCGTCCTTACCCATCTCTTTATGGACAATATCCCAATGATGATTCGTCATGTTCGGCATGTGCCTCACTCCTTTTTTATCAATTGTTCGGTTACCCGCACGGCCTCCACACTGTCCTTTGCATATGCGGCGCCTATCGAGCGTGCATAGGAAGAGGTTACCACGGCTCCTCCTACAATAAACTTGCACTCAAGACCTTCGTTTTCGACCAGGTCAATAACATCTTTCATGCCTGTCATCGTCGTCGTCATAAGCGCCGATAGGCCGACAATGGCGGGTTTATGTCGTTTAATTCCTGCGATAATCGCCTCGGACGAAACATCCTTTCCCAGATCAATCACGTTAAACCGGTGGTTGCGCAGCATGAGCGCGACGATATTCTTGCCGATATCGTGTATATCCCCTTTTACCGTCGCAATAAGAATAGTTCCCCGGTCCCGTTTTGCGTCGCCTTCTTTTTCAAGATAAGGAGCAAGCACCGAAAACGCCTCTTTGGTCGCCTCCGCACTCGCGATAAGCTGCGGCAGAAAATATGCCTTCTTATCAAAAAGATCCCCCACCTCAAGAATGCCGGGGATAATGACATCGTCGACCAGTGCCGCCGGCACATAACCGCAGCGCAAGGCGCCGGTGATAATGCCGGCAACTATTTCTTTATCGCCGTTGAGGATTGCCGAGTGTAACGTCTCAGACGGTGACAGCGCCTCGGTCCCCGTTTCTTTTTTGGGAGACTCCTTTGCCGAAGAAAAATGTGCGATAAAACGTGCGGCATTCCTGTCCCTGCCTACCAGCACCGCCCGTGCCAGGTCCAGATACGAGGCCTCCTCTGCCGGAGGCGCCGGACCGGTGATATGGCTTGGATCCGCTATCACTATGCTCAGTCCTTTATCCCGGGCCATCTCTAAAAAAGCCGCATTAATCCACCTGCGCCCGGGCAGTCCAAAGGAGACATTCGAAAGGCCGATAATCGTATGTGCCTTAAGCCTGGAAGATGACCAGTGAATTACCTCAAGTGTATGGGCAACCGACTGCGGATTCGACGAAACGCTCAGGGTTAATCCGTCAATAACAAAATCCGATATGTCCAATCCATAGCTTTTTGCTTTCTGCAATACCGAGCAAACGATGTCCTTCCGCTCCTGCGCAGTTTCCGGTACCCCTCCATCGCCGATCGGTAAGAGAATGGCCATGGCACCGTACCTCGCCATAACCGGCAGCAGCCTTTCCAGTTTTTCCGTCTCGCCTGAAACGGAATTGATCAGGGCCCGCCCCGGATATAGGCGCAGGGCGCGTTCGATAACCGACGCATTTGACGAATCAATGACCAGAGGGCATTCGGTAAACGGGGCGAGCGAATAAATGACCTGTTCTATCGTTTTTTTCTCGTCGATGTGCGCGGCCCCAACGTTGATATCGAGCAGATCGGCGCCCTGCGATGCCTGCTCCCGCGCCAGTTGCTTAAGATAAACCATCGAGCCCTCTGAAAGTTCCTGCGCCAGCCGGGATTTTCCGGTTGGATTGATGCGCTCCCCGACAACTATCAATCTCTTTTTTCTATCCAAGAAAACGGCCCTGCGCGTCGATGTGACTGCGCTGACCGGCTCTGAAGGAGGCGTAAGAGGCCTTTCTTTTTCCAGCGCCCGGGACAGTGTGCGTATATGCCCGGGCGTGCTGCCGCAGCAGCCCCCGATCATATCTGCCCCGCTTTTAACAAGACCTCTGCCGAATGAGGCAAACTCCTCCGGTCCCATATTAAAAACAGTCCTGCCGTCCACTGTATGCGGCATCCCTGCATTTGGCTTCGCAACAAGCGGCACCTTACTGAATGGCTTCATTGCGGCGATAAAGGCCTGCATATCATCCGGACCGGTCGAGCAGTTGCACCCCACTGCATCGGCCCCCAGCCCCTGTAGGGTAATCAAGGCCGTAACCGGGTCTGTTCCGTTAAGCGTCCTCCCCCTTTCCTCATAGGTCATAGTGACAATTGTATAGATATCGCCGATTTCCTTTGCCGCGATGAGCGCGGCCCGGGCCTCCTGAATATCCATCATGGTCTCAATCACTAAAAGATCCACGCCCCCTTCAAGAAGGCCGGTTGCCTGCTCTTTAAAGATGGCAACCGCCTCTTCAACTGTCAGCGTTCCAAACGGCTCAACAAAATACCCGGTCGGCCCGATGTCTCCGGCGATAAGAACCCCCTCACCCGCGGCCTCCCGTGCCAGAAGGGCTAATTTCTTATTCAGTTCTCTCGCGCCAGTATGCTGATATTGAGAAAGCTTGGCGGCATTCGCCCCGAATGTGCAGGTATAGATAATATCGGCACCCGCATCCGTATAGGCCGCATGAATGCCCCGGATAACCTCGGGATGCTGGGTACACCACAGTTCGGGAGATACCCCCTGCGGCAACCCAGCCTTCTGGAGTTCGGTGCCGGTTGCCCCGTCGAGCATGATCGGGCGTTTTTTCGCGATTTCTGTCAGTCGTTTAAGAGTTGCCATAGCGCCGGTGTTTTTGCTGTTATAAAAAATGTTCCAGCCCGCAGACAGCCGTGACCGATTTTTCGGGAATCAGAATGAAATACTCGGTAATGCTGATGCCAAGGGACTTCAGCCTGAGGGCACTGTGTATGTATCTCTGATTTTCCAGCGCAAAATCCCCGTAACCGGCCGAAAAACGTCTTCGGGTAAGCCGTTTATTCTCCCTGCGAAACTCCCGGTTGAGGCGTTCGACAATCCAGTCAAGCGCCCCGTCGGTCATTTCGCTTGCCAGCGCATCAAGCACCACGGCCCGGGCAAGATTCCCCTCATCGGCATCGGCCTGAATAGCATCGATAATATGTGAACCCGCTGTCGAGGCCATCATGATAATCTCGCAGGAACCCTTAAGAAGATGGGCGAGATTCCTGCTCTCCAAGACAACGCCTGTTAAGAGGGAAACATGTCCGGTTTTTTTCTCCTGAATGGGGATGCGGAGATAGGTCCCTTGTAACCTGACTAAAGACATCCCATACTCAATGGCCTGCTCGACTTTTTCTTTCTGCTCGTCCGAAAGCCTTGTAGAGGCTCTGCGGTATCCCAACCGTCTGTAGATCGCATCGGTCGGGATCTGAATCGGTACTGTATCAAAAACTATGGGATCGTCCATAACACTTCACGCAACCCGTTCTTTTGGCACTAAATATATCGTATAATTGTACCAAAAAGGACGCCATTTGTTAAGGAAAGTATTTACTACGGGGCATAGAGGGGTGCTGGGTCCTTTCCTCTTTGAAAGAGGGGGCACGTCATCGGCCGTCTTTATTGCCTTTGTCTATCTCGACACATCGGCCCCGGCCGTTTCCTTTTCCTGATCCGAAGAGACCCCGTGCACGGAAGAAAGTGTCTGAACCGGGCAGGAACCGTTCCAGCAATAGAGACATAACTTCTCCCGCGGCAGGCCCACCGCATCCACCATATCGTCCACGGTCTGATACCTGAGGGTGGTCACCTCAAGATCCCGGGCG
This sequence comes from Candidatus Omnitrophota bacterium, assembly GCA_016930485.1. GTDB lineage: Bacteria > Omnitrophota > Gorgyraeia > JAFGGP01 > JAFGGP01 > JAFGGP01. The sequence goes on along the minus strand of JAFGGP010000008.1, from coordinate 12,683 downwards.
ATCCACTCGACCATCTTCCGATACTTCTCAGAGTTCGAATCCAGATACGCGGAGACATCATCGATGTCTTTCCCCTCCAGGGCGCAGATCGCCCTGCGGGCAGCAAGTTCATGGATGCTCCTGGTGGAAAGACAGAACCTGCACGGAAACATGAGTGGCGGACACGCAGGCCTCACATGAATTTCCTCTGCACCGGCCTCCCAGAGTTTCTTGATAGTAAAGTTCTTTAGCTGGGTTCCCCTTACGATAGAATCCTCACACACCACAATCCTGTTTCCCCGAATAATCTCCTTGATAGGAATGAGCTTCATCGTAGCAATCAGATCCCGGATGTCCTGATATGGCAGTGTATAACTCCTTCCATAACCAGGGGCATACTTTACCAGCGGCCTGCGATACGGCTTGCCTGATTCGGCTGCATAGCCGATAGCATGCGCCGTTCCAGAATCGGGGACCCCTGAAACAACATCGATCTCGATATCGGCATCCTTCCTTGACAAAAACCTCCCGCACTTCTCCCGAACCACCTCAACGTTGATACCTTCGTAGCTCGAGGCCGGAAACCCGGTGTAGATCCATAAAAATGTGCAGATCTGCTCCGACAATCCCCCTGACCGCTGATCGGCCATACCCTCTTCGGTAATAAGGATGATCTCTCCCGGTTTTAGCTCCTTCGCCGTCTTAAATCCTAAATTGGGAAAGGCACATGTCTCCGATGCGACCGCCCAGTCATCACCCTTTCTGCCTATAACCAGTGGTGTATAGCCAAACCGGTCACGGGCGGCATAGATGCCATTGCGATGGAGGAGCAGGGCTGAACAGGACCCCTCGATGGCGCTAAACATCTTCTCGATGCCGTCGACGATCGACGTGCCCTGGCTGATAAGTTTGGCAATGAGCTCCGTCGTATTCACCTGTTTCCCACTTACCTCACTGAAGGAAATCCCCTTTGCAAGCAGCTGTGAAGTAAGTGACTCTACATTCTCAATGAGACCGGTCGTTACCAGACAGAACGGACCAAGGTGTGAATTAAGATAAATAGGCTGTTCATCAAATGCGCTGATGACGCCAATCCCCCTCGTTCCCTTCATGCGCCTGGAATCCTCGTAAAACCGGGACTTAAACTGGCTCTGGCTGATACTGTGTATCTGCCGCGAGAAATCATCGCCCAGTATGGCAATCCCGCCGTACTGGGTGCCTAAATGAGAGTGATAATCGGTACCGTACAGTAATAGATCAGGGCAGTTGTCCCTGGAAACCGCTCCAAAAACTCCGCTCATGAAAGTCCTCCCCTCTGGTTGTTTGATGTTGTACGGGCAGCATACCTATGCGTTTCGTTCAAAGGCAAACGCGATAAGTTTCTCAAGAAGCCGCTCATAGGTAATGCCGGCCTTCTCGGCAGAAATCACCACCTCATCGCCCATCTCAAGCGAAGGATTTGCATTCGCCTCGATGATGTACACCCGCCCGGCACCTGTCACACGGATATCAAAACGGGCATAACTTTCCATCCGAAGTGCCCGAAAAGCCCGCTTGCATATGTCCTTGATTCTGTCCTCGACCTCTTCGGAAATCCTTCCGGCAAATTCATTTTTAATGCCCCAGCGCTTCCGGTATTCCCCATCCCATTTTGCCTTATAGGTTGCTATCCTGGGTTCGTCTTCGGGCAGCTGACCGAATTTGCATTCCCTGAAGGGCAGCACCTTAAGCCGCTTACCCCCCAGGACGCTGACATAGAACTCGCGGCCGTCGATATACTCCTCGGCAATCGCATCGTTCTTAAGGCTTTCATGGATAAACCTGACCCTCTCGAGAAATGCCTCCTCGCTGTCCACCACCGAGGCAAGGGCGATACCGCGCGAACCCTCTTCGGTCAGGGGCTTTACAATCAGTGGAAGCCGCAATCGTTTCGGAAGCCATACCCTGTGCTCGCGGTAGAAGGCACTAAAACGCGGGACCCGGATTCTGTGAAACCTGAGAATTTTTTTTGAAAGGGCCTTGTCATTACAAATAAAAAGACTCGCGGGAGAGGCGCCGGTATACGGGATATTCAGTATCTCGAAAAAGGCAGCAACATTCTTATCAAGATCCGACCGCTGATGAAACACCTCACACAGATTAAAGATGACATCAGGCCTGTTCTCCCTCACTTCATCCAGAAGGACCGAGATATTGTCATACAGCCCGACGATCGAAACCTGATACCCCAGTTCCCTCAGGGTCTCGTACGCCTGGGACTCGGCATACCAGTCAACATGCTCGAACTCCTGAGAAAAGTCGTAACCCCGCGGCGTAAAGTACGGACTGTCACACACAATGAGTATTTTGGTGTCTCTCTTTTTCATTTTTCAGAACTGAACTGCCCCGTATACAGGTAATTCATCGTCAGTGCTGTGATGTACGTCGATATCTTTAGGACGGCCGACGACTCAGAGTCAGTAACGACAAGCCCGAGTTCTCTGCACCGCAGGGCAATCTTCTTAAGAAGGTCGCCGATGACATATTTCTTCTCACCCGTCCACATTGAGACATTATTGAGAATGGCTCTCCGGTAGCGCTGGATGACATCGGTCGCCGATAACAACTCCTTCTCTCCCTGGACGGAGAGCGAAAACATCTTGATGAGGTTAGAGTCGTGAAAATCCGGGAAATCCTCTGAGTAGTCCCACCGCTTCTGACGATAGTAGGTCTTGAGCGTCTTTTTCAGGGAAGCAAGGTGCCAGTATCTTTTCCCTCTTTTTACCATCGGCGACTTGTCTTTGATTTCGTTCATCAGTTCGTCAACGTATTCAAGTTTCTTCAGCGCGTTCCATCCCGCATACTGCTTCCTCCAGTCCAGGTGCGGGGTGAGCCACACGGCAAACGTTTCGGCAAAGTCGTCATCCGGATGGTTCTGGGCATAGTAGTTTTCGAGATGTCTGACAAAACTCCTGCTGTAGGGCCTGAAACGGTATGTATCCGTATACTCCCTGGAAAAGGGTCCGAATACCCTGGACCACTTTGCGCGCCTGTACAACCGGTAGGCGTAGTTAATCGCATGCCCGGCCTCGTGCCTGAGCAGTTTCATGCACCATTCCCTGTTGCTGCCTTCTGCTTCAAGCATCATCTTTTTCTCGAGTCTTATGAGGGCCGGGTCTGCCAGAAAAAACGGTATCCCGATGACCGGCTCATGATCGGGCGTCAGCCATTCATCGGCAAGATAGCACAGCGGCCTGAACTGGATATCCCGCATCGCAAGTTCGCGATAGAGTTCACTAACACAGTCCTCGAGCCACGTCCCCTCTATCTTCAGGGGAAGGCTGCATATCCTGATCTGGAGCAATTCTTCGTCCGATAGCTGAGATAAGTCGTGATGCGCGTTCATACGGTCATAACCCTGTGTATTGCTGCATGTACTATGGGAGAGAGAAGGTATTATACCAAAAAATGCGGAAACAATAAAACGCCAATTTCTTAAAAAGGAAGTTCGTAAGTAACTGATTTATCTTGTGTTATAGCTTCCCCACCGTCGGGCAGCATCGCCGTCCGATGAACCGCATGGGCCGTTACTGTTATGGCCTTCGGCCGCGCCGGACAGACATATTCGCATACCCCGCAGCCAATACAGACCTTCGGGTTTGTCTCCGGCACAAAGACCTCCCCTTTTCTCACCATGTAAACGGCCTTGGTAGGACAGTGCTCGGCACATGCCCCGCAATCGCGCCGGTGGACATACGGTATGCAGTACCTTTGCTCTATAAAGGAGACGCCGAGCTGTACTGTTTTTTTAAGGTCTATGCTAATCGGTCTTATCGCACCCGTCGGACAGACCTGAGAACAGGCGTTGCATTCGTACGAACAAAAACTGATACCGTAGTTCATCTTTGGTTGTAAGATGCCCTGCCACCCGTAATCAAACAGCGACGGAACAAGGACGTTATTCGGGCATACCGAAACACACAGGTTGCAGGCGATGCATTTTGACGAGAAATGGGCCTCCCCGAGCGAGCCGGGCGGGGTAACCGGTGCCATCCGGTCGCGATATGCCTCCCTTGACATCCGCGCAGTCCCCGGCAAGACAAACGAAAGAAAAAATGCCTTAAGAAATGTCCGTCTTTTTTCTGAGGCCCCCCTCTTCTCTCTACCGGAAACGGAAGAACGGGCCCACGGTGCTGCCGAAAAAGAAAGCGAACCATTCGGGCAGACGGCCAGACAGTTAAAACAGGAAACACACTCTCCGGAATCAACGCGCCGGGTCCGGCTGTCAATACAACGGGCCTTACATTCTCTCTCGCAGTTCCCGCAAGTAACGCATGTAGTTTCATTAAAGCGAATCCTGAAAAGCGAATGCCGGCTTAACGCCCCGAGTATTGTCCCCAGAGGGCACAGTGTATTGCAATACCATCGCCCCTTTACTGCGGCGGGAAGGCTCACGGCGATAAAGAATGCAAAAACAACCGTAAAAACCGCGGGATTGACGTAATGGAGATGAATAAAAGGCAGCCGGTAAAACCCAAACCACTCCAGGATAACACCTGCCCCGTTATTAAGGATGCCCACAAATGGCTTAAAGAGGTTGGTTATAAACCTTCCATACTGGGCATAGGGATCTAATAGAATAACAAGGGGTGTTCTATGAAGGAGAAGGGAAAGAAGAAAAAGGGCGGCCAGGGGAATTTTAACTCTGTAGAGAGGGGCCTGATAACGAAGATGAAGTTTTTTAAACCGGCCCCCCAACCATAGTATTACATCCTGATAGATACCCAGGGGACATAGAAAGGAACAGTACAGGCGGCCACAGAGGGCGGTCAGAACCAGCAGAATAAACAAAAAAATAATGCCGCCCAAAGAGAGTATACGAAGGGCGGGAACGATCTGCGATAACGGCAGCAGTCTTATCAGGCCGCCTGAGACAGAAAACAGCCCAAAAAATATGCCGGTAAGACCGGCAAACACCAGCGTGGCGACGCCCCGTCTGCACCACTGCGCTTTTGACATATATTACCCCGCCATCTTAATGCGTTGTATCCGAAGATTGTCGAGGTCCATCCGACCTACCCCCTTCTGGTGGGCACGTGCAATATGGGGTATTGTTTCGGGCTCCACGCCGAATATCTTCGCCCCTGCCGCATCAGCGGCAACCATATCGGTCGAAATAACCTGCATTCGCTTATAGGCAATGTCGTTCGGAGAAACGCCGCGTGGTCCGTTCTTGAGCATAACACGGTAGGCATCCACAATGACCACATCCGGTTTTCTGAGCGCCGCGAAATCGGCAATGCACTCATGAAGTCCCGTCGTATGAAAATAACCCCGGTCATAGACAACCCCCATCAGATTCTTCATGGAAATGGTTACGCGGGCAGAGCCGTGATGTTTTAACACCGGCACATTGATAAATCTATCGGCCTCGAGGAGGGTTTCGTGAACCAGCGCCTGCCTGATGACATCGGAATGCGGAACGGTTACGCGCCCGTAATACTGCTCGGCATGCGCAGGAACCATCATGCCCCCGTTATCCTCGACCGCTTGTTTAATGCCGCTATTCTCATAGCAGGCCTTCCAGTTATTGCAGGTATGATCGAAGACCCACACCTTTTTGGCGCCGCATCCGACGCAGTGACGGACAATCGCCCCGACGAGGTCAGGGTCCGTGTTAGCACCTTCCTCGGGCGTCTTATCCCATCCTATATTAGGCTTGACCACAACGGTCTCGCCCTTCTTGATAAAATAACTCATTCCGCCGAAGGCCTCTATCCCCTTTTCAAACATGGCAACCGGTTTGCCGCCGGTAATGCCGACCAAGTCAGGGATATCACCGGCAGTTCCCTCATAATCGGGGAGTGCCTCCCCGAAGAGACCACGGGTCTTTGAGGTAATAATATGAATGGTTGTCAAAGCGCTTATCCACAGGCATTTTTTTAAGAATGTGCGTCTGGTGATCTTCTTCTGCATATGATATATATCCCCCATGATATGTCTTTTTGTTTAAATCGGCCGCCCCCGATAACGCACAATCGCTCTGGCCGATTCCCCCACCATGAGAAAAGCCGTTATGCAAAGTGCCGCATTGATCGATGCAAGCAACACGTCCCCCGAGCGAATAAACGAAATCATCTGAAGAAGCAGTGCCGAGATCGCGGTAATCAGCATAAGAAGCCCGGGGATGAAGGTATAGAGCACCTGTTTCTTTCGTGCCAAAAGCCACGAAGACAACACCAGAAGCACCAGGGCGGCAACCAGCTGATTTGACGCCCCGAAGACAGGCCATATTTTTTTCCACTGCCCGCTCCACGTAAGCCAGCCTGCCGCAAGGACAATAAGAAAGGTTGAGACAAAGCGATTGGTGATGTGGAACAGCTCCTCTGCGATATAGCGGGTAATACGTGTAGCCGTATCAAGGGTCGTCAGTATAAACGAATTGAGTATAATCATTGCCGCTAATTTTCCGTACGGTCCGAGAATCGGCCGCGCAAGAAAACCGAAGCCCTCTCCGAACGCACCGACCGGGCCGGCACCGTTACCGGCAAAACATGCCTGCAGGGCGCCGCGGCCGGAAAAGGTGCCTGCCACGGCAATCAGTGCAAGCGTCGCTACAATCCCTTCGGCGACCATCGCCCCGTATCCGATCCTCCGCGCATACCGCTCCGAGGGAAGCTGCTTTGAGGTGGTACCGCTCGCTATCAGCGAATGAAATCCTGAGATAGCCCCGCAGGCAACCGTCACCATAAGCATCGGCCACAACATGCCGATGTCGCCCTTGTACTGAATATACGCAGGATAGACAAGACGCGGATGCGTTATAACAAGACCGGCATAGCCGATAATAAGACCGGCAAACAGCAAGAAGGAGGAGAGGTAATCCCGCGGCTGCAGAAGGATATGAACCGGGGTAATAGAGGCAACAAAAGCGTAGATAAGCAATAAAACGATCCATATCTTCAGACCGTGCGTCCCGAGATGTACCGGAAAAAATGGGCCTAACACCAAAAGGACGCATAACAGTGCGATGCCTATTACCTCCGCCGTAATCCCTTTTACCCGAAACCGGTAAAGCAGCATACCGACCAGAACGGCAACCGGGATCAAACCGACCGACGGCAGCACAATAGCAGGATCGGCCACAAATGTCGTTGCACAAAAGAAAACAAAGACAGCGATTACCAGAATCAGGGCCAGAAAGATGAAAAGTGAAAATACGACTTTTGCGCGGCGTGAAATAACGTCCTGAGAGATATCCGCAACCGACCTGCCCTGATTCTGCACCGATAATGCCAGTGCCCCAAAGTCATGGACCGCACCGAGGAAGACCGTCCCCAGTACAATCCAAATAAAAGCAGGCAGCCACCCCCATACAGAAAGGGCGATAACCGGCCCGATTATCGGCGCCGCCCCGGCGATACTCGCAAAGTGATGGCCGAATAGTACCAGCCAGTTTTTCGCCGGAACAAAATCTACCCCGTCATAGCGCCCCACCGAAGGAGGGACGCGCCCGGGATCGATGCCGAGCAGTCTCTCGATCACCCGCGCATAGACACGGTAGCCCCATCCGAATCCCCCAAGGGCGAGCGCGGCAATAAGGAGGGCGTTCATGCAAACCTCCGGGAAAAAAAGTATAGGCGCATCAGCCGGTGCCCCGTGAGGTATAATAAGGCGATGCCTCGGTAAACTTGATAATCGTATTCATCATCTTGACTGCCTCGACAGGAAACCTCCCCGCGGCCGTCTCTGCCGATAGCATCACAAAGTCTGTGCCGTCGATGACCGCGTTTGCCACATCAGTTACCTCCGCCCGGGTCGGCCACAGGTTATCGACCATATGTTCAAGCATCTGTGTTGCGGTAATGACAAATTTTTTTCGTTTTTTGCATTGCCGGATGATATCCTTCTGGATAACAGGCACTTCATAGATCGGCACACAAATTCCGAGGTCGCCCCTTGCAATCATAATGCCGTCGGCAACATCCATAATCTGACCGAGGTTCTTTACCCCCTGCCGGTTTTCTATCTTTGCAATAAGTCTGCAGGAAGGCAGTCTCTTTGCAACCACCTTCTTTACGGCAAGCATATCTGCCTTGGTTCTCACAAATGACTGCGCGATATAATCCACCTTCTGGGCAATACCGAACTCAAGGTCTCTCCGGTCTTTTTCGGTCATCCCTGAAAACATCAGATGCGCCTCGGGGATATTGACCCCCTTATTTTCCCTGAGTATCCCGCCGACTACTACTTCTGTCTTGAGTTTTCCGGAAAGGCGCTTGATAATCTTCAGAATAATATTTCCGTCATCGATGTATATAAACTGTCCGGGCTTGACATCCTTGAACCGCCACAACCCTTCTATCGGGATCATCTTGTCGGTACCCGCAAAGACCCCCTCTTTGACACAGAGACGTTGCCTCTTTTTAAGGAGAACAGGCTTATGACCGCGAAGAGACCCGATGCGTATCCGGTACCCCTCTAGATCCTGAAGAATCCGGATGTGACGGCGGTATTTTTTGTTGAGCCGCCTTGTGATATCGATAGTATTTTTGTGGCTCTTATGGGTTCCGTGAGAAAAATTCAACCGGACAACATCAAGGCCGTGACGCATCATCTTTCGTATCACCGTCTCGTTTGAGCTGGCCGGGCCTACCGTCGCGATAATCTGCGCCTTAACCATTGTATTTCCCTCTTTTTCGAAGTCATCAGTTCTTAAATCAAAGTGCAAAAATCAAAATGACCCTACTTCGTCAAGACTACGAAGGGCAGGCATATCAAAATGCAAATTATTCACTTCCATACTATGCTACCATTTCTGTCGTTCCGAACTTGATCAGAAATCTATTTCTTCCCATGTCATCCTCGGGCTTGACCCGGGGATCCATTTTCCTTTTTCTGGATTCCCGTCCCGTATCGGGGTACGGAACAGAGCCGCGCGAATGAGGTGCACTATTTTATTTTTGAATTTTACATTGTCATTTTGATATTTCATTTTTGATATTTTATTTTACTCGTGACCTGTGACATACACTATCATATCATACATTTTTCGCCTCGCCTGATTTAATTAAGGAAAACTTGAATAGCGGCGGTCCCAGGTAATCGGTAACAAAGATCAGCCCTAACGCCGTAGCCATAATCTCGTTGCCATACTCGGGAAAGGTGCCCGCGATTACCTTCGCTATGACCAAGGCAAGACCTGCCTGGTTAATAAAACCGAGCCATCCGTATCTCCTGATTGTCTGAAAGTCCTCGACCAGTCTGCTGCCAAGGTAGACCCCGCATGCGGTAGATACCAGACGGACGGCAATTAACAGAAGGGTGATAAGCCACACCTGCCTGATGGCAGAAATATCGATACTCGCCCCCGCTATAGTAAAGAATATAATATAGATAAAGGCGGCGCCTTTTTTAAGTGTGGAGAGAAAATATTCCCCTTCGCTGGAAAAATTTTCGATAAAAAATCCGCTTGCCATAGCCAATAACAACACCTCCAGGTGTAACTGCTGTGCTACCAGCGCGCAGAGAAAGGCCGCCACCATTAAGAAAAAAACCGGTTCTCTGCGAACGAAGCGAAAATACAGGGAAAAAATAAACCCGGTGCAAAGCCCAACGGCAAGGGACCCGAATAACTTCCATATAACCGGCAGAATAAAACCGGCCTGAATGAGATTCTGCCCGAGCAAGAGGCCCTGTGTAAAACTCAGGGCAAACGCAAACACTACAAGCACAACTACATCCTTGAGAAGTACCGCCCCTAAAATAGTCTCGGTAAACGGCCCCTTTGAATCAGTCTCTTCGATAATAGCAATAGTAGTCACCGGTGACTTGGTCATGGCAAGTACGCCATACAGAATGGCGGCAACCAGTATTTTTTTCTGGGGAAGTCCTGCCAAAAAGGGAAAATGCGACGAACCGAGATAGACAAAAAGAAAGTCTGAGAAAAAACAAAAAAGCACCGTGCAGATCGTTATCGAAATAATGCTCTTCGCCCGTTCCCTGATGAGAGAAAGCTTAAGTTCCCGTCCTGCGGCAAAGGCGATTAAGGATAACGCAAGATGATCGACCAGTTGCAGCTGCTGTATTGTCTGAGGCGTAATAAGATTGAGGAAATTGCGGCTGAATATCAGGCCGGTCAACATATATCCAGTTATCTTGGGTAACTTGATAATTCTCGCGAGCTCCCCCATGTTGTAGCCGGCCAGGATCAAAAATCCCAGGACAACCGTTGCCTCCATAATAGGATTAAGGGGCTGAATGGCGGTGATCCCCTTAAAGAAATACATGAGGCTCAGGATAATTAATAACGATAGAGTCCGTGTCATGACGCTCTCTTCCTACGCGTTTTCGGATACTCCAAAAAACTTTTTGAGAAAGATGATGCTTATCAGCTGATTGACAAGAATGCCTGCCAATACAATAGTGACAATCGCCGAAACCCATACACCGGCATACACCTGTTGCACATTCAGAATCATGGCTATGGCCAGCCCCCCCTGGGCAATAAGACCAAACCCAATGCGGGAGGAGTAGTCATCGTCCATGGCAAGAACGCGCCTTATCCCGAAAAGCATAACCACCTTCCCGATGATCCGGAGAAAGACGAAGAGCGCGGCTATCAATACCGTAAAAAGAGACAGGGACAATTCCCATAAACATCCCGCCAGAAGGAGCAAAGTAATATAAAACGGTTGTTCAATGCGGGCGAGGATGCCATATATCTTATCTTTGTTCAGGATCGGCAAATTAGCGAGCGTAACCCCGCAGATGAAGTTAACGAAGAGCGGCGAAATTCTTAAATAGCCGCAGAGGCCTCCCGAAAAAATGAGAACTCCCAGGGTCATAATCTCAATCTCCAGAACATCTCTGCTGCGTATCACCAGATAGCGCAGGAGCATCGCAAAGAGAATTCCCAAAATCAGAGATAAGGTAAACCACTCCAGCGAATTAAGGAAGGGGACGGTATATACATGACCGGGCCTGAGCCATGAAAATACTACACCAAAAATACAGATGGCTACGACGCCGTCAAGACTTGAAATAAACTGAAGCAGTTTGACATCGTTGTCCCCCGAGCCGGTGTCTCTTTGAAAAATGGCTATGGAGGTAGGGCCGCTCACCGAGCCTATCGCCGCCAGGGCGATAATGGCAACATGTGCCTTTTCATCAAACGTAATATGCAGCGCCCTGACACATACGAGGTAAAAAACAGCGTAGAGAAAAAGACACACCCCAAGGGACTCTGCCAGTGAAATGGTAAAATAATGCTTAGGAAGGTAGCGAAGTTTTTTGTGCTGGAACTGAAGGCCGAAAAGAAAGCCGATCCACCCCAATAACAGGCTCACCAGAGGGCTCAGTTGCACCAGACTGGCGGCATCGACCACGTTGAAAAGAGACGGGCCCAGTGCAAGGCCCAAAAGGATATACTCGTCGCCTGAGAGAAAAAAATAACGGGAGAAAAGCGGAAATCGTATTTTCGAAAAAGAAAGGCGCGATCCGATAAAACCGAGGGCCAAAAGAATCAAGAGAGAAAGTAACATTTTCACCGAAAGACCTCGATTATTTCAGGTCGTATATGTAACCGGCAGCACAACAACTTTTCCTGTTTCTTCGTCGCCGAAATCTATGCGTTGTTTTTTGCAGAGGCGCACCAACTCCTTTACTGTATCGACATCATGAACCGTTGCAAAAATAACCTTATTGTACGGTCTGTCTCCCGTCGCGCTCCTCAAGAGACCGGCAAATATCGGAATGTCCTTGGCAAGTATTCTCTCCTGACGTACCCCATCCATAACCGTTGCATCAACGATCTCCAGACCGGTCATCAGTGAAAGCACGTCATCCAATAGATGGTCGTTGTTGAGGGCAATAAAGAGAAAATGCACGTTATTCGTTTTCCTTCTGCATGATCACATCAAGCACCTGTTTCGTATCCTTTGCCTGAAGGAGGGCATTTCTTAAATCGTCACACTGCATTAACCGACTGGTATTGGCCAGGAGACTCAGGTACTGTGCATTCATATTCTTTGAGGCCACTATAAGAAAAATGATCCGGACGGGTTCGCCGTCTACCGATGCGAAGTCAATCCCTTCCCCAGCCAGGCCAAGGGCGCAGGTAACGCCGGAAAAAGCCGAACTTTTCGCATGAGGAATCCCGATACCCTTGCCGATGCCTGTTGTCGCAACCTCTTCACGTTCTAAAATCTCCGCTAAAAGCTGCTTCTTATTCGTGATGCTCCCCGAGCGCTCAAGGAGATCCAGTAATTCTTGAATCGCCGCAACCTTCGTTGATCCTTTAAGCCTCAGTGTTATGTGCTCTGATTTTAGCGCACTGGAAAGTTTCATGGTGTCCTCCGGTATCACATCATGATTGTAGCCCAACCATAAGGGTTAGTGTAGCACATAACGTCCAAGGGAGCAAGTAGTTGTAAAATAAGTCACATGACACAAGACACACGACACAGGTAACAAAATTCTAAACACTAACCCCGAAACCCTAAAGAATAATAACCAATATACAAATTCCCCTTCTTCGCTATGCTACTTCCGTGCATAGCTTCGAAAGGCAGGCAATAACCAAATGGTTCGACTTCGCTCACCATCCTGAGCCTGTCGAAAGACAATACACAATAACCAATGAGCCCGCTCCCCGGGCTAAAGCCCGGGGTTTCAGGCCTTCGCATAGCCTTTGGCTATGCCATATACTCCTACGCTCAGCCAGT
>JAFGGP010000007.1 GCA_016930485.1 Candidatus Omnitrophota bacterium | reverse complement strand
CTACTGAGCTATGGTACCAAATGTTATTTTTACAGTTAAATGATGCAAAAATAACAAAAACCCATAATCAATAACCCTTAAAATTTTCCCGGTAATAACCCTTTAACTTTATTCCGGAATCAGATTTCTGTAACCTTTCAAAACAGAATCTGGTGGTACCACCTGGAATCGAACCAGGGACACACGGATTTTCAGTCCGTCGCTCTACCTACTGAGCTACCTCGGCACCTTATACAACTGTAGGAATTTTAAAGAGTTGGAAAGGTCTCGTCCAAGGGCCTTTTCGGTAAGGCCGCTCTGGGGACCGTCCAGGGACCACTATAAGATAAAACGCCGGAAGCCTTTTTTCTGATAATAAGGCTTCACACCGTGAAATCGAAACCTGATTATACCAGATTTCCGTGTGTGTGCAAGTAAAAGATTTCCGCGCGCTGTTACCGTAACGCCTCCTTTAATAAGGTGTTATAATTTTCATCAGGCCTCGCTTTTCTTCAGTGTCTCACTCTGCGATTTTCAAAGCACCCATAATGTACGATGCCGCCGCATAAAATGATACCGCGGCCAGAACGGTGAGCTGATACCCGTACCTCACCCCTAAAAATAATCCGAATATAACCGCGAAAGAGCCGCTTATCGCATTAACGGCAAATAAGTACGGTATGGCCTGGCTAAGATTGGCGGCGCGGGCGGCAAAAAGGCCTTTCGGAAAATACCCGCCCATACAAAACCCACACGCCGCAACAAGAAAAACGGCAAAGGCCCTGACCGCGACAATCGGCACACCCAAACCGAGCAAGGCACCCGGGAGATAAACAGCCATAAGAGAAAAGGCGAGGAGTAAAACCGTCGCAGGTGCGAGATGCATCCGGCCCACACATGTCCCGCCGATGCCCGAGCTTAAAAGTAGTACTCCCAGAATAAAAAGTAACGTAGAGGAGGTGGTTACAAAAACATTCTGGTATGTCTGCATTAAAATAATCTCTAAAAAGAAATAGGCCATTCCTATCAGGAGATTGTAGAGGTTAAGGAAAAAAACCTGTCTTCTTCTGCCCTCCTTTACAAGGGCTATTGTAAAAATGCCCCAGAGAAAGAGACAAAAGGCCCCGGATATAGAAACGAGTTTCCCCAATCTGCCCGCCGATACGCCCCCGATCGTCACGAAAGGGCGGTTGTTCGTGGCTATGGATGAATCAAAACGTTCGGTTTGTATATCCGTAAAATCCCCGGAAGAAATCATGCGAAAAAGCTTTTGATATTCAGCATCCTCCTCAACTCCCTTAAGATACAAAATGTGACTTTTGGTCTTCTTGGAATTAATGCTGTCTACCCATGAGAGTATCTTTCTTCTGATCTCTGCGTCTATGGGCTCCTTAAAAACAGCAAGGCTTGCATAATATTTATAGTTATATCTTCTGTGATGATTTGACCAGTCCCAAATGAAAAAATGATCTTCCGGACTCTTGGCCCCGCAAGACTTCAGAGAATGGAAAAGCGTATTCATCATTTTATACAGCGCCAGCTTCCCCTCTTTTTTTATAACACGCTCTTCAAAATTTAAAAAACCGCCGTCGTCAAGCCGGCTAAAATACAGGGCATAATTTTCCGCGGTATGAAGATAATCAGGTGCACCTTGATAGGATATGCATCTCGTCGAGTGTGTGTTTATAAAGGTGATCATATCAAAGGTGCCGTCGGAGCCCTTGAGTAGAGAAAGCGCGTTGCCCTCAAGCGTCTTGATTCCTTTATAGGCATAGCCGGTCTCAGGATAAAAATCCTCGCAGGCCGCCCGCAGTATATCGGGATTCATTTCGCAGGCCGTGATATTACTGAGGGGGGTTATCCTTTTCGCGGACTTCAGAATGCCGCAGGCGCTCGAGCCTACGATAAAAATTCGCGGCTCCTCTACAATGCCGTACAGCAGACGCACATCGCGTGAAGGCCACCGTATGTGGCGGGGCCGGTAGTAGTCTTCGTAGGTCGGGCTCGGAACATTCGTAAAATGGTCGCTTCCGAATCCGTTAAAAGATACGCCGTAACTCTTTTTTCTTTTTATAATCTCAAGCCGCCCGTAAAGGGAGTCATAGCTTTTGACTAGTCTGTTAGGGGCCATCGTGTAACGCGTCCTGGTACCTATTCTTGCTGTGCGGTGAAACGATTTATTTTGAAGTTCGAAGATGCCCGGCTCTTTATCTGAAGCACGCATAAGTCTGAATAGGTTAAAGGAGTCGGTAAAAAAATGCACAAAAAAGGAATGAAAACTGAGCAGGATCAGAACAATAAAGACGATGGAAATGCCCGGCCTTCGCCTTTTTCTAAATAGCATAAAATATACAAACCCTATCAGTGATATCACAAAAGCGGCTGCCAGGAGTATCAGCTCGGAATCCAGGCGGGGACATTGATACAGGATAACCGTGAAGGCAACCCCTAAAAAAGCACCGGTCATATCAGAGAGGTACACATGGTGTGCGGGCCGGTTTTTGAAAAGCGTAACGATATAAAAAGTGGGAAAAGAAAAGGTGAGGGCGATAAAAAAATCCAAAACCCAGAAAAGCGGATATGCGGCGACAAGCATCACCCCATTTACATATAGAGAAATACTTGTAGCCAGACAGGCTATCCAGAAGACCCGGGTCTCTTCAACGTGTATCCTTTGAGCCAGAAAAGCACCCAGGCCTATCCCCAGTACAACAAAGCCAAGGGCGAAAACCGCAATAAAATAATCGTAGAGATAGATAAGAATGTGAAAAAAGACCGTTTCGAGAAGCAGGATGAGTGCGGAAAAAAAGAGCACTCCTATATAGCTGAATGTGTCGGAAGAAGTAATAGATGGGGATATTTTTTTCACAATGTATTTATTGTGTTACGAAGATCGGTGCAACTTATTGCAACAATGAGGATTATATTATACCCCCTGCCATAAAAAAGGGTCAAGAAGGATCCGGGAAAGGAAAAGTGGCTTGAGGACGGCTGGCTCGAGAGAAAAAATCAGGATAGAGTAAGTCTTTGATATATCCTTGCCGTCTCGTCCGCTATGCGGTCCCATCTGAATCGTTCGGCAACCGTGTTTATCTGATGTATTTTTTCATCCTCTGTCAGCGGATTGTGGAGGGCATGTTCTAATAATGCGGTCAATGCACCGGCATCACCCTTCTTGAATAATCTGCTTTTTTCCAAAAGGCCGGTCCCGGCGTGCGCCGGTATATCGCTCGCGATGCACGGCAACCCGTAACTCATCGCCTCAAGAAGCGCGATAGGGAGTCCCTCGTGGGAGGAAGGCTGCACGAAAAGTCCTGCGTGGGAATAGAGTTCTGTGAGGGGGGCGCCTGATATAAATCCCGTCAGGACGATATGTGCGTCTCCGGCGGCTTTTTCTTTTAACCGCGCGCTATAGTTATCCTCATGGTCTGCATCACCAGCAATAACCAGCTTCCAGTCGCCGAACCCATTGTTGTTTATCATCTCTGTAAAAGAATCCATCAGGTCATCAAACCCCTTCTCAGGGACAAAACGGCCTACTGCGAGCACGTATTTTCCTCTCTCCAGCCCGTGTTTCGTAAGTATACTATTCGTCCCCGCAGCATGTGCGGGGGCAACGCCGTTCGGAATGACGGTAACCCTTCTCTTATAGGTATCGGCAAGATAATCGGCGATTGCCTGTGAAATCGCGATTACCTCATTTGCAAAACAGACCCCCAGACATTCACCCAGGCGCAACATAAGACGTGCAACCCTCCCCCATTTCGCCCTTCTGTAATCAGCGCCGTGGTGCGTGAAGACCGCCTTCATCCCGAGAAGACGGGCAAGCGGCGTAACGAGTGCCGGGCCTACGGCGTGGATGTGCAACACGTCGCATTTTATTTTCCTTGCGATAAAGACGCCTTTCAGGCTGTGGATAATGGTCTCGAGGAATTTATGTTTCGGACAGCGCACCGGCAGTACAGTAATGCCTTCATGATAGAAGGCGTCATCGCCGACATATGACATTCTTCCCAATGCCACCACCTGGTAGCCCTTCTTGACCAGATGGGGATACAGGTTTTCACAGTGTGTCTCGATCCCGCCCTGCACATCCGGAAATCCCCTGGTTCCTAATACAACGATCTTTGTCCCGCGTACATGCCGCGGTTTTTCTTTCAGCATCGAACATATTTTCTCGCGGATCACCCATCCAACCGGTCCGGCGGGATAGCGCCATATAGCCGGCGCGGCGCTCCCGATCATCCAGCACTGTTTCCGGCATTCGGCTACCATCCGCCTCACCTCCCCTGCCCGCCGACCTTCCCAGATATCCTTCCAGTCCTGTTCCTTCAGGTTGCCCATCGGTTCAGACGCGTCCATGCCATTACACGGAAGTACATTTCCGTAGGGATCCAGAAAAAATCCGTGCCGCGCCATCTCACACGGGAGTAAACGCCTGTTTCCTTTAAGATAATTGATCAGCCCGTAATTAAAGTACGCCCTGAACCAGTCCTTTGCCCTGTTCGAACGAAGCAGGAGAGATGCCAGGGTTTCGCACTCTGATATCACCTCTTCCTTGCGTTCGATGCGGTTATCCCATTTATGGAAATAGTGCGAGTTATGAAGTGTCGCTGTTGCAAATTCATACCCCAGGGTTTCGGCCAACCGGTAAAGCGGGACCACGTCGTGGCAGTTTAAATCCTGCACCGTCATACCAAATCCGATATCTCTCATTCCCATTTTTCTCAGTTTAAAGAGCGTGTCCATCGCGCGGTTAAATCCATCGGGGATGCCCCTGATGGCGTCGTTTGCCCGCTGCATGCCCTCGATGCTGATACGGATTCCCAGATCAGGATACCTTTGACACAGAGAAACAATCCGGTCGGTAAAAAAGCCGTTGGTGCTGATAACAATACGGCCTGTTTTTTGGCGCAGAATGTCAACAATCTGCGGGAGGTCGGTCCTTACAAAAGGCTCGCCCCCGGTAATGTTGGTAAAAAACATCTCCGGAAGTTTTTTGAGCATCTCAGGGGCAATTTCTTCGTGCGAGGCGGTCGGATATTTCCAGGCCTCGCACATATTGCACCGCGCGTTACAGCGGTAGGTCACAATTATTGAGCCGTGCAGTTGCGTCTTCATCGTTTTATCGCCACTCCCCTGCCGAGCAAGGCAACCCGAAGGTATGTTATATGCTTTTTGATCACCGGCATCCTGTCTCTGGTGTGTTTCATCGGCAGAAAAACAGGCAGGCTAATGAGATCTAAAAGCAGCAGATAGGGGACGCTCATCATAATTAACCCCCGATACAACATCCCCTTGCCCAGGCCGTGATTCTTTTTATAGTAGAGCAGCCGGGAATAAAGGGAGAGTACGTCGTACATCTTATGCTGTTGTGACTTCTTGGTCGAATGGTGCCCCTCGTGGATCACCCGGGCCTCGGCCACATAATACACCTTAACGCCCGCCTTCCTGCACTGATAGAATAAATCAATATCGTCCAGATACATGGGGGTCGTTTCGTCAAATCCGCCCAGTGCCTCGTAGAGTGCGCGCCTGATAATAAAACTCGACCCGTCCAGGCCCTCGCACTCCTCGGTCCTCCAGTAATATGGCGGCACCTTATCCCGGAAAAACGGCAGTCCGGTAAGCCGGGCCCTGATGACATTCGTGAATTTTTCGATCAGAAATAATAGGGAAAAATCCTGGACGAGATTCGGCAGTCTCCGCTTATTGTAGAACGAGACCATCCCGTCAGGACCGACGACCTGAGGCCCGGCGATACCGACGTCGGGGCGATCTTCCAAAAAAGCAACCAGCGTATCCGCGGCACACTCGCACAGAATGGTATCGGGATTGGTAAGCATAAGATACTTCCCGGTGCAATAGCCCGTGCCCAGGTTGTTGCCTTTGGAAAACCCCAGATTTGCGCCGGACTCTATTAATCTGACACCCGGAAAATGATTCCGTATCATGGAGATACTATCATCCGATGAGTCATTATCCACAACGATTACCTCGAAAGATGAACGGACAGTATCATAAATAGACCGCAGACACCGACAGAGCACCTCACCGGAGTTCCAATTGACGATAACAATCGAAAGTATCGGTTGCATAATTATACGTTCCTTGCCGTTACGGGTCTATTTTCCCTGAGTAGTTTTCTGGCCGCACCCCTGATCGCCCTTTCGGCCCTGGTCCTTGCGATAAAAAACATTCCCCCCGGTTCTTTTCTGGTGATAAGCAGTTCGTACACCCGTCGTTTCTGCCCGGACCATCTGTTTTTATAGTGACACTCTCCTCTGAGGAATTCCAGTTCCCTGGTCCCTCTCTGAACGGAGCGCTCCAAAAAATAGGTAAATAACGTAAAACCCGGGCTAAACTTACTCGGGAAATGCGGATTGTATCCTGTCTGGTAATAAAATGAGCGGCCGTTATAGGTAAACACGTACATGCAGGCCTGAATGGTGCCGTTTACCTTAAGATGCGGGAGGATTAAACGTCCCTTTTTGAGTAAGAGCGGGGCGACCGTCCGGTGAAATCTGGTAAATCGTTCTGACCGAAAACTTCCGGGCTTGCCGACAGCATTCCATTTGAGCTGATGCAAATGGATTAACCGATCCATAACCGCGTCCAGCTCATTTTCATCCCGCACCTCTCCGATCTCGATCGTCCCACATGTTTCAAGGGCCCGTCTTTTTCTGCGTATGGCCGTATACAAACATCTCCCCGAGGCGCGGTATGACTGTAGCAGGTCTTCCCAGCTGCCGGTCAGAGACATATAGTTATATCCCTGCCCGTTATTAGAGCACCTCATGATATACAGCGCGTGCTGTTTTTCAAGAAGGTGCAAAAAGCGGACTGCGTGAGAATACTCCAGTACACTCTCGAGGCTAAAGACATCCCACCGGCAAACCTGCTCTCCCAGATAGGCGAAGAAGGCCTTCATTACCTCTTCTTCCCTCCCCCGGCAGACGATAAAATCAAGGTACTCGGAACAGACTTTTTCTTTCGGGTCCTCCCCACTCCCCAGAAACTCCAGGACGGTCCATGTCTTAAGACCGAATAGTGTCGCCCGGCGCAATAGAAGCGGGGCTATACCGAGCAAGACCCCGTCATCGTCCCGCGCAACAAGAATAAAAAGAGTTCGTCCGTCATCTCCGTACACCCGCCACCAGCTATAGAGCCACTCCCAGCTCAAAAATAGACAATGATGGTTGTTGCTGCGTGAGATCGCATCTTCCCATGCATCTCTCAACTGCCGGAACTCGCTTTCCGTATTTATTTCTCTTACGGTTATCATAACTTGCTTTATCTCCGTACCGTTGTGTGCGCCCTGTGCAGTGCGCGGCGCAGGGTATACATAACATCGAATACCCCCTCTATCTTGGCCGAAAAAGCAGGCATCGAAAAGTCCGCTATTACCTTCCGCGGAAGCTCAAAGAGCGAATGCTCAACCGTCACATCATCCTTTATCGTCGTAAAAGCGCAGTTGAAACCGCTGTGTGCCACAGCCGCTACGGCCCGGCGGTCAAAATGACCTTCAGAGCCGAACGGGTAGGCAAAGGAACGCACCGGTTTATTGATGATTTTCTCGATGGTCGTTTTGGCATTCCAGACCTCCCTGCGGATGTCGACGGTGTCGAGAGCGCTCAGTAGTGGATGCGTCATCGTGTGCGCGCCAAAGGTTATGTTATGTCCGGCCATCTCCCGTATCTGTTCCTCTTTCAGCATCTGCTCCTTGCCGATATGGTCGCCTGTCAAAAAGATCGCCGCCGGCAGACCCCATTTTTGTAATTCAGGAAATGCGTTGGTGTAATTATCCTCGTACCCGTCATCAAGGGTGATTAGCACCGAATCCCGCTCTGGATACGTCCTGGTATGCACGTAATTCAGGCATTCATCTATCGAAAGTATCCGGTAACGCCTTAAGAGATACCCGAGGTGTTCGATGAAGTTCTGGGGAGAAATACTGATATCGGCGACACCTCTGCACGGTCTGGTCACCCGGTGATACACAATAATCAGCAGTCTGCCCCGTTTGAGGACCTTCCGGCGTATCCATACCACCAGCTGTATAATGCCGCTGTAATAGAGAATCCCTCCTATAAGATCGGCGCACGCACACCTGAGGCGCTCCCGGAAAAATGATAGGAGGGTGCTTCCTGTATCACCGGGTGTATCCGATGAAAACGGCATTTCATCGGTCGTCTCCGGTGCAGCCGCAGGACATTCCCGGGTCTGTTGCAACTTCATCTCTCCTCCTCGTGGATACTGTTCTGTGTGGAGCTTCTAAATAGCCCGTTTCCCTCTGTGCCACAGTAGACAACAGAAGGCTCTTCGGGCTGTATACTCACACAACTGACGCGCAGACCCGACAACCCCTCATTCACCAATGCCCAGTGCGTGCCTCCGTCGGTGCTTTTATAAAGACCTGTGCCCCTGCTGAAGTCGTGATAATTATGGTCCGGACAGCCCGCATAGATACTGTTCGGGTCGGCCGGATGCACCGCTATTGACGAGACAAATGTGTCATCAAGCAACTTTACCCAGTTCCGTGCCTCATCGGTTCCGCGAAATACCCCTCCGGAAATATATTCCTGGCGGGCCGGGTCATAATACGTGCGGTGACCCGCATACAGTATCTCGGGGTTGTGGGGATCTATGAGCAACGTCTGAATATTCGGGAATACCTCATCGGTTGCAACCCGCTTCCACAAGGCCGCCCCGTTATGTGTCACATAGAGCCCGCCGCCCTCCTCGACGGTGCCCCCGCATGCTGTAAAAAGGGTATCGGATCTAGAGGGGTGTACTATGAGAGCGCGGATATCCTGAGAAGAAAGACCCCTGTTAACCGCCCGCCAGCTCGCCCCTCCGTCGATACTCTTAAAAATGCCCTTCTCATCTATTGCTGTATAGACTATCCGCGTCTCACGGGGGCTTTGCGGATCAACGCAGATAAACCGCGGCCTCCCCAACGGGAGACCGGTCTTAGGGGTGCCGATAACCCGCCACGACGCACCGCCGTCGGTACTCTTACACAAAGCGCCTTCGTTGCGGGACCACTCCCCGGTCCCGGCATACAGTATCAGGGAATCATCCGGATCGGGCGCAACGGTAAAGGTATTATTTGGGTAGCTCATGCCCGTAACGCTCCTTGTAAAACTCCTCCCCCCGTCGCGGCTTATTAAAAGCCCCAGATCAAAGTAACCGACATAGAGGGTGCCCGGTATGCGGGGGTCTAACGTTATCGAGTGAATACACGTTGTCTCCAGGCCGCGCGAGGCGCTTCTGCCCTCATCGCCGCCGCCGGCCGGGGCCGAATATACCTGCCGCCACGTCCTTCCTTCGTCTCCTGACCTGAAGATGTGCCCGCTCGTCCCGATGTACATTACCCGCGGGTCGCTGGGCGCGATCGCCGCAGAGGTCACCCCGACGCCCCACTGAGTAATCCATCCATACCCCCGTATATGTCCGGGGGCGGTCAACCCGGACCATGTGGTGCCGGCATCACGGCTCACGTAGAGCCCTCCTGTCTTCCAAGAAACATCACCGGCAAAACAGACGCGGGAATCAACCGGGCTTACCTCGATTGAAAAATAATCAGGGCTCAATGCCCCGATCGGGGCGTCTCCGGAGATATCGCCCTCACTATACAATCTCTCTTCCCTGATGAGTTCCCAGTCCTCTCCTTCGTTATCACTCCTATATACCGCCCCGCCGCTTATGGTGCCTTCCCTGTGCAGGGCCCCCAGCGCAAGATATAGCGTATGCGGCTGGCGGGCGCCTACGGCGACTGCGCGCACATTCTGATGCGCAAGCCCGTTATTCTTCGGGCTCCAGGTGACGCCCCCATCACTGCTCCGGTACACCCCCCGGTCAGTTCCTGCATACAGAACGCCGGTATCAACCGGATGGACGCAGATAGAGTAAATAACAGCCCGGGGATGAATTGTGCCGTCGGCGTTCACTATCCACCAGTGTCCGCCTCCGTCGGTGCTTTTGTAGATCGTCCCGGCACCTTCCTTATCACGCCTGCCGACCCCTGCATAGAGTACGCTGGAATTCCGGGGATCGATCGCTATCGTATTAACGGGAGAGCTGAATGCATGGGCCGCAACCGGCGGGAAACCGTTGCGCAATACCGTCCATGTCTCCCCTCTATCTACGCTCTTATGAACACCCCCCGGGGTCGCAGCGTATATGACATCCGGGTTATCCGGATCTATGACGATATCGCGGATAAAATCATTTTTAAGACCGATATTTGAGGCATGCCATGACGCGCCGCCGTCGGTGCTCTTAAAAATACCCCCCACATCCGAACCCGCGTAGACAGTCCCGGGGTCACGGGGATCAACGGCAAGGCACTCGATCCATCCGCCGCCGCCGGGTCCGATACTCTCCCACCGAATGGCCCCGTTAACAGGGGGATAGGCACCTGCCGTCAGCATCAATAAAAGAGAGAGATACACTACCTGTGCATTAAGCGGGAGCGGGTGATGCATTGCCGGACAATACCCTTTCGTAGACCCTGATTACCTTATATACGCTGTCATGATGCGACAGCTGTAGCTGCCTGATCTTCTCCCTGCCCTTTGTCCTGGCGCCAAAATCGAGGGCGCGCCTGATGTTGCATGCAATATCCCCGGGTTCTCTCGCCGTCTGATAACAGCCCTCAACGCCGCTGATGAGGGTGACGGCGTCACCCGCATTAACCGTTACCACCGGCACGTTCACCGCCATGGCCTCTTTGACGACCATCGGTGAGGCCTCATAGTCAGAGGCGAGCACCACAACATCGCTCGCGTTATAATACACAGGCATTCTCTCGGGCGGTATCTCCCCTCCCCTGATCAGATGGAGCGTTCCGTTATATTCTCTCTGCAGGATGCGATATGCCTCTTCGACAAGATCGAATCTCTTTGCCGGGGTCCTGTAATCGCTGGGGAAAAAGACTACCCTGGCATTTTTTGCTATGCCTGTCTCCTTTCTCGAATCTTCCCGGGAAAACGGACGAAACCGCTCCAGGTCAACCCCGCAGGGGATAACCGAGTAATCGCGCATACGAAATCCGTTTATCAGGTCCTTATTGACCGTGATAAGAAAACTGAGCCTCTGCATGACAAACTGTCTCAATGAGGTGTTGTATTGAAATCTGCGGATGCGGTCGATTTCATAGTTGTCGTCCGTTTTATGAAAGATTTCGCCTTCATGCAGCGTAAGAATAAGCGGGATCCGCTTTCCGGCAAGCGGCCGGGCCACAAGGGCCAAAAAGGCGCAATAGGTATGGTGCGCATGGATAAGGTCGTACTCCCCCGAAGAGAGGACCTGCACGAGCCGTACCAGCCCGCTGAGATAATGCAAACGGTTCCTGCGTCCGTTGATAAACAAGAGCTCGGGTTTAAGCGCCCGCCTTTTCAGCGCCTCGATCTCATCTTTAACAAAGACGCCGTAAAAGGACCGGTGCTCGTTCGGATACATGTTGGTCAGGACAAGGATTTTCATATTACCCCGTTTGCGGCACAGACCCCTCCTGCGCCGCATGTTCGATGCGACGCAAATTGAAGACTGCCGCGGCAAACGTCCAAAAATATATCTGGACCACAGTGCCCCGAAGCAGATTATCGGACATGCTGATAACCAGGTATGCTATACAGAGTGCAAAAAAACCCAGCGCCACCCCTTTGTAATGCGGGACAGACAGCGTCCGGTACGTAAAAAACGCCTTTGTAACCAGGCCGAATAGCAGACACATATACAGTATGAATCCCAAAAGACCTGTCTCCCATACCACCCGGATGTAATCATTGTGTGCCTCGGCATAGTAGCCCAATACCCTCTCCGCAAAACTGCCGAAACTCCCCAGGCCATGCCCTAACAATAAAGGTCCTTCCATAAAAACGCCTAACGCGCTTGTCCACAACCGGACACGCCAGGTAAACGAACTGGTCTGTTGCGCATAAGGATCGAGCAGATCGACAAAACGCTGGGAGGCCTGCGGCATTATGTACGCAGCCGCCACAATAATGATGACCAGGATAAAGAGCAATCTTCGATACCTGAGGGTGCCGATTATGAAAAGGGCGCAAAACAGCCCAATCCACGCGCTCCGCGTAAGGGTCAACAGGAGTGATATACCGAGTGCGACGCTGAAAATCCCCAGGGCCGTTTTTTCAAATCGGGTTTTCGATTCCAGAAACAGCACAATGCCGACCGGCAGAAGTACGGTCAAATAAAAGGAATACATAGCCGGATGAGTAAAGGTGCCGAAGATGCGGTGATAACCGCTCATATATTCGTACTCGGTAATATCGATCAACCCTGAATGGGCCCATGCCTGATGAAATCCCGCCAGAAGAGGTACAACCGCCGAACAACAGACGACTATAACCAACTGCCTGATATGCTGTTTCGTTGTCATCAAATGATACACAAGGAGATAGAGCATGAATATAGTAATCAGCCTTGTCCAATCGAAAAATCCCTCTGTTCGTAGCGGTGACGGAAAAACAGCGAAAAAACTGGCGGCGAGAAACGCGGCAAAACGCAGGGAACACGGCGAATGAAAGGGATTAATCCGATGGGATAAGAAATACACGATACCCCATGCGACAATCAGCATCCCCATGATCCCGGCCAGATTGACGCTGCTGGTCATCTGCAGTTTAATGTCGGTATATGTCTTCAGACAATCGAGGGTGGGGCGGATAAAAATAAACAGCAGAACGGCCTGGCGCGGTTTAGCAAAAAAGAACATGCTGAAAAGTATGAGCACCTGGGCTCCGCAACAGTACGCGGGAGAAATAACCCCCAGTACATACATCCCGCAAAAGAGCAGGTGTACCGTCAAGATACAGAAAGCGATACAGGTTGATCTGTGATTATTGAATATCATGGGCGATATCTGCTTGCGGCACCCTTCTGATGCCGTATAACCTCTCACACAGCGCCTGCTTGCATATTACTATTTCCTGAAGCCTTACCAGTAAGCCAGCACATAGAAAACCGGTGGTAACGATTATGATTTCGGAACAAAAGAAGAATAGTTGATCGCCGAATAGTTGCATATCCAATCTATCGATGAGGACTCTTCCACAAAGCCAGCCTGACAGTCCTGTGAGTGCGGAAATAAAAACAAGCTTTACAAAAAATACCATAAAGCCCGAGGTGTTGAATAATCCGATTTTCCTGCGCAGGAGAATCAACATGAGGCAAAAATTAACGATCGAAGCCACTGCAGTAGCGAGGGCAAGTCCTTTATGCGCGAGCGGTCCGATCAGCAGATAGTCGCCGATGACATTAACGGTAAGGGAAACGGCCCCTGTCAGGGCGGGAATCCTAAAGTCGTGCAGCGCGTACCAACCGCGGATAAGGATGGTCCCCCCGCTGAAGGCAAAGATTCCGATGGCGTAAAAAAGCAGGGACTCGGCAGTGAGGGTGGTCGCCTCCACATTAAACAATCCCCGTTCAAATATCAAACGGACAATGGGTCTATTCCAGATAATAAGAAACACGCTTATAGGCATAACGCACGTGAGACCGATCCGCAATGCCGATTCCAGCATACTCCGAAATTCCGTTTTATCGTCCGATGCCGCCTTTGCAGCAAGCACAGGAAAAACAGCGCTTCCTATGGCACATATCACGATATAATAAGAAGCGACGACAAGCCTGTCTGCGAAATTGAGCGCCGCAATGGTACCGACGGGCAGGAAGGATGCGAAGTACCGGTCAACGACAAGATAGATCACAAAGGAACCATTGGCAATGACCGTGAGCATCGTGAAAACACCGAACTTCTTAATAACCGGGTTATATATATTGAAAGAAAACCGATAATATCTCTTCAATGTCCCGGCGATCACCGCAAACTGTACAAGGAAACGCGCAATGTACCCCCCCATCATTCCCGCCGCTAAGCTGAATACCCCCATCCGTGACGAAAAAAAGATAACCGCCAGTATCATTCCGATATTCGGCAAGAGCTCCGCAAAGGCAGGATAGGTAAAGTGCCTGTACGAATGAAGAACGGCGGTCGTAAGGGCAATCGGTAAAACCACCATCAGGATAGGAAACATGACTTTCAGGAGCTCCAGTACCTGAGTAATGACACCGCTCTCGCAGCCGGAGCCTATGGCCTTCATGATAGGACCGGCAAATATCAGCCACACAAACGCCAGAACCGCGAACAGCGCGATAAATACGGTGATCACGTCACTCGCTGTCTGCCACGCCGCCCCTTCCCCCTTAACGGTAAGGTCTCTTGTAAAAAGAGGAACAAACGACGTCATCATCGAATCCGACATCATAACAAAGAGAGAAATCGGAATGAGTGCCAGCAGAAAGGTGTCCAGAGACGTGGTGGCCCCGAATTGATTGGCGATAATCACCTCTCGAAAGAAGGCAAGGATATGGGAAAGCACCCCTGCGCCGATAAGTACCCCGGCTGCCGTCGTGATTCTTTGTCGTCTCATTATGCCTGTTCTCCGCACAGCATGTTATAGAGCCATCCCGGAATAAAAAATCGTCTTTTATTCACGACGCAACCTATGAGTGTGGCGCCGCTTTTTTCCAAAAGCGACCGGTAATATCTGAGAACGGCCCGTCTGGTCTTCATCGCTTCAATGAGTAAAATCGTACCGTCTGTTTTACCGCTCAGCAGCCTTCCGTCCGGATAGGTGCTCAACGAAGGTGAATCAAACAGAATAAGATCGAAGCGCAGATGAAGAAGGTCGAGCAATTCGTCGAACCGGGCCGATTCAAAAAGGGTAAGAGGCTCCTCACTGTGCAGACTGCCAGCCGGCAGCACCTTCAGATTGTCCAACTGCGTATTCTGCAGGCATGTCTCGAGCGTCGCCTCCTCGCCTATAATCTCGGCAAGACCCGGCGTGCCACATTCCAGTTTCAACCGTTTGCACAGACCGGGCATGCGCATATGAGCGTCGACCAATAGTATTCTCCGTGCGGGATTGAGTCGAGCCGCAGTAAATGCGAGGCCGGTCGCTGTCGTTGTCTTGCCCTCTCTATACAGACTGGTAAGCACTAAAGAACCGGATGCCTTATTCCTGAGGGCCGCGTGGAGATTGATCCACATTTCCTTAAAGGAATCGTGCATAATATAGCCGTTGGCGCGAAGCTCCCTTCGCTGTCTCCAGGTAAAATAGGGGATGTTTGCCAGCACATCGGCCTTTATATACCTGGTAACGGCCCTGCCGTCTTTTATCGTGTCATCCCAGTAATCGATAAAAAACGCGCCGCATATACCCCCTGCTGTCCCGATAAGCAATGCAAGTGCTATATTCAACATCCACTTTGGCCGTATCGGGCTGAAGGGGGGCTGGGCATCCTGCACCAGCCGGATATGTTTCGTGCTGGAAATCTGATCGCTTTCCATCGCATCAGATATCCGTAACTCGTCTTCCTTTTTGGAAAGCATGGTATATATGTCCCGTTTGTGCGCCACATCATACCGTCTTCTCTGAAGCGCTAATTCCTTCTGTGAGATATTCTGTATTTTTTCTTCGTAACGCGTCACCTCCCCCGATAAAGAATCCTCCCGGGCATCCAGAAAGGCAAGCGTCGTGTCAACAACCCGTAGTGACTCATCCTGGATACTCCTTTTTAGTGTCCCGATATCCTGTTTTAACTTTGTCACCAGCTCTCCGGACGGGGTGTACTTGCTCAAAAACTGGGAAAGCTGTGTTTCCAGGAGCGCCAGTTGTTCCTTAAGACCGTCTATATACGGATCGCTTCTGATCTCGGGAATGGCGGCGATGATTTTATCAAGGTCGATAGCAGGATCGTCAAGGGCCGTCTGAATTTCCTCTTTTCTTCTTCTTGTGGTCCAGTAATCAGACTGGACGGCCACTAATTTTTCTGTGTTTATCTTTAACTCTTCCTCTAATGACGCGACGTTCTCCGTTTTCAGGAATTCCTGTAATGCCTGTTCGGCCTGCTCTAACTCCACCCGCGCCATTTCTTTCTGCTCGGTTACAAAATCATAGTTTTTCTGAAGCTGTCCCTTCTGTCCCTGGAAATGTTTGGTTACATAAACCTGGGTAATCGTATTGGCAATGTCCGCGGCAAGCTGAGGGCCGTCGGCATAGGCATTCACCCGGATCAGTGTCGTAAACCGCGGAGACGAAACCTCTACGTTCTTTTCCAGTGAACGAATCGCACGTTCTCTCAGTTTCTGCGCATACTGCTCATCGGTCAGACTCCCGCGATCAAACGTACGGTACCAGTCCATAATGAAAGCGCCGCCCGAACGGTGCGAGGTATCGGTCATCTCCCTTGTATCCAAGCGCAAAAGGTCTACCGTCTGCGACAGCACCGGCAGGCTTTTGAGAATGCGCGCCTCTGTCTCAACCCAGTCACCCCTCTCTGAAGGGGGGAAATCGGGAGAGATGATAAACTTTTCCGGTGATTCAATCGCGATTAACGTCGATGCCTCATATACAGGCGTAACAAGCATCGTTCCCAGAATAAAAAGAAGCACCGTTGCCAGGAAAAAAAACGCGATAAAACCCTTTCTCCTGAACAGCACCTCTGTGATATCCCTGAGATTCACCCCTTCGCCCTCCCAAACCAGGTCCTTTTCAGGCTGAATGCGGTCTTTGAGGCGGGCGGGCTCTTTCGAGGTCTTCTGCTGAAAAAATGTCTGCTGGGCACAGGCATCTTCTTTTATAAGATCCTCTACAAAAAAGTCGTTTACCTCTTCCTTTTTGGGTCTGATAACACCTTTGTCATTGTGGGGTGCCATAATGCCTCCTCTTTATTATATTCCGTTCGTTGTGGTTACATATCTTATCTGAGTTCATAGTATGCACCGACGTGTACCGCATCCTTGAAGAAATCAAGAAAACCATCGACCCGGGAAATGAAGCTCCTCGGCACATACACGATGTCGCCCGGCTGGAGCCATACATCTGATGTAATCTCCTGTTTTTTTATCACCTTATCCAGATTAACCAGAAATGCCTCCGGATTCCTGGTGTCCCTATTCCGAATAATCAAAACACTCCTCAGACACGCAGATCTCTTGTAGCCGCCCGCCTGGATAATCGACTCAAGTGCGGTTGCAAACCCGGTAAAGGGGTATGCCCCCGGTTCCTCGACCTCCCCGCACACCCAGATTTTCTTGCTGCTGAATCTTGCCACAATCACCGTGACCTTCGGGTCCTTAAGCTCCTTTGAGAGCTCGGTCGTCAACAGGCGATCCAGCTGCTCGGGGGTTTTTCCCTCGGCCTCGATCTCGCCTTCAATTAAAGGAAACGAGATGTTGCCGTCGGGGCGCACGACGATGCTGTGGTCAAGTTCGGGATATCCCCAGACATATACCTCGAGCGTGTCTCCTCTCCCGATTAAATAAGAAGATTCGTCTTCGGCATAACCCGTCTGTCCCAGACACAACACAAAAACTGCCAGTAGCGTAATAACCTTTTTCATTTTCCCCCTCCTTTAATGAGCAGATGATTTACGTCTCTTTATCAAAGAGATGTAAATTATAGTCCGCGCCTCACGCGGGCGTCTGCGAATTAAACCCTTGATATCTTAGATGTCAAGGGTACATGTGGCATTGCGGTTGCATTCCATAACTGCGTCTGCTGAGATCCCTCGACATGGTTCGGCTTCGCTCACCACAGGCGCTCGGGATAAATTCGGACAGCAACTTAGCTTCACTTCTGTTCGCTAAGTTGCGTCCTCATTTACTTCGCTCCATTGCTGGCCAACACCGCCGGTATCGTCTTGAAAAGAATCTTGCAATCGAGCCATAGCGACCATCGGTCGATATAGTCCAGATCAAGCTTCATCCATTCATCAAAATTAGAAATATGATTTCTGCCGTTTACCTGCCACAGACAGGTGATGCCGGGCCGCATACTCAATCTTCTCCGCTGCCAGGCATCATACTGTTCGACCTCCGTAGGTATCGGGGGCCGTGGTCCGACTAAACTCATATCACCCCGTAATACATTCCAGAGCTGGGGCAGCTCGTCCATGCTGGAGGCCCTGAGAAATGTCCCGACTCTGGTGACCCGGGGGTCACGTGTCATCTTAAAGGCAGGCCCCTCCATTTCGTTATAACAGAGAAGTTCCCCCTTTTTTTCTTCGGCGCCCTCAACCATAGTTCTGAATTTATAAAGGGTAAATTTCCTTCCGCGCAAACTACAGCGTTCCTGCCTAAATAATACCGGACCCGGTGACGTCAATCTTATTGCGAGTGCAATCAACCCAAGAACCGGCGATAACGCTATGAGGGCGGTACCGGCCAGGACGATATCGAGGACCCGTTTTAGCAACAGCTGCCATGCGCTATCGGACGTGGGTTCAAAGGTAATGGTAGGGAAGCCGAGCACCTTTTCTTCCTTGCGTCTGGCGAATCGGAGCTTAAAGAGATCAACGGCGACACTCAGGGTTACGCCGAGCATTTCACAGTAATGCATCGGTTTTTCGATATCCTCCAGCCAGGAACGCGGTACTATAAAGACAACGGTGTCAACGGACCGCGTATGCAGAATGTTGGGGATATCCTCCAAGGTGCCGATGACCTGCTGGCCGATAACCCACTGTCCGATTTTTTCCTTCTCTCGATCAACAAGGCCGATAACCTTAAGGCCGATTTCGCGATGTCTGAGTACCTCCCGGATAAAGCGCTGGGCCCGGGGGCCGGTTCCCACAACAAGAATATTCCTGAAGTTGAACCCTTTGATGCGCAGCCACCGGAAACCCTGCATAAGGATTGTTTTTTCAACCGCGATAGCAAGGGCCGCGAGAACAAAGATCATTCCTATAAAGATACGGCTGATATGCGTCAGTTTGCATAAATAACCCAGGGCGGCAAAGAGAAGCAGTCCAGAACAGGCCGTCTTTCCGATAATCGCCACTATCTGAGGCATGCCCTTAAGCCGAAACGAGGCATACATACCGAAGATATGCAGAAGGCCCGCCCAGACAAAAAGAAAAAACGGTAATATCCAGATATAGACATCCAGAGAATACAGTGACGTCGTCCGATTGCTGAGAAAAAATCCCAGAAAAAAACATGCGGAGAGAATACACAGGTCGGCCCCGATCATTACTTTCCTGAATAGACTCGCGTACTCTTTCAACATAGGTGCGTCGCTCCTGTTTTCTTTTTTCTGCCTTCTATCTCCTCGGCCTGCCACATCCTGGAAAAGGTAAAGACGATACCCGGATCAAACTGCGTGCCCGCGTTCTTTTCGAGCTCCCCCAGTGCCGCCTCCCGGGATATAGCCCTGCGATATGAGTGCGGTGCCGTCATGGCATCAAAGGCCTCGGCCACAGCAATAATGCGGGACTCGATACACGTTGTCTCGCGGGATAATCCATCGGGATATCCGGATCCGTCATACCGCTCGTGGTGCTGCCTGATGATAGGACCGACACCGGCCAATTGGACTATTGAACCGGCGATTTCTTCGCCAATGAGCGGATGCGCACGCACGATAGACCTTTCAAGATTGCTGAGTTGACGCGGTTTGTTGAGAATGTCCTCAACAATACCTAAAAAACCGATATCATGCAGGCAGCCTGCCAGATACAGCCGGTCAAGCTGTCCGTCCGACAGGCCAAAAACGCGGCCAACGCGCACACTCGCCGCGCCAACGGCGAGGGCATGAAATTTTAAAAACCGTTGTCTTTTTTCGAAGAGCGCAAGGGTCTTTTCTATGATGGTAGATATCTTCTCATCGGGAGCAATATCCGAAAGTCCCCCTATTCTCTTATTCTCCCTCATGGAAAATAAATCACTCCTCCTGATGCGGTGATGACCGCCGGGCGTTCTTAGGGTTGGGATAGCCCCGGCATAGACAAACTTTTTGAGTGTGGAAAGACTCACGTTAAGCATGCGCGCAGCCTGGGCAGGGGTCAGAAATACATCTTCTGGATTCACAGATTTCTCGGGCATATTGTTTGTGAGGGGGAAACCGTGTAAAAGCGTGTAAAGTTGGATTGTTTCGTCTCTAAATAAGCAGGATTGGTGCCAAAAGGCCTGATTTACTGCAATATTTGAAATGGAAAGAGGTTATGATTCTTCCTGAAAAAAAGAGGGACAGGAGTGGTTGATAAAATATTACAACATATGGAGAGGTATGTTAAAAAAAGAGGACATGAAACAGAAAAATAGGTAGAAAAAGCGGGTAAATTAACCCTGAAACAGGTTGATCGGCTGCAGGCCCCTGCCAACAGACTACATCTGGTACGGGAAAAACCCCTTAAGGCGCAATGTGCGAAAGATGACAAGACGCGTCGCTAGATACAAAAAGACGACAAACGTCAATAACGGCAGATCACCGCTGAGCATCAGGGCACCGAGAAGTGCCGAGATCATCAGAATGTCTGCGATAATAAGCGTCGCCCGAGCGACCTGTTTTTTTGTCTTACTGTCCATACGTTCCTCCTTCGTACATAAAGGTATAGGTGTTATTTTGTGCTAAACCGTCTCAAGGTAATAATGCGGATTAAAAGATAGAGATAGGCACAAAATATCAAAAGCAAAAAGGGTATTTCGCCGCCGGGGAAAAGCGCTCCGATGAGTGCCGAAAGAAGTAAGAGATCGGCGACAACCGCCCAGATCCGTATTTTCATGTGCCGTATTTTGAACTCCACCCCGCCCCCTCCTTGCTGAACATCCTACATAAACTCGTATTCCTTCAGGTATTCTCCGCTGATAACCCCCTTCAGATAGTGGGTCTCCAGGGAGTTGTGCATCGACTGCATCCCGGCATCGCCCCCTGTCTGAATAACCGACGGAATCTGTTTCCAGTCGGCATCCCGAACGATACGCTTCATGGCGTTATTTATCACCAGGATCTCCGAGGCAACGACCAGACCCTTGCCATCAAGACGCGGCAGGAGCGCCTGCGTGATAACCCCCCTTAACACAAGGGAAAGCCGTGTCTGCATGTGCTTATGCAGCTCGGGCGGGAAAAAAGATATGACCCGGTCCAGGGCCTGGGATGAGTCCGGGGCGTGAATTGTTGTCAGTACTAAAATGCCTGTTTCTGCGGCCGATATCGCTACCTCCATTGTCTCCACATCCAGAATTTCCCCGATAACCATGACATCCGGGCTCTGTCTGAGGGCATTTTTGGCGGCGCTCGAAAATGAGAGCGTATCCTTCCCGACCTCCCGCTGCTTGATAATGCACTTTTGATTGGTATGGATATACTCGATCGGCGACTCGATGCAAATAATAATGCCCGGCCGTCGATTGTTGAGGAACTCAACCATGGATGAAAGCGTTGTTGTCTTGCCTGACCCGGTCCGCCCGGCAACCAGGATCAACCCCTTTTTATTTTCTAAGAGCGCCTCCACAACAGGGGGCAGGCCCAATTCGCTCGGTTGATGTATGGTAGCGGGTATCAAGCGGAAAACGCCTTCGGTCTTACCCTGCTGCACATGCAGGTTGACCCGAAAGCGCAGCCCTTCCTGATAAAAGAAAATAAAGTTGACCTCCTTTTCCTTTAAAAATTTCTTATGCCGTTCGTCGTCAAGAAGATTCAATAAAAGGCCCCGCAGGGCCCCTTCGGTAAACGACCTCTCTCCCTGCACGATCGCCAGCTTGCCCACCCGTTTTACAATAGGGGGATAGCCCACGACAAAATGGATATCAACGACGCCTTTCAGATCAATCCCCTTCAATACGCTATAGATATCAATAAAATCGAGGAACTGGGTCAGTCGCTTTCTGCTGAGATCATCGATCCCTTCTATCTCAACGCCGATCATAAAACCAAAGGCCCCCTCTTCGTTAATTTCCATTCTGACAACCCGCCCCATAAAGGTGATCGTTTCTTCTTCCAGTGTAAAGATGACCTTCAGGTGGGACTGCACCTCCATGCGCTCGGCCGCGTAAAAGGCTATGCCCGTTGCGCTCAGATCGCGGGCAGGCGCCGTAACCGGAAGGCTGAGCCCCCCGTCCGCAAGTAGCTTCTGATACTGAATAGACGTCCTGAATTTAAACCGCGGATGCGCCCTTTTCTCGTGGCCCGTCATGTCTTTTCTTTCTTCAAAATGGAGTCCCACGAGCAAGCCCGTGGTACCTTTTTCACATCTCGGCTTCGGTGCTTAAATGCCCCATACCGCAACATCCACCGAAGCTTACAAATGTCACTGCATCTGACCATTTCTTCGCATTTATCCACGCGTACACCCATGGATATCTCGCGAAGGTGGATAAAAAATCGGGGACATCTGTCCCCGTTCTTTGTTATGAGGTGCTTCTGTCTTCTTCCATCAGATCCTTTTTCATTAGTGTATATTATACGCCCCCTCCGTAAACAGGGTCAAGTGCGGAATAGTACACCTATAGCATCTGTCCTCCTCCAGAAGGATGCCTCCTGAGCCGGAGCCAGTACAGACAAAGACAGATGAGTGAACCAAGAGAAAAAGCCATCCCTATCCTGACCGAGAGAGGTGCGTAGAAAAAAATGACCCTGTGTCTTCCCGCCGGGACTCTGATTGTTCGAAAGAGATAATCCGCCCGGCGAACTTCAACGGGCGCGCCGTCGACAGTGGCCTTCCAGCCTGGATAATACATATCGCGAAACACCAAAAAACCCTCTCTTCGGACATCGAGATCCATATCCACTCTGTTAGGATCCTCCTCGCTAAATGAAAGTACCGTAACTAACGTATTATCATCTGGTTCTGCTCCATGGTGCGAGGTCCCGGCGGCAGCAAACCCCGTTAGACCCCGGTCTAAAGGCGGGGGTCTTCTTTTTTGTTCCGATCGAACAGTGCGTTCATCCACGTTTTGAAAAGCGGGGTTTTCTGGGTCTGGCGGGGTAAAGGCGGTCTCTAACAGCACCTTGTGTGTTTTTGCTTCGATCTGGTCGGTGAGAGAGTTCAGGATATCCTCGGAATCCATCACCAGTGCGTCGGTGGCCAGCGATACCCTCGGCAATGCATTCTCATTGCGATACACGGCAAACTCGCCCGTTGTAAAAACCGGGGTCCTGTCAATGCCCTCTCCTGTTACCTCTTCGTCATAAAAGACCATGCTCTTCAGCGCCAGAAGGTCCAAAAGCCGCCCGTAACGGCACAGTCCCATGGTAAAGTACGTCCGGTCTTTCTCGGGCAATGCCTGACTCCGGGCAATAACCCGATTATAACGCCTCAGGATATTACTATCGAATCCGCTGGCGGCGGAAAGCCGGTAGAGGATATTCCGGTTAAGCCCTCCTCTTCCGCCGTGCGGATAAAAACTGATGCGGTACCCCCCTTTTGTTTCTTTCCTCAAAAATGCCACGAGTTCCTCAGGCCACTCGATATCCTTTATATTCCATGCGGCCATACCCCCGTAAAAAAACACCCCCAACTCAAGCATAACAAGCAGGCACAATACAACCGGGACGGCATGGCGCAGCGGTTTTATGCCAAAACAGAAAAGGACGCCTGTCGTTGCGGTAAGCCAGAAAAGCATCCGCCGAAAACCAGAACGCATCACCAGAAAAGACTGTTCGAGAAATGCCGGCATGCTTTCCGGCGGCATCCTCAGAAAATGATGGGGCTCCTTCAGTGCACCGGCTACATAGTGAATCCACGAAGAGGCCAGACGGGCGGGCCCAAGGTACAGAAAGAAAAACAAGGCGCAGGCAGCGGCAAACATCGCAAGGACCCACGTAAATCGCCTGAACCGTTCCTCCTGGATACTGTCGTCCGTATAACGAATGAGCGCATCGAGGCCGAAACCCGCAAGGCACGCGCCCGCAAAATTGACTATAACAAGAAACCTGCCCGGACCTCTGAAAAGACCGGCGAACGGAATCGCGTAGTAGAGCCATCGGAAAACGGGAATCTGGTCGCCAAAAGAGAGTAACAGAAAAATCACGGTCATACAGAGAAAGAGAAGGGTTTCCCGGCGCCGGCGGTGCAGCATCCGACCCAGCCCTATCAGGCACAGAGAGGTAATCCCGATAAACGGCAAGGCCTCCCAGAAGAACCAGCGCCCCCAATATGGCAGTTTATTCCAGGCATCACCGAAAAAATGCGGGATAAACCAACTGACCATGTTTTCAAGAGGATAGGCATACATAAGTGAAAATTCTTTTAACCGGATCCCGCCGCGGGCAGAATGAAAGACACAT
Source organism: Candidatus Omnitrophota bacterium (assembly GCA_016930485.1). Taxonomy (GTDB): domain Bacteria; phylum Omnitrophota; class Gorgyraeia; order JAFGGP01; family JAFGGP01; genus JAFGGP01. Next base: position 18,300 of record JAFGGP010000007.1, on the reverse strand, counting down.
TCAATCCCCGGCAAAAGCTGGACAGCGGAAAGGCCTGAGGCGACAATGCACATAATAAAGAGGCCGGTAACGGCCTTACGGAGATGCCGCAACCGTGCGCCGGGCCGGATGGTTATTGTTATCCGCAGGATAGTGTAGACGCCGATACCGACTGTCACGATCCAGGGAAACTGGGGATACCCTGCGAGAATCTGCAGGGCCAGGGCAAAGCCGGCCCCGATCCAGCCGCCAGCCTTCTGATCGCGAATGCCGATCTCGGCACCGAGAAAGATGAGGGGTATCCAGATAAACCCGTTGACGCAGGTCAGATACCCGCCCAGGAGCCACCCAGCGGTGGTCCCGTTAAAGGCAAAGATACACCCGCCCCCCAGCGCCGCCAGGGGGGCGAGCTTGATGTACCTGAGAAAGGAGTACATCGCGACGGCAGCCAGCGTAATATGCACCGCGACGGACCAGTTCATGGCGGCCGGGACCGTCAAAAAGAAATAGAGGGCGTTCAGGGGATAAAAAAGGGCCGACCCCATATTCGCAAGAAAGGGATAGCCTGAAAAAACATAGGGGTTCCACAGAGGAAGGATGCGCTGTTTTAGACAGCCGAATCCGAAACTGCGAAAATAAAAAAAGAGCTCCATCGTATCCGAGTATCTCAGGCCTAAAACCATCTGATCCTGGATCAGTACCCGATAAAATAAAACGGCGCTCATGCACAGAAAGAGCACCAGATACCCCGATTCTTTAAGCCATCGAATGCGCGGCCTCGGTCCGTTTTCTGGGGAGAAATAATCCGTATTCAAAAGATAGTGTAGTGTTATCGGTTGGCCGTGTCTTGTGCCGGAAAATCTGGCCTTTCTGAAAAATGCCCGCGCATACTCATTGCAGTTTCTCTTCTCTGATAATATTCAAGACACGGTCGAATAAAAATGTGGACAGGGCATACTGACCGTCGGCGTTCAGGACCTCCGAGCCCGGATAGAAGTCGTTTTTCCCTTTCGAGAACCGTTCTCTAAAAAAAGAGAGGGGATCCAGAAAATAGACACCGCGGGCTCGGGCGAAGCGGGAAAGTGCCTTCTGCGGAATATCTTCCCTCGCCGGGTCGGCAACCTGTGTCCTTGCCGGAAGAACCAGAATGCCCAGGACTATCCCGCGCTCCCGGCACTCATCTACCAATTCCTCCAGCTCTGCACAATAGACGTCCCATGCCTGCTGCCAGAATAGCGGCATCCGGGGGGCATAAAAACTGTCGGGGGCATCCAACGGTTCCTTTAAGGCCGTCCTGTCCTGTCTTTTTATCAGCGACAGAAGCGATAACTTTGTACGAATAAACTGCACATAGAGCGCCGTCTTCCGTAAGGCAAGAGGCACCTTTGTATTCGATGCCTCCTTATAAAAGGATGAAAAGACGTCAAACTTCGCCTCGCCGACATCGTTGGGGGAAAACTGCAGGATAATCATCGTCGGCCTCAGGGCGAGACCCCGTTCTTTAAGCAGGGTCTTCTCCTCGCGTATGCCCGCCAGGCGCATACCCATATTGATCACTTCGATATCGCTGCGGTTCAGGTACCCCCTGAGCGCCTCCTCCAGATTGTGCGCATAGGTCTCTTCAAACGAAACCCCTGCCCCGAATGTCGGCTCATCCCCTAAGACCGCTATTTTGATCCCGCCAGAGGCATACTCCGTACGGTCCCGTAACCCCAGGGCATTGGTGACGACCTTATGGGGTCTCTGGCATAGAAACCAGCGTTCGGTATACTCCTGATGCGGGGATGGCAGATACACCGCCGTTCCCCCCACAAAGACCCTGTCATATGCCGCCAGCTCGCTCGGAAAGTCGTAAAACCGCAGGACCAGCTCGATCAATGCCAGAAGGAGCACTGCCGAGAAGGCAAACATAAGCATACGCTGCAATGTCTTCCTCATCGCTTGGTCCCTCCATCAAACAGGTCTGTGTGTCACGAGAGATCCCGTCCGGCTGGAGAAGGGCGGGAGGGCACATCTGATAACCCGCTAGAGCTGGCTTAATCTCAGGTCCCGCACCTCAATATTGGCATCCTCCCGGAAGAAGGGGCGATACGAATCGTTTTTCCAGACAAGTCTGATAAGATACACGCCGCTTGCAACATCACTCAGTACGCTTGTCCCTGTGTTATACTCCTCATCAGAGGCAGGAATCCTGACCTGGGTTTTCTTCTTGCCGTCGACGTACACATCCACTAAAAAATGCGTATATCCGTTTGACAACGACCATCCCTGCCGCGGCTGAAACGACCCCTGTCCCGGAGCGGCAGCGTTGTTCTTTGCTGCAATCGCTATCTCAAAGTTACCGCTTCTTAAAAGGTCGATGACGTAATCAAGGTACTGATTGCTCCACGAGGTATACTGGGTCGTTCCGTATATTTCCCATTTCGGACTTTCGCCCGAGGCCTCCGCGGCAGACCAGGTTTCCTGGGGCGCCTCGTCACCCCCTACCGCCTTGCTTACCAGTACGAAGGTTCCGTCGTTCGGGTTGTACTCATAGACCTCCTGATATCCGAGTAGCGGTTTATAGCGGTCGGGACGGCGGTGCACCTTTTGCCACCCGGCTTTGACGCCGTCATATCCAAGGACCTCGGTAAAAAAACTTTCACTCTCGGATGCCTCGCCAAGAGGCGCGCTATCGAGGCTTTTGGGAAATCCCTCCCCCCGGGCAAGTGCCTTCGGGGTGGCCGGATAACTCACGATACCCTTCCGGATCGCGGTCACCGTTTGTTTGGTAAGGGCGAACCGGGCGGTTTCTTTAAGGCGGGCATAACGGGGAAGGGCGACAAAGCTAAGGAGGCTCAGGATGACGAGCACTACCACAAGCTCGACTAAGCTAAACCCCGTTAGACAGACGCGGTTTTTCTCCACCGGGGCAAAAGACGCATCAACCGTTCTTTCTCTGTGTTTCATAGGGTCGGAAAACACACTACACGCTGGGGAGAAAGTAACGTGCGTGTAAAGAATGCCGCTAATTAAAATTCTCGCCGAGTATATCCCGCCTGAGCAGCTCAAGCGCCTGATGTATGTTGCTGGTTTTCAGCACAATACAACCAAACGACTGCCGCTCCGAGGCAGTGCAGTAGGCATAATCGATACTGATATCCGCCCGCGCCAGCTTCTCCACCACACTTGCCAGCGCCCCCGGCTTATTATCCAGATCCATAACCACTACATCCTGCTCGACGATATGCATCCCTTCCTGCTCCAGAAGCAGCAGGGCCTTGATATGTTTATCCGGGATAAGGCGCACGATGGCATGGTCAACGGTATCGTGGATGGTGAGGGCGGTGATATTTATCTCCGCCTCCGACAGGACGGCGCAGATCTTCGCCAGTCCGCTGAGGCGGTTCTCAAGAAAGATCGAAAGCTGTTTGGTAATGCGCATAGCCGGGCCTAAAATAGAGTTTGTATTATTATAAGATAGAATATAAGATTATGCAAACCGTAAATTTATGGCGAGTTGAGCAAAGTCTCGGGAAAGATGTTGCCCCGCGAAAGAAGACAGTGCGGGTCGAAGATTTTTTTTACCGCAAGCATCTGGTTGATGACGTCCCGGCCGAGCATCTTCGCAAGATATGCATACTTTGTCTTGCCGACGCCGTGCTCGGAAGACACGGTTCCCCCGCAGGCAATAACCTCGTCGACAAGCCCCGCATATATCCGATGGGCGGTCTTGCGCTCTCTCTCGCACCTCGGCAGGAGATTGATGTGGAGCCTGCCGTCCCCGAGATGACCGAATACAAAATAGGGCACCCCACCCTTCTCCATCATGACTCTGGCGCCAGATACGAATGTCTCCAGTTTCTCAAGGGGCACCGCTATATCCGGGGCTATCTTGGGAAAACCGTTGTGCCTGATTATCTCGTTAATTCTTGCCGGAATCATATGACGTATCTCTCTGAACCGCTTTACATCCTTCATCGACGATGATACCCAGCTCTCATCAAGGAGTGCGGGGGACTCTCCCAATACCTCAAACCACCGCTCTAACGTCCGGTGGGGGTCGGCGCATGTCTCTTCGATAAGCAGTGCCGCCTTCGCACATTCAGGTATATCGATATGCTCCTCCCTGAGGAGAGCAAGTGACGCTATATCGAGATACTCGATCGCGCTGGGATTGACACCGCGTTCCCGCATGCAGTCCCGGAGGGTGCGGGCAAAGCAGATGCCGTCTTCATCGCCTTCAAAAAAGACACATAAGGCGACGGTGTCGCCCGGCGACTCCAGGAGTGTGACCTCGGCCTCTGTAAAAATACCCAGTGTCCCCTCTGATCCGATAAAGAGATCGATAATATCCATGCCCGGCTCAAGGAGATAACCTGTGACGCCCTCTACCGCATGATGGTAGAAGGTGCTGATTGTGAGATCGTAGCCCTTTCCGGAGGCCGCCCGGACCGAACAACGTCCTGCCTTATCCAGACCATGCCCTCCCCGCTCAAGTTGCAGCACATCACCGTCTGCCAGGACAACCTGAAGCCGTCTGATGTAGCGTCTGGTCGAGCCGTACTTAAAGGCCCGCGCGCCGCGGGCATCGGTCGCGATGGTGCCCCCGAGGAAGGAATCGCGCTCTGTGGGGTCGGGCGGGTAAAAAAGGCCGTTGGCCTCTGCGTAGTCCTGTAAGGCGCTCAGGCGAACCCCGGTCCCGACTGTGCAGCATGCCTCCTCCCCCTCACGCCTGACCGGACCGATTTTGTCCAGAAGGTCCGTTGCCAGAATAAGGCCGCCGAAGGGAATCCTTCCGCCGCAGACACCGGTCCCTCCGCCCGATACCGTCAGGGGGGTCTTCGTGCGAAACGACTCCCGCATGCACGTAATTACATCATCGATGATCTCGGGAAAATAGACGGCCTCGGCATGGCCGGCCTGTACGTTGGAGGCATCTTCGAGGTATGACTGGATCTCGGCCGGATTACGTTTGATGATCATTGCTGCGGGAGTTTTGTTAAGGCGAGTTAATTCGCGTTGTTTGTAACTTGAATGCTGCATGTCTAATGACAAAATCCAAATGAATCTTCAAATTCCAAATCACCTAAAAAAAGAAGATACACACGCCATTCCGGATACCTGTGGTGAGCGCAGTCGAACCATGATCAGAAATCCACCTCTTTACTTTTTCCTGGATTCCCGTTTACACGGGAATGACAAACGTTACTTGCTTTTTTTAATTTGGTATTTAAGATTGGGTGATTCATTTGTCATTTGCTTAGTCAGCCTTTTGGCAGAGACATTCGGCATTTGTCATTTCCCCTTGCCTAAACACCGGGAAAATGTCTTCGACTTTTTCCTCGGCAGGCTTCGGGATTAATTCCGGCAAACAAGTTACCTCGCCATCCGGCTCTATAACTTGTGTCGTCATTAAGTCGCCCTGAGACTGCGTACCTTAATGCCGGCCTCTTTCAAGAGATTGAGTGAGGTGTCGTCGATCGAGTACCGGTCATCGAAGACCACTTCGGTAATCCCGCTATTAATAATCATCTTTGTGCACATGAGGCACGGCGAAAAGGTGCTGTAGAGTGCTGCACCCTTTATTGAAACACCATGATATGCCGCCTGGGTAATGGCGTTTTCCTCCGCGTGAGAGCAAAGGCACTTATCCAGATGCTCCCCCTGTGAACTCAGGCTGTTGCACCGGGGACAGCCTCCCTCATTGCAGTTTTTGACACCCCGGGGCGTCCCGTTATAGCCGGTAGAGATAATGCGCTTATCCTTAACGATGACAGCGGCCACTTTGCGTTTGATACAGTTAGAGCGCAGGGCGACAACCTTCGCGATTTTCATAAAATACGTATCCCAGTCAGGCCGCTTTTGTTTTTTGGCCGCGATCTGAATAATTGAAACAACGCTCCTGTGCAGTTCTTCAAAAGACCCGTTATTCTCGACGGTATAATCCGCCCGGGCTATGGTAGCATCGAGCTGCTGGGCAAACGCATTATCGCTTTTTGCCTCCTGGGCCTCAAGCTTCAAAAATTCCTCAAGCTTCCGGGGATCGTTTTCTCTGCCACGGGAGGCAATACGTTCAAACCGGATTCTATCGTCGGCGTGGACGTTGAGCAGGATAAAATCACCGCGGCGGCGAAAGGTCTCTACCTCAACGGGGTGACGGAATGAGTCAACGATGTAATTCTTTTCCTCTTCCAGCTCCTCAAGAATGCGCTCTGCCAGGACACCGTTGCCGAACTCGCGTCTGAGTTCAGTGCCTAGCGCGATCAGATTATCCCGTGTCAGGGGGAGCTTGCGCGCCGCAAGCTCTGAGCGCAGGGCATCCGAAAGAGAAAACGCATAAAAGCTTCGCTCCCGCAGGAACTCCAGTACAGCCCCTTTCCCCGACGCGTTTTTTCCTGTTAAACCGATTATCATAAGTTTTACTTCCCTGTCTAAGTTCTTCGAGTTCTACGGGTTCCTCGGGTTCGTTTTTGTTATCAAATTATTTTTCAACCCGTGAACCCGCGAACTCGCTAACTCGCTAACTCGCGAACCATTTTCAACTCGCGAACTCGCGAACTATTTTTACCCCATCCTGTACACTTTATTTATCCGTTCGAGGACCTGCCAGGTGCAGGATAATCCCTTCGGAAAAAATACCAGGTCCCCGGCCTTGATCTCTACCTCGCCGCCGGCCGTCTTCACCTTAACCCTGCCTTCAAAGACATAGGCCGTCTCATCGGTATCATAGTGCCAGTTAAAGGTGGAGGGTTCGCATGACCACGGAGACCAGTTGTCAATCTCGAGCTTCTTTAACTCACCCTCTGTAGGCTGTTTTATGACTATCTGTGACATAACAATCCTCCTCTTTCTAATTTCAAATGACAAATTCCAAATGACAAATGAATCACTTAATCTCCAATGCCAAAAAAATCAAAACCTTTTTTAGTTCATTTGGGTTTTGGATTTCATTTGGATTTTGGATTTTGGATTTTGTCATTGAGTAAAGTTCTTTTCTTTCGCTTCTTATACTCCGCGGTCACTACCGTACGGATTCCTCCCCTGACATAAAAGTCACCGGCTACCGACACGCGGCGGGGTTTTATCGCCTTTACGATATCATCGAGGATGGTATTGACGGCCGCCTCATGAAAGATACCCTCCTGACGGTATGACCAGAGGTAGAGCTTGAGGCTCTTAAGTTCGATGCACCACTTATCGGGGATATAGGTAATCCGAATGGTTGCAAAGTCCGGCTGTCCTGTCTTCGGGCACACACAGGTAAATTCGGGGCATTCCAGATAAATCTCGTAATTTCGCCGCCGAGAAGGATTTGTGATAATTTCTAATGTCTTTGACGGTTGCGTTGGCATGGCCTCTTCACAGACTCCTTTTATAGCCGGGCAGCATTATAGCATAAACTCGCCGCCTGGTCTAATGCTCCTCGCTGAACCGCATACAGGTCTTCTGAATGATACTAAAAAGCTTCTTTTTTGCCCCGGCAATAGACGCAGCCTCAACCTCGGTGCGCTCCTCCCAAAACCGCCTCTCAAGCGGCAGGTCGGTAATATAGAGCAGGGCAAGCGCCGCAAGACCGCGTTCTGAGGCAGTGCGGTAAAAGACGGCGACCTCAAGTTCACAGGCACTGACGCCCTCTTCTTCTCTCGCCTTAAGAAACACCTCTTCACCGTCAAGGACCGCCTCAAGGCTGTATACCGCACCCGTACTCACAGGCGTATCCGCGGCTATCGATTGAAAGAGCTCCTTCAGTGCCGCATCCGGGCTGTAGCGCCCGCGCCAATCCCGCGCCTCACCGGCTATGAATATATCGCCTATTTTCAGAGAACCGAGGCCGCCGGCACTGCCTATAAAAATGACCGCTCTTTTTCTGTCCTGAAACGCGAGAAGCGCGTCGCGCACCAGTGAGGCGCCGATTCCGGTCCGCACATACGCGAGGCCATCGCCGATACATCCCTCAAAGAGATTCCCTTTGAAGGCGCACCCCCCGCCGAACTGCTGTGCCATTGTCTTAACCGGCAGAAACGGGGAAATGATAATGCACCGGGGAAACCGAGCCTCATCAATCCCATAGAGAAAGCTAAAGAGTGTATCAGGATACCTCATAGTGATACGCTTCATTATCAAAATAGGCGTCGAATTGGGGTATGAAAAAACGGAGCGAATACCCGTATTTTCTGTTTATCGTCGCAATCTCGTCGCGGAATCTCCGGCAATATCCTTCGTATATTTCCGGTGAAGCCGTGATTTCCTCGCAGAGTTTAACCGCCTGCGGCGCCTCGCGCTCGAGAACAGTACGCACACACGGCCACGAACCCATTTTAAAATTATAGAGTTCAAGAGCCACCTCTGTACACCCCGGAGGCAGTTTGGCAAAAAGCATCTCGCAATCAGTAAGCCCGGGAATAACCGGACCGATATGTATTCGCACATCAGCAGTGCTTGCTACTAGCCGGGCAACGGCATCAAGCCGCTGATCGAGTGAAGGGCCTGCCGGCTCAAGGCCTTCTTTAATGCGTCCGGCGAACCCCGTTAGACACCTGCCTGAAGACCGGGATTTTTGTTTTTGTTCCAATCCAATAGTACATTCATTCCCGTTTTGAAAAGCGGGGTTTTCAGGGTCTAACGGGGTAAACGTATTCAGGGTGAAAAATACTGTATGTCCACCTTTGATTATCAGTTCGGCGTCCTCACAGATTAAGGGCGAACGCGTGAGGATAACCGCGCTTTTGCCGAAGTCGTTCAATGTATGCAGAATGCCCCGCGTAAACCGCATATCCTTCTCTATCGGCTGATACGGCTCGGTAACGGACCCTATTAACACCCGCTGAGACACATCCATGATGCCGCTGCGCAGTTCTTCCTGCAGGAGATTTAAGATATTGATCTTTACGTCGACGAAGCTGCCCCATTTTTCCTTTCGTTTTTTTATATTTTTGTTCTGTTGGGCATAGCAGTAGACGCACCCGTAGGTGCACCCGCGGTATGGATTGATCACAAAATCGGCTATATCAATCCCGGTTTTGCTGAGGGCTTTCGATGCGTAGAAGGTGTGAACGATCATAATGTCAACCTGTGTAATGTGTAACGTTGCATGTGTAATGTAAAACCTGCTTTTTTCATTACACGTTACACTTTACACGTTCCACGATTAGTGTGTCATGCATACCCCGTACATTTGTCGTATGAGGTGTCGTCTTATTCATATAGTGCCAATAGCTCATCAGAATGATCCACCAGATTATTGATGAAGGCATTAGTATACCTGATTCCCTCGGAATCCAAAAGTTCTAAAATGGCCCTGATTCTTTTTTGTGTGCGCACCGGGTCTTCGGTGGGCTGATTCGGTCTAATCGGCGCGAGCTTAATATACGGATTAATCTGGGCTATCTTCTTTATAACAGAGCGGTTGTGCCGCAGAAACGAACAGGTCTCCATGAACTCCTGCTCACCTTCGCCGGGGTAGCCGATAATAAGGCTCGCCTCATAATGGAGACCGGCCTGGTAGGCACTGGTAAATACGCGGCCTGCCTCATCGGCCCTAAACGGCTTTTTCATGAGCCTGAGCACCGTATCTGAACCGCTCTCGAGTCCGAAGAATATATTAAAGCAACCGGCGCGTTTCATCTTTTTAAAAAATGCCACATCCATCCCGGACCTGATCAGCATCTGGCAGTCCCAGTGTATGGCGAGCCCCTCGGAAATAACCGCATCACAGAATTCCTCGCACCACGATAGATTTCCGTTCCAGAGCGAGTCCTGAAAACTAAAGGTGGAGGTGCGGTGCATTTGCATGAGATGCCGAATCTGCCCGATCATATAACCGACGCTGTGCTGCCTGTATCTTTTAGACAGTAAGCGCTCCGCGCAAAAGGCACAGTGCGCGATACAGCCGCGGCTTGCCAAAAGCGGCAGTACCACGCCCTCGGACGGGACAAACAGATCGGAAAAATCATAGAACGGTAGATTATCTAGGCTTTCGACCTCGATACATGTGCTTACTGTTGCGGCTTTACCTTGGAGAATATCAGCAAGCGTACTCTCCCCTTCCCCAATAACAAAAAACTCTATATTTCTTGTGAGGAGGCAATGGATGTTTTGGAAGTTTCCAAAACTGCCATAGAAAACTTCCGGCCCCCCTACTATTATCTGCTTTGAGGAAACTATCTTATTTATCAGTTCTATACTAAAATAAAGATTGCGATTAAAGAGAGAAAAGCCTGCATATCTGGCAGATGAGTTATTGATATGAGCGATTATCCGCTCCATTTCTTCAGGATAATCGCAGATCATCTTATCGAAGAGATCCTGTTCAAACACTGCATCGCGCCTCTGCCATGACGGCCGATACTCCTTGAGCATATGAAAAAAATGGGCGTTCAGGTCAAACAATTCCACTGTATAAGAAAGTGATTCCAGATAAGCCTTGAGGACCGCCATAGCCAAAGGAGGTGTCCTCGTCCAAAAAGGAGGGCATGTAATTAAAATGACATCGGCGTCATTCATTGCGCTTTTATTCTAGCAGGTGAAGTTCGTGCTGACGGAAGATCTGTGGATAAAAAATAGCGGACCTTTAAAGATCCGCTATTTTCATACTATCTGTATTCCAGTATCCATATTACTAGTGTACACCCTACTCGGGGGCTACTTCAACATAAAGTACATCATTAAGTCTGATACCCTCGTTCATAGTTTGATGGTCGCGGAATGTCATATCAAATGAATAGTAGCCTACTTCTGCTGCTGAAGGTGTCCATGTGTATTCTACGATGATCAGATATCTCCCTTCTCCCCTCTTAATTATCTCATAATGATCTACTTCGGCAGTTGTGTTGTTGCGCTCGAAATCGAGCGTGAGACCCAGAGCTGCGAATTCCTCAGGGCTGACATTCATGCTGCCGTCTCCTATATCACGCAATCCTTCTACCATAATTGCCTGCCTGATCGTGGTAGGTTCGCCGACTGTGGTGCGCACCTCTTGATGAGGATCTGGTACCGTTACTGTCGGATGCGGCATGCTTGATACTTCTACATACAGGACATCGTCAATCCTTGTAGCCTCAGTCCTTGTCTCTGTATCGTGAAATAACAGGTCAAATGAATAAGAGCCCGGCTCTGCTGCTGACGGTGTCCATTTATACTCTACCGTTATTATGTACACGTCCCCGAGCTTGTTGATTTCATAGTGATCTACTGCGGCCCCTGTATGGTTGCGTCTGAACTCCAGTGACAGCCCCATGGCCGCGAATTCTTCCGGACTTACATTATTATTACTGCCTCCTATATCACGCAATCCTTCCACCTTAATTGCCAGTCTGATTGTGGTGGGTGTGTCTACAGAGGTATATACCTTTTGAGCGGGATCGGCTAGAGTTGCTGTTGGAGGGGTTTGCTGTTCGGGTTTTTTTCTTCTTTCCTGTCTTAACTTTTCTATGTTTTCAAGTTTTTGCACATTTTTTTTCTGGTGGTTGTGATTTTTCTCCGCGTCTTCCGCCTTTTGCATGGCCTGTCTTGGATTGCCTGCTCCTTCGCGGGGAGGCAAGGCCGGTTTCGCCCAGACATTATTACTGCATAAGAAAAGCGTGATAACCAAAATAGTCATTACCTGTGCTAAGATCTTTGTTCTCATAGTGTAATAAAACATGACATTCCCCCTTATTTATTTTTTGTAGTCCTGTATATAAGTTTTAAAAGTATACCACTACATATCGATTTTTCAAGGTTGTAGCGTAATTTTTGTAAAAAAGTAGTCATAATAAAAAATATGGATGATCATATCGAGTTGCCATATCCTGCCCATAACTTATTGATTATAAAGTGATTATAAGAAGAAGGAGCTGCGATGCCCTGTCGTAGGGTGCATGCATACAAAAGAGCGGACCCCTAAGGACCAGCTCTTTTGTATAGCAATATAACTATTTCATTTATAATTACTTACGCACTTCTCGCCACATCTCTTTATCTTCCATACACAGGTATATCCACGTCTCCCGGTTGTAGTGCCTGATCCAGTCGATCAGCTTTCTGTACATAGTACGTCTGAGGGCCCGCGGATACCGCATCTTTCCGTCCATACCGGGCAGAAGCTCGCCCAGGAATATCCTGCTTTGAGGAAAGCGTTGCTCGGCGATTGTCTTAAGATCCTTGTTAAACCGGAGCGTTCCCAGGCTGATCCACGAAATAGGGTACCCTCCGACCGTCTCGAACAGTCTGTCCACCAGTTCTTTATATTCCCTCTCCCAGTCTTCACAGGCGATAAGAGGGTCGAAATGAAACCCCAGGGAATACCCGTGCCCGGCGCAGCGCCTTGCCGCATCCAGCCGCTCATCCAGCGATGCGGTCAACGGCTCATCGGTCTCGATAAGCGGCTGCGGGTTTAAGGACCACGAAACAGTCACCAGGGGTGAGGCGGGTACATCCAGAAGATTGTCGATGGCGGCGCTCTTCGTCTTTAGCTCAAACCGCACCCGGCGCCTTGAGAAAAACGCCACCAATTCGCGCGAATGGGCCGTAATATCATCGAGGGCGAGTGAATCGGTAAACTCCCCGGTCCCGATCCGGATCGAGGTGCGCCCGGTCTGAGCGAGAAAATCATCGAACCGGCTGAGGTACTCGGTCACGTTATCACAGAGCACAATCCCGGGATGATCCTGATAGTGCTGGAGATAACAGTAGCTGCATTCGAACGGGCACCCGAAACCCAGATTGAAGATATAATACCCACAGCTCACCACCCCACTGGTGCAGGGGCACTTCTTAAAAAAATCGAACCGCTCCTTGAGGAGAAAAATAGTCCGGCGTCTCCTGTTGTATTCTTCCGGGGTCATGGGCCTCCGCTCCCGCAAACAGTATTCCTTAAAGGAAGAAATCTGCCGGAACGTGCCCTGCGGGAAACGTCTGCGGAGGCGCCCTAATAACGCTGACTCTGCAAGGCCGTTTTCATAGTATATCTCCCGCGCCTCCTGCCGGCAGTCACCGGGCTTTAACACGGCCGTTTCCCGATAGCTAAGCGGCGGAAGATAGGCATTCGATTCTAAATGCGAAATGTCGCTCCCGGGGAAACGCCGCAGAAGAAGCTCGCGCCTGAGGCGGATCGCGTCCTTCTTGGCGCAGACTGCCGCTGGATCGCAGAGGTACCGGGGGGTTATATTTTCTTTCAGGGAAACCTCGAACAGTAACCGGGAAAGCTCTCTACGCAGATTACGGCCCGGGGAATAAGGAAAGCGGGCGATGAGGTTTTCTATCTCATTACATAACAATGCATGTTCCCGACTCATATCAACCGACTTCGACAATCTCATATTCCAAAGAGCCCAATCCTATCTGTTCCGCGTAGCGGAATAGATCGTTATGAGTCTCCACGCGCTGGGTCTCCTGAAATACGTCTTTCCCCGCCGCGGCACAGACAAGATCGAATGCCGCCTTATCCACCGCAAGAATATCGTCCCCTGCCACAATTCCTATATCATCAACAATAGTCTCGTCGGTTTTTGAAAGGCAGTCGCATTCCTTGGTTATATGAAAGATGCAGTTAATAAAAAAAGTGTTCGATATCCGCGAGAGAATGCCCCTGGCATATTCGCACATCCTTCTGGCGAATACCCGCTTATCAACCTCCCACTGCACCTCGATGGCATAGTACTTACAGGCCGGGATACACTCGGCGCAGCCAATGCAGCGCTCCATGTCAATCACTGCCGAGGAACCCTGAGCGCTGATGGCACCCTCGGGGCAGACGGCAATACAGCAGCCGCACAGGACGCACCGATCGGGGGTGATTACCGGCTTTACCGAAGAGTGCTGCATCTGTTTGCCGGGCCGGGTAGCCAGTCCCATCGCTACGTTTTTGATCGATGCGGCAAAGCCGGAGAGCATGTGGCCGGTCACGTGAGATACCACAAACAGATCTTCTATAATTCCGATAAACGGTGGCACCTTGATCGTCTTAACGTGCTGGAAATTAACCTCGATACTCTGTGAACTTGCGCCCAAAAGGCCGTCGGCAACAATAAACGGGGCGCCTGCCCCTTCGAGCGAATACCCCCGTTCATGGGCAAGAACTGTGTGGTCATAGGCATTTCGTCGCTTGCCGCCGTAAATAACGTTGGTGTCGGTAAAAAACGGCTTTGCCCCCTTTGATTTTATCTTGTTTACCAGCGGACACAGGACCTTCCAGTGAAGATGCGCCCGCGAACCCTTCTCGCCCACCGTCAGTTTAATCGGGATAAGGGCGTTCTGTTTTAGCCGGTCAAAATCATAGGCCTTGTTTATGAGCCGCTTCAGACAGGAGCCGATAAAATCAGGATCTTTTGACCGACATCGAATAAGATATACAGTGCTTTTCATGCCGTCGGAACCTCGGATAGATAGCAAGAGAAGATACGGGAAAGAAGAAGTGTTGCGCTACTCTTTTTTTCTGAGATACAGCAGCAACCCGATAAGCGCGATAATAGCAACTATCTTGATAAGGAGAACAGCGTTCATGTCGTCCCTCCCTTCGGCCGGCACACACTTACGCGTGCAGACCGTATTGGCACGTGTGATGTCAGTGGCTAAAGATAAAAGCCGCGATTCTAAAATAGACAAAAATGGTAATTACGTCAACAATGCTCGTAATAAACGGTCCTGACATAAGTGCGGGATCGAGTTTCATCTTTTTAAACAGAATCGGCAGGAGCGCCCCGAGCGTGGCCGCAATCGTAACCGCCACTATCATTGCCAGCCCGACGGTCACCCCTAAAAGCGGGCTTTTATTCATAATGACCGCCCGCAAGGCAGCCAGTACCGCCATACCAGAACCCACTATGATACCGGTTACGATTTCTTTCTTAAAGACCGCCGACAGATCCCGAATGCTAACCTCACCGGTCGCAAGTCCCCGGATAACCACCGTTGAAGACTGAGTCCCCGCGTTGCCGCTTGAGCCGCTTAAAAGCGGGATAAAAAACGCCAGGGCGACCACCGCCTGTAACTGCGCCGCAAACCGCTCTATAACCCACCCGGAGATAAACCCCACAAAGACGAGTACCGAAAGCCAGAGTATCCTTTGTCGCGCGATAGACAGTGGACCGGACTCCATATAGTCGATATGTTCTCCCGCGGCGCCGTACCGCAGCATATCCTCCGTGGTTTCTTCGATGACCACGTCCACCACATCGTCGACCGTCACAATGCCGACCAGCTTAGTATCGTTGTCAACCACAGGGATAGCCAGAAAGTCGTAATCCGCCAGTTTTTTCGCGACTACCTCCTTGTCCTCATCGACCGAAACACTGATAACGTGTTTGTGCATAATGTCGGAGATCAGGCTGTGCGAGGGGGACGTAATAATATCCTTTAAAGAGACAAACCCTAAAAGCCGCCTTTCTTCGTCAACCACATAAATGTAGTAGATGGTCTCCCGATTCGGTGCCTGAAGCCGCAAACGTTCCAGGGCCTCCCTGACCGTTATCTGCGGAGGCAGGAGCGCATATTCGGTGGTCAGGATGGAGCCCGCCGTATCTTCCTTGTACTGCAGCAGCCGCTTAATATCATTGCGTTCGGCCTGGGCCACCAGGGGGAGAACCTCCTCGAGTCGATCCTCGGAGAGCACCTTCACAAAATCAGCCCGTTCATCCGGAGACATCTCCTCCAGGATATCCGCAAGCCACTCCCGGGAGAAAAACTTTGATATCGCCTTTCTATCGTCATCCTCAAATTCCTCGAAGAGCTCGATACCCTTGGGTATGCCGAAGGCGGTGATAATCTGGGCTATTTCGTCGTGGGGGATGTCTTCAATAAGTACACATATATCATGGGGATGCAGATCATTGAAGAGCGCCTGCAATTTCTCGCGCGCATCGGGCCCACTAAGGATTTTCCGAATCTGCGGGTAAATTAAAGAGGACTGCGTCATCGCCTGCCTTTTCCGCCGGTTTTTGTCTCAGCCGAAAAAGCAGGGCCTGCCGTGGCTATATCTCAAACAGGCGGCCTGTGCAAAGAAGGTAATGGCGAGAACAAAAACCGGATGTGCTCTGTATGCAATCTCCGTCTGGATCTGTTTCCATTGGTATCTGTCGATCTCACTAATGTACTTAACTATTGTAGCTAAATATAGTTAAAAAATCAATAAAAATTCATGGGCCGTGCCCTCATTCATGCAATTTACGGTCGCTTCGTTCCGTAAATTGCGGGCTCATGTGAACAGGTAACCAATCATATTGTAAATAAGCTTAGCGCATAAAAAGGCACTCGCATGGTGGGTCTCCTGCGGGGCAAACTCCACAAAATCAAACCCTGCCACTCTGATACCTGAATCGCGGAGGGCTGCCAGAAAATCCTGTATCTGATACCAGTCAAATCCCCCCGGTTCAGGGGTGCCGGTAGCCGGCACGATGGCCGGATCAAGGCAATCGACATCAAAGGTTACATATACCGTATCCCCCAGATTCCGAATGACATCCTGCATCCAGGAGGAAGCACCCTTCCGGATAGCCTCCATATAAAAAACTTTCAGGTTGTTTTCCCTGATAAAAGAGGCCTCTTCGATACACTGGCTTCTGATGCCGACGGATACATGCTCGACGCCGAGCTCGTGTATTCGCCGCATCGTAGAGGCATGAGACAGCTTATCGCGCTGATAGGAATTTCTGAGATCGGAGTGTGCATCAAAATGAAGAACGGTAACGGTGCCGAAGGAGCGCTGATAGGCCCTGATTATCGGTAAGGCAATAGTGTGTTCCCCGCCGAGAAAAACACCTTTTTTCCCGTCCTTGATAATCCGGGAGGCGGTTTTTTCTATTCTTTCGAAGAGCAGCGACCTGGTCTGTTTGGTGGATGCCGCGGTGGCCTTACACAGGGGGGCGAGGGTATGAATGCCTCTTTCGTAAATGTTGCGGCCCAAATCAATGCTGTACAGTTCTACCTGGGATGAGGCGTCGATAATAGCCCGCGGGGCGTGGGCGGTCCCCTCACCGAAACTGACCGTACACTCAAACGGCACCGGCACTATTATCACAGAGGCATCGGAGTAGGTGCATGCCTCTTTTGCGCTGAGACCTAAAAACTGTTTCATCGCTCGGGTGTGTATTTTCTCGTCCTAATCCACTCGTCGCACCGGGTTCGAAAGCGTTTCAAAAAAGTATCCCGGTGCCTATAGAGTCTCTTCAGGGGCTTCTTCGCAGTACGCGACAATATATAACCCGCCAGAACCGGAAAGGCGATCGTTGCATCACAGTGTACCACTACGCTGCTCGAGAGTCTTTTAGGATTGACTTTTCCCCACGACACCGCCTCGCTTGGCGTTGCCCCGCTCAGGCCGCCCCACTGGGGTGAGTCGGTGCTGATCTGAATATCGTAGTCGTGGCCCCTTTGTTCGCCGCCGATAATCTGCCAGATCATCGGCTGTGTCTGGAGATAAAAATTCTTGGGTGAGCCGCCCCCCAAAATAATAACGCCGTTTTTTCTGCTCTCGGCAACATAGGCGCAACTCTCCAGCACATCCAGATCAGGGTCAATGGTAATTCCCCTGCGCCCCTGTAGTTTGTGCTCCGCAAGGTTCATGCCGATCGAACTGTCGGCGGGCGAGCTGGTAAATACCGGGATATCCAGTCTACAGGCGGTTGCCAAAAGCGACCTCTCGGGACGGGGCGTCTGCTCGCAGACCGCCTTACCTAAAAAGTGGTGCAGCTGGCTGGTGGAGACCGGCTCTGTAAAAGGTGCGTTGCGCGTGATATTTTTTACAAAATGATCTGTCTTAAGCAGGAGGTCCTCGGTGATAAAGATATCGTATATTCGTTCTATCTTATGCCTGAGGAGCTCCGTATCATCTACCCTGAAGGAGCCCTGATGAACCGGCAGATCAAGGGCAAAGTGCAGATCGTGGTAGAGATTGGCCCCTGTAGAGATAATCCAGTCGACGAATCCCTGCTTCATAAGGGCAATAATCGCCCCGCCCATGCCCGCGGGTATCATGGCCCCGGCTATGGTAAGCCCTATGCACACATCGGGGTCGTTCAGCATTCTCTCAAATATGGCACAGGCCTCGGCCAGTCTCCCCCCCTGAAAAGAACCGGAGCATGTATAGACATCGACCAGATCGGTAACCTTCATGTTTTTCTTAAGATCAACCGGATAGATGCGTGGGCGGCACAGATACTTATTTTTCATCCTCTCCCTCTGATACTTTTTTAGCCTGTAGCCCTAAAACCACGTGAGGTTTAGGGCAAGCGTCTAGCGGATAGCGTATAGTGAAGAAATCCTAAATCGAATAAATTCCAAATCACAAATCACACATTCCAAACAAACTACAAGTTACAAATCACAATAACCGAAACGGCTTTCTATTTTTATTTTCCCTTTTTT
>JAFGGP010000001.1 GCA_016930485.1 Candidatus Omnitrophota bacterium | reverse complement strand
TTACTGGGTCATGGCTCGGTGGGCGGGATCCTTGGCTGGGCCATGCTGGGCTTTGCCGCGGCCCACACGGTTGTGGAGTGGATTGTCAGGGCAAAGGACAATGGCTGGAGCCTTAAGAAGACATTTACCCGGGAGAATATCCAGAAATACCTCAAGAAGGACCTGTCAGATCTTGCTGCCCGCCTTGTTGCATCCTTCTTTTTCCTGATTCCGTTTTTCCTTGCCCAATATTTTCACCTTGATATCTGGTATGCGATAGGCGGAAGCTTCCTCTTCCATGCCGGCTACAATGCGCTGTACGTTGCCGGTGTGCTCCCTGAGGGGTGGCGGGTGATGAGTATCTTCGGCTCACATAAAATGCAGCCACAAGCAACGCCTCCTTCATTAACACCAATCAAACCCAAAAGAAAAGCCAAGATAAAAGAGGCGCTTTTTGACTGGGACGGACATTTCTCTCTTATTCGCGAGGGCTGGGAAAACATAATGGCTCCTTTTGTAGCAGCTACGCTGTGCGGTATCGAGCTGACTGATGAAGAGTGGGATGCTATTACCACTTCGGTGCTGAATAACGAACGACTGGATAATCATTTTGGGTCTCCGGCAATAAAGAGATTGGTTGACGCGGACCGGCTTACCGAAAAGTCGCTGCAGTGGGCCTACACTATGATTGCAACTACCAAAGGCACGCCGACTCCCAACCAATTTTCTAAGACCTGTGATGAGGCTGAGAGACTAGGGCAAGAGAATTTTCAGTATGTTATAGATTGGGTCCGCGGAAGAAACACCAATTTACCCCCAAGAGAGCAGATTAATACAGAAAATATTCCCATGTGTTTTACCGCGTATTACCGGTATAAGCTGCTGGAGATTGTTCGGAATAAACGACTTGATAAGATACGATCAGGCGAGGCTAAGCCGGATGATTTTCTTGTTAAAGGCACACGTCGGTATTTGAAGATATTGAAAGAGCGAGCCGCCGGAATAAATATTATCTCAGGCTCAGAGACAGCCGGGGTTAAAGAAGAAATAACAGTATTAGGGTTATCTGATTTAATTACTGATGTCGTCGGATTTGAATACGGGCAGGATGAAGACGGGCAAGAGATGGCAGTGATTAATAAGCTCGACATAACCAGAGCATTCATAGCAAGAAAACTACAGGAAGGGGCCATAACCAGCAGCAGACAGGTGCTGGTCGAAGGTGACGGTATTACAGAAATAGAGGCGGGGGTGCAGTGCGGATGCTTTACTGTTGTGACCGAGACTGCCGATAATAAGGATATCTTTGAGCGGCTTGAGGCGCTAAAACCGGATTATAAAATTACCGGAGGGACGTTTACTCATATACCGGAATATGTTAAGTTTCTGACTGAGACAGAAGATAGCGAAACCCTCTTTACCAAGCTCCACGGTGTTATCGCCCGGCTGCATCCGAGAAACCTCAGCGATAAACAGAAGGGGGTTATCGCAGGTATTGTGTATTTTATGGCGGTGGCTGCCTATACGGTGCTCTTTCAGGATGCCTTATCAGTGTATGTACCTAAGGGAGTGCACAATATCGGCCTTTCCCAATTTCTCCTGATAATCAATCTGTTTCTGTTTCCGCGGCTTGTAGTGGCGCTGGGTGTCTATGGGGTGGCTCATATGGTGCCGGGCGGATTTAAGATTCCTTCGCTCAAAACAATGAAGCCGCATATGGACAAGGGGAAGTGGACCGCCATAATCCTGACCGGTCTCCTGAGTCAGATTATGAATCCGCTCTTTTGTTTATCAGGGATTGCACTTTCGAACGCATATACACTTACCTTAGTATACGCGCCCCTTGCCCCTATTTTTGCCGCGCTGATCAAATACAAGGTTATCCATGTGCCGTTTGCCGTAGTCGGTGGTGTGTTGATTACCTCCGGAGGGCTTTTGATAAGTATTATGACCGGTTTGGGCAGCGGAAGCGGATTTATCTCAGAGAATCTCCCTGCCTTAATTCTTGCCGGGTTGACTGCCCTGACAGTGGCATCGCACATCAATGTCCAGGGTCACTATCTCAAGAAGCAGGCACCGAGCGGTAAGCAGTCGCAGGATGTTGACTGGCGGTTTATCGCGTTTTACAGCACGTTGACTGCTGTCATAGTGACAGCCTTGCCGCTTCTGGCAACCGGTCATATGGGTGATATCTTTTTTGACGGGTATATTGTGGTCTTGGGTGTATTGGCTGCCTTGTTTAATGCGGCAATCAACTATATGGTAAAAAAGGTCTCGCGTCCGCTTGCCGCGGTTCTGACATCGATGCTGCCGTTTGGCGTGCTGGTAATAGTTATAGCAAAGAGCCTGGTTCTTGGCCAACCCCTGCCGGTTCTGGGTATAGCGGGATGGCTTGGCCAGTGTGGCGGGCTGGGGTTGATTACGGGTGGTTCATGGCTGATGGAGAAAGGAAAAGAGTGGCTGATTGAGAAGAGGAAGCGGAATGCGCGGACGCCTGAAGAGATGTACCAGAAAAGGAGAGAGATGCTTGAGGCGATGGCCAAACGGCAGGCCTTTATCCCGATTATTTCGTATTTTGAGCAGCCGATGCTTAACGCATACAATCAAAAACATAGGACTCACATTACCTCTGAAGAGTTGGCAAAGAGCGGCAAGCTACAGGCAAAACTGACTATCTGGGGCGCGAAGAAATACCGGGTTGATGGGGTGACAACGCATATGGAACTTGCGGCAGAGCCTGAGGCAGTTATACTGGCAAATCTTCAGGATGTGACAGGAGTGCCGCAGCTGGTAAGGTATCATGACGGGCACGGCCCTGATTTTGACACGGCCAATAATTTAACAACCCTTGGGATAGACTGGCAGAATCTTAAGGACGTTGATTTTGAAAAGGACGGCAGGCTGCGCGCGTTTGGCGAGAGCGTGCGGCTGATGAAGAAAAAATTCGGCAATAAAAAGCCGGTTACTGCCTTTGTCCAGAGCCCGTATACCCTGGCGTGTTATCTCCTTGGGCCTGAGAATGCGATGATGGCTATGTATATGGAAGATAAACAATTTCAAAAGGTTATGGAATACAGTACGCGGTTTATCAAACAATACGCAGAGTACTTGGTGAATAAGGGTGCCGATGCTGTTGTTATGCTGGATCCTTTGATTTCAGCCGGTATATCACCCGATCATATGAAGAAGTTTGGCGTGGAACCGACCAACGAACTTTCACAGGCGATCCGCAAAATGGGGGCATTAAGCGGATGGCATCCGTGCAGACCCACTATCAATAGGGAGGGGTTATCCGAAGAAGAGATTTTGCAACTCATCAGAGAGCGCCTTGATGTCATTACCCGGTTTAATGGGGATATCCTGAGTGTTGACGAGGCATACCCCTTAGATGAGGCGGCTGACAAGTGCGAGGAGCATGATACGTATGTACTGGGTAATATCCCGACAGATGATGCCAGTGTTATAGACGCTTCTCCTGAGGCGCCCGGCTTGATGGCCAAGGCGGTTCGCGCGCTGAAAAAGTTGATGGGCACGCGGCATTATCTGAAAGGGACTAGCTGTGATCTTAAACCAGGCAGTGAGGCGGTTGTGGCTGGCATGGCCAGGGCAGCACATGAGGGCGCGGCACAGAAAAAAGGCTGGCGGGGGTTGGTAGACAGATGGGTGAGCGCATTAATGAAGAAAGATAATGGAATGCAGCTCAATTCACTGCTCAACCCTGTACAGGTAATCAAGGATGCCTTCGCCGGCTACAAGCTGATAGCGCGGGGGGTGGTGTGGCTGTTTGGCAGGGCGGCGCGGATGTTTGAGGAGGCAAGAGATTTTATCACTCATTTAAAAGAAAGACGATACGACACATCTGATGTGGCGAGAGTTGGGGACAGTAAGGATACCCGCCGGTGGCTGCCATTCGAGACTGACATAAAACCCGTGTTACTTCTTCCCATTCAGATGATGCTAAAGCTTTTCAATTTAGGCAGGGTGCCTGAGACGTTTTTATTCGCACCGTTCCGCTTGTTTAACACGCGTTCACTCGAGGCATTCCGCACGGCCGGCAGTCAGGTGTAATCAATCAGGACACAAGTCACATGACATAAGTCACAGGTCACAAGTAAGATTAAATAGCAAAAATGAAACCTGCCTGCCGGCAAGGCAGGTATCAAAATGACGAACGAAAACCGTACGCGTCACAGGTAGCATGTTACTGCAACACTCAACAATTGGATTCCGGATCACGTCCGGAATGACGGAAGGACGGAGATAGATTCCGGGTCAAGTCCGCCATATGGCGAGACCTCGCCAGAGGCGGGCAAAATCCAAATGACAAACAAAAGACCGTAAGAAGTAGACAATAACTCGTAAACTCGTAACTGGTAAACCGTAACTTAAAAAACTGGATTCCGGATCAGCAAGCCGTAGCCCACACTTAAGTGTGGGCTAGCCTGTGGATAACTGGTAAAAACCTTTAAACAGGATCAAGAAGTATAATCAACGCAACACGTCAGGCGACCGCAATTTCTTTATTGTCATATTAAGGGGAATATAGTACTATAGAGCGAATGTGGTGCGCGGGTTCTACGAGTTCATCGAGTTCGCGAGTTCAAAAACTACAGGCAACATACTTGTGACTTTGTGTCTTGTCTGCCCTGCGAAGCCAAGCGCGGAAGCTGCTTGGCGTAGAAGGGGTGACCCGGTGACTTTCAAAGGATAATATAGGTTATGGATATAGCGATTTTGGGCAACGGACAGATATGGGATGTGACGAAGATCAGAGACGACAGGCCTGAGGCGGTCTTTGAGGACCTTTTTTCGGGCAGGTCACTCAAGGAACGGGCGCTTGCCTTTGACAGGCAGCATGCGGCCGACCACGGGGGGCGGGCGATTTTTGGCGCCTTCCTCGAGGAGGGCAAGACGTCGGTGACCGGCCGTTCGGTGACACTGGCCTTTGAATCGGGTAATGAGGAGGCGGTGAGTGCCGCGCAGACCGTGCTGGATGAGATGGCGGTTGACTGCGCCAGGGCCGTTGAGATGGTCACCAAGGGGACGGCGGTCAAGGAGGCCTGGACCGAGAACGAAAAGAAGATGTGGCAGGATATCAGATGTCTTGTTATCGGCGGCGGGGTCTCGAGGGGCGAGACAGGGCGGTACATTATCGAGAAAATTACCGGCTATTTCAGAAAAGACCCGAAGCTTCGCCCCATCGATGTATTTCAGGGGAGATACCCGGGCAAGGAGTCCGGCATTCTGGGTGCGGTGGCATACGCGGTCCCGTTTATTCTGCACGAAGGGGAGTTTTCGCAGGATGCCTGTATTATCGGGATAGACTTTGGCAGGACCGAGCTGGGCGTTGGCGTAGTCAGGCTTGATTTGAGGATGAATAAAATCTACCCGGCCCCGTCCACGCAGGGCACCGCAGAGGGCCCGTTTCTTTTCTACAAATCGGTTTCTACCTATGACCCGGACGCGCTGCTTCCTTTCGCCGACGCCTGCCGGGAATATTCAGAAGAGGAAAGGGCGCGGGGGATTGAGATACGCACCGAAATTGTCCGGCGGATCGTTGACCTGACACGCGAGGCGATCGATTTTACAAAGGCAGAGGGCCTTTCTGTCTCCCGGAATATCGGTGTCGGCTCCCCGGGTGAGGTGAGCAAAGACAACTGGCTGGTGAGCTCGACCCAGTACCTCCCGTTTTTTCAGGAGAAGGACGGGTTCCGTCTGGGCGATGCATTACGCAGGACTCTCGAGGAGGGGGAGGGGTTTACCCCGTTAGATAACGGAAGTAGTGATGATGCTGTTGGAACTCAAAGTGAAAATGGCACGGAGGTGGAAAGGGCCCCGTCTAACAATGATAATATAACGGGGTTTAACTTTCACATTGTCAATGACGGGATAGCGGCCGGCCTTGCCAATATCCGGTTTGGCCTGGCTTCTCAAGAGGAGATGCGGGAGGGGAGGTATATGTTTTTGGGCCCCGGCTCAGGACTGGGCGGGGGCTTATTTTACGTCAGACCCTAAACAAGACGCATGACACCGGTCACATGACACAGGTAAAAAACTTGTGACTTGTAACAGGTGACCTGTGACTTTTAAAGATATTGACATATCTGTAGATTCTGTTATCATATTTCAACATTACTGTATCGGTATTATAATATTAGTCTCACAATCCCACCCAAAATTTGAGCCTTCAGCTCTCAGCCCCCAGCAGCTGAAAGATGAATGCTGACAGCCGATGGCTTTAGAGAGAATGAACGTAAAAATAGCCCTGTTAGGTTGCGGAAGAATTGTCACGAGGCATGTCCTGCCGAATCTCCTTGACTGCCCTGCATGCACGGTAGTGTCCCTGTGTGATACCTCAAAAGACGCGTTACATGAGGCTTCACAACACCCCTCTCTCAGAGGAGCTGCACTTTTCACAGACTGGCAGGAACTTCTCAAGAAGGGCGGTTTTGACGCGGCTATTATCTCCACCCCTCATTTTCTGCATCATCCGATGGCGGTTGCGTGTCTTTCGGCAAAGAGGCATGTTCTGGTTGCCAAGCCGATCGCGCTGACGGTTGCCGGGGCAGGCGAGATGATACGGGCCGCCGAAAAAAACGGCGTTATCCTCATGATAGAGCAGACCCAGCGTTTTGACCCGGTGCATGAGCTGGCCAAGGATATCATAGAGAGCGGAAGGCTCGGAAAAATCAGCATGATCAAAGGGCGGCTCGGCCATGCGGGTCCTGAGTATTGGACCGGCGGTGAGGCGGGCTGGCTGGTTGATAAGGAAAAGTCGGGCGGCGGCACGCTTATGGACAGTGGGGCGCATATTATCGATCTCCTGAGGTGGCTTAAAAACTCAGAGATTGCCTCGATCGTGTGCGTTACCGAGACCCTTGAGAAGACGTTCGGTGTTGAGGATAACGCGGTCGGCATCCTAGCCTTTGATGACGGGACGCTGGGTATGATCGAATGCAGCTGGACAACCCGCCCCTACGATATCTCGGTCAAGGTCTACGGCGAAAACGGTACGCTTGAGACGAGGACCGGCTCGGGCGGATCCCGGGTGACACTTTCAATCGCCAAGTCGAGACCATCTGATCCGAATATCTTAGAGACGGTGGAGACGCCCGCTGTCCCGGCAAAGAGTAAGCACGGAAGCCCCTTTCACTATTTTATCGACTGTATCGGTCATGGCAGGAAACCGTTTGTGGCCGGCATCGACGGCCTCAGGTGTCTTGAGGTTATCCTTGCGGGCTACAGGTCAGCGAAAGAGGGGAAAAGGGTAGCTATTAATACTACAAAAGTCACATGACACAGGACACATGACACAGGTGATTTTCAATGACAAATGACAAAATCCAAATGAAATCCAACCATGAACCAGAACATA
>JAFGGP010000057.1 GCA_016930485.1 Candidatus Omnitrophota bacterium | reverse complement strand
TGGAGTTGTTTTTTCTTATCAAAGAAATCCTGCTTTTGCTGGCGGATGGCATCGACATTGACCTGTTTATTGGAAAAGATGCTTTTTCTATTACTAGTATCAGAATGCCCGGCAAATGCCTCACTAGGAAGGAGAGGAACAAAAAGACTCCAGAGAAACAGTTCGATAACAAGCACTGAAATGATTTTTTTAAAGGGAAATACACTCATAATATGCTTCACCTGGATATAAATTTCGGGACCTGTTTAACTTATTTAGCTCTTTTCTAATTACTATAATAAGTATATCTTTCTTTAGTTAGTATTACAATATATCTTTGCCTTATAATTTCATACAACTAGCTCTAGGTAAAGATGTTATGGTGATAAAATATTGCTAAAGGAGTCTATAGCGCTGATTTTATATTATAATTTCTGAGTATAAAGTCAGGTTGTTCTTCTGATTATAATTGCTGCTTTCTTTAATAAATTGCTATAAATTGATTAAATAAAATTTTCTTGTAAAGATAGGGATTATGCAGGATATTTATGCCGGAACTAGAAGGAACCGCCCTGCACCTGACATGGTGCAGGGCGGAAAGGAAGGCTGCTATCTTTTTTTCGTTTTGCCTTTATCTTGGGGTCTGCTCGCGGTTTTCTTCCTCGGGGTCTTTGTGCCGGATAACTTCCGAGAGATATACTCTGTTTCTTTCTTGATCTCTCTCTGCTTTGCCGCAACTTCCTCTTCGACTTTTATCGCATCGGCGCACGGCTTCTTTAACGCGGCCGCGCTCAGTTTATTTTTCGTGCTGAGAAAAACGGCCTTTTTGCCTATCTCTTTATACAACCTTTCTTTTTTTAAATTGAGCGTCACGATGTCAAGATGCAGCCGGGCAATCTTGGACGCCTTCATAACTTCTTCCTCGCCGCGTTTGGCAATTTTTGAGGTTTCAACACCGATCTTTTTCAGGTAATCGCGTGTCTCATCCCAAAACCTCTTGACATCCTCTTGAATCTTAACGTGTTGGTCCATAACAACTCCTTTGTTTAGAATGATTGCCGGGTTTCTTGTTTACTATGATGCATTGTATCATCCTCCCTGGCAAAAATCCATGTAAAAGTAGCCGCGATACTAAGATTGACGCTGCGTTTTATAGGCCTTATGTATTGCCTCGGCAAGGCCGGCCGGATCATGCGGCATAACCCAAATACACCTCCCTTCCCAGTCTGGCCACTCGGCAAAATGTACAAGCTCCTTATTGGCCTCTGTCTCTGTTATAACGGTAGGCTTGCACATCGAGAGCATCTGAATGGTCTTTGCCGCTATCACGCGCCCTGCCTTGGGGATATCAGAAAAGTGGCCGGCGAGACACAGATCGGCTTGAGCAATTATCCCAGGAAGCTTCTCGAGCGGGACAGGTTCCCTAAATGTAACATTAGTCAGGGCGTTTTGTTCTACGGTTCTTTCGGTGTCTCTCCGCTGCGGCCCGTCCCCAAAAAATACAAACCGGATATCGGCACAGTCTTTAAGTCTCTCGGCTGCTTTGAGTATCACATCTACCCCATGAAGCGGCAAGAAACTGGCATAATAAAGAACGGTGAATTTCCCCGAAGCAGCGCCTTCTCCGGCGGCGCCTCTCCTTGAGGGGCAGAGGGGGCTCTGAGACGGCCCGGCACCTTGCGTGAAGGCCGGCGAAAACAATTTTTTATCGACGGAAAGATAAAGGACTGTGATCTTCTCGGGCTTAATTCCGAATGTGCGGGACAGATAGCGTTTCTGGGCCTGTGTGTCAATGAGCACCTCCGAGGCCAGATGGAGTCCTATATAATCGATGAGCCATCCCATCCAGAGAATGAGCGGTGTCCGGCGGTGAAGAAAACAACATGCATCCGAAAGGCCTCTGGGGAGCTGGCGCAGTTTTGAAGAGTCGCTCTGCAGTGTATCGTACGTAGAAAGAAAAGCGTCAAAAACTATCCTGGTTGCGGGAAAGCGAAGCCGGGCAAAAGGTAGGATTAGATATCCGTAAAACCCGACATAGATCGCTTCGCATTTGCCTCCTGCGCTGAGAAGACTGCGTATTGACTGAAACGTGCGCCGCAGTAAAGAAGGGCCCTGACCGGTAAGAACCGAAACGGTGTGCGTCTTACTCAGCAGGCTGATAAGTTGTTTGTTTCTAGGGTATTCTGTTTCGCGGCCTGAGACAAAGAGAACTCTGCTATTATTCATAACTTGTACATTATCATATATATGCAGAAAAATCAAGGCACATAATGTTTGAACACAGCCGCGTCATTTGTTATACTATCGGTAACTTCGCACAGAAAGGCGATCGATAGATGCCTCACAAGCTCATCATCCAAATCCCCTGCTATAACGAAGAAAGAGACCTCACCCAGACACTGACTGATCTGCCGCGGCAGATAGATGGTATTAATTCTATCGAAATCCTTATCATTAATGATGGCAGTACCGATAATACCGGGGAGGTGGCGCGCGCAAACGGGGCACACCACATCATCACCCTGAAGGGGCGGCGTGGGCTCGCGCGTGCCTTTAGTGCCGGTATTGATGCCGCACTTAAGCTGGGGGCGGATGTCATTGTTAATACCGACGCAGACAACCAGTATAAAGGAAGCGACATCCCGCGGCTGGTGCGGCCTATTCTGGAGAAAAGGGCCGACATCGTCATCGGCAACCGAAATATAGAACGCATCAAACACTTCTCTTTTCTAAAAAAGAAATTTCAGCGCATCGGCAGCTGGGCGGTAAAAAAGCTTTCCGGACTGGATATACCGGACGCCACAACGGGATTCCGGGCATACAGCCGTAAAGCCGCCCTGGAATTGAATGTCTTCTCCGACTTTACCTATACACTGGAGACAATTATGGCCGCAGGCCACAAGCTGCTCGCCGTGGAAAATATCGAGGTAGAGACAAATCCGCCGACGCGCCCTTCGCGGCTTTTCGGCAGCATGTATAACTACATGAAAAAATCCGCTGCCACTCTTATCCGCATCTACACGATGTATCAGCCGCTCAAAGTATTTATCCGGATCGGTACGGTGCTTTTTCTGGGTGGGTTCCTGATTGGGTGCAGGTTTCTCTACTTTTTCCTCATTAATCAGGGCGCGGCGGGCCACATTCAGTCGCTGATACTGGCGGCGATCCTCATGATCGTCGGATTTCAGGTAATGATGCTGGGCATGTTGGCGGATCTGATTGCCGCCAACAGGTGCTTAGGTGAGGAGTCCCTCGCAAGAATCAGAAAACTTGAGCTTGATCTTGATCAAAAAGTATCCCTTCGGTAATTACTCTTTCTGCGCTATCCCCCGAACCAACAACTCTCATCAACCCTACTCACCAACCAACTTCCTTAACCTACGAGGTTTAACCTCGTAGGTTAAGCTTCCATGTATTGCAATAGGAAAGCATATCTCACAAAGCCCTTTCCAACTCGCAAGGCCGGACCTTGTGAAACAGAGCGTGTGAAACATGCCGGGCTGTTAGAAATAGCACATTGTATTCGGCACTGCAAAAACGAGGTCTATGTAGAGCGTTTTGGCTGCGGCATATAAGACGATGAATCCATAGCAAGAAAATGCTGCGCACCGCAGGCCCCGTGAAGGGATGGCCTGTATCCGTGCCGCTACCACCGAAAGGAATTGCGCCGCCAATACCATCATCGGTACCGCAAGGGCAAGGATATAGCGTGACTGATAATTGCGCCACCATATATAAAAAACAAGGATAATCCCCGTACTCAGAAAAAGAAATGCGTATTCTTTCCAATGGTCCGCATCAACATTCAGGAGTGCAATAGACAGAAAAGCAAAGAGATAAAACGGGCTCAGTTCAATAAGCCGCCTGATATAAAAATGCCACGGCTCGTTAATAAACATGTTGCGCAGCCAGCCTGTCTCTGGGCAATGCAAAGGGCTGAAAGTTGCGAAAAGAGAGTGGTGAAAATACAAAAAGAAAAGAAGAAGGATGCCTGCCAGAACTGTTTTTCTGCCCGCAATGGTTTTAAAATACGGTACATAAAATACGGTTGTTACCATCGCCCCTGTCGCCCCCCACATCCACCAGCCTGCAAACATGCCCTGCAGGCGGTACGCAATCCGGTGCATTTGGAAGAAATCGACAACGTGAAATCCGCCGTATGCCTGCCAGTTCCACAGAAACCAGGGTGCCAGCATAAAGGCCGGTATAACAAGCGACACGAGAAAGGATTTTTTCTTAAAGAGCTGCCGTTCCCACAAACACGCATAGAGCGCTATAATCACGGTGGCCAGTATTCCCGGATACTTGGTAAGGGCAGCACATCCTGCACTGAAACCGCTGGCTATCATATAACACGCATCATCCTTTTTGAGCGCCTGGACAAAGAGACACAGTGCCAGTACTGTAAAGAAGGCTAGGGTCGTCTCCATCCATATCTTCCCTGAACACACCCAGTCAATCGGTTCGATTGCCATAAGGGCGGCGGCAAAAAGGCCGGTCTGTCTGCCAAAAAGTCCGTTCCCCAAAAGATACGCGAGTCCAATCAGGCCAACCCCAAAAAAAAGTGGAATGAGAAAGGCAGCCAGAACCTGCCTGTCAAACATCCGGTAACTCAGAGAGATCAGCAAGGAAAAAAGAGGCGGGTGCTTAAAGAGCGGGCGCCTGAAGTACTCCGGGATAAAAAAACCTTTTTTAGCCAAATCATCACACAGCGGTGCGGTACTATAGCTGCTTATATCATCGCATAACTGCATGCCAAGCTGGACATAGAGGTATTCATCAAGGGTAAAGGGGTGTTCCTTGTGAAAGCTATTGAGACGGGAGATAAGGCTCACCACGATAAGAAGCGCGATAATGAAGGGAGTTTGTTTATGCATCTCACAGAAGGGACAGCAACCATATGTCGACGTATGAACCGCCAGCTTTAATTAAACTGCTCACTAACCACCTATTTTAGATCCGGGAACTAAACCTGGGAGGGGCACATACACTAAAGAAAAAAGTTGCTGCCCCCCCTCACTTTGCGCTGTCCCCTATTTTCTAAAAAATGGTCACTGCACCCTATTCCTAGTAGATACCCACGGGTAAACCCGTGGCACTTTTTCTATTTACGAGTTTCGCTCGACGCCCTTCGGGCGAATTGCCATTCCCCCCACGGGCAAGCCCGTGGAACCCTGCCCTACGGGTTATTGGATAACAATATTAACGAGTTTTTTTGGAACAATAAAAAAGTCCTTGATTATTTTATCGCCGAGGTGCTGTTTGACCTTTTCGTCGGCAAGCACCGCCTCTTTCAGTGCCTCATCGGTCAGGGAGGCGTCTATCTCAATGCGGGCGCGCAGCTTAGAATTGATCTGCACGCCGATGGTAATCTTTTCCAGCTCTAAAAATACCTGTTGGTAGCGCGGCCATGGCGTCTCAAGCACGCTCTCGCCGTTTCCGATCCGCGACCAGACCTCCTCGGCGATATGCGGGGCAAACGGCGAGAGTAATAAGGCCACCGTTTGAATCGCCTCGCGGATGACCGCCGGGGCCTCCTTGCAAAGCACGGCAGCCGGCCCCTGATTTGCCCGGGCGTACAATTCGTTCACCAGCTCCATAATTGAGCTGATCGCGGTGTTAAACTGAAAACCGCGTTCTATATCATCAGTGATCTTCTTTATGGTAAAGTGTGTCCTGTGCCGGATACCTTTCAGGTCATCGGCGCTCACCCTCCGGACAATCTCTCCCTCCAGCTCAAGGAGCCGCCATACCCTGTTGAGGAACCGGAACGCGCCCTCTACGCCACGGTCGTTCCACTCAGCATCCTTCTCGGGAGGACCGACAAAAAGCGTGTAGAGCCTGACGGTGTCGGTACCGTACTTTTTGATGAGGATATCCGGGGCAACCACATTGCCCTTCGACTTTGACATCTTTGCCCCGTCCTTAATAATCATCCCCTGGGTAAAGAGGCGTTGGAACGGTTCTTTAAAGTTCACCAGACCCAGATCGTAGAGTACCTTGGTGATAAAACGAGAATACAAAAGATGCAGAATGGCGTGCTCTACCCCGCCGATATACTGGTCCACCGGAAGCCACCGGTTAACAAGCCCGATATCAAATGCCCTGGTGCCATCGCCGGCCGACAGATACCGCAGGTAGTACCAGCTTGAATCAACGAAGGTATCCATGGTGTCTGTCTCACGCCTGGCGCCCTTGCCGCACCGGGGACAAGTCGTTTCGGTAAATTCACTCATCTCTTTGAGGGGCGAGGTGCCGGTGGGCTTGAAATCGACCGCGTGAGGCAGAAGAACCGGGAGACTCTCTTCGGGTACCGGCACAATGCCGCACGTCTCGCAATATATGATAGGTATAGGGGCGCCCCAGTAGCGCTGCCGCGAAATCAGCCAGTCCCTGAGCTTAACATGCTCTGCTCTTCTGCCGACATGGTTCGCTTCCATGAAATCGGCGATGCTCTCCATGCCTTCTCTATTGGAGATATCGCTAAACCGGCCCGAGTTGGCCATGTAGCCGTCATCGACATAGGCCTCTTTCATCTTGCGCGGATCAAGATCGCGGGCCTCGTTCTGTATGACCACCTCAACCGGCAAGCCGTACTTCCTGGCGAATTCAAAGTCACGCTGGTCATGGGCCGGCACCGCCATAACAGCCCCGGTGCCGTAATCCATAAGGACGTAATCAGCGAGCCAGAGCGGTATCTCCCGGTTATTCATCGGATTGATGACTCTAACGCCTGTATCGATGCCCTTCTTCTCGACCTCCTGCGATTCGCGGTCAATCCTGCTCTGGGCCTTCACTTCGGTAACAAATTTCTTGAGCCGGTCCGCCTTATCCGAGCGGACAATAATCTCATCGACAAACGGGTGTTCAGGAGCCAGTACCATATAAGTGGCACCGAAAATTGTGTCGACGCGGGTGGTGAAGCAGGTAAGCTTCCTGTCAAATCCTGCCACCGGAAAATCGATCTCAACGCCGATGCTTTTCCCGATCCAGTTTCGCTGCATAACCCTCACCCGTTCGGGCCAGTCGGCCAACAGATCAAGATCTTTCAGAAGTCTTTCGGCATAATCCGTAATCTTAAAAAACCACTGCTCCAGATCTTTAAGCCCGACCTTTGTATCGCACCGTTCGCAGCTCCCCGCTACCACCTGTTCATTTGCAAGGACCGTCTGGCATGAGGGGCACCAGTTAACCGCGCCCATCTTCTTATATGCCAGCCCCTTCTGATAGAGCTTGAGAAAAACCCACTGAGTCCACCGGTAATAATCAGGCTCGCACGCCGTCACCTCCCGCCGCCAGTCATAGCCACAGCCCCAGCTCTCGAGCTGTGCCTTCATTCGTTTTATGTTTTTAAGCGTCCAGTCGCGGGGATGGGTCTTTGATTTGATGGCGGCATTCTCTGCCGGAAGCCCGAAGGCATCCCACCCCATGGGTGACAGTACATTCTTGCCGCGCATAAGCTGATACCGGGCGACTGCGTCTCCTATAATATAGTTGCGGCCATGCCCGACATGCAGGTCCCCCGAGGGATACGGAAACATCACCAGACAGTAGTACTTTTCCTTCATAGAAGACTCGTCCATCTCAAAAAAACGTCTCTCTTTCCAGAAGGCCTGCCACCTCTGTTCTATTGTCTCAAAAGGATAGACTTCACGTGCCACCACAACCTCCACACAGTGTTTTTGTTAGAAACCCTGAACTTAAAGCGTGCCAACAGGGGCTATCTCCGCAATCTCCCTACCTTTTTCAAATTTCTTCTATCCTCACCCTCTTCCATCTTAGGGGTCTCCAGAATAAAGACCTTCCCGCGAAGAAGCGGGTGATTGATAATCGCCGAAAGTCCCTCGGACCCGATGCACCCTTTTCCTATATGCCAGTGTCTGTCATGATGGGACGCAAGCCGGGTCTTTGAGTCGTTGAGATGCACAACCTTAACGCGGTCCACACCTATGGTGTCCTCGAGAAGGCGGACAAAGCCGCCTGTCCGTCCCCTGGTCGAAATATCGTAACCTGCCTGAAAGGCATGGGCCGTATCCAGGCATACGCCCAACGACTTTCTTTTTTTGACGCGCCCGAAGATCTCGGCGATATGCTCAAAACTGCCGCCCAGACCGCTTCCTGAGCCGGCTGTATTTTCAAGGAGTATCGTGCAGCGGGTGGTCTTCCGCGACAGTATCGTGTTTAAGGCACGGGAAAACCGTTTTATCCCCCACGAGATCGTCTTTGTTTTATGTCCGCCGATATGTGTAACGAAATAATCGGCCTTAAGCCTGTCCGCGACCCGGATATCTTCTGTGAAGCTCTCGATCGACCGTCGCCAAAGGGTGTTGTCCGGTGCCGCGAGATTAATAAGATACGGCACATGAAGCACCAGTGATTCAATCCCGTACTGCCTGCGCAACGCGATAAACCGCTCAATCTCACGGTCGTCTATAGCGGCGCCTCGCCAGGTGCGCGGCGAGTGACTGAACATTTGAAGGGCGGTGCATCGAAGTCTTTTTGCCTGCTCTAACCCATTTATAATACCGCCACTTATAGAAACATGCACACCTAACAGCACGTGCGCCTCCAGGGTAAGAGGTATCTTATCATATCCGCCAAAATTCGGTCAAGGGAATTGACACCCTCTTCCGCAATATGCTATAGTAAGGCCTCGTTACAGCTGGCGTTAAGATTGCTTGTTTTGTGGCATTGTTTGTTTGGATTTTGGAATTTGTCATTTGAAACTTTCTGGCGTGGGGCTGTGGCGCAGTTGGGAGCGCGCTTGAATGGCATTCAAGAGGCCGAGGGTTCAAATCCCTCCAGCTCCACCATTTTCAAGAAAAGACCTCGCATGTTTTGCGGGGTCTTTTTTTGTAAGTTGTCGAGGGATTTGAAGCGCACGAACGCCGACCTATGGGAGGATGAGGCCGTGAGTCCGAAAGGACCGGCCGCAAGTGAGTAAGGGGAGCCTACGCAACGAGGCTCCGTCCGAGTGTAGTAGGCAAATCCCTCCAGCTCCACTCTACTTCGCTCATAATACTTACGTTTATGAGCTTCGTAGAGCAAGCCATTTGATCACATGGCAGCACAGGAGAGTTCTTCGTAGCCGAGAACGGAAGCATCTCGGCGGAGTAGAACAGCTCCACCATTCTTCTTCGCTCAGCTGTTTTCGCGCTGAGCTACGCCGGATTCGGATCAGAGATAGAGAAGACACTGTATAAGTCCGTCAAAGTTGAAGGCGCAAGCACTTCAGCGACGACGGACTATCTTTCTTCGCTCAACCACACCAAAAGCCCCTTCCTTCTCAGTAAGGCACTAAGAAACCAGTCGCTCCAATATGATGCTCCGCGACCTCAAAAAGCAATCTCCCATAATCAGCAACATACACACAATCATACACAAAAATACCAGGGTCTTACACGCTATCTCAACCTGCAAACGAGGTTTGCTGGTTAAGCCTTGAGGAAGTTCGGTTGTGTGCTTTAACCTCTTAATTTACAGTATGTTAAAATATGTGCTTTGATTACCTGCAGGCAAAAAATAAGGCCCTCTTTTTCTGAGAGGGCCTTATAATTTGTCAGTGTAGCGCCCTTTGTGGCATACATCCACAAAGGAACTATTGGTTGCTTCCGTCTTACTTCTTTTTCTTCTTCGCTACTTTCTTCTTCGCTACTTTCTTTTTTGCGACTTTCTTTTTTGCTGCTTTTTTCTTTGCTGCCATAATTTCCTCCTCCTTCTAGGTGGACCTTAGATTAAACTGCTTAACCTAAGTACCAGAGCCACAAAGGAGGCGCTACCTGACTTTCAAAGAACGATCTTCTTTCGCACTTGACTAAAAAAATTTTACATAATACAATCACATTTGTCAAGTATTTTCACACTTTTGCGACAAAAAAATTCTGATAGCAAAAAATACTGAGTGTGTAATGTGGCACGCGTAACGTGTAATGTAAAACTAAAAATTGCGAGACGTGAGAGAAAACGTGTAATGTGTAATGTAGAATATAAAGAAATAAAATTGCTCGTTGCTTATTTGGATTTGGACATTTGAGATTGCGAAATAGTTATTTCGTTCTGCCGGAGTGGTGGAATTGGCAGACACACGGGTCTCAAAAACCCGCGGGTTCGCGCCCGTGTCGGTTCGACTCCGACCTCCGGCACTTTTTATCCTGAACCTAATGCGGTTCAGGACTGCTTCGCTCTAAATACTTTCGTGTTGGAGCTTCGAAGAAGCTGCCTGTGCATGACCGGTAGCAATGCCATGTTCTGTGAAACCAAGAATGAATATATCTCGGCGAAGCAGATTTTGGAACTTGAGACCGTTGCAAAACCCTGCTAAAGACGTCATTGCGAGCCTGAATGGCGAAGCAATCTCTCTTTTTGAGATTACTTCGGT
>JAFGGP010000006.1 GCA_016930485.1 Candidatus Omnitrophota bacterium | reverse complement strand
CCTTCGATAAACTCAGGATCGCTCGAAGAATATTTTGCTTTTTGTCTAACCGCTAAACACTATCCGCTAGACGCTATAATGAACCCGAGTAACTCGAAAAACCAATGAACTACTTTCGAACCCGAAGAACCCGCCGAACCCGAGTAATCCGAAGAACCCGTTGAACTGAATAAAGGAGTCAAACAATCATGTTCGTGTTATTCTGGATATCGTTAAGTATAATTCTCTATACCTATTTTTTCTACCCCGTGATACTGCTTTTCATATCGGATTTTATCAAAAGGGGCGTCGAGAAAGATGAGGCCCTTGAGCCCACGGTGACGCTGCTGATACCGGCATACAACGAAGAAGCGTATATCGGAGAGAAGATAGAAAACTCCCTGAACCTTGACTACCCGCCCGAGAGGCTGAGGATTGTGATAGCAAACGACGGTTCGGTTGACAGGACGGTTGAGATAGCCAAACAGTTTGAAGGGCGGGTGGAGGTGATCGGTTTTGAGGAGAATCGGGGCAAGGCCCGGCTTATCAATCACGTGATGGAACGGGTAGAGAGCGAGATCGTTGTCTTCTCAGACGCGAGCTGCTTTCTCGACCGGCATGCCCTGCGGATTATGATGAGAAATTTCAAAGATGAGCGCGTGGGCTGTGTCTGCGGGCTTTACCGGCTGAAGGATGCCAGGGAGGCGGTTCATCCGCAAAACGAGGGGCTTTACTGGAAGTACGAGACCTTTATAAAGAGGAAGGAGAGCGATATCTGCTCGATTTTAGGGGCACACGGGGCGATCTACGGGATACGCCGCGCCTTATTTGTCCCGCTGGGTGAAGGTGTAATAAATGATGATTATTTTATCCCTATGCAGATTGTTGCCGCCGGACATCGGGCAATTTATGATGAGAGGGTTGTTGCCTATGAACAACACCTGGCCTCTGAAGAGGGTGAATTTTCGCGACGCGTTCGGATTACCGTGGGGAATTTTCAACAGATCGTCGCGTTTTTTAGACTGCTACATCCGAAGCGGGGGCTCTTGGCCTTTGAATTTTTTTCGCACAAACTGCTGCGGCCGCTCATCCCGTTTTTTTTGATAATGCTCCTTATCGCGAACTGTTTTATCGAAGGGACATTTTACCGTATTTTTGTCTACCTGCAGGTAGTGTTTTATCTCCTGGCAGGGGCAGGGTATATTTTGCAAAAGCAGGGCCTCAGCAACCCCGTCTTCTCACTTCCTTTCTATTTCACGATGACCAACCTGGCGGGCCTTGTGGGCATGGTGAAGTTTCTACAAGGGCACAGAGCCCCGTCCCTCTGGAAAAAACCAATTTAACCTCGTAGGTT
This sequence comes from Candidatus Omnitrophota bacterium, assembly GCA_016930485.1. Lineage (GTDB taxonomy): Bacteria > Omnitrophota > Gorgyraeia > JAFGGP01 > JAFGGP01 > JAFGGP01. The sequence continues at coordinate 7,769 of JAFGGP010000006.1, read as the reverse complement.
CAACCTACGAGGTTAAATTGAGGTCCCGGATTGCCCCCCGGCCTCAGCCCCGGCCCTGTGATGTTCAAGAAAATCAACACACTATGGGACATCATAACTAAATAAAAAATAAAGAGTTAAGGAAATTACATAAAAAGGTCTAAAACATTAAACACTTTTTAAGGTATAACAAGCGCTACCTGGTTTTCAAAAAGCCCGAGACCCTATTACAAGGAGCATTTTTTTGATTGCATAATATCTTTATTTTGAACAAGTTACAATTTTTTCCCATCAAGGCCCTCCCGCGTAACACCCCGCCTATAGTTCTGGCATAAAATATGCTTATCTATAAGTAACCAAAGATGAACGCAGCCCTTCATATATAACAGCCTTATTTGGATAGCATAACCCATGTATTTAACAGCATTTAACGAAAAGTACCTCGACGAACTCATTTATATGGCGCATCAGCTTGTCGATCGGTTGCGTTCTATGAGGGCCGACATTTTGCGGACTATCCGTCTTTTCTGCAAGCGTACGATCGATATCGCAGTTTCTTTTACCGGCCTTGTAGTAAGCGCTCCGGTTTTTGCGCTGGCCGCTCTGACAATCAAGCTGGATAGTGAGGGACCGGTTATTTTTTCCCAGGAGCGTGTTGGAAAAGGCGGCAGGATTTTCAACATCTACAAGCTGAGGACCATGCGACAGGACGCTGAGAAGGACGGACCCAGGTGGGCAACCCACCAGCACGATACCCGCATTACCAGGATCGGCGCCTTCTTAAGAAAGAGCCACATCGATGAATTGCCACAGCTCTTCAATATCCTCAAAGGCGATATGAGCCTTGTGGGGCCGCGTCCGGAGAGACCGTGCTTCGTCGAGACATTTGAAAGAGAAATCCCGCACTACGCAAAGCGCCACCAGGTAAAGCCGGGTTTGACCGGTCTGGCGCAGCTCCGCTATAAGTACGACGCGACTATCGAGGATGTAACGCGGAAATTAAAATACGACCTTATCTATGTCAAACACATGTGTCTCTTGCTTGATCTGAGGATTATGGCACGGACCGCCGTAATGCTTCTTTTTTTAAAAGGAATCTAATACACCATGAAAACAAGGCTGGTTTTACTGACCGTTATTTCTCTCGCACTCATCGGGCTTTCCGCGACCGATTCGTTCGCGTCATACACGATGACAATCTACAGCACCAAAGATACCTACATCGATCAGAAAAATCCCACTGCGAATTACGGAACAACCGGCACACTGAGCGTTAATTCCAAGACCGCCGGCAGCCAACTTATGCATGCCCTTGTACAGTTTGACCTTTCCGGAATTCCGGTGAGCACACCTGATTTTACACTTGAGTCGGTTGTGCTTCAGCTATATGAGTACAGCAGCCAATCTTCCACCTCCCGGACCTTTACCGCTAATGTAATGACGCGCGACTGGACCGAGGGCAATAATACAAGCGGCTCAGGTGCTACATGGAATAGATACGATGGGACAAACAGCTGGACAGCGGCGGGCGGCGACTATGACGTTACATTGGGCAGTGCCAGCGCCACTATTAGCCCTACCCCCGGCGCAGGTCTTTGGATAGACTGGGACATTACCGATATTGTGCAGGACTGGCTGGACGGTGTATATGACAACTACGGCCTCCTCATAAAAGACGGTGCCGAAGGGACCAGCGCCAACAACCAGACAGACTTTTACAGCAGAAACAGCACGTACGCCGAAAAACCCCGGCTTATCGTGAAGTATACGGCAATACCAGAGGCGTCTACCCTCGGGATGTTCGGCATCGGCTTTATCGGCCTTGCCGCGGGATACTGGAAAAAGACCTCGCGAATCCTGAAGATTAAGTACGACGAATAAGATTAGCAGAGCTCCGTTTGTTCCCCTCGCAAAAGAGGCGACGGGGCGGATGTATAAAACACCAGACCGGCTCCCAATGCATAATGGCAAGGGACCGGTTTTTTTACTTCATAGGAGACTACATATTTCCTATCCCCCTTGTTTTCCGCGAAAACAAAAACAGGGGGTGCGAAAATCGCAGAATAGTATTATCAAAGGCGATTTTCTTATCTGTCATAGCCTTTTTTGGAAAAAGGCTTACAACATTAGCAGCTCCCCCCGGGGCATACAACCCGTGACAGACGGGTCATGAGGCATGCGCACATAAAAGGTAACCGGCTTACTAGTTGAAGGCGGAAAAAGGGGGGAGAGCCGCATTTCAACTTTTTCTCAAGCCGGTTACCTTTTTTTATCCGCTTCGCAGGAAATTCACAGCGATTGCTGGGAAAATAACTGCTAAGAAAATCGGAAAATGGATCCCCGGATCTTCGCCTGCCTCGCCGGCAGGCGGGCCAGAGGATGACACCAAGAAAATAGATTCCGGATCAAGTCCGGAATGACGCTAACGCTTCTGTCATCCCGTGCTGCGACGCAAAGAAAAGAATGGATTCCCGTTCCCCACTTTCGTGAGGACAGGCAAGCCCGGAATGACACAACAAACGCTTGTCATCCCGCACTTGATGCGGGATCCACAGCCCCGCGTCATTGCGAGGAGTGAAACGATGCGGCAATCTTGGGGATTGCTTCGCTTTAGCTCGCAATGACAAATAAGTCCGGAATAATGACTTCGCGAGTCGAATAACAACGGAATCACGTATGGCACAAAAAAAGGTATTTGTTACGAATAACAGTTTATGCGAGAGGAGGGTGCTTGATGCCGCGCGCCTCGTCAGATACTTCAAAACGAACGGCTGTTTGCTGGTGGCGCATCCTGGCGAGGCGGACTATCTTATCTTTGTCTCCTGCGCGGTTGACAGGCCCAAAGAGGAGCAGTGTTTCAAAATCATAGAGCAGCTGAGGTCTTTTCCCGGCGAGCTGATTATTACCGGATGTCTCGGTGATATAGCGCCAACCCGGTTCAGAAAGGTTTTTTCCGGCCGTTATATAGCAGCGAAGGATGTCGGCTCTATAGGGGATATGTTCGATAGTTTTTCCGTTTCTTTCTCCGATATCCCAGAGGTCAATTCAACCACTGAAGAGTTCATTCCTTCGCCGTTCCAGCTAGTTGGATCCAACAAGGTGATCTCTGTTGCCCTGAGGTTTATAGGGGAGTTTGAACCGTCCTGGGAATTTGCTAGGCGGTGCGCCGCGTACGCGGCGGAACTCGGCAGGGATATTACAGGGAAAGGGTGCCGGTCCCTGAGGAGAATGTTTCTCAGGCCCGGTCAGGACAGTAAAAACAGGGATGTGTCCAGAGGGCTTGTCCGTATCAGCACAGGATGTCTGGGTAACTGCACATATTGCTCTTTCAGAAAGGCGATCGGTCCGCTGACGAGCAAGCCGATCGAGGTGTGCCTGGATGAATATCAGAGATGTCTTGCGCGCGGTTATCGGAAGATAGATTTTGTCGGCTCGGACGTCGGGGCCTATGGCCTTGACAGGGCCAGCTCGTTGCCCGAATTGCTCAGGGCCTTTGCGGGTGTAGAGAACGGACGGCGGCCCACATGGGTGCTCTGGGACTTCAATCCTGTATGGGCTATTAAATATAAGGATACCTTACTGGAGTTTATACGACAGGGAAGGATAGGCACCATATGGTGTTCGGTAGAATCGGGCAGCAGCCGGATTCTCGGCCTGATGAAGCGCTATGCTGATGTCGAGCGCATCATCCTGACCCTCAATGAGTTCAAGCAAGCGGATCCAAAACTCAGTCTTCATACCGATATCATCGTCGGTTTTCCGACAGAAACTGATGATGATTTTGACGCCAGCCTGGATATGATCAGGCGGGCAGGCTTTACGTTCGTGTCTCTTTTTGCCTATCACGATGCCGAGTCCGCGGCCGCCTCTCGCCTGGACGGGAAGATAAGCGAGGCAGTTATCAGGCGCCGGTTGCATAAGGCTATCTCTTTTCACAAAAGACACCGGATTCAGCACCACTATTCCAAGCTAAAAAAAGCGTAAGCTCCTTTTTCCAACACCCGGTGTTGAACACCGGGTGTTGGAAGACGGGTTGACATGTTCATTTTTTTCAACAACCTTGCTTTTGGTGATATTTTCTTATCATATTCAAAATAAATAGGTTATGCTTTTCATTTTTTGCCCTTTTATGTGTTGATTTTTTTAAACATGTTTTTTTTATGTAGTTGACGGAAATCTCGACACAACAGCAGACCCCGCAGCGAGGCATTTATAACACAATAATTAACAATGGGTTATGAATGATGTTTAGATGCCGCCAAAAGACAACACATGGGAAAACTTGGCACGTAATATGCTTAAGATATATGCACTAAGCTAACCTTAAGGAGGAAGGTATGACACTGATAGAAAAATGCAAAATCGTCCCGAGGATCTGGAAGGGCGGGCTTGAGCTTATCAGCCGGTATCCGCGGGCACTCTTCCCGTTTATCTTTGTCGGTATTGCCGACGCTGTCATTCTAACCGTTATCTATCTGATTCCCCGCGAGCCCTTCTCAAAGCTGCTTGCCCCGGTTGTCCGGGCGTTCTGGGGAGAGCAGTTTCTGCACTACCCCATGAATCTGACGCTGATCCCGAAGCTGTTTCAGTACAGCCATATCGTGATGATCGGTTTTGTCGGCGTCATCATGACCGGTATTGCGGTGGGGATGATCGATCAGGCGGTCAAGGGGCTGAATCCCGGCATATTTTCCGCGCTCACATATGCACTCAGGCGCTTTACCCCCCTGTTGATCGTCTGGTTTACCATGTTCGGGATCGTCTCGGGCAGTTTCCGTCTGACGCAGCTGGTGCTGGGCCGATTGTATGCCGCAGGATATCTTGAGGCATTGCCGCTGTCACGCGAGGCCGTCGGGGAGTTTTTCTTCTGGGCCAATATCCTCTTCAGCATAGTGGTTGAGGTGGCATTTCTCTATGTGATCCCCGCTATTATCATCGAGCGAAGGGGGCTTCTCAGTGCGTTCAGAAGGGGCCTTGCCCTTTCAAGAAAATATTTTCTCGCCACGTTTCTGCTGATTTTTGTTCCCAGCATCCTCTATATGGCAGTTATCTTTTTAAAGATGAACATCACACTCCTCTCGAATACCTTTTTCCCGGAGGCGATCCTGTGGGTTCTGGGACTGGGCATCGCGATATCGGTCGTTATCGATTTCGCCGTTACGACCGCGGGAACATTACTGTTTTTGCTCGACAAACAGGGCAGCTGGGTGCTTGAAGGCGGCAAACCGGCACGCAGCAGGGTCCTTGAGTCGGAACCGCAGCCTGCATTGAATGCGGCATAATTTCATATAACACGAAGGAGAAAACAATGAACAACAGATTCAGTTTTGCACTCATCGGCGCCATCGTCGCGGTTTCGCTTGTGACGGGCGGCTGTAACAAAGACGATGACTATACCGCGGAGAAATTATTCTGGAAGGCCAACAAAAGACTGACAGAGCTTAAGGGCGGAGACCCCAAGAAAAAACTTACCCGCGAAGAGAGCCTCGAGCTTATCCCCGAATACGCGCAGGTCGTGGAACGGTGCCCATCGACGCAGCTTGCCGCCCGCGCGCAGTTTATCGTGGCCGACCTCTATGTCACCGGTGGCCAGGTTGACCGGGCACGCGAAGAGCTCATGAAGGTCATCAATAACTTCCCGAAGATGGGCAATCTCCGCGCCGAGGCGCAGTTTTACAGAGGGTACCTTTATGAGACGCAGGAGAAGGACTGGGGCAAGGCGCGTGAGGAGTATGAAAGAGTCCTGAGTAATCACGAGGGCACCATGAAATCGCTCGAGGTGCCCATTTATATAGCCCAGCACTACGAGAGGGAGGGCGATGTCTTTACGGCGCGCGAAGAGTACGACAAGGCCATCCGCTATTATGAGGACGCGCTGAGCAAGGGTCTGAGCAAGGTGTATGTGGCTAACTGCATGGAAGTCCTGAGCACCTGCTATATCAAGAAACGGCGCTGGGACGACGCGCTTTCGCTGCTTAAGGATATGGCGATAGAACACCCTGATACGCCGCACGCCGCCTCGGCGATGCTGAAGATAAGCAATATCTGTCAGACACTCAAGGAGCCGGAGCGGGAGATCTCCCTTTATAAAGAGATACTTGGCGAGATCAGGGGCAAGAACCCGCCGCTGGAAACACGGGCGACTCTTCGTCTGGCGCATGTCTATATGGTTTCGGGCGAGGGGGAAGAGGCACGGGCCATTTTAAGGAACCTTCAGGGCAGGAACGAGGAGAGAAAGGAATTTTGCAGTAAGATGGAACTGATGATTGCCCGTTCATACGAACTGGAGGACAACTGGGAAAAGGCGGAAGAGACATACAACGCGATCGAGAAAGAATATCCCCTGAGCTCCGCGTCGTTTCAGGCACCGATGATGATAGCCCAGCATTATTTGCGCAGCGGCGAAACGGACAGGGCAGGAGAGATATTTGCCACAGCGATCGATAGGTATAACACCATCATAGAGCAGAACCCGGACAGTGAGCTCGCGGCCGCGGCGCAGGATTACATCAGCATGTCATATTTGTTCCAGAACAAGTGGGAGGAGTCGATCGCGAATCTTGAGGAGCTGATCGCCAATTTTCCGAATTCATCCCGGGCGGCGACATCCCTGTTTGCCATTGCTTCTATCTATCAGAATTTCCTGAAAAAGCCGGATGAGGCGCTCAAGGCGTACGAGTCTTTTATAACGCAGTATCCCGATCATGAGTGGAACCGGCTTGCCAGACAGCAGATTGAGGTCATTACCCGGCAGCAGGATGCCGGCGTCATCAAGTAAAGGGTGCCGAGTGCCCTGTTAAGTAATAAGTGTTTTACAGGTCATTCCCGCGGAAGCGGGAATCTATAATAACTGGATCCCGCCCCGTATCGGGGTACGGGACAGGCATCAAGTGCGGGATGACAGTGTGGAATTTATGTCACAAAGTACCAGGAATAATAACCAATACAAACGAACGAACTAAGCTGTCATTGCGAGGGAGCAATAGCAACCGAAGCAATCTCAAAAACGGGATTGCTTCGGTTGCGGCTCGCAATGACATTAATCGTGCTTGTATTGGTAACGTATAACCAGAAAACTTCCCCCCGTACTATCAGGAGGTAGCTGTATGAATTCACTGTTGACTATTTTGCTTGTCCTTGCCGGTCTTCTCGGACTTATGGGGGGCGGTGGTGGCGGTGCCGCAGGCTTTTTGCCGGGCGTGGCCGGGCCCATCGGCTCTTTTATATCCGTTCTTGCTGGAGGCCTGGGGGATGCGTTTGACGATGACGACGATGACTCGAGCGGCGGCTCAGGGGGGTCTCAGGGCGGCTCGGAAAATTTCGGTTCAGGAGAGGCCGGCGATACCGGCGGCTCAAGTGGCTCAGGTGGCTCCGGCTGGATGGGCGATATGGGCGGAGGCGGTACTACAGGCGGGACTGGCGGCTCGGGTGGAAGCGGTACGACTGGCGGTACAGGTGGCACGGGTGAGACCGGCGGGGGATTTGGCGGTGAAAATCCCGGCACCTTTATACCGGACCCGGCTAATCCCATAGCGCATAATCCAGAGCCGGGTACGCTGCTGCTTTTAGGCGGTGCTCTGGGCACCCTGGCGGCTTTTAAGAGGAAGAAATAATACTTTGGTTCGCGAGTTAGCGAGTTCTGCCCTTCGACTTTGCTCAGGGCAGGCGAGTTCACGAGTTGAAAATAGTTAGCGAGTTCTTCTTTAGCGTGTAGCGATTAGCGGCTAGCGTATAGTGAATAAAATTGAAAACGATTGTTACGGTTCGAGCCCGTCGAGAACCCTTTGGCT
>JAFGGP010000056.1 GCA_016930485.1 Candidatus Omnitrophota bacterium | reverse complement strand
GAACGACACCCTTGCCGCACTGGGCAAGGCATTCCAGGCTGCCGGCATGACCCTTGCCTCCGCACCCATCGTGCCGGGGCTGGGGGTAAAAGGTGAAACCAGAAACCAACCACGCACAGCAAAAAACAACAGGAAAAAACGAGAGAAATTCACAATAAAAGAGTCGGCGAATCCAAAGGAGTCTAACGAAAAGAAAGATTTTTCTGAGAGACCCGGCGGCCGCCTCCTCCGCCAGGGTGGGGAGGCGGACGATGGCCGATCTCGCCTTGCTGCCCTCCACCAACAGATTATGCAGGTGGCGGAGAGCGGAGATCTCAATGAGTGGCAGACAGCACTCCAGCTGGACCCCGAGGATTTTTTACAGTTAACCGAGGAGATAGCAAAAAGCACTATTAAGCCGGGTGATATAGTATTGCGGCAGGAGACATATCCTTATCAACTGTATATTATTACTGCTATTTCAGAGACAGGCGACGTGACATTGTGGAATCCTGTAACGGAAGAAGAATCAGTCATACAATCTAAAGAAAGCAGCCCGCAGCAGTCGAAAGAAAACTGGTTTTATAAAAATCACCGCCGTCTTATTAAAGGATCCGTGTGTCTACCGGAGATACAGGGTGAGCAGCCTCCTCAAGACAATGCCGCCGTCGTGGAGGGGGATGATAGCGATCAGGATGGGATAGTGACACGGAGGGCGTTATTACGACATTTCCGAAACGCCGAGGCAGTTGAAGAAAAGATCAGTGATACGACGGTGCGGGTTATCGAGGAGAACGAGACGATCGGGATTTCTTACGGATGGTCTGGCGTGCACGGGGAAGAGTATGGCTGTGCCCTTTTTGTTACCTATAAGCCTGGCGGGGAGGTTATCCAAAAGGTTGAAGAGGTGTGGCATGGCACAAAGCGCGTGCTATTTGACGCTCAAGTTACCCCGGATAGAGAAGTGAAGACAATCGAGGTTAAAAGCGCTCCGGAAATTACTTTTAATGTGGAGGTGGTCGGTAAAGTAAGTGGATTGCCGGTGGTGGATGAGGCAGATAATTCAGAGAAGGCGCCGGTGGGGTTAGGGCCAGGCGCACCATCTGCCGGCGACCGGTTTAAGAGTATTTTTTATGGAGAGATCGTGTTTGAACTCGCAGTAACTATAGGATATGCCGATCAGGAGCAGATCTGGGATAAGAAGGATGCACTTGAGGAGAGGCGCAGTAAATTAGAAGAAACTATGAATAGGATATATCCTGGAGGCGCGCCGGCCTTCAGGGAGGCGTACCGCGGTTATCTTAGGGACGTACTCTTTTATACTATCTATGAAAAGAGTGCCGGCAGGATGAAGCCTGAAGAATATGACGCGGCTCTACAAAATTATCGCAAACAATGTCTGCTTATCTTTAAGGCCGGCGAGGGAGATGATATATTTACTGCCGCGCGGAGTGAGGCACAAGGGCTTGAAGACACCTATGCGTTTGAGGGTATATTGGCAGAGATTATGGGGTATTCTTCCTTTGCTTGGATGGAATCTAAGGCAGATGAGACATTTGATGACGCATATAGAGCTATCCAGGAGAAAATCGTGCAATTTCCCGGCGGCGTCAAGACATTCAGATATTTTTACATGAAGTATTTAGAGGCCATATGTTTTGACATGATAAACAATACAGCTGACAGGACATTCGCAGAAGAGAATCCAAGCTTTAAGACAATCTTATTGCAGACGCAGCTGGTTTTTGGAAGAGAGAGCGGACGGGGGGCGGTACAAAAGGCAATCGAAGGGGCGCGGGGCGTTTATAAGGAGCTATTCAAAGAAGACACCGCGATAGCCCAAATGCCCCATGAAATGCGAACCGTGGGCGACCTGCTTGCATATAAGGATCAGGAGAAGGAGAAAAGGAGAAAGAAAACCGATCGGCACGATGGCGTGCGTGTGGTGATTTCAGGGGGGGCACTGATTGAGGAAATGGGAGAGGGGACCGAGGCAGATGTAATTATTGAACCGGGCGAGACATTGCAAGCTGTGATAGACCGCACAAGCGGCGGCAAGGCGGGTTTTCTGAAAAAACTCGACCACATATTAGTGAACGACAGGAGGTTAACCGATCCTGAGCTGAAGATGGCCGGTCGCAGGGCGCTTGTCGATAGCGATGATGTCACGTTTGTCGCGAAACCGGATGCAATCGTGCAGCATGTGGCAGAAAAAGCGGGGATGGGCGGCGCAGAGAAGCCGGTGGAGATACTGCATAATTACCGTCCCACTAACCCGCTCGAAGATACTGGTATTCCTGGGCTGGGTGTTGTTAGCGATGGAAAACACAAGGGCGCGATTGCGTATGACACGGCCTTTGAGCCTATTATACAGGATATATACAGGAATAATTGCGAGCTCGATGTTTTATTTGAAGACGGGACGAGGCGGGCAGTCAACGTGGCAGAACTCCATATGTATAAGGCGGCCTCCCATGAACTGCGCGTGCCGCTGAGTGATAAAGAAGTAGACGGAAGGCGCAGAATGGGTGCGGGCCACCGCGTTGCCGGCAATACCGCAGGCGAAGTTATCTTAGACGAAAGTGAAAAGGCAAAGCAGTATGCCTTGCTTAGGCGTTACAGCCTGCCGGCCGACGCAGAGGAACTCTGGTATATCATGAGCTATTGTTGGGGCAAGGGCGATGCTGAAAAGAATGCACTGATGTGTCCGCGCCAGCGCAATACAGACCTCCTCTATATTATCGAACACAATATCAATGAAGGTGCATGGGGTGCTGAGGCGGCGCGAAGGTTTCCACGGTTTTTCAAATATTACCATGAAGGGGAATGGAAATGCGTGGATGATTTTGACGAGCTGCCCGATAATCTTGAATCACTGGAGCGGATGCTTGATGAGGAATACTACGAGAAGGCGCGGGATCTCGCACTTGAGATAAACACATTGTATTTTACTGGCCGTCGCGGCTGCAAACCGGTATGGGAGACGAAACAGTACTGGCAGTCACTCACAGACACTCAACCCGATAGCGATGATGTTCTGCGCCAGGGCGGGAAGGAACAGAAGGATAGTCTTTCTAACCTCATGAAGAATGGGGCGTTCAAGATGCATGAGGGTGATGTGATTCCGACGGTTGATTTAGAAAACGATCCGCCCCAAATCGGTATATTATCCGAGTTTTTGAAAGACGCTATGCGTAAAAAGCAGGATATACTGGTCAAGCCACATCTGTACCGGAGAATCAATTTGCATGATGAAGAGACAGGCCTGCATTTTCGCGTTTCTTTTGTCGAAGGTGACCGCCTGCAGTATCGTAAAGGCGTGAATAAAAAAGAAATCGCTCCTCTAGGCCGGCTTTCGGAGACGACGCATGCACATCCTGAAAAATGTATTGTTTTTTGTAAAATTGTCAATTCTCCGGAAAGTCTTGAAAAAGAGGGTATCTGTGAAGTCTTTTTTTCAGGGGACCCGCTGGTGCAGCTTATCAATTTAAACGTGTATCTCGGCCTCTCGGTTACCGAAACCGGGGAGGAATGGCACCATATGGTGCTGGCCGCGAGAAATCCCCATCCTCAGATCCCAACTAAAGAATCATTACGCGCCCTATTTCGTTATATGAGGTATGCCGGACCTGAGTGGGAAGTTATGCTCAATGTCGCGGGCCTCAGTAAACCGCATCTTCATTACCAGATATTTTTAGTTGAGGATAATCCCGAACGGCGGATTCGCGATATTGTGCCCACAGAAAGGTCACAGACAACTGAAGAACATCCGTTCTGGAAGAGTCTTGATGATGGTGCGTTTGAACTGGTCGAGGAAGAAAAAGACATAAAGGGTGTACAGCAGTTTCGCGTAACAAACTGGCTTGAGGATACCTGTTTGTATAACGCAACAAACATTGATCAACTGGCGGAGATGGTGAGCGCTCTTTCTGATGAGTACGACAAAAAACAGGAAGAATTTACTTTTATAGCACGGACTCGGGCCGACGGCGCGATTCAGTTAGCCTTTTCCAAGAATATGACTCACTATCGCAGTCAGCGGTATCGTGAACGGTTTGTTAATATCTTTCCGCCTTGGTATGATCTCAGCGAAGATATTACAATATACAACGAAGGTGCTGCTTATGCAGGCGGAAACTTTGTGCTAGAGGTGCCGAAGGGGACCATAGATGAAGTCGCCGAATACATAGAGGCGCATCGGCCGGAAATTATTCAGCAGATCAAAGACAAGATAATCGGTCAGCCCGGTGTCGGCATGCTTGCCGTGGCAGAGAAGAGAATTATAGATGATGAGGGGATAGAATCTCTGTCAAAGGTGGAACAAAAGTCAGAGACTTCTCTTCAACTCCAGAAAAGCATAATCAAGAAACCGACTCCGCAGAGTGTTCATATACTCCCTAATCTTACTGTATGGGTACCACTTTCAAAAAGCCAATTAGAAAACGTAGTCTGTCCGATATGCGGTTTTCAGAATAGACAGTTACTTGCCTATAGCCCGATTAACGGTGTTAATCTGCCAATCAGCCAGTGTCTGGAAGACGGCATGATTTATACCTCGCAAAGACCGAATGTCCAATGGTGGGAAGCGATTTACAGCAATGCATTGTATTTCGGTAATCATTTGGACGGACAGTTTGGTATTCAAAAGTATGGCGATAATCTCGAAGATATGCGCACCGAAGGTGCTCGGATACGGCTAGATTTGATCGAAGAATGGTGTCCCCAAAAAGGATTGTTGGTTGAAGGAGGGGTTGGTGAAGGACATGTTTTGCTTGAGGCACAGAAAAGGGGGTGGAAGGTTCTCGGCGTGGAAGTAGGTGAAAGTTCTGTCAGGAAGCTTAGAACACAACATGATCTTGAGATAATCGAATCTATGTGGGAAGACGCAGAATTACCTGAAGGCGTTGCGGATGCGGTCGGTTTATTTTCAATGCTCGAACATTCACTAGATCCTAACCGTGCACTTCAACAGGCGCACTCTGTTTTAAAGAGAGGTGGCTTACTTTTTATACGCTCACCAGATATTACCGGGTATGCCTGGGATAATCTGGATACCTTTATTGGACAGGCGCGTGAGCATATATGGCAGTTTTCCGATCGTAGCTTGAAGCTTTTGCTGGAGAAGAATTCTTTCGAATTAGTGCAGGTTGTTCCGGCTGGTCTGGGGAAGACTCATGATGGCAGATACTCCAATGTGAATTCTATTTTTATCGCTCGCGCTGTTGAGCCAGAGTCACTCCTTAACTCTTTCGACAAATCGGAGGCAACCAACCTTTATACCTCAGCCGCCTCACTCGCCTCACCGCTCATGCTGGCACAGTCCCTTGCCCGGCAGATAATGGGGGACGGGTTTGATGCAGGCTGGAT
>JAFGGP010000055.1 GCA_016930485.1 Candidatus Omnitrophota bacterium | reverse complement strand
GCAAACTATTTTCAACTCGCGAACTCGCTAACCATTTTTAACTCGCTAACTCGCCTGCCCTGAGCAAGGTCGAAGGGCAGAACTCGCGAACTATAAGGTCATTCCCGCATAAACACCCTTGCCCTGTTGTATCCTAACTTCTCCAGGTGCTCTTTAATCTCAAAAAGCCGTTCCCTGCTGACGGACAGGACTCCGGCTGATGCCGGCGGCCTGTCGAGCGTATATATGTGCACCTCGACCGGATTCAACCCGGCAATGAGTCCGGCCCACCTTCGCACCGCCTCATCACTGCTGTTGTCAAACGCGCCCCGGACAAAGAGGCTCTGCACGATGATGTCCTTAAGGAGTCTGAGGCCGGCAAGCATATCGGCCCATTCGATCTTGAGGCGCGGTTTATTGATCTTTAAAAAATCCTCCCTCGAGCCCACATCAAGTTTCATGCATCGCAGATCAAGTTTTCCTAACGCCCTTCTCACATCCGGAAATATAACGCCGTAGGAGTCCGAAAGAATGCCGATTTTTTTATCGGGAAACAGGTCGCCGCGCATACGAATGAGGGCATCGACGATCCGGCAGAAATCCGGGTGAAGTGTCGGTTCGCCGTTCCCGGCTATCGTGAGATAGTCAAATACGACGTCTTCTTTTTTTATCCGGCCGAGCGCCTCCTCAATCTCATCCAGGAGACGGTCTGTCCCGGGTAGTTCTACTTCATCCGGGGCAAACTCCGTCCATCCGTACTGGCAGTATACACAGTTAAAGGCGCAGAATTTTTTATCGCACGGCAGGATGTTGATACCCAGCGACCTGCCGAGCCTTCGTGAATCAACCGGCCCGTAGACAACGGAACCTTTAAGCGGAATGGTCATACCTTAACTGCCCTGCCAAGCTTTTTCTCGACAGCGGAAATCTTCTCGGATATTCTCCTGTTGCGGCCCCGCGTCTCATCCACCACGACCCGCGTATACGCCCTGCCGCTGTCTTTCAACACCTGCCTGTGGCACTTTTTTATAACAGAGAAGACTCTGTCCCAGCTTCCCTCCACAATCGTGCCCATATCGGTCAGTTTGTACTTCAGTCCGCTCTTGTCAACGATATCGATGATCTTTGCCACCCTGCCGCTGAGGCTCCTGCCGCCTCCGATGGGAATAACGCTGAACTCTACCAACATGGCCGCCTCCTCTTGCATACTAGTAGGACTTATATAATAACATACTCACTTCCCAAGGTGTAGACAAATAGTCCGGCGGTGTTTTTACAAAGAAAAAGGCCGGCTATACTGATCGGCCGCTGGGTTGCGCGGCGAGGCGGGCCAGGGAGTGCTGCGCTGTAATTCTCAGCCAATCGGGAAGTTGTGAAGACCGCCCGATATTCTGTAGGGCAGGTACGTACTCGCGCCGGCCGGTGTTTGCCGCGACGATACAGGCGTTTCTCAAGAGGCCGAAAAAGGTTGTCCGTGCAATCGGGCTGTCTTTAAAACGTGCGGAAAAGGCCTCGCTGTCCCTGAGGGAAAAAACCTCATCCGGGTCGAGAAAAGGCCCTGTGCCGCAATCGGCAAGAAAAAAACGGTTTTTAGTGAGGGGTGCCCCGGCATTCATCGGACAGACCTCCTGGCAGACATCACAACCGAAGATGCGGAAAGCCATCCGCCCGGCACGCGTCTCATCGATAGCGCCCCTGTGCTCAATGGTGAGCGCACAGATGCATGTATTCGCGTCCAGAATCCCGGGTTCTGACAGGGCCCCGACAGGGCACGCATCGATGCATTTCCGGCACCCGCCGCAACCCATCGCAACCGGCCGGTCATAGTCCAGTGCGAGATTGGTAAACAGGCATCCGATAAAAATCCAGGAACCGCATTCCTGAGAAATAAGCAGGGTGTTCTTACCGATAAACCCTAATCCCGCCTGATAGGCAAAGACCCGCTCAAGGACCGGGGCCGTGTCGACCGAGATTTTATACCGAAAACCGTCCGGGACGCCCTCCTTAATAAGGCGCGCCAACTCTGCCAGGCGCCCCGTGAGGACCGTATGATAATCCGCACCCCAGGCATACCGCGATACCCTGCCCGAGCCCGGACGACCTCCGGCCGCAAAAGGCCCGTTAAAATAATTAAGCCCTACGACGATGACACTGCGCGCCCCTTCAAAAAAACTATCCGGGTTAAGCCGCCTCGCCCGGGACCTCTGCATATAGTCCATGGTGCCGAAGAGCCCCCCATCGGTCCACCGGCAAAACCGTTCTTTGGCCGCCTCGAGGAGTTCGGGCGGTGAAATCCCCACAAGGTCAAAGCCGACCTCCTTTGCCAGTGTTTTTATTGTCTGCGTATTCATTTTTACCCCCACATTAAAATGTGGGCTACACTGTTTTTTGAACTCGAGAACCCGCGAACTCGAGTAACTCGCGAACCGGCTTACTTCTTCCTAAAAAACCCCATCACCTCTTCGAGCGGGCGTGCATTAAGGACGTCCCTTTTCTCAAGCCATCCCTTTCTGGCAATGCCCACCCCATAAACCATATCCCTGAATCCCTCTACGCTGTGGGCATCGGGGTTAATGCTGAGGAGAATCCCCTTCTCCCTGGCGTGCTTGCACATGCGCCAGTCAAGATCGAGCCGGTGCGGATTGGCGTTTAATTCGATACTTTTCCCGTACTCCGCCGCGGTCTCGATGACCCGGTGCATATCCACCGCGTACGGCTCCCGGGAAAGAAGCAGCCGCCCCGTCGGGTGTGCAAGTATATGAAGGGAGGGGTTCCGGAGCGCCTTCATAATCCTCTCCGTCATCTCACTCTCTTTCATGCCAAAACGGGTGTGTATGGCACCTATCACAAAATCAAAGGTCCGGAGTACTTCTTTTGGATAATCAAGCCGCCCGTCGGGCAGGATATCCACCTCGGTTCCCTTGAGAATGTACGGATATCTGTTCTTTTTATTGATCCGGTCTATCTCGCGGTGCTGTTCCTCAACGCGTTCGGGCGTCAGCCCCTGTGCATACCTGGCCGACTGACTGTGATCGCAGATACCGAGATACGCATACCCCATCTCTCCCGCGCGGCGGGCAAGCTCCTCTATGCCAGCGGTGCCGTCACTGTAGTTTGAATGGACATGGAGAATGCCGGCGATGTCCTTTTCCGTAATCAATGCGGGGATCTCCCCTGAGGCGGCCGCCTCTATCTCTCCGTCATTCTCTCTCAGTTCCGGCGGAATATAGACAAGCCCCATTCTCCGAAAGATGTCCTCTTCGCTCTTGCACAGGACAGGCCGCCCTTTCTTAAACAGCCCGTACTCGTTCATCTTCATGTCGTTTTTCTTTGCCATGCCCCGCATCGCCGTATTGTGTTCCTTGCTCCCGGTAAAGTGATGCAGGGCATAGGGAAACTGCTGCGTCGTCACAACCCGCAGGTCGCAGTTGATGCCGCTTAAAAGTGTTACGCTCGACTTGGTGGTGCCGTGGGTGACGACCTCCCCCACCCATGACCCTGCGGCAAAGTACTCCATGACCTTCGCGGCATCCCTCTCGGCCGATGCCGCGACGATGTCTATATCCCTGATGATCTCTTTTCTGCGGCGGATGCTGCCGGCAAGGGATATCGTCGTGATTCTCCTGTTCCGGCCGAGTCCTTCAAGGATCTTCTCCGCCTCCTCAAAGGCAACGCTGAAGAGATGCTGGTCCTGGTAGCGCCTGAGGTACTGTATGCCGTTCAGGATATTCTGCTGTGTCTTTGCGCCGAATCCATCCAGGGCAAGAAGACGGTTTCCGTGACAGGCATACTCCAGTTCGCCCAGGGTGGTAATGCCTATCTTCTCATAGAGGACCCTGATTTTTTTGGGGCCAAGCGTAGGCACCTTCAAAAGCCCGGGGAGACCTTCGGGGAGCGACTCTTTCAGTTCTTCGTAGTACGGGAGGGAACCGTTCAGTACCAGGTAGGCAATCTTCTCGGAAAGGGCCTTGCCGATACCCGGGATCTCGTCCAGCCTCCCGGCACTCACCACCAGATACAAATCCTCGGTGAGATTCTCGATGGCGCGGGCGGCATTATAGTACGCCCTGACTTTAAACGGGTTGTCTCCCTTGATCTGCAGGAGCTCGGCTATCTCGGTAAGGATGGCGCCTACTGTATGTTTATCCATAGGCGATGTAGTCTTCGACTATCAGCTTTCTGCTTTCAGCGGCTGCGGGCTGACAGCTGATAGCTGACGGCTTTATTCTATTTACGAAGGTGGTTTTGATTTTTGATGTAACCGATGTAACGTGTGACACGCTTGTGACACTACAGGTAACTTGTGTCATTTGTTTTGAATATACGCATCGATACTGGCGGCGGCCAGCTTGCCGGTTGCCATCGCCTCAATGACCGTGGCAGAGCCGGTTACGATATCCCCGCCGGCAAAGACGCCGGGAAGAGAGGTCATGTGATTTTCATCGACCACGATGTAGCCCCATTTATTCAATGTAAGTGCCGGGGTCGCGCTGGTAAGAAGGGGGTTGGCCCGGGTACCTATGCCCATGACCGCGGAATCGAGTTCAATGGTATATTCACTGCCCTTGATCGGGACAGGACGTCTCCTGCCGCTCGCATCCGGCTGGCCCAGTTCCATACGGATACACCGCGCGGTCTTCACGTTTCCATTTTCATCGCCGAGAAAAGCGACTGGCGCGGTTAAAAACTGAAAATCCACACCCTCTTCCTCGGCGTGCGAAACCTCTTCAAGCCGTGCCGGCATCTCCTGTCGGGAGCGCCGGTACAGGAGATACACCTTATCGGTGCCGAGGCGAAGTGCGCTGCGCGCCGCATCCAGGGCCGTATTGCCGCCTCCGATAACCGCTACCCGCCTGCCGAGTTTAACCGGTGTATCTGTCCGGGGAAATTGGTAGGCTTTCATCAGATTGACCCGCGTCAACAGTTCGTTGGCCGAGTAGACATAGTTCAGATTCTCTCCGGGGATGCCCATGAAGATGGGGCCTCCGGCACCGATCGCGATATAGACCGCGCTGAATCCGGCCTCCCCCATCAGTTCATCGATAGTCACCGTTCTTCCCACGACCGCATCGAGGACGATTTCGATCCCCAGCCCCTTGAGGTATTCGATTTCGCGCTGCATAATCCCTTTGGGCAGCCGGAACTCAGGGATGCCGTACATCAGCACGCCGCCGGGTTTATGAAGGGCCTCGAAAATAGTGACCCCGTATCCCAGAAGACGTAACCGCTCGGCACAGATAAGCCCGGACGGTCCGGACCCTACCACCGCGATCTTCTCCCGTCTGAGGGGAGGAAGCGCGGGGATAAACAAATCGTGGTGCCTGCCTTCTTCATCCGCGACAAACCGCTCGAGTGAGCCGATAGCAACCGGTTCTCCCTTTTTAGCAAGAACACAGGCCTTTTCGCAGAGGCCCTCCTGCGGGCACACGCGGCCGCACACGGCAGGAAGCGGGTTTGCCTCTTTGATCTTCCGCGCGCCCTCGGCGTATTTTTTTTCTTTGATCAACCTGATAAATGCCGGGATATCGATATGGATCGGGCAGGCCTCCTGGCAGGGAGGTTTTTTACACTCGAGACACCGGGAGGCCTCACGGTCTGCCGCCAGAACGGGGAATCCCAGCGGCACCTCATCAAAATTCCCGATGCGTTCACCCGGGGCCTGCTCGGGCATCTTCTGTCTGGGCACCTTAGCCGCCATTCTGCAGGTTCTCCTCGATTCGGCATGTTTCACAGGAGGTCTTCTCCAGATCCGCATACATATACTGCCTCCTCAGAAGCTCCTCAAAGTCTATCTTGTGCGCGTCAAACTCAGGTCCGTCGACACAGGCAAACTTCATCTGGCCGTCCACGGTACAACGGCAACAACCGCACATGCCGGTTCCGTCGACCATCAGGGTATTGAGGCTCGCCACGGTCCTGATCCCGTGCGGCCTGGTCAGATCGGCAACCGCCTTCATCATCACCAGAGGCCCAACCGTCAATACCTCATCTATCGGCTGTCCGTCTCCGATAAGCCCGCGCAGGATATCGGTAACAAAGCCCTTCTTTCCGGCAGAACCGTCATCAGTAGCGACGTGCAGGGTGTGACATGCGGCGCGCATTTCTCTTTCCAGAATCACCATATCCCTTGACCGTGCGCCGATAATACCCGTTACCGTGTTACCCTCCTCCAGAAAGGCCCTGGTTATCTTGACCACGCCGGCGATTCCTACCCCCCCGCCGACCGTCACGACGTTGCCTACCTTGGTTATCCCGGTAGGTCTGCCGAGAGGACCGACTACATCCAGAATGCTATCGCCGCGGGAAAGGCCGGAGAGGAGGCGCGTGGTCTTTCCGGCAACCTGCACCACCATATCAAGCAGTCCCTTTTCGCTGTCGGTCCCGACCACCGAAAGGGGTATGCGCTCGCCGTCCTCATGCACCCGGAGTATGACAAACTGGCCCGGGAGATGCTTCCGGACGATCTCAGGCGCATACACGCATAAACGGAAACTTTCACTGTTAAGGTCTTCTTTATGGATAATCTCGTTCTTCCCGGGCATGGCCGCTCCTGAGGCACCTTCTCTAACGTTACCGCCGCAGTTCTCTCTACCGTTTACAGGACATCCTTTTGTCCCTGTATCTTATCGGATATAGCGCAAACCGTCAAATAGTATCGCCGGGAGCGGACCGGTTAAGAAAAGACCGGCATCGGGCAGGGCTCTTCCCGGCCGTAACTGCCTTTTTTTAAGGTGGTTTCGCCTTCTATCCATGGGCAGAAAATAAAAAAAGGCCGAGTTTTCTTTCACTCGGCCCGGTCAAAAGGAGGAGGTTTATGGCAACCTACTCTTCTGACATGGAAATTGGTAAAAGATACTATAGCACAGAATAATAAATTGTCAATTAAAAATTAATTAATTAACTTCTTTATTTTCAATAAGTTATGTATTTTCTCCCTGCCCCCCCCTGCCGTCCGAGGCGCGCATTTGGCCAACGTCTAGTTCCCGGATCTAAAAGAGTTGGTTAATGAGCGGGGTTGATTAAAGCTGGCGGTAGATGCGTCGGATAAAAGGCCGCTGTCCTCTTAAAAATGGCGCTGGCCAGCGCAATCTGTTCTTGATGAGGTTTTTTAGGGTTTCGTATGTTACGTAAGGTCTCGAAACAGGTTAGATGAAAACCATACTGGCGGACATCTTTTTTTAAAGCAACGTTACGTACCATTACGTGCCCTGACGCACCTTCACATAACCTTGCTATAAAACCGGGGTGATGAATGGGGGTGGGGGGGGTTATCCGGAAAGCAGATCGATGATCTCTCTTACCAGTGCCTCGTGATGTTCCTCGTCGTCTCTGATGGGCCGGATTACCGATACGCATGTCGGATCGGAAACAGAATCAAGACAGTGCTGGTACAGATTTTTTGCCTTGATCTCTGCCTCAAGGATCGACTGCATAAATTCTACGAGGTGCCCTTTAGAACTCATTTCTCGGGGTCCGCTGTATTACCCGCATTAAATCAAGCAATTTCTCTTTATGCTGCTTTGTCTCCTCAATAAGGAGATGCAACCGTTCTGCTATCTCGTGTTTTTTCTCCGGGGAAAGCTCATTCTCACCGAGTTCGTCAAGCAGGATTTTGACTGTCTCGGCCAAAAGAGGCACGAATTCCTCCTCGATTGTAATGCCCTCTTCAAGCTGGTCCAATAACTCGTTTTTCTTCATAAGGCATTTTTCCCGTGCTATATCCTTTGAGTATATCTGAGTATACAGGATATAGAGCTATAACTCAAGCATCTTTGGCGCCCGGGTCAGCGGCCGGCAACCGGTCCGGGTGACCAATACCATATCCTCTATTCTCACGCCGCCGGGTTCCGGATAATAGAGCCCGGGCTCAACCGTCACCACCATTCCTGATTTCAGAATATATGAGCGCCGGTCCAGCCGTACCGTCTCGTGGAGCTCGAGGCCCACGCCGTGTCCCAGCGAATGAAAAAAACCCGAAAATCGTCCTTTCTGAACTGCCGTACGGAACCCCTTCGTTACAAAATAGCCACACACCTTTTCGTAAAGGACTTTGCCGTCCGCGCCGCTGTGAATATTCCGAACGGCATCCCTCTGGGCCCGCAGCACCGCCCGGTACATCCTTTGAATGGTCTCGCTCGCTTTCCCCCGGACCACTGTCCGCGACATATCCGCATAAAACCCGGTACTCTGGGAGCGCGGGAAGATATCAAGGATAATCGGTTCGTGCGGCCTGAGCGGCCCCTTCCCTTCTTTGTGGGGAAAGGCGGTGTCCTTGCCGCATGCGACGATAGTGCGGCCTGCGTTACAGTCATGGAGAGCGGCTATCGATGCAACAACGCTCTTTATGTATTCGGCGGTCAGTACCCGGCCCTGGTACCAGAGCGTACGGCCTTTAATGCGCGCCGCGGCGATGATGCGTATGGCCTCCCCCATGGCAGATTCCGCGACAGCGGCCACCCGCCTTATCTGCCGGATTTCTTTGGGTGTCTTGATAATCCGTTTTTCAAAAAACGGCAGCGCCTTTATGCGCACAGCGTACCGACGTTTTTTGAGGCCCTCGACGAGCGCAACCGGTGCATTTCCGGGAAGAGTCACGTGCCGTATCCTCCTCTGCCTGAGGATAGAATCGATGAGGTCTGCCGCGGAATAACGGTTTCCTTTCTGCGCGCGCACTTTTTCTATAACATCAGAAAAAGAGATAACACGGTTCACATGCGCCTCTTCCCGCGCGCGGTCTACCTCAAGGTCGCCGACATACATAAAGCCCCTGCCGGCTGTCCTGAGATAGAGAAACACATCCGGGGCAAAAAACCGCGTCGCGTACAGGAGATCGGGGTTCGATTCTGATGAGTCGTATATGAGAAGGGTTTGTTTGGACATAACTTTTTAGCGTGTAGCGGTTAGCGACTAGCGTATAGTGAATAAAATTGAAAACGATTGTTATGCTTTGAGTTCCTCGGGTTCACGGGTTACTCGGGTTGCACGGGTTCGAAAGTAGTTCATTGGTTCTTCGAGTTACTCGGGTTACTCGAGTTCAAAAAAAAGAACCCGTAAGCTCGCCTGCCCTGAGCAACGTCGAAGGGCAGAACTCGCTAACTCGCAAACTATTTTCAACTCGAGAACTCGCAGAACCGGCGAACTCGCGAACTATTTTAGAACTTATCAAAATAGATCTGGCTTTCGGGTATGCCCTTTGCCATAAGGACCTTCATACAGGCATCTATCATAAGCGGCGGGCCGCAGAGGTAGCAGTCTTTTTCGCTCCCCTCGCTGATGTATTTATCCACCGCCCCGTGAATAAAACCCGTCTCGCCGGTCCATCCCTCGCCGGGTTCGGCGTGCGAAAGGGCTACGATAAAACTGAAGTTCTTGTACCTGGCCTGCATATCCCCGAAGATATCCGCGCAGTAGATATCGCGGGTCTGCCGTGCGCCGAAGAAAAACCAGACTGTGCGCTGTGACTTTTTATTAAATAAATAAGTGACGATTGATTTTATCGGGGCCACACCGCAGCCGCCCGCGATGCACACTATTTCTCTGTCGGTGTCCTCCCTGAGATAAAAATCGCCGTAGGGCCCGGTAAAGGTCACCTCATCACCCACCTCCAGTTCATTATGCATATACGGGGTGCAGAGCCCTCCCGGGATCAGGCGCACCATAAGTTCGATCTCGCTGTCCTGACCGGTCGGCATATTCGCGAGCGAATAGCCGCGGTATTCATCTGTACCGGGAATCTTGAACTGGATATACTGGCCGGGTTTGAAGCTGATCGCGGGAGGGTGTGCCAGTTTGAAGACGAATCCCTTAATATCGTGCGTCAGATCCGTTATCCCGGCAACGCGCCCTGTAAATTCCTGTACATGCAGCAACTCCTCGGGCACGGCAATTTCAATATCATGCTTGACCTTTACCTGGCAGGCAAGCCGCACGCCGTTCCTGATATCCTTTTTGGTAAGCCATGTCTTCTCGGTAGGCAGCACCTCGCCGACGTCGCTTTTTACCTGTACCTTGCAGAATCCGCAGGTGGCTTTGCCGCCGCAGGCGGCCGGGATAAAAATTTTATTGCTCAATAAAGCGCTGAGGAGTGTGTCACCGCCCTTTACCTCAAGAGCCCCTTCGGCATTTTCATTGATAATAATCTTACAGGTTCCGTAGTCGGCGAACAGCTTATCACAGATGGCGAGCACGATGCCCAGAAAACCCGAAATGCCACCGAGGATTAGAATAGGTTGCAACACTAAATTAAGATTCATAATATCAAGTCGCCGGTCACCTGTCACAAGTCACAGGTGTAATAAAATATAAAACGCTTTTTGTTTTTACTTGTGTCATGTGTCCTGTGACATGTGTCTTGTTGTGTTATTGCAGTGATATTATTCCCGCGAATCCCATGAAACCGAGCGCCATAATCCCCGCGATTATCAGCGTGATACCCGCGCCCTCAAGGCCCCTGGGCACATCGGCGAATCTCAGTTTTGAACGGATCCCCGCCATTGCCAGGATAGCAAGCATCCAGCCGAGTCCGCTCCCCAGGCTGTAGGCAACGACCTCGAAGAATGAATAGTTGCGGATGACCATAAAAAGTGAGACGCCCAGGATCGCGCAGTTTACCGTGATGAGCGGTAGAAAAATCCCCATCGACACATACAAAAATGAGGAGAACCGTTCGATAATCATCTCGACAATCTGAACCAGTGCCGCGATCACCAGGATGAAGGTCACATAGGCAAGATACTCGACCCCGTTCGGCACCAGTATATACTCATACAGACACCAGTTGATCGTCGCGGTAAGCGTCATGACAAAGGTAACGGCGATGCCCATGCCAAAGGCGGTGCGCAGGTCCTTTGAGATGGCGATGAACGGACACATC
Source organism: Candidatus Omnitrophota bacterium (assembly GCA_016930485.1). Taxonomy (GTDB): domain Bacteria; phylum Omnitrophota; class Gorgyraeia; order JAFGGP01; family JAFGGP01; genus JAFGGP01. The sequence goes on along the minus strand of JAFGGP010000055.1, from coordinate 329 downwards.
CCCAGGAAATAGGTCAGCGCTATGTTGTTGGTTAAAATCGACGCACAAAATATAATGAGTAAGTGTGTGATCATAATAAAGTTCGTTCGCGGGTTCGCGAGTTCACCAGTTAGCGAGTTCTGCGAATTCCTTTTTTAGCCTGTAGCGTCTATGGCAAGATGCCCACGCAAGTAATGCAAATACCAAAAATCAAATGTCAAAATGACAATGTAAAGTTCAAAATGAACAACCCATGTCATCCCGTGCCAACTTCTGTCATTCCCGCGCAAGCGGGAATCCAGAAAAATGGATCCCCGGGTCTTTGCCCGAGGATGACAGAATTGTTTTAG
>JAFGGP010000054.1 GCA_016930485.1 Candidatus Omnitrophota bacterium | reverse complement strand
GCTGGGAGCGACCCACTGGCAGACGATCCGCAAGGTCGTATTGCCGACCGCGCTCCCGGGCATCCTGACCGGCATGATTCTGAGTATCGGCAGGGTCGCGGGCGAGACGGCCCCCATTCTTTTTACCGCCGGCACCTTTTACATGCGCGGGTATCCCAAGTCTATCTTTTCCGAGGTCATGGCACTGCCGTATCATATTTACGGACTCATGACAGAGGGCACCCATCCGGAACAGCAGACACAGATAGCGTATGGATGCGCACTCCTTCTGCTGTGTCTGGTACTTTTGATATCCGGCGTAGCGATTGTCATACGTCAAAGGCAGAGGAGAGATTATGTCTATTAACGAAAATGCAGGGTTAGAGACAAGATTCAAAACGAAAAATATTAATTTTTTTTACGGGAATTCCCAGGCGCTCAAGAACATCAGCCTGGATTTCTATAATAACAGGGTGACGGCACTGATCGGTCCTTCGGGCTGCGGCAAGTCAACTTTTATCAGGCTGCTCAACCGCATGAATGATCTCATTCCCCGGACACGTCTGGAAGGAGAAGTCCTGCTGGACGGCACAAACATCTATGACCCCAAGGTTGATGTGGTTGATATCCGGAGGCGGGTGGGCATGGTTTTTCAAAAACCGAATCCTTTCCCGAAGAGCATTTACGAAAACATCGCCTACGGGCTTGAAGTGAACGGCAAAAGGGGCAGGGCCTTTATCCAGGAGCGGGTGGAAGATTCGCTGAAAAAAGCCGCCCTCTGGAAGGAAATAAAAGACCGGCTGTACGACAACGCGCTCCAGCTCTCCGGAGGACAGCAGCAGCGGCTCTGTATCGCGCGGTGCCTGGCGGTCGAACCCGAGGTGATACTTTTTGACGAACCGTGTGCCAGCCTTGACCCGATCTCGACGAGAAAAATAGAAGAATTGATTTTAGATCTGAAAAAATACTATACTATCGTTATCGTGACCCATAACATGCAGCAGGCGGCGCGCATTGCCGATTACACGGCCTTTCTGTATCTGGGGGAGCTGATAGAGTTCGGCACGACCGACCAGCTCTTTACTGTTCCGAAACAGAAGATGACCGAAGAGTACCTGACCGGGAAATTCGGTTGATGCGCCTGCCGGAGGAAAGGCATATGGAAGAGACCGCTCAACAACAGAAACAAAAAGTTCTCTTTATCTGCGTGCACAACTCGGCGCGGAGCCAGATGGCGGAGGCATTCCTGAATACCATGGCGGGCGGGCGTTTTGAGGCAGAGAGCGCGGGCCTTGAACCGGGCACGCTCAATCCCTTTGTTGTTGAGGTAATGAAAGAGCTCGACATAGATATTTCCCAGAATAAGACCAAGAGCGTTTTTGATTTCTATAAACAGGGAAAACGCTATCAGTATGTTATTACCGTATGTGATAAGTCGGCATCGGAGAGGTGTCCGATTTTTGTAGGCGTTACCAAAAGGCTGCACTGGCCGTTTGACGACCCGTCGCGTTTCGAAGGCAGTAGAGAGGACATACTCAGGCAGACGCGCGATCTAAGGGACGCGATAAAAAAGAAGATAGAAGAGGCTTTTATAAAAACTGTGTAATGTGTAATGTTTGATATGTAACGAAGGAGGAAGCTGTAAGTAGTAAACTATAACTACATATCCCTTGCCTGAGCACCGGGAACATGTCTTCAACTTTTTCCCCGGTAGGCCTTTCCTCTGCGAGGACTGCGGGATACATTCGCCCCCGCTGATTCGTTTTGAGAAGTAAAACGAATCAAAACGGCGGGGGCTCATGTAGGAGGACATCATGCTTGAAGAACGAATCACCTTGTTGAAGAAGGAAATAACGGAATTTGCCGCACTGGTAGATGGCATGATCGAGAAGGCCACACAGGGGCTACTGCGGAGAGAAAAGGAAAACCTCGCAACCATTCTGTCAGAAGATGAGCCCAAGGCGAATGAATTCGAGATACGGCTCGATGAGCACTGTACGGTTCTTATCGCCCAGAATCAGCCGGCCGCCTCCGATCTCAGGACAATTTTAATGATCGCGAAAATGAGCAAAGATCTCGAGCGTATGGGCGACCACGCGGTGAATATCGCCGAGAGCGGCCTTTATTTAATCGAAAGACCTGCTGTGAAACCGCTGCTTGACATACCGAAAATGGCACAGGAAACAGCCAAGATGCTCGGCGACAGCATCGAGGCCTTTATTAACGAGGATGTAAGGTTAGCACAGGAGGTTTGCCGGCGGGATAATGTAGTCGATGACCTGAGAGATCAGATTTACAGGGAGCTTATTACCTATATGGTTTCCGACTCGACCACGATCGAACGCTCGCTCCATCTAATGAGAATAGCCAGTAACTTAGAGCGTATTGCCGATCTCTCGACGAATATAGGAGAGGACGTCATTTTTATGGTGGAAGGACGCGTTATAAAACATCACAAGGAAGAGAAGAAATAATGTTATCGGCGACATAACTCTTTTTGTTTAAGCACGTTAACTGCCTCTCATTGCCTTGCGGTACAGATGAGAGGCGGTTTTGCTTGGGGTATATATAGAAAGCATCAAAAAATACATCGCCAGCATCAAAAACCCACACACTAGAATAAGATAGGCCCAAGGAACCTCGGGCGGAAGGACCCTATTCTCTCCTTCGGAGGGCAAGGTTTATTTCTGGGACGAAATATGATAAATGTGGTACACTAAATGAAACCATAACTTACGGAGCAGCACGAACGTAAGTTGTCGGTTGAATGTATCCCGAGCGGAGTCGAGGGATTTCAATGAATAAGACCTTTCGATATGGTTCGACGCTGCTCACCATAAATGTTCAGGGTTCAATTCGCCCCCGTTGATTCGTTTTGAGAAGTGAAACGAATCAAAACGGCGGGGGCTCATTGAAGGAGACAACACAATGACCAAGAAAGACACACAACCAAAACCAGAGACAATACTGCTGCACGGCGGTCACGATCCTGCCCAGACGGCGGGCGCGCGCGCGGTGCCGATCTACCAGACAACCTCCTATCTCTTCAAGGATACGGAGCACGCCGCAAACCTGTTTGCCCTTAAGGAATTCGGCAATATCTATACACGGCTGATGAATCCGACGACCGACGTGCTAGAAAAACGAATTGCCCAGCTCGAGGGCGGTATCGGCGCCCTTGCTACGGCGAGCGGACAGGCCGCGATTACCCTCTCACTCCTCAACATCGCGCAGGCAGGGGATGAGATAGTCTCGGCAGACAACCTGTACGGCGGGACATACACACTGTTCCATTATACCTTTGCCCGCCTGGGGATTAAGGTACATTTTGTCGATGCGAATGACCCGGCCGCGTTTGGGACGGCGATTACGCCGAAGACCAAGGCGATTTACGCCGAGTCGGTCGGCAATCCGAAGCTGAATGTGACGGACCTCGAGGCCATTGCAAAGGTGGCCCATGAAAACAAGATCCCTTTTATTCTGGATAATACCTGTACGCCGTATCTCCTGAGGCCGATCGATTTCGGCGTCGATATCGTGGTGTACTCAACCACGAAGTTTATCGGCGGCCATGGGACGTCCATTGGCGGCATTATCGTTGATTCGGGCAACTTTGAATGGACCGGCGGAAAATTTCCGCTTATTGCGGGGCCGGACCCGAGTTATCACGGGGTCGATTTTGTCGAGGCCTTAAAACCACTCGGCAATTGTGCATATATCATGAAGGCCAGGGTGACGCTCCTCAGGGATCTGGGGCCGGCCATGTCGCCCTTTAATGCCTTTCTCTTCCTGCAGGGTCTTGAGACGCTGCACGTAAGAATGCCGCGGCATTGTGAAAACGCGCGTGCCGTTGCCGGGTACCTGGAAAAACATCCAAAGGTGGCCTGGGTGAACTATCCGGGGCTCGATTCAAGTCCGGAGCACTCAAGGACAAAAAAGTATCTCCCGAAGGGCGCCGGGGCGATAATCGGTTTCGGCATTAAGGGCGGCCTTCAGGCAGGGAAGAAATTCATCAATTCGCTGAAACTCATTTCCCATCTTGCTAATATCGGGGATGCCAAAACGCTCGCCATTCATCCGGCAAGCACTACCCACCAGCAGCTTTCCGAAAAAGAACAGCTGGCTACCGGGGTGACGCCGGATTATATCCGGTTGTCGATAGGTCTTGAACACATTGACGATATTATCGCGGATATCGAGCAGGCGTTGACGTGACACAAGAAATAACACATCAAAAACTTCAAGGGCCGAACCAGAAAGTCATAAGGTCATTTCTCAATGACAAATGACAAATTCCAAAACCCAAATGAAATCCAAAATCCAAATAATCTAAAAAAGAGTACACATATGTCATTCCGCACTTGATGCGGAATCCATTATTTTTCTGGATCCCTGCTCTCCACTTTCGCGAGGACAGGTTTCGCAGGGATGATAAACACGTTTGCCATTTGGAATTAGGTGATTCATTTGAAATTTGCTTGCCCTTCGTAGCTTTAGCGAAGTAGGGACATTTGGAATTTGACATTACGAAGGATGGCCGAAGGTCGGGCCCGGTCGAGAGGAATCATGAAGCTATGTTCTGACATCACTCAAACCGTCGGCAATACGCCGCTGGTACAGATTCGTGCATTGGTGGGGGAGAGCAAAGCAACCATCCTTGCCAAACTCGAATTTTTTAACCCGCTCTCCAGCGTCAAGGACCGCATTGCGCTGGCGATGATCGAAGCGGCCGAGCATGACGGATTGCTGAATAAGGATTCGGTAGTCATCGAGCCGACCAGCGGCAATACGGGGATAGGCCTGGCTTTTGTCTGTGCGGCAAAAGGGTATAGACTGATATTGACGATGCCGGATACGATGAGCGTCGAGAGGCGGAAACTCCTTAAGGCACTGGGGGCCGAGGTGGTTTTGACCGAAGGGGCCAAGGGGATGAAGGGCGCCATAGAAAAAGCAGAGGAGTTTCTTGTCAATACCCCGGGCGGTTTTATGCCCCAGCAGTTTAATAATCCGGCCAATCCCGAGATCCATCGCCGGACGACCGCCGAGGAGATCTGGAACGATACCGGCGGTGCGGTGGATATCTTTATTGCCGGTATCGGTACCGGCGGGACCATTACCGGTGTGGGCGAGGTGCTGAAGGCGAAGAAACCTTCGGTCAGGGTTATCGGGCTTGAACCAAAGGGCTCTCCTGTTCTCTCGGGTGGACAACCGGGCCCGCACAAAATTCAGGGGATCGGCGCCGGCTTTGTGCCGAACGTATTAAACCGCAAGGTCATCGATGAGATTATTCAGGTGGCCGACGAGGACGCGGGGATGATGGCGCGCAGGGCCGCGAAAGAGGAAGGGCTTCTTGTCGGAATATCGAGCGGCGCGGCATTATGGGCGGCCTGCGAGGTTGCCCGCCGTCCGGAGGCCAGCGGCAAGACCATCGTTACCATCCTGCCGAGCTGCGGCGAACGCTATCTCTCGACGTGGTTATTTCAGGAGTAGCCTAAAAGTACATAGTTCGCAAGTTAGCGAGTTCTGCCCTTCGACCTTGCTCAGGGCAGGCGAGTTAGCGAGTTAAAAATGGTTAGCGAGTTCGCGAGTTGAAAATAGTTTGC
>JAFGGP010000053.1 GCA_016930485.1 Candidatus Omnitrophota bacterium | reverse complement strand
GCCAAGTCCTCTACCGCCCATTTTGAAATCAGCAAGAGCGATACTCTTTGATAATAGAATGTGATGGGAAAAGTGAGGACTTGAAGGAATCGACGCGCGACGGGTAATGAGCGCAAGTTTGTCGATGGGCGCGAGATGGTGAGCGCCCGAACGGTGCTTTTCAGAAAGAAAAAATTCTCTCTAACATATCGCCTTGTAAGATGTTACAATTCCTCTTGCCAGGAAGAGACGAAGGGCAATATGAATAGTTGCGCTTGAGAGGTATTGCCATATTTTTCTCTTGTAACACTTATAGCACGGTGCTATACTTACTAGTGAACCCTGCCCTGCGCGTGCTTGGAGTGAATGGGTTATTGATCCAACACCAACTATCAGGGAATCCTAAGGTTAGACATAGACGTATGCTTCCCTTGGGGAGAAACGAAAATGTCTAACAGGATGCCCACCTGACGACCTCAGGTTCAGTCTCATTCTTCCACACGGCAGGTGTGGGGCGTTTTTTTATCCCGTGAGATATCAAAAATACACGACAGAACGCCCCGGCATGATCCTCTCTAATAGAAACGACAACTATTAAAGAAACATGTTGTCTCAGGGGGCCTACTTATCATGCCACCCGCAGAAGATCTTTTTTTCAAGCAGACCTCTGACACGCAAGGCACAGCACACCTGCCTTTGGCAGCACGAATGCGCCCCCGCACACTCGGGGAGTTTGTCGGTCAGGAGCATATTCTTGGACAGGGGAAACTGCTCAGGCGCGCCATAGATTCCGATCGACTGAGCTCTCTTATTCTGTACGGTCCGCCCGGTGTCGGCAAGACAGCCCTCGCCTTTGTTATATCCGGCATAACCGCCTCCCACTATGAACGCATCAACGCCGTTTCTTCCAATGTGCAGGAGCTGAGGCATATTATAAAGGCGGCGAGGGACCGGCAGCGCTTTTCCAACAAGAAAACCATCCTTTTTATCGACGAAATACACCGGTTCAATAAGGCACAGCAGGATGTGTTAATGCCCGACCTGGAAGAGAGAGCGATCACCCTCATAGGGGCGACCACCCATAACCCTTTTTTCAGCTTATTAAGTCCCCTTCTTTCCCGTTCTCTCATATTTGAATTGAAACGGCTCACCGTAGATGAGATAACGACGATTCTTTCGCGTTCACTTAATGATCGCCAGCGGGGACTGGGCACAGTGCCGGTTACGGTCGATGCAGATGCACTCAGACACATCGCGGCACTCTGCGACGGCGATGCGCGTCGCGCCCTCAATGCCCTCGAGGTAGGAATCTTGACTACGCCCCCGGGGAAGGACGGTACAATACATTTTACCCTTGCGGTTGCTGAGGAGTCGATTCAGAAAAAGGCGGTCGTCTATGACAGGGACGAAGATGCCCACTACGATGTCGCCAGCGCCTTCATCAAGTCGATGAGAGGCTCAGACCCCGATGCGGCGCTGTATTGGCTTGCAAAGATGCTCTATGCCGGAGAAGACCCCCGTTTTATCGCCAGGAGGATCGTTATTTGCGCCGCCGAGGATGTCGGCAACGCCGACCCGATGGCCCTTGTTGTGGCGACCGCCGCGCTTCAGGCTTCCGAGTTCGTGGGATTGCCCGAATGTAAAATCCCCCTGGCGCAGGCGGTAACCTATATTGCCACATGCCCGAAATCAAATGCCGCGTATATGGGGATAGAGAAGGCAGAACGGGACGTTGCGGAAGGGCGCACCCTGGACGTTCCTGTTCATCTGCAGGACGCCCATTATCCCGGGGCAGAACGGTTGGGTCACGGCAAAGGATATAAATATTCCCATAGCCACGACGGCCATTATGTCGAACAGGAATATATACCCGAGGCAAGGCACTATTATTGCCCTTCGGACCAGGGTCATGAGGAGACGATTCGGAAGCGACTGGGTCAGTGGAAGTCGTCGCCGGGGCAGAGGGGCGAAAAGCAATGAAAAACATCAGGATTGCATTGGCTCAGATCGATACGACGGTCGGCGATTTAGAAAACAACGCCGCGCTTATTATTGGGAATATCCAGAGGGCGCGCGGCCTGAACGTCGATATTATCGCCTTTCCGGAGCTGGCGCTTTCCGGCTATCCCCCGGAAGACATCCTTTTTAAGCGGTCTTTTCTTGCAGACTGCTCCGCCTTTCTCGAACGCATCGCTCCAGCGACCGAGGGCATCACAGCACTAGTCGGTTATCCCCATTTTACCGGGAGCAGACTTTACAACGCATGTGCCATTTTCCATAATAAACGGCCGGTCAATATATACCACAAGATGCATCTTCCCAATTACGGCGTTTTTGATGAGAAGCGCTACTTCGATTCAGGCGACCAGATCTATGTACTCGAACTGGGTTCGATACATGTCGGAGTGAGTATTTGTGAGGACATCTGGGCAAGTGAGACGCCCCTTTACATTCAGGGTATTGCGGGAGACAGCCCTCTGTGCATCAACATTTCGGCGAGCCCCTTTCACATCGGCAAGGAGAAGTTGCGTATTGAATTATTGCGGCAGCGCGCCCGGGAGATAAAGGGATTCATTGCCTACGTCAATCTTGTAGGAGGCCAGGACGAGCTTATTTTTGACGGCACCAGCCTGATTATCGATCCGAAAGGGCAGGTGCTGGCAATGGCCAGGCAATTTGAAGAGGAGCTTTTAGTCTGCGATGTCGACCTGGAAGTGATTTCGGCGATCCGCCGTGCCGACCCGGCATTCTTAAACCAGCAGAAGGCCCTTGAGGATGAAGCGGCCCGCATTACCTTTGTGCCCCTTGAGTTTGATGAACGGCGGCTGGCCAGCGAAAAACCGGGCATTTCTTCTGATTCACTGAAGAGAGAGTTGCTGGAAGAACCCGAGATGGTTTACAAGGGCCTGGTTATGGGGGCTGCTGATTATGTCAAAAAGAACCGTTTTTCAACGGCTGTAGTGGGTTTGAGCGGCGGCATCGATTCTGCCTTAACGGCTGTCATTGCCTGTGACGCACTTGGCTGCGAAAATGTTGTAGGCGTCAACATGCCCTCCCGCTATTCTTCGGGCGAGACACAGGAAGACACCAAAACGCTTGCCAGAAATCTGGGGATGCGTCTTTTGACACTACCGATCGATGAGATCCTGACAGCTTATCAGACTGTCCTGAGCGAAAAAATCAAGGACATCCGGGGTTCGCTTACCGAAGAAAATCTGCAGGCCCGTATCCGGGGGAACATCCTGATGGCCCTATCGAATCGGTTTGGGTGGCTTGTGCTTTCCACCGGCAATAAGAGCGAGGTAAGCGTGGGTTACTGCACACTCTACGGTGATATGGCGGGCGGGTTTGCGGTAATCAAAGATTTGCCGAAGCAGCTTGTTTACCGGCTGGCGCGGTGGAGAAATCACCGGGACGAAGTGCAGGTTATCCCCGAAAGCGTCCTACTCAGACCGCCTACCGCTGAGCTGAGACCAAACCAGAAAGACTCTGATACGCTCCCACCGTATGAAGTACTTGACCCCATTCTGGAGGCCTATGTCGAAGATGATATGTCATATACTGACATTGTCCAAAGGGGATTTGACCAAACAGTGGTCAAGCAAGTTATTCAGATGGTCGATCACAATGAGTATAAGCGCAGACAGGCACCGACAGGTATCAAAATTACCCCCCGCGCCTTCGGGAGAGACAGGCGCATGCCCATCACTAATCAGTATAAACAGTTCTAATTACTTACCAGTTAACATCAAATATCAAAGATTAAATATCAAAGCGACAATGTAAAATGCAAAAACGTGAACAGCAGCTTGTCTTTTCCACCCCGCACCGGAATACGGAGTAAACTTCAGGAGGAATCCAGCAATGATGAATTCCGGTGCCAAGAGGCGAGGATGACAGAGGAATAATTTTGCGTTTTGATGTATCATTCTGCACTTTGCATTTCGATTTTTGATTTCTCAGGAAGGGTTTAGAAGATCGCAGATATGATTTGCCGCGCGGTCGGAAGCGCCGGGGATACCGAGGATGTTGGTCAGGACACCGAGCTCTGATTGCATGCGATCATGCCGTTTAGGCTGCGATAGTATTGCGTAGGCGACATCGGCTATTTTCCGGCCGGTTGCGTTTTCCTGCAGGAGCTCTGGGACGATATGTCTTTCGGCAATTACATTCACCAGGGCAATGCGAGGTATTCGGATCATGCGGCGGGCAATGAGCCAGTTAATAAGAGAGGTTTTGTAGACTACCACCATCGGCACCCGCGAAAGCGCAGCTTCCAATGTTGCGGTGCCAGAGCAGACAACCGCAAAATCTGCTACACCGAGAACGTCGTAATTCCTTCCCCCTAAATAGGTAACGGCATGATGGGCCGGACCGTCGCTGATATACGCCTCGTATAATGTACCATCCACATAGTCACTTTTTATTACGATAAAGGCAGCATCCCGGAATTTCTCTTTCAGGATCTGCGCGGCCTTAAGCATGATCGGCAGGTGGCTTTTTACCTCACTATTTCTTGAGCCGGGCAGGAGCGCTATGATGGGATGGGCGTTTGTGACATGACACTGTTCCAGGATGCTGTCCCGCGGCAAAGCGGTGTGCTGTCTCATGACATCAAGAAGGGGATGACCGACGAAGTGTACCGGGATGCCTTCTTTCCGGAAAAGCCCCTCCTCAAAGCGAAAGATAACCAGCGCCAGATCAACGTATTTTTTGATGAGATGAACGCGATTCAATCCCCAGGCCCAGATCTGCGGCGTGATATAGTAGACGACCCGAACCCTCCGCCCCTTCGCGATCCGGGCAATTTTCAGATTGAGACCCGGATAGTCGATAAGGATCACCAGATCGAACACCTCCTGAGCCAGCAGGCGGTCGATTTCCTTGAGAATTTTTCTAAAAAGCGCGAGTTTTGGTATGACATCCCCGAAACCCACAATACTCAGCTGAGAGATATCGTGAATCAAGCGAACCCCGCATGCACGCATCCTCTCGCCCCCGATCCCGGTAAAGCGCATGGACGAATCACGTATCGCAAGGGCCTTTACCAGTAATGACCCGTGCAGATCCCCCGATGGTTCCCCGGCTATGATCAAGACTTTTCTGTTCATTTTTTTCGGAAGGATTTCCTGATATGTTTTTCTATTGTGAGTGCCAGTGCGAGCGCACGACTCGCATCTTTTCCACTGACTATAGGAGGAGCCTTCTTTTTTACGCACCGTATAAATGCCCGTAACTCTCTTTGCAGAGGCTGTTCTTTTTTGATATCAACCCTTTTTTTAAAAATTCTTTTTCCTCTCTTGCGGTACAGAAAGGCCTCTTGTCTGGCGTAGTCGAGGGAGATGTAGGCATCTTTGATAAAAACGCGTATTTTCCTCTGCGCCTCGGGGGTCAGACGCGAGGCGGTTATATTAGCCACGCTTCCGTTCGCAAACATGATACGGGCATTGGCGATATCTTCGTAGGGACTTAGCACTTTTACGCCAACCGCCTCGACTTTTTTGACTTCCGAATTTACGAGAGAAAGAATGATATCAATATCATGTATCATGAGATCCAGGACAACACCGATATCGAGGCTTCTTTTCGTAAAGGGGCCGAGCCGGTGCACCTCGATAAACTTGGGTAGCACCGCTATATCCCGCAGCGCCTCTATAGCGGTATTAAACCGTTCTACGTGCCCTACCTGCAGAATACAGTTGTGCTTTTCGGCAAGTTTCGTCAAGGTGCGCGCCTCTCTGAGGGAGGTTGAAATGGGCTTTTCGATAAGTGTGTGAACGCCCCTTTTGAGGAAATCGCGCGCCACGCTATAATGGGCATTGGTGGGGACGGCGATGCTGACGGCATCAAGGGATACCCGCAGGAGATCGGCGTGCCGATAATAGGGCTTTACTTCCAGTTGTTGCGCAACTGCCTGAGCCCGCTGGCGAAACGTGTCACAGACGCCGATTAACTCGACATTCGGAAGGGCATTATATATATGGCCATGGATTGCGCCGAGATGTCCTACACCAATGACCGCCACTCGCATTTTTTTCATAACAAAGTCACCATGTTACCATGCCACCAGATTCAGGACCGCCCGATTTTTAAATCAAAAATCAAACTGCGTCCTTCGGCTTAGTTTAGCTTAGTCGCTCAGGGCAAGAAAATCAAAGTGACATATCAAAATGCAAAAATTTTTAAAAAACTCTTTTCGAACTTGAGACCGTTGCAAAACCCTGCTAAAGACGTCATTGCGAGCCTGAATGGCGAAGCAATCTCTCTTTTTGAGATTACTTCGGT
>JAFGGP010000052.1 GCA_016930485.1 Candidatus Omnitrophota bacterium | reverse complement strand
GTTTGTGCTGAACATAGCCAAAGGGTTCTCGACAGGCTCGAACCGTAACAATCGTTTTCAATTTTATTCACTATACGCTAGCCGCTACACGCTAAAGAAAAACTCGCGAACTCACAGAACTCGTTAACTGTTTTTCTTAACCTCAATACACACATCCGGGCACATGACCGCGCACAGGGCGCAGCCCGTGCACCGGTCCTTCAGATAAAACTCGGCTGAGCGGACCCCACGCTTGTTTAAGGTGTCGCTCAACTTGAGGCACCCCCGCGGGCAGGCACCGATACACAACTGGCACCCCTTACACCTCTCCTTCTCTATGATGAGGACGCCCCGGCCCTCCCCGATTTCCTGCCCGATCTTTGCATTGTTATTGTGCGTTACCGGCAATACTTTTTTCCTCGCTCTTATGCAATACATTTTTTACAGCCGTATAAATCCCTTCGCTCGACAGCCCATATTCTGCCAAAAGCTGTTCCTGCGGCCCGTGAACGATAAACTTTCTTGGCAGACCAAGGGAAATTTTCTTCACCGTATCCAGGTTGAGCCGCGACAGCGCCTCGCCCACCGCACTGCCAAACCCGCCGTCCAAAATACCGTCCTCCACCGTGCAGAATAGGGAAATATCGCCCCCTAGCTCCGTAAGCAGCGCCTCATCAAGCGGTGCGATGAAACGGGCGTTTACTACGGTCGCCTCGATGCCGTCAGCCGCGAGAAGCTGTGCCGCGTCAAGCGCCGGATAGACCATGTTGCCGATAGCCCAGATGGCTGCATCCCTTCCCTGGCGTACGACCTGGGCGACACCCGACGTGACCGGTTCCCTGAGTGCCTCAACGTCACACGGTGCATGCTGGGGATACTGAACGCCCCCCCGCGGATAGCGTATGGCGCTGGGAAAGTGATGTCGTGCCGCCCACTCAAGCATATCTTTCAGTTCATCGGTATCCTTCGGGGCCAGCACATACAACCCGGGCATACTCCGCAGATAGGCAATATCCATCACACCGTGGTGTGTCGGTCCGTCCGAGCCGACCACCCCGGCACGGTCAATCGCAAAAATGACATGGAGATCCTGCAGGCAGACGTCATGGAAAATCTGATCATAGGAACGCTGCAAAAACGACGAATAGACCGCACAGACAGGGATGAATCCCCCCCTGGCGAGACCCGCGCTAAAACCAACGGCATGCTGCTCTGCCATGCCGACATCAAAGTATCGGTCAGGAAAATGTTCCCGGAATACGTCAAGCCCCGTGCCCTCCGGCATCGCCGCGGTAACACCGACCACCCGTTCATAACACGAGGCAAGTGTGATGAGAGCATCGCTGAAGGCACGGGTATAGGTAATCCCTTTATCCGCCGGGACCTTAATCTTATCCGGCACCGCCCGGTCCTTCTTCGCCCCCCCCGTCTTCACATCAAAGGCACCCACCCCGTGGAACTTTTCGGGATTATTCTCCGCCAGCTCGTACCCCTTTCCCTTCTTCGTAACCGCATGCATCAGTACCGGCCCCCGTATCTTCTTGAGCGCCGTAAAGGTCTCTATGAGCTGTTCGATATTATGTCCGTCTATGGGGCCGAAATACCTAAACCCCAGCTCCTCAAATAGCACGCCGGGAACCAGAAGACTCTTTGCCAGTTCCTCCAGATGTCGGGCGCTCTTTACCATGCGTTCGCCGAAGCGGGGCATCTTTTCGATAAGGGAGCCGATCTCGCGCCGTATCCTGTTGTACCGGGGGTCGGTAATCATACGGTTCAAGTACTTGCTGAGGGCACCGACGGTTTTGGAGATACTCATCTCGTTATCATTCAGGACCACGATCATATCGGTCTTCATATGTCCGGCGTGGTTAAGGGCCTCAAGGGCCATCCCCTCTCCTAACGAGGCGTCGCCGATAATGGCGAGTATCTTCTCCTCGGCACCTCTCGCATCCCTGGCAACAGCCAGACCCAGCGCCGTCGAGATTGCGGTGCCGCCGTGCCCTGAGGTAAACGGGTCGTACGGACCTTCGTTTTTGTTGTTTAAGCCGCTTATCCCGCCGTACTGCCTGAGCGTGGAAAAACGCTCCCGGCGCCCGGTGAGGAGTTTGTGCGCGTATGTCTGGTGTCCCACGTCCCATAACAACAGGTCCTTCGGGGCATCAAAGACATAGTGGAGGGCTATAGCCAGTTCAACCGCCCCCAGGGGGCTGGCAAGATGTCCCCCTTGCATCGACACCACCTCAAGGATTCTCTCACGTATCTCCTGGGCAAGGTGCGGGAGCTGTTCGTGGGGGAGTTTTTTGAGGTCTTGGGGAGACTCGATCGTATCCAGTAACGTCTTCATGAATATACCTGTGGGGCCGCCGCCTTTTGCGTGATCTGTTCCAAAAACCACTCTAACAACGCGGCCCGTGGGCCAAAACCGCTGAGCCGTTCGCGCGCCTGAGTGGAATACGCCGTCACCAGCTCACGCAGGCGCCCCTTGCCTATGGTGGCAATATACGCCTCGTTATCCATTATATCGTCGACCAATTGAAATACAAGGCCAAAAAATGTACCGAACTCAGAGAGGCGCCTGATGGCCTCCTCGTCATCCGTAGCAAGCATTGCGCCGCTCTCAAGCGAGATAGAAAAAAGCCGGGCCGTTTTATTATGGATGATATCGAGCAGCGTCTTCTCATCCACCGCTGCAGCGTCTGACTCCTGAAGCCTCAGGTCAAGCACCTGTCCGCCCACCATACCAAAACTGCCTATGGCGTCACAGACATTCCGGATGATCTCGACCTTGCGCCGCCTCTGGAGACTTTCACACATTAATTTATAACTCAGGCTCAGGAGGGCGTCCCCCGTTAAAATCGCCACCGCCTCGCCGTACTGCTTATGGCAGGACGGCTTTCCGCGCCGGTAATCGTCGTTGTCCATCGACGGAAGGTCGTCGTGTATCAGGGAATAGGTATGAATCAGTTCTATGCCGCAGGCCAGCCCCAGGGCCTCGTCCCGGGTGCCCCCGCACAACTCACAGGCTATCACCGCAAAGATAGGCCTCAGCCGCTTGCCCCTGTTCATCACACAGTAACGCATGGCCTGGTGGATGAGGGTCGGTCCGACGTCATCGCCGGGAAGAAAGGAATTAAGTGCCTGATTGATTAGCTGCTGATACTCCGAAAACTGCCTTGCATAATCCATGCCGTCTCCCCCATTGTTGTACATAATCACCGCCGGAAAAACGCTACTCTTCAGAAACCGCACCTTCGTCAAACGGCCTCGTTATAAAGGCCTCCGCCTCTTTCTGCAGAATTTCAATTTTGCGCCGTGAAGCATTAAGCACCGCAAAACACTCCTTGGCGCGCCGGACACCCTCTTCATAGAGCTTCATCGCCTCGGCGAGGCAAATCTCGCCCTCCTCGAGTTTTTTTACGATGTCCTCAAGCTCTGCCAGGGCCTTCTCGAAGTTAACGCCCTTAGGGCTTTTTTTTGCCATAGCCTCTTCCTTTTTTTAGCGTGTAGCGATTAGCGGCTAGCGTATAAAAATGTTAGTCACATGACACAAGACACATGTCACAAGTAAAAATTTTAAACTTTTGTGTCATCCCAGAGCTAATCCGGGATCCAAAAAAATACTGAAGGCTGACAGCCGATGGCTTTATAGATTTGACTTTTTGTCTTTTCTGGTAACCCGTGAGTAAAATGCGCCTTTGGCGGCATGAGTCAAAATCTCTTCATTAATAGCAACATCACCCGCGCTCTTCACGGCCTCTCCCCGCGCATTATAGGTAACGGTGTATCCGCGCGCCAATACGCCGAGGGGGCTCAACGCCTCAAGCCTCCCCCCCAGCGAGGCGAGCCTCTCTCCGGCCAACTCCACGGTGTGCATGAGAGAATAACCGCCCCTCGCCAGCGCCTCGTCGATTCGCTGAAAGAGCTGCTCCAGCATATATGAAATATACGAATCCAGTTTTTCGGTACCGTAACGCAGCCGGTTGACCAGTTCCTCTTTCCCCAGGGAAACCAGTTCGGCTGCCGCTGACGGTGTCGGCGCCCTGAGATCGGCGGCAAAATCGGATATCGTCCAGTCAATTTCGTGGCCGACCGCGCTGATAACCGGTATCCGCGAGGCATAGATGGCACGGGCAACCACCTCTTCATTGAAGGCCCACAGATCCTCGATGCTGCCGCCGCCTCTGCCCACGATGATGACATCGACCTTACCGAATCTGTTCAGGTCGTCTATGGCGCCGGCTATCTCCTCGGCCGAGCCGGCACCCTGAACCCGGACCGGACGGACAATGACATGGACGTCGCTCACTCTCCTGGTCAGGACATTCAGAATATCGCGCAGCGCCGCACCGGTCTGAGAGGTAACAACCCCGATACACGACGGGTAGACCGGGATCGGCTTTTTCGCAGCAGGGTCAAACAGCCCTTCTTCGGCAAGCTTTTTCTTAAGCTGTTCAAAGGCAAGTTGCAGCGCGCCTTTCCCCCGCAGTTCTATCTCCTCGGCATACAGCTGGTAGGCACCACTTTTTTCGTAGACGCCCATCCTGCCCGCACAGATAATCTCAAGCCCGTCCTCCAGTTCAAAGGCGAGCTTCTGATTCGCCCCGCGGAACATGACACAGCTGAGCTGGGCGCCTTCGTCTTTGAGCGTAAAGTAGAGATGCCCTGAGGCAGGCCGTCGCACGTTGGACGCCTCCCCCGCAACCCAAAAGAAAGGAAAGGCATCCTCTAACAGCAGGCGAACCTGGCGGGTTACCTCGCTGACCGTGTAGATCTTCTTCCCGGGATGCCCCGGCACTAATTCATATACCTCATCATCCATCCATCAGTCCTTCATCGACCCGCCTGATAGAAACCGCTTTTCCCGTATCCTCGTCGACCTCGACTATCGCGCCGTTCAAACGGACGCCGCCAGAGGCAATGTCAAAGGCAACGGGCAGTTCGGTCTTAAAGTGAAAAATAATGTTGTCGATATCCCGCCCGATCACCGAATCGTGCGGACCGGTCATGCCGATATCGGTGATGTAACCGGTGCCACCGGGAAGTATCTTCTCGTCGGCCGTCTGCACATGGGTGTGGGTGCCGAAAAGACAGGAAATCCTTCCGTCCAAGTACCTGCCCAGCGCGATCTTTTCGCTGGTGGCCTCTGCGTGAAAATCGACGAAGATAACAGAAGTGTACGACCTGATCTCCTCAAGGAGGACATCCGCCGTCCGAAAGGGACAATCCAGAGAGCGCATAAATACCCGCCCCTCAAGATTGATAACGGCCGCCCTGACGCCTGTGCGGGACTCTACCAACACCCAGCCCTTGCCGGGGACATCGGGCGGGTAGTTGGCCGGCCGCAGTATCCGTGCCTCGCTATTGACAAAGTCGTAGATCTCCTTCTGCTTCCAGATGTGGTTGCCGCTGGTTAAAACGTCAACCCTTAGCGAAAAAAGATCCGCGGCTATCTTTCTCGTCAGGCCCAGCCCGCCGGCGGCGTTCTCCGCATTGGCAATAACGAAGTCTATCTTTTCTTTGGAAATCAGCGGGCCCATAAGTTCCTTTAGCGCCTTCCTCCCCGGCCTGCCGACAATATCCCCGATTAAGAGTGCCCTCATAACAACCTCTTTCCTATAAAATTCCAAATTACAAATCACAAATTACAAACAAATTAAAACAATCAAAATAGTTTTTTCTTTTTTTGTTTGTGATTTTAGTCATTGATTATTGTGCATTGTTTGGTTATTGGAATTTGTATATTGTGTATTATTTTATCTGTTACTTCGCGTACTCAACCGTCCGCATCTCACGGATCAGAATCACCTTGATCTGGCCCGGATACTCAAGCGACTCCTCGATCTTCTTGGTAATATCACGTGCCAGAAGAGACATGGACCCGTCTCCTATCTGGTCCGGCTTCACGATAACCCGGATCTCGCGCCCTGCCTGAATCGCGAATGACTTCTCGACACCCTTGAAGGAATCCGCTATCTTCTCGAGCTTGGTGAGACGTTTGATGTAATGTTCCAGTGTCTCACGCCGAGCCCCGGGCCGGGAACCGCTGATGGCATCGGCCACCTGCGAAAGCACCGCGTAAATACTGTGCTGCTCCACATCCTCGTGGTGCGCCTCGATGCAATGGATGACCTCGGGGTGTTCCCCGTATTTCTTGGCAAGCTCTGCCCCGATCTTCGCGTGAGGGCCCTCTGCCTCGTGGCTTACCGCTTTACCGATATCGTGAAGCAGCCCGCATCGTTTCGCTATTTGAGGATTGAGTCCCAGCTCGCTCGCCATGACCCCCATAAGGTACGCCACCTCCTTGGCGTGCCCCAGTACGTTCTGCCCGTAACTCGTGCGGTATTTCAGACGGCCCAGGAGACGCACCAGCTCCGGGTGAACGCGATGGAGGTTAAACTCAAGAACCGTCTTCTCGCCTTCCTCCTGAATCTCTACCTCGATCTCCTTTTTTACCTTTTCGACAATTTCTTCGATGCGTGCCGGATGAATCCTGCCGTCTACGATTAAGCGCTCAAGGGCGATCCGCGCCACCTCACGGCGCACCGTATCAAAGCTGGAGAGGGTCACCGCCCCGGGGGTATCATCGATGATCACGTCAACCCCCGCCGCCTCCTCGAACGCACGGATATTTCTCCCTTCCCGGCCGATAATCCTCCCTTTCATCTCGTCATTGGGAAGGCTGACGACGCTAATGGTCGATTCTATGGTATGCTCCGCGGCACAGCGCTGCATAGCCAAGCTGATAATTTCCTTCGCTTTCTTCTCGGCCCTCTGCTGCGTCTCTTCTTCGATGCGTTTAACCATGAGATCGGCCTCATGCCTGACGTCGTTCTCCATCTTGGAGAGTAGTAGTTTCTTTGCCTCCTCGATGCTCAACCCGGAGATCTTCTGCAACATCCTCTTTTCTTCGTTTAACTGCTGTTCGAGCTCCTGTTCCTGGTGCTGTAGCTTTTCTTCCTTTGTTGAGAGAAATGTTTCTTTCTCGCGCACATCATGCTCTTTTTTCTCCAGTACATCGACCTTGCGATCGAGATTTTCTTCCTTCTGCACTAACCGTTTCTCAAGCGCCTGCAGCTCGTCGCGCCGCTCCTTGGTCTCCTTCTCGAAATCATGCCGCAGTTTATACATGAGGTCC
Organism: Candidatus Omnitrophota bacterium; assembly: GCA_016930485.1. Lineage (GTDB taxonomy): Bacteria > Omnitrophota > Gorgyraeia > JAFGGP01 > JAFGGP01 > JAFGGP01. The sequence continues at coordinate 27,627 of JAFGGP010000052.1, read as the reverse complement.
TTCGCCTCAAGTTCAACCTCACGTCTCTTGTTCTCGGCCTCAAGCCTTGCCTGCTCCAGTACCGTCTTTGCCTCTATTCTGGCGCTCTTTAACCTCCCCGCGGCAAAGAAATGTCGTATCGCCATGCCGATACACAGGCCGATAGCCACTCCGATGCCGCCGATAACCACCGGATTCAGAGTTTGCTGAAACATTATGTCACCTCCTGAAAATAACACCGTGTCACGTTGCGTAAAGCGTACTACGCGCTGAGTACTTTTGTTACAGGAACATCGTGAGGGAGAAGCGGCAGTTCAGGAAGGACCTGAAAATCAAAGGCAAAACCTATAACAGGAGTATCCTTAGGCACCGTTTCCAGAAAACGGTCGTAATACCCGGCTCCTCTGCCGAGCCGGTTACCGTGCACATCGAATGCGATGCCGGGTGCGACAATTAAGTCAATCTCCTCTGGTGTAATAGGTTTTATGTAGGGGGTCGCCGGTTGCAGGATGCCGTACGGACCCCGTACCAGTTCTTTTTCCGGATCTTCCAAAAGTGAAACTACCAGCCTCTTTTCCTCAATAACAGTCACGGGAACACCCACTCTCTTGCGCAGATCAAGGCTTCTCTGAATGACGCCGTCAGTCATTACCTCACCGTCGGTAGATACATACACCATTACTGTGTGCGCCTTTCTGAATTCGTCGCTCTCAAGCAGCCGATTCTGAATAACGCTGCTCTTCCGTTTTCTCTCGGCCTCTGTTTGATTCAACAGCTTGTGTTTGATGCGGTTTCGTATATCCGAACGTTCCATCACTCCTGTGCGCTCCTCTAAGGCCATTACCGTTAACGGGAAAATGTCGAGATAGATCGCAACCGTTCGATAATGGACGGTAACTCTTTCACGAGACAATCGATCTCTTCGGCCGTAGTATATCTTCCTAAAGAAAACCGTACCGAACTGTATGCCTGTTCGGGCGGCACGCCCATTGCGAGAAGGACGTGGGAGGCCTCCAGAGAGCCCGAGGTACAGGCAGAACCGGAGGCAACCGCGATGCCCTTCATGTCCAGACTCAGTATAACCGACTCTCCTTCCACATAACGAAAACTCACATTGAGCGTATTCGGTAACCGCCGCTCAGGGTGTCCGTTGACGACCACATCGGAAATACGCTGCGTGATTTCGCGATGCAGGCGTTCTCGCAACGAGGTCACTAGTACTCTATCATTTTCCATGCGCTCGCGCGCTAATTCAGCGGCCCTCCCCATACCAACGATACCTGCGATATTTTCTGTTCCTGCTCTGAGATTCCTTTCATGATGTCCCCCTTCTAATAAAGGCGGAATGACAACGCCCCTTCTCACATACAATGCCCCGACGCCCTTCGGTCCGTAAAATTTATGGGCCGAAAGCGACAGGGCATCCACATGAAGCTCTTTGACGTCCAAGGGCAGCTTACCAGCCTGCTGCACCGCGTCCGTATGAAATACACTATTCCGTTCTCTGACTAATGTTGCTATCTCTTCGATCGGCTGAAGCGTCCCCGTCTCATTATTCGCCGACATAACGGTAACCAGCACCGTGTCGTCTCTCAGGGCATCGCGCAGCTGGTCAAGATCGATAACGCCGTAGGAGTCAACGCCGAGATAGGTCACTTCAAACCCTTCGCGCTCCAACGCCTTGCAGGGGGCAAGCACCGAGTGGTGTTCAACAGCCGTCGTAATAATATGCCTGCCCGCATCTCTCTTTTTCCGGGCAATCCCCTTAATCAGGGCATTATTGGACTCTGTCGCGCCCGAGGTAAAGATAATCTCCCGGGTGTCTGCTCCGATAAGTGCCGCCACGCGCTCCCGTGCCCTCTCAAGGCCCCCCCGCGCCTCCCTGCCGAAGAGATGAGGAGAAGAGGCGTTTCCGTACCTTTCCCTAAAGTAAGGCAGCATCGCCTCCGTTACCTCATCGGCCTGGGGCGTTGTCGCGTTGTAATCAAGATATATGCGCTTCATCGGTCGTTCACCGTGGCTATGCGCTACATGTGTGCCAGCTCCCGAACCTGGCCCTGACACACATGTGCTTTGTCCCCGGGATCGATAAGATTCCAGACCTCGGGATCAGAGCAGAGCCGTTTTAAACTCAGCGAGTTGAGGCTCTCGGAGATAATCATACCGAGTCGCTTGACCAGCAGGCTGATCATCCTGCTGGCGGGCGTCTCATTTTTTTCCTCATCTGTCTGGAGGCGGTCTTCGATGTAAAGCAGCCTCGCGCCCTCCCCCTCAAGCGCACGGATAATCTCCCCTACGGAGATTTCCCCGGGATCGCGCGCCAACACATACCCCCCTTTTGAGCCTCGTATACTCCTGACAAAACCGTAGTGCTTCAGGAGATTCAACAGTTTCTCCAGATACGCGATCGAGAGCCGTTCCTTCTGGGAAATCGCCGAGACAGAAACCGGTCCCTGTTCCCAGTTGAGCGCCAGTTCACACAGCGCCCGCAATCCATAGGTACTCCGCGTCGAGAGTCTCATATACAGGTGTCATAATACTATATATAACTAATTCCGTCAAGTATTTAAGAAAAGACGGGGGATGTTTATAACATTTTATATTTAAAAAAGTTACAGAAAATACAGGACAGACTATGAGAGGCTTACGAGGGCCAACTGCTTGAGGACAGATTTTCTGATTGTCTGAGGGTGAGGGAGCTCTTTTGTCAACGTACCGTCGGCGATACTCTTCCTGAGGAGTTTTTTGCACGGGGCAGCGTGATTGCATCGTCTTTTAGGCGCGTACCCCTTCGGGGTGACCCACGTCCCCAGGCATACCGGACACCGGTGCACCTCCTTGACGCCGGACAACTTCCCTTTTTTAGAGACAGGCATATCGTCTATGCTCACAATATCCATCGCAAAATCAATCGTTGGCGCGTTGCTAAGCGCGGTCCCGACGCCGTAGGCATCTGAAAATTCGTTGAGTGCCTCTATCCTCTTTTCGTCGATTCCCCCACTGACAAAAATCTTCACCTGGCGAAAACCCCTGAGATCAAGCTCCCATCTCACCTCTCGCAAAATTTCCTTCAGATTGCCCCTCCGGGAAGGTGTCGTGTCAATCCGGATACCGTAAAGGCGCCTGCCGAGCGCCGCCGCCGCACTTAACGCCTCAAATTTTTCATCAGAAAAAGTATCAACCAGCGCAATCCTCTTGACGGTGCGGTCGATAATGTCATCAAAGGCCTCTACTGCCTCGGCGGCACCACCCGTCAGGAGTACTAGTGCATGCGGAATAGTGCCGGTAGGGGCAACGCCCGCCATCTCGGCACCCTTGACTGTCGCGACACCGTCGCATCCGCCGATAAAGGCACTTCGCTCGATCATCGGCGCAATAGCGGGATGCATCCTTCGCGCGCCAAAACTGACGATGGGCCTTCCTGCTGCCGCCTTTTTACAGCGCGCGGCCCTGGTGGCAACACCCGAGGCCTGGCACAGTATGCCCAAAAGCGCGGTCTCATAACAACCAAAGCTGGTGTACTCGCCCTCAATAACCATAACCGGCATCGACGGAAAAAAGAGGGTCCCTTCCTCAAGGGCCCATACATCAACACCCCTTAGCCCCCTGAGCAGCTCTACGCACTCCTCCAGGCCGACAAAGACGGCCCACGACCACTCCTCGGGCAAGCTCTTTGTCGTAACCTCAACCGCCACCCTCCTGCGGATGCCTTTCTTTTTCAAAATTTCCTTTGTCCGCTGAAAGTAGACGTCGGTTACCTTACCTGCTTTTATTTCCTTAAAAGTCGCTGTGTGCATAACTTTTTTAGCGTATAGCGATTAGCGGCTAGCGTATAGAAAAAAATCTAATCGCTAAACGCTATCCGCTAGACGCTACTTGTGCCGGTTTTAATATGTGCCTAATCTGCTTGAGGGCAAACCGGTGGTCTTCTTCTGTCAATCCCTTTGTGCAACCGTCAGGAACTGTTACTTCAAAACCGCGCATATAGGCGTCCACGGCGGTGTACAGCACGCAGATCTCGGTGCATAGGCCGGTAATAGTCAGACGGGTCGCGCCGAACTTCCTCAGCATATCCTCGAGTTCTGTATTATAAAAGCTTGAGTAGGTCGTCTTATAAATAATGACGTCTTCCGGACGAGGGACGAGCTCGGCAATAATCTCCGCGCCCCGGCTTCCCCGAACCGCGTGAGGGGGCCATGCCGCAAACTCAGGATCGTCCTCCTCGTGCCCATCGCACAGATAGAATACCGGCACTCCTTCCAAACGGGCCCTTTCAATCTCCCGCTGTATACACGGGATAATAGTCTCTACCCCCGGGACCTCCAGGGGGGCGCCCTTCTCGACAAAATCATACAGCATATCGATAACAATCAGCGCCCGCTGGGTCACGCCCGCGCTCCTTCCGGCTGTGTCGAGTAGACCCTGTAATCGATAAAATCAAAGATGCGGTCTTTATGCTCGATTTCGCTGAGCCACCGTTCGTCGAGGAGGCCGCTGTGCAGCGATTCATAGAGCGTCGTAAACCGACCCACGTGATCCTTGGTTCTCCGGACGGCATAGTCGACAAAGGTCCCTGTTTTCATAATGAACGCCCAGTCGCTCGACTGTGCCAGCAGGAGTTCCCGGGCCATCTGATTCAGTATCCTCCGTCTGATGCCGTCTGCCCGCGGGTGTCTGTTCGCAGACTCCACCATGCGCTCAACCGCCTTGTGCAGATGCCGGTAAACCCAGTCGTTCGAGCCCTCGAGCCAGACCTCGCTGTATCCCTTATATCCCCAGCTGGAAAAGGAGGGGGTCAGGACCTGGTTCTTTGGATGCATCCTCAAATAATCAGAGGGGGTAACCATCTTGATGATGTCCTGATCATAGTGGATCTTCTTCATGAGAAACTTGAGCCAGTCGGGTCCCTCAAACCACCAGTGACCGAAAAGCTCGGCATCATACGGGGAAAGAATGATGGGTTTACGGTCGCCCATGATCCCGTGGAGATGCTTCACCTGCTGCTCACGGTTAAACATAAAATTACCCGCGTGTTCGGCTGCCTTCTCTAAGGCGCGTTGCGGATTGTACAGCTCCTTATGCGGGGTCTTTCCGGTAATCCGGTGATACTTAATCCCGGTATTAATCCTGGTCCCGTCGGGATTGATATATGGTTTAACATAGTCATACTCAAGGTCGTATCCGATGTCGCGATAGAACTCCCGGTAATGATAATCGCCGGGATATCCCTCCTTTGAACTCCACACACTCTTGGATGACTCCAGATCCCTGGCAAAGGTGGCAACACCGCTGGGGCAGTAACACGGGGCGTACACACCGTACTTCGGCCTCGGTGACCCAAAAAGAATGCCGTGAGTATCAGTTATAAAAAACCGTATCCCTTCTTCCTTCAAGACCTCGTCGTCACTCGGATTATAACCGCACTCGGGAAGCCATATCCCCTTCGGGTCCCGGTGCAGATGACGGCGGTAGAGTTCGGTCCCTACCCGGACCTGTGCCCTCACCGAGGCGCGGCGCTGAATTTCCATAAGCGGCAAAAACCCGTGGGTCGCGCAACAGGTGATGATCTCGAGCTTCCCCGCCTCCTGTACATCTTTGAAAGCGGTAACCAGATTTTTATTGTAGCGCTCGACAAATGTCCGGCGGGCATTTACAAAGCGGTGAAAGTACATAAGCGCGAGATTGTTCATCTCGGGCTGCCATCGGGTGCGATCAACTTCTTTTCCGGCAAGTTCTATGAGTCTGGATATGTGTCTGATGTAGCGGTCCTGCAAGAGAGGATCTGTCAGCATCGCGATGAGGGTCGGTGTCAGGGACATAGTGACTTTGAAGTCAACTCCCTCTGCCAAAAGCTCTTCAAAGACCCAGATCAGCGGAATATAGGTCTCGGTAATAGCCTCATACAGCCAGTCCTCCTCTAAAAAATCCTCAAATTCCGGATGCTTTACAAACGGAAGATGGGCGTGTAAAACCATCGCAAGATATCCGTGTTCCATAGCTTCTCCTTGAAAGCTTTATCGCCGTGTGCACCTCTCATACCATGCAGACGCCCCCTCTTCTAAAAGGCACTGAGCCATTCGAGCGTCCTCTGGTATAGCACATTCTGCTAAGTAATAACGGCGCTTTTTATGTAACAGTATTAGAGGCGGTTGTTGCCCTGGAGACGACAAAGGTAATGTTTCGTGTCTCAATTTCATCGGGAGAGACGGCGTCGATAGGAATATTCTGTCTGCCATCCGGAAGGGCAAAGCGCAGGGTAAAGGTCCCGTCTTCCCTGAGCGCAATAGGACTCCCTTGAACCGTTACCTTCGCCTGTGGATCGGTCGCACCATAGACAATAAGCTCACAGTCGGCAACCAGCCAAAAGCCGCGCTCCTTGAGCTGGGCCATTGCGGGACTGAATAAACTGGAGATGGCGCCTGATGATATCTCCTCCTGAAAACGCTGTTCAAATAACTCCTTCATCTCGAGAGAAGTCTTGCCGATACCGAACCCCCCCGCAATGCCAAACAGCTGCCAGTAATCATCGTCCAGTGACAGCCACTGTTCATCAACAACATCGCTGGGTCCGAACCGCGGCGTAGCAACCGCGTTTGAGCGAGCCAAGCAATAGAACTCTCCCGAGGTGGAGAGCAGCCCGATCTCTATGACCCAGCTCCGGTTCGGCTGACCGACATGAATATACCAGTTATTCGCCATGCCCGAAAGGGTGATATCAAAAAAACTGTTGGCATTGCCACCGTCAAAGGTAATGCCGGTTATATCATAAATCCTTAACAGCGAATGAGAGACCTCATCGCCCTTGGCACGAATTGCCGCGGCTATCTCATTGTATCGCGTTTGTGTAATCTCCCAGTAGGCATAGAGCCACCACGGATCGCGCACCAGGGCAACAATGCGATTATCCCCGTAGCCTGCGGGAATCTCCATGGGTTCGCGTACCTCGAAGGGCTGCGGCCCGCGATAAAACTTTAACTCCTCTATGCGTTCTTTATCAAGGGAGATGCTGTCCGGTGACTGAACATCACCGGTGATAGAGGCACCTACCGGGGTCTTCCTTGGTCTCCCGGGTCCTGGCCTCTTCGGAGAAACACGCGAGCCGATAGCTTCCGTCTTCTTCGCGGGCTGGGGAGGGGTCTTTCTGAACGGCTCTGCCGGCCGCGCCTCCAAGAGCCTGTTGATAAGCTGCTCTTTTTTTAGGACCGAGACCCCCGTTAAACCATGCTCCTTAGCAAGCGCAAGAAGCTGCTGTTTTGTCTTTTTGGTAAGTTCTGTTTTTGTCATAGTGTCTCCTCTGGTGATGTAGCACAAATGTTTTTGCGCTACCTTGTTTATATTGAACTACCCTCTTAGAGATTCGGCGCCTTGGTCAGGCTCTTCCACGGGAAAAATAGCTCATCCGATTCTGGCTATCTTCGGCAGAAACCTTTCCTTAGATTGAAGCATATATTTGCTGACAACAACAAGCGCCAGTATAGTACAGGCGATTCCCGTAAATACACTCAATGATATACGTCCCGTTTCCTCTATGCCGGCAAGAATGCCTGCTGCATTCCCAAGGACAAGGCCTCCCAAGAGAACAGCCAGAGGGATGGCGTATAGAAACGTGGTTGCCCTGACAAAAGCAGATGGATCTATCTCGATATACACGCTATCGCCCACACGGGCGCCGATTGTATTACGCACCTGGGCGGTCATTGTGTTGTCTCCGGCAGAGTCACACAATCCGCACCGGCCACAGGCACTGTTGCGCTCGAAGGTGACCGTGGCAAGCGCGTCATCATCAAGGTGTATAACCGTTGCCCTCTCTAACATAGGAAGAAAATCTATCAGAATAAGCTGCTTATGTGACACTATCTATACAAACCAAGGAAGGAACGCCCTGTCAAAAAACATATGTATGCTTAAAAAGATTCCTTATGATTGCCTTCTCTAACAGGGCACACCCCGTAAAAAGAGGCTTGTATGCATGTTCTCTCACGGGGAAAAAATGCGGTAATACCTATTTGTTAGACTAATAGAATAATACAATTAGTCAATTTCCGCAACAAAGATCTTCTAAAGAGGAATATACAGAAAAGGGCCTTCTATGATATAACAGATTGATATTACTATAGTTACGATGTATAAAGTATTATAATGCGACTACGGAAATACCGGCCGAATCCGCCTCTTTCAGGCAGCTTGCCCGGTCAATAATCAGGGTTTTTCCCGCCTCTACCGCCAGGACGCCCGAGCGTACGCCACGCAACGCCTCGATTGTCCGGGGGCCTATCACCGGTATATCGAAACGCATATCCTGGTCAGGCCGGGCCACCTTTACCACTACGGTCCCCTCGCCTCCCCACGCGCCCCCCCGGGCAATCGCCTCATTGGTCCCTTCAACCGCCTCCAGCGCCACAATGACCCCGCGCTTTACCACCACGGTCAGACCGATATCTAATCGCGCCAGTTCTTTTGCCACCTCAACTCCAAAGGCAATATCCTTCCACTGGGCATCGCTGGGGCCCTTTTTCGTCAACGTCCCCTTACGCGGCAAGAGTTCGTCGAGAAAGGTGGTGGAATTGACGATGCGGATGCCCAGCGATTCAATCTTTGCGCAGATTCTCTCAAAAAGGGCGGTCGGTTTTCTGATATCGAGGGAATCGAGCACGCCCCGCATCTCCGCATCCAGTGCCGTCGTATCCCGTAATACATGAATTTGTCTTACCTGACCTGCCAGGGCCAGCGTATCAATGCGCTCCTCCTTGAGAATTGTCAGGAGTTTCGCCAGTTCCCCTAAACCGATCCATACCGACCGCGCCACCTCGGTCTCTATCTCGGGCGATGTCTCTTCCCGAATGCAAATAGCCACCACCTCATATCCCTTCTGCCTGGCGGCTCTTGCAAAGATAAAAGGGAATTCCCCGTTTCCGGCAATGAGACCGATCTGTTTCATGAGCAGTTACCCGCAAATACCCCGTTTTGAATCTTTGAAAAAATCGAGCAGGAAGGAAACCTCGGGAAGCAATTCAACTTCGTCCTGTATCCTTTCGGCCGCGTGGGAAAACGCGAGCTTGGAAAAGAAAAGTATCTTAAAGGCCTTCTTCAGCGCGGCGCGTACCGCCGGGGACATACCGGCCCGTTTCAGCCCCTCGATATTCAGGCCGCGGACACAGGCGGGGTGACCGTCACAGGTGGAGTACGGCGGTATATCCTGCACCACTTTTGAGCAGCCGCCGATAATGGCCACGCTGCCTATCCGGACAAACTGATGAATAGCAGCAAGACCTCCTATAATAACCCTGTCACCTATCGCCACATGCCCCCCCAGTGTCCCGACATTGGCTATGACGCACTGATTCCCGATCCGGACATCATGGGCAACATGCACATAGGCCATAAGAAGATTGTTATCACCGATTCTCGTCACACCGCCCCTGCCGGTTCCCGGATTGATGGTTACGTACTCGCGGATGATGTTATTATTTCCTATAATAAGGGCGCTCTTCTCTCCTTTATATTTCAGGTCCTGCGGGATGCTTCCGATAACCGCCCCGGTAAAGACACGGCACCCCTCACCGATCGTGGTATTGCCCTGGATTACACAATGGGAACCGATCCTGGTCCCCGCGCCGATACTCACCGTGCCGTCGACGACAGTATACGGGCCGACCTCGACCGAGTCGGTCAGCCGGGCACCTTCATGAATAATAGCCGTAGGATGGGTGTTATGCATCGATGAGAGAAAACATTAAAGACGCCTCGGCGGCCACTTTTTCATCAACATACGCCTTGGTATTGACCTGGCCGGTCCGTGAGCGGATTCTGACAACTTCGGCAACCATGACAACCTGGTCGCCCGGTAAGATGGACTTGCGGAATTTGGCCTTTTCAAGGCTCATAAAGAAAGCGAGCTTGCCCTTGTTTTCCGGCTTATTGAGGAGTAAGATGCCTGCCAGCTGCGCCATTGCCTCGATAATAAGAACGCCGGGCATAACCGGCTGTCCCGGAAAGTGGCCCTGAAAAAAGTAATCATTTATCGTCACATTTTTTATGCCGACCGCGCGTTTATCTTCTTCCATCTCTATCACCCGGTCAACAAAAAGGAAGGGATACCGGTGGGGAAGAATCTGCTGTATTTGGGCCGCATCGAGCTCTGTCCTTCCGGGCAAAACACCCAGCCCCTGTATGGCCCCTGCAAGCGAACGTTCGTATTGATGCGCTATTCTCCGCAGGAGTTTTATATTGAGCGGATGCCCGCTCTTGACCGCGATGATATGGCCCTTGAGAGGCATCCCCAGGAGGTACAGGTCGCCGATCAGATCCAGTATCTTATGTCGCGCGCACTCGTCCTGGCATCGCAGTTCATTTTCTATCACCCCGCCGTCCTCGTCAATCACAATGGTATTTTCGTAATTCGCCCCTTTGCCGAGCCCCTGCGCCCGTAAGGCATCCACTTCTTTTTGCAGACAGAACGTCCTTCCGGGAGCGACTTCGTCTATAAAAGAGCGGCCGTTCATGGTAAAGGTGAAATACTGGGATTTTAAAATGGAATGCTCGTAACTCAGGGTGTAGGAAATGGTGAAATCGTTGGACGGTAAAATCGCTATACTGGCGTCTCCCTCTTCACACCAGATGGGCTCTTTTACCTGAAAATACTTGCGCCCTTCAAGCAGGTCGCTAATACCCGCCGACAGCAGCGCCTCCACGAAAGGGGCCGCGCTCCCGTCAAGCCCCGGGACCTCAAGTCCGTTGATGTCAATAACGATATTGTCTATCTGCAGTCCCGCCAGCGCCGCCATAAGGTGCTCTATGGTGTGTATCTCAACGCTATTGACTCCTATCGAGGTGCGCCGGGGATTCTTGGAGATGTCCAGTATTGTCTCTGGGTTTGCGACAACAACCGGACGGCCGGGCAGGTCAACGCGGCAAAACCGGATGCCGGTATCGGCCTCGGCTGGTTTAAACGTAATGGTAACCGCCTGACCGGTGTGAAGCCCTACCCCCTTAATGCTCACCGAACTCTTAATGGTTTTTTGAGCTTCCACTAGTCCGCTCCAGCTCCGCTATTTTTTCCTCTAATTCCTTGACAGTCTTGTACAGCTTGGGCAGGCTCTGCACACACGCGTTGATCCGCTTTGCCTGAGCATGCGGTTTTGCAGGGTATCCTGAAACGCAGGTATTTGCAGGGACGGGTTTTGTAACGCCGGCCTGGGCCGCTATCACAACGTTATCCCCTATGGTAATATGCCCCACAATGCCCGCCTGTCCAGCAAGCGTCACACCCTTGCCGACAACGGTAGAACCGGAAATGCCCGACTGTGCCACAATAATGGAGTTTTCTCCGATGATAACATTATGGGCGATCTGGACAAGATTATCGATCTTCGTCCCTTTTCCGATAAGGGTCTTGCCAAATCTGGCCCGGTCGATCGTAACGTTGGCGCCGATTTCAACATCATCTTCAATAACCACCGTTCCAATCTGAGGAATTTTATGGTGAACGCCCTTGACCGTGGAAAATCCAAAACCATCGGAACCGATAATAGTCCCGCTGTGGACAATAACGCGGTGCCCGATCTCGACGCGCTCCCGGATAACAACGTGAGGATATACCAGTGTATCAGAGCCGATCCTGGAATGAGACCCTATAAAAACACCGGCATACAGTATGGTACGGTCGCCGATCTCGGCGTAATCATCGATAACGCAGTATGGCGCAACCGCCACGTCTTTGCCTAGCTTCACATGGCTGCCGATACGGGCGGTGTCGTCGATGCCCTCGGGGTGATGTACTTCGTTGGGAGCAAGCAGCGAAACCATCTTGGCAAATGCCAGTGAAGGATTCTCGGTCCGGATAATCGGTTTCGGCGCCCCATCTACATCGCGTGAGGTAATAATCGCGGACGCCCGGGTTGACTCCATTAGCGCGAGATAACGAGAGTTGGCGACAAAAGTCAGGTCTCCCTCGACCGCCTCCTTAATGCCGCAGACACCCGTAATCACAATCCCCTCGTCACCGACAACTTCGCCGTCGATGAGTTGGGCAACCTCTCTCAGTGTTTTTTTCATCCCTGCACCCCACATATCAAACACGCTTCCCCCCTGTTACGGAAAGGGGGTTGTCTATTGCTTGTATTTCCTGTTGAGCACGTTGAGGATGGTATCGGTAATATCTAGTGACTTATCGCGGTATAGCAATACCTTATCGTCAAGGATAAGACTGTAGCCCTCTTTTGCGCCGTATTCTTCTATAACCGTCTTCATCTCCGCAAAAATATCACGGGCCATGGCGTCCCGTTCCCGGCGCAACTCATCCCTCAGGTCGCGTTCCACTTTCTGAAGTTCGCGCACCTTTTCGTCGAGCTCGGTTTGTTTCTCTTCCTTTGCCGTATCGCTCAGCAGATCAAGCTCCTGCCTCATCCCCTTGATCTCTTCGACAAGGCTGTTGAGCTGGTCCTGCCCCGTCTCGCGTTTCTCTTTTAACTTTTCTTCGGAATCGATGGTCTTCTGGTATTCGTCAAAGGTCCTGGAAACGTCGATATAGGCGATTTTTTCAACCGCGTAAGCCGTCCCGGCTGTGCCGCCATTAGCATAGTATATTACCACAGCGATGAGAAGATATAAAAGAAAATTCCGCATGTTTTTTAACCTCCCCTTTGTATTGTCGGTTCCTAACTCATTCACATAACGCGTGTTGTCGGACTGCCTTCTAAAATCCTTTACTTAAGCTGAAATGAAATCTCCCCTTCGAGTCTTCATCCTCCTCCTGCGGATTAAGCGGAAAGCCGTAATCAAGCCGTACGGGACCGACCGGCGTCTTGATCCTGATGCCGGCGCCGACGCCCATTCGGTATTCGTCGGTACCAAAGTCCTTCATCTTCCCCCAGACATTGCCTACGTCAAAAAAGACGGCCCCCTTGAGTACGTCGATCACCGTCGGGAATGTGTACTCCGCATTGGCGATAAGCATTCCTTCTCCACCGAGGGGATCGTTCGAACGGCTGTCGCGCGGACCGACCCGGCGTTCTTCGTAGCCGCGGATGCTATTGGTGCCCCCGGCAAAAAACCGTTCGTAGACGGGGACTGTCTCGGAGTCGCCAAATGCGTGCACCGCCCCAAGGCGTAATTTCAGTTCGAGGATGTGCTTCTCCTTTAAAGAAAAATACTGGCTTGCCGACCCGTAGTACTTGCTGTACTCTTTATCGCCGCCGATAAAGCCCCCCGCAATTTCCCACGACCCCACAAGGACATGCCCTTTCGTAGGATTGAAGCGGCTGTCGGTCTTATCATAGGTAAGTCTTGAATTAATACTTGATATATAGTTTGTGCCGGCCTCATCCTTGAGGTCGGCACTCGCCTCCTCCGAGACATTGGAAATGACAACCCGGTCCAGACGGTACATCAGATCTCCCCTCAGGTACTCCAAGAATTCTTTCCCCAGGCGCATATCGCCGCCACGGCGCTCTTCGTCAAAGCCAACACCGATGTCACTTTCCCTGAGCAAGGTCTTGTTATAGAGGTCAACACCAAACAGTACCGGGTGATCAAAAATCCACGGTTCGGTAAAACTGAGCAGCATATCCCGTCTAACCGTACCAATAGAGGCGCGCAGTTTCAGGTCCTGGCCGTCACCGGTAAAGGTTTTCCAGTTTCCTATATCAAAGTTGTGCTGCGCCAATTCCACAAAACCGATAACCTTATCTATAGAGCTAAAACCGGCACCAAAGCTGAGTTCTCCGGTTTTTGCCTCTTTCACCGAAACAACCAGATCCTGCTTCGCTGTTTCGTCGGTCTCAACCGTGTCGAAACTCACCTCTTCAAAAAATCCCAGGTTGTATAGACGCTCCTTGCTTCGGGCAATCTTCGAGCCGTCGAATTGATCACCAGGGTTAATCCTCAGCTCCCGCCTGATTACAATATCCTTGGTTTTCTGGTTGCCGCGGATGTTAATTTTATTCACATACGCAATCTCATTTTCGGTAATCGCATAGGTAATATCGATGTTTTCGGTGGCCGGGTCAAAAGCGGTAGAAACCCTGATTTCGGCAAAAATGTATCCCCGGTCATAATAAAACGCCTGGAGTTTGCCGATATCCTTCTGGACCGCCTCCCTGCTAAAAATATCACCGCTGCCCAGTTCAAACAGCTTGTATAACTCGGTTGATGGAAACAGAACGGTGCCCTGAACAGAAACCGTCCCGACATGGTACTGCTTGCCCTCGGCAATGTGAATCGTAAGGATAACCTCGCCCTCTTTCTTTCCTTCTGTCAGCTCCCAGGATACCTGAACATCCATAAACCCCTCACGCTGATAAAATGCGCGAATCCTGTCCATATCAGACTCAAGAGCGGCCTCCTTCAGATATCCCGAGGTAAATAGCGTGTCGCGTTTCGTTTTGAGCAGTTTCCGTAACTGTTTTTCCGAAAAAGCGCTGTTTCCCTCAAAAGAAATCTCCTTGATGCGACGTTTGGCCCTTTCGTATATCACGATAGTCAAACCAACCTCATTCGTATCGGGGTACTCGGTTAGTTCGGTGGCAATCTCACTGTACGGATACCCCTTGCTTTCATAGAGTTCCTTGACCCTCTTGATATCCTCAACAAGCTGCCGCTGGGACATAAAGTCGCCTACCGCAAGCCCCATTGCCTCCCGAATGTTCTTTTCTCTCAGGTGCCTGTTTCCCTTGATGACAATCTCCCGTAACACCTTTTTCTCTTCAACGGTTACCGCCAGTCTTACAAAGTTGTCGGGCAGATCCTGTACGTCGATTCGCACATCGGTGAAATAACCAGTCGCATACAGCCGCTTGATATCCTCACCCACCGCCTGCTCGTCCAGTACGGCCCCCGCCTTTAACTTCATATGGGCCTCAATAGAGGGAATGCTTACCGTCTTGGCCCCTGCAATGGTGATCTCTTTGATGACTTTACGATACGGAGAGGGGTAGCGGTTTTCGGAGGAAGGCTCCTGGGCCCAGCAAGAAACGGTTATAAGGAGGGGCACAACGAAAAAAAACCAGCTGGCTCGTATCTTCATAGGAAATCTGCGTTTGGGAACTTCTGTTTTTAAAAGGCCCCCCACAACACACGTCCTCCGCTCTCGTCCATAATTTCCGTTTGACTCTTATCCGTATGTACCCTTGCTGACAACCGAATAACCCCCATGAAAAAATCTCATTTTTTGGATCGCCTCTCTTATGGGGTAAATAATTTAACAAAATATAACATATATCGTCACGGCTGTCAATAAATACGGTCTACAGTTCTTCCTCAAATGCTGCCTCTTCAATCGGTTCGGTCTCTTCAGTACCCTCTTCGCGGAATGAGAGATTTTCGAACCGGGTAATCTCCTTGACAAACATGAGCTTCACAGTGCCGACAGGCCCGTTTCGCTGCTTGCCGATAATAACCTCGGCAACGCCCTTATTGTCAGGGGTAGGGTCGTAGTACTCCTCACGGAAAAGCAGGACAACGACATCGGCATCCTGCTCGATGGCCCCCGATTCCCGTAAATCGGATATCTGCGGTCTGCGGCCCGGCCGGTTCTCAACGGCCCGGGAAAGCTGGCTGATCGCAATCACCGGGACGTTTAACTCCCTGGCAAGTCCTTTAAGCGACCGGGAAATTTCCGAAATCTCCTGCTGCCGGTTTTCACCGGAGACGCCCCGCATAAGCTGGAGATAATCGACAACCAGCAGTCTCACATCGTGGCGCGACTTGAGCCTTCGGGCCTTCGCCCGTAACTCCAGAACCGAAATGGCAGGGCTATCGTCTATAAAAATAGGGGCCTCGGACAGCTTGCCGGCGGCATTGGTCAATTTAGGCCAGTCGCTCTGGGATAAAAAACCGGTCCTGACCTTATGGGCATCGACCCGGGCGTGGGAGCATAGCAGACGCTGCACCAGCTGTTCCCGGGACATCTCAAGACTGAAAATAGCGACCGGGATCTTTTCTATCACGCCGAGATGCTCGACAATAGAACAGGCGAGGGCGCTCTTCCCCATAGACGGACGCCCTGCTATGACGATCAAATCAGAGGGCTGTAGTCCCGCCGTCATCGTATCAAATTTGACAAAACCCGTGGGCAGGCCGGTGACATAGGTCTTGCGCTGATATAAATTATCAATGGCCTCGATGCTACCCCGGATAATGTCTTTTATCTGCACAAACCCCTTCTCGATCTTTTTGCTGGAGATATCAAAAATAAGGTGTTCGGCCTTATCGAGGAGGCTGTCTACCTCCTCCTTAGAGTCATAGGACTCCGCGACGATCTGCGTCGCAGCGGCAATCAGGTTGCGAAGGATGCTTTTTTCTTTGACGATGCGGGCGTAGTGCATCACGTTTGCCGCGGTCGGCACCACGGTTGTCAGGGAAGTTAGATATGCCGCACCGCCCACTTTATCCAATACCTTCTTCTTCTTCAGATGATCGATGAGGGTTACCAAATCAATAGCGCTGTTTTTTGAATACAGCTCTACCACGGCATTGAATATGACCGTGTGATTATCTTTATAAAAAGCATTGCCGTCGATGATCTCGAGTGCCTGCGCGATTGCCTCCTCTTCGATTAACATTGAACCGAGAAGCGCCATCTCGGCCTCGAGATTCTGCGGTGGGAGTTTTTCAAGGGTTACGTCCATAGCCATAACCAAATCCGGCCTTCGGCCATCTCTTGTAATCCCAAATTCCAAATGCCAAATCTCAAATGAATCACCTAATCCCACAGGACAAATTAAAATAAAAAATTCTTTTTTAGGTTATTTGATGATTTGGATTTCATTTGGGTTTTGGGATTTGTCATTTGTCATTGAGTTTGTAGATACCCACAGGCAAGCCCGTGAAACTCTGCCCTACGGGTTATTAGATTATTCCTTCACCACCCAGACCTTCACCTTCGCCGTCACGTCGGGACGCAGATGGATGGAGATAGTGTATACCCCCAGGTTTTTTATCGGCTCTTCCAAAACGACATTGCGCTTGTCAACCTCGATACCTTCCCGCTTCAACGCATCCGCTATATGGGCCGCCGTAACAGCGCCGTACAGTTTGTCATCGTGCCCGACTTTGACCGATATGGTGCACGAAACCGATGAGATCTTAGCGGCAAACTCCTCGACCTCCTTCTTTTCCCTCTCCAGTCTCGTCTGCTTTTGCTGTTTAAGACGCTCGGCCAGCTGGATATTTCCCGGCGTCGCCGGCCTGGCAGCACCCCGGGGAATGAGGTAGTTCCGTGCATAACCGTCCTTTACCTCGATTACATCCCCCGACTGCCCCAATGAATCGATGTCTTCGATTAGGATAATCTTCATAACCAAACCTCTTTTAGCGTTTAGCGATTAGCGGCTAGCGTATAGTCAAGAAACCGAAAAATCTAATCGCTAATCGCTATCCGCTAGAAGCTATCTATGTTAATCACTGATAAACGGCAGAAGAGCAGCGATACGTGCCCTCTTGATTGCCTGAGAAACCTGCCGCTGGTGCTTGGCACAATTGCCGGAAAACCGGGAAGGCAAAATTTTCCCGCGCTCCGTGGTAAAACGCCTTAACATATCGATTTCTTTATAATCGATCGACTTTACCTTGTCCGCACACAGCCTGCAGACCTTTTTCTTAAAACGTAGTGGAGTGCCTCTCATAACTGTCCCCGTTCTATACCGTTAGTAACGCGCCTCCTTATTGCTTATCCCGTGAGGCGGGGCGCGCTGTTTCTTCCGTCTCACAGGTTGTCATATACAACAGTCCGCCCACGGTGCCGTCTGCACGCTTTTAAAAAGGAACTTCCTCGTCTGTCGGTGAAGGGGTATCAGAGATAATGTCTTCCTCATGTATGACCGCAACGTGCTCGTCTCTCTCTCCTTCAGGGGCCTGCGTGCTGCTCATTTTGCTCCTGTCAAGAAACTGCACTCTGTCGGCACGCACCTCCAAAGAGGTCCTCCGCTGACCCTCGCTCTCCCACGCACGATAGACAAGACGGCCCTCGACAAATACCAAACTCCCTTTTGCTAAATACTGGCTGCAGCTTTCCGCCTGTTTTCCCCAGACCACCACTCTGACAAAACATGTCTCTTCTTTCCGCTCGCCCCCCTGCGTCGTAAACACCCTGTTGATCGCAAGGCCAAACGTCGCCACTGCCGTACCGCTTGGAACGTAACGAAGCTCGGGATCCCGGGTAAGATTCCCTATAAGAAACACCTTGTTAAGATTTGGCATACGTCTCTCCTCCTTTTTCCCCTGTCAAGCAACCTCGCCCGCTGAAAGCGGAATCAGGACTATTCCGTCTGAGGTTCCTTGCGCCTGTTGCGCCTGTATAAGTAAGCTTAATACTACCTTACTACTGACGAGGTGTACTTTTTTGTTATCAATACCCAAGCAACCGGCACACTGCGTACCGGCGTCACTCACGCCAACCGCAGGCTTTCGGCAGCCACCTATCCTGCTATGGGGTTTACCCCCAACCAATTTTACTGAAAAGGGCCGGACATCAAAAAAGTTTTGCACCAAGTCTTCTCATGCGCCCAACCAATACAGTGTGTAAAATGGGACGGCGTTTACTTTGTTCCGGCTCCTGCCAGCGCCCCTTCTTCCATTTTTATAATCAAAAATCTCAAGAGGTTTTCATACAACTTCAGGGCCCTCTCCAGATCCAGCAACTGGGTAGGAAGAATCGCGAAGTACACAATAAAATAGACGCCCTCCTTCAGTTTCTGTATGGGGTACGCCAGTTTGCGCCGGCCCCATTTGTCCACCTTGGAAACCGTTCCTCCATGTTTCGCAATAAGGCCTTTCAACTCTTCGAACGCCGCATCGACGCGCCCGTCGTCCAAATCGCCCCTCATGATGAATAAACCCTCATAGTTCTTGCTCACGGTCATCTCCTTTACATGAGCCTCCGCCGTTTTGATTCGTCTTACTTCTCAAAACGAATCAGCGGGGGCGAATGTACCCCGTGAGAGAGTCTTTTGTTTTTTTCTCTCATGGGGTGTATCCCACAGCCCTCTCAGAGGACAGGCCTACCGGGGAAAAAGTCGAAGACATTTTCCCCGCTATTTAGGCAAGGGATGTCTGGTTATATTCCTTTATATGTCCACCTCTCCGCTTCTGCGGAGGGCGAGATCTCGCTAAATCACAGATTTGGCGGAAGGCCACAATGTATAGAACGAAGTGAATGTAAATTGTCTGGCCGAATTATCACTCCCCAACTTCCATCCTCGGGTGATTAAATGCGCTCATGGTAACGTCGATGCCGTGTTCCAGCCACGACTCGCAGGCGCGAACGGCGGTTACGACAACATCCGCCATTATTTTTTTCTCCTCACCGGAAAAAGGCTCCAGCACATACTCCTCTGCCGCCTTCTCGGCCGGCGGGCAATCAATGCCCACCCTGAGTCGGGCAAACTCTTCTGACCCTGTTTCTTCGATAATTGACCGCAGGCCCTTATGACCGCCGTCACTTCCCTGCCCTCTCAGCCGTATCGTGCCCTGCGGCAGGTTCAGATCATCACAGATAACCAGTACGCCATCCTGTGTCACGCCATAATGCGCAAACAGCTGCCTCACCGCCACCCCGGAGGCATTCATATAGGTCTGCGGCAATGCCAGAACCACGCGAGTACCGCATATCAGACCCGAACCAACGAGGCTCTTGTGCGCCTTTCTCGTTACTGCTATGTCATGCCTCCTGGCAAGGGCCGCTATAACGAGAAATCCGACATTATGGCGCGTCCCGGCATACGTCCTTCCCGGATTCCCGAGACCGATCATTACTTTATCGCACAGTCGCTCAGCCATAATAGTTGCCGGAAAAGACGCCTGAAATCCTATGCCTCGGCCTCTTCACCCTCAGGCTCTGCCTTCTTTTCCCTGATAACCTCGGGTTCCTGCGGCCCTGCCTCCTCGGCGGCGGCGGCCACCGGTTCTTCCTCAAGGCGCGGGGCCATTACACTAAACAGGGTGGTCTCGAGGGAGTCAAGTACCTCAACCCCCTCCGGCAAGACGATATCCTTCAGGTGGATCGAATCACCGATCTCCAGATTGGAGACATCAACCACGATCGACTCAGGAATCTGGGTCGGCAGACACTCGATCTCGAGCTCCCGGGTCGAGTGTTCCAGGATGCCGCCGTCGCGTCTCACACCTATCGGTTCACCTTTTTCAACAACCGGCACGTTCACGGTGAGTTTTTCGGTCAGCGAAATCTCCTGAAAATCGATGTGAACCATATCATCCTTTACCGGATTAAACTGCACCTCCTTGATGATAACCGTCTTTTCTTGCGAGGCACCGTTTTCCTTAATCATAAGATTGATGATTGCGTTGGTTGAACCCTCTCCGTGTAATATTCGCTGCATCTCTCTGGCAGGCACCGCGAGCAGCACTGCCTCTTTTCCGCCTGCATAGACAACCGCGGGCACCAGCCCCTCCGCCCTTAGTTTCTTGCAGGACTCTTTTCCCGTCTTGTCTCTCCGTTGAACCGAAAGTGTTCTCTGTTCCATGGTATCCTCCGTACAACGATAAGCGAACGTATCATGAGCTCAAGACCGCGTCCTTACATACCTCCCGCATCATAGCTCTCAACAAACAGTTCGCTAATCGACGCCTCATTGTGTATACGCTGTATGGCCTCGGCTAAGAGCGAGGCGATGGTAATCATCTCTATCTTCGAACACCGCTTTTTTCGATCATCAAGGGGAATGGTATTGGTCACGAATAAGGTTTTGATCGGCGCCTTTTCCAGACGTTCGAGCGCTGGCCCGGAAAGCACCGGGTGTGTGATCGCCGCGAAAATATCCCGTGCCCCCGCGGCCTTCAGGGCAACCGAGGCCTCGCAGATCGAGCCCGCCGTCGCGATAATATCATCGATGATCAGCACGTTCTTCCCCTTCACATCGCCCATGATATTCATGACCTCTGTCGAGTCGGGGCTCAGTCTTCTCTTATCCACAATGGCCAGTGCCGCGCCGAAACGCTTGGCATAGGCACGCGCCATCTTGATGCCGCCTACGTCCGGAGACACCACCGCCAGGTCATCGATATTCATCTCCATCACATGATCGACAAATACGTTAATTGCGTACAGGTTATCAAGCGGAAGATCGAAAAAGCCCTGCAGCTGTCCGGCGTGCAGGTCGATCGTCAATACCCTGTTGGCGCCGGCAACCGTAATGAGATTTGCTACAAGCTTTGCCGTAATCGGCACGCGGGGCTGGTCCTTCCTGTCCTGCCGGGCATAGCCGAAATACGGCACTACCGCCGTAATGCGCCGGGCAGATGCCCTCCTCAGGGCATCCAGCATAATCAAAAGCTCCATGAGATGTTCGTTCGGCGGCGGACACGTCGGCTGGACAACAAAGACATCTTTGCCCCGGACATTCTCCTCTATCTTAACGCTGATCTCGCCTTCGCTGAAACGCCCGACGCGGGCCCTGCTCAAGGGCACATCAAGATGGTCGCAGATCTCCTGCGCGAGCGCAGGGTGCGCATTGCCGGTAAAAACGGAAATTTTGGTTTTCATGGTCTACCTCTTTTGTGTGGCAGCGATATATCGCCTCTCCTTTTACAGCGGCGTCTCCCGCCCTTGTCGGCCGTCCGGGAAAACTGCCAGAGGCCGCAAAACGCCAACGCCTAGCGCGAGGAACGCGTCCCGCCAAGTATCTCATCTGCCTGTCTCAGCTCTTCCTGAGAATTGATCCCGAGTGTTTCCCATGCCCTCGGTGTCTTATATCCGAGGACCTTCTTGCCCTGAGCGCAGAAAAGCGCGATGGTATCGGTCAGATAATACTCCCCGCTGCGATTGGCACAGGTTACCTCGGTAAGTACCTGAAAAAGCTCCCTGGCATTGAACACATACGCACCGACATTAATCTCCCGTATGGCACGCTCCTCACTCGTCGCATCCTTATCCTCCCGGATGGCGACGACCGCCCCTTCTTCTGACCGGATAATCCTTCCGTAGCCGGCCGGGTCATCGATCTCCACGGTAAGCAGCGTACAGCTGGCCCCGCCGTCCCGATGAAGCTTCACCAGCTGCATCAGGGTATCGGCGGTCAGTAACGGGGTATCGCCGTAAAGGACCAGTATCGGTCCGTCAAAATCCTGTAATGATGCCTCGGCCTGACGTACGGCATCCCCGGTACCGAGCTGGTCTTTCTGCCAGACGGTCCTGATGCCATCGGATACTATCTTTTCTATCTCCTCGCCCTTATAGCCGACGACGACCGTCACATGAGACACCCCCGCGCCGCTGAGGGCATCAAGGACATATGCCAAAAGCGGCCTGCCCCTGAGAAGATGCAATACCTTCGGCAGGGGTGACTTCATACGCGTTCCCTCTCCGGCAGCAAGCACAATCGCCGCTACCTCTGATACAGGAACTGACTCACGGGTATCCATATAGATAACTGTTGTTAGGAATTCACTGCTTAATGGCCCACTCGGATTCGCGCCCACATGAAAGACCGGGTCTTGAGTCTCCAGCCCTGAACCACACAGGGTTCAGGGCTCACCCTAAACCCTGTGTGGTCTAAGGTGGCTGCCCGGCGAGGGCTCGAACCTCGAATCTCGGCTCCAAAGGCCGGTGTGTTACCAATTACACCACCGGGCACCATACATCACTCATTATCGAGGCGGTGGTTGTGTCTTATGCCTCTCGGACTCGTAGGCCTCTAAAACCTTTTTTTGTATATATTCCCGATATTCGAGGGTGATAGGGTGGGCAATATCCCTATGCTCGGATTCACGATCCTTGCCGCTTATCTCCCGCGGCGGCGGCAGGGCACTGCCGCACTGATTGCAAAACCTGCTTCTTACTTCGTTGCTGCTCTGGCATCTTGGGCACGGCTCCTTGGTTCTGCGTGAGGGCATTGCCACAAAGAGCCCTTTTGTGCCCTGAATGACCTTCACGTTTCTCACGACAAAGACATTCTCAAAGGTCACTGTTGCGTACGCCTTGAGTCTGTCGTTTTCCGGATGTTCCTTCAAAAAGATCCGGACCTCGGTAATCTCCACCTCTGTCTTGCCTCCCTGCAACGTCTCAGACGAAACGGACTATATTATACTATGGGCACAAGTAACACGCCAATTTTTATTTAGGGAGGCGAGATTCCTCGCTATATCCCCTGCATGCCCTTCGTCATCCGCAATCCCGAAAACCGTCGGTCCGCTACCGCTCATCAAGGCATACCGCGCCCCCTGGTGTAAGAGCGCGCCTTTAATCAGGTCTATATCTTTAATACACTGCGCTGTAATGGGTTCGAGAGAGTTATATAACGCATTCCCGAGTCTCAGAAGGTCGCCCTCCCGAACGGCGCAGGCTATAAGTGTAAGTCTATCCCTTCCGGTTGTCAAGCTAAAAGTATGCTCCCATTTCTCGTAAATCTCTTTGGTGCGCACAATAACGTTCGGTGTCACCAGCACATACCAGAACCGTGCGCTACCCCTGACCGGCTCAATCTCATCACCTCTCCCTCTGCCTATCGCCCTGGATGCCCCGCTCACAAAAAAGGGGACATCCGCCCCTAATGAGGCCCCCAACGCCATCAGCACTTCATGTGGAACCGAGAGAGACCACAAGCGACATAATCCTTCCAGGGTAGTCGCGGCGTTGCTTGAACCCCCTGCGAGACCGGCCCCTATGGGAATGCGTTTGGCAACCCTGATCCGGGCCCCGGCACTGATACCAAGGTGTGCCTTGAGCAGCCGGGCGGCTCGGAACGCCAGATTGTCTTCCTGTCTCGGCACCCCGGGGGCACCTTCCATAACTACCTCGAGGCGGCCTTTCTTAAGGAGCGTAAAGGAGATATCGTCACAGAGAGAGATGCGTTCAAAGAGGGTTTCTATGCGGTGATAGCCGTCCGGCATTCTTTCCAGGACATTGAGAAACAGATTGATCTTGGCAGGAGACGTTAAGGAAAGCTCTTTCACTGCTTCTTCTGTATGATGCGTTCTGCCGCCCTCACAATCGCATCGGCATCGAGTTCAAAGACATGCAGGAGTTCGGTCGGCGAGCCCGAGACCCCGAAGACATCCCTGGTGCCCACCATCTCTACCGGTACCGGACATTTTTTGCATACCACCTCTGCCACAGCGCCGCCGAGTCCACCTATAATCGTGTGTTCCTCGCAGGTAACAACTGCCCCTGTATCCCTGCATGCCGCCAGCACAGCCTCTTCATCAAGCGGCTTTATCGTGTGCATGTTGACAACGCGCGCCTCAATCCCCCTGGCTGCCAGTACCTTTGCGGCCTCGAGGGCCTGATAGACCAGCTGGCCGCACGCAATCAGGGTAATGTCGTCACCCTGTCTCAAAATAGCCGCCCTCCCGATCTGGAACGCCTCATCACCGCCGGTAACAAACGGCACGCTGTTACGGCTGGTCCTGATATAGACAGGTCCGGGGTATGTGACCGCCTGGACCGTCGCCCGCCTCGCCTCATCGGCGTCGGCCGGGACAACGATCGTCATATTGGGGAGCGAACGCAGAATAGCGATTTCCTCCAGTGCCTGGTGTGTTGCCCCGTCTTCGCCTACCGTGATGCCGCCGTGGCTTGCCCCGATCTTGACATCCAGTTTCATATAGCAAAGTGAGACGCGGATCTGTTCCCATACCCTGCCGGCCGCAAAGGCACTGAAGGTGCAGGCGAACGGGATCTTGCCGCCCAGCGCAAGGCCGGCGGCCGTCCCCATCATATCCTGTTCGCTCACCCCAAGGGAGAAAAACCTCTCCGGAAACTCCCGCTTAAACCAGCCGGCCCTGACAGAGTCGGTCAAATCGGCACACAAAACGACCACCCGCTCATCAGCCCTGCCCGCCTCAAGCAACCCTTCGCCGAATCCGTCCCGGCTTGACTTTGGCTTTCTCGCTTCAGACATGCACTGTTCCTTTTTCTGACCGGGCCCGACCTTCGGTCTTCCTCGGTTTAAAATCTGGGTTCATCCCCACATTGAAATGTGGGGCTACATTCTCCTGGATTCCCACTCCCCACTTTCGTGAGGAGAGGCTTCGCGGAAATGACATATTGTTTTTTGTCTGTGTATTGTTTGATTATTGGAATTTGTATATTGGTTATTATTCGTTAGAGTTTTAGGCTCTTTGCATTTTGATATGTCATTTTGATTTTTGATACTGTTAGAATTTAATTGTTCAGTTCCTCTATCGCCTTCCTGAATTCATCCTCACTCGGGGCAACGCCGTGCCATTTATTATCGCACTCCATAAATGAGATGCCTTTTCCCTTGACGGTACGGGCAACGATCATCGTCGGTTTTCCTTTAATAGTTCCTGCCTCGTCGTAAGCGGCGATAACCTGGCCGATATCGTGCCCGTCGATCTCTATCGCATGCCAGTTAAATGAGCGCCATTTATCCGCTATCGGCGCCAGATTCTTCGTATCCTCTATCCTGCCGTCGATCTGGTATCCATTGTTATCGATAATCCCGCAGAGATTATCCAGCTTGTAGTGCCCTGCGGTAAGTGCAGCCTCCCATATCTGCCCTTCTTGTATCTCTCCGTCACCCATAATGCAGTAGACGCGTCTGTCCAGCCTGTCAAGGCGCGCGGCAAGGGCAATGCCATTCGCAATGGAAAGACCCTGGCCGAGAGAACCGGTGGAGGCCTCGATACCCGGCAGTCCGCGTTGCGGGTGTCCCTGCAGGCGCGAATTGAGCCTGCGGAGTGTCTTCAGTTCCTCTTTGGGAAAATAGCCGCAATCGGCCAGCGCCGCATAGAGCGCCGGACAACCGTGGCCCTTGGAGAGAATAAAGATGTCCCGCCCGGCCCACTGCGGGTCACCGGGACGGTGTCTGAGGGCATGAAAATACAATCCGACGATAAGCTCAACGAGAGACAACGACCCGCCCGGATGCCCGCTGCCTGCCTCGCATAGCATCGCCAGGATGTCGCGCCTCAGCTGCTGGGCCTTTTTTTTGAGAGACGCCGTATCTGTTTTTTTTGCGCTCATGGCTTTTCTTCCGTTATCGCAACCTCGCGGGCGGCAAAATCGGAGAGGTTCTTCAAAAGTGCCCTTGCCTTCTCCTGCCCGGGATCAAGTTCCAGTGACTTCTCTAGCTCACAGACCGCCTTTTCGGTATTGCCGAGTGCGTGATACACCTCACCCAGATGATAGCGCACCTCGGGATCGTCCTCCAGGAGCTCGATGGCGCGCTCGAGTTCTTTCCTGGCCTGCTCAAGCATCCCCAGCTTGTAGTACGCCCACCCCAGGCTGTCTATATACGCCCCGTTCATCGGCTCGATGGCGATGGCCTGTTTTATCAGATTAACCGCCTCTTCCAGATTCTCGCCGGCATCCGCATACAAATAACCCAGATAGTTTAATGCCTCGGCGTTTCTCGGATTAAGCGCTATCGCGCGTAGCAGCATCTCCTTTGCCTGCTCCGATTCCCCGTTCCTTTCAAAGACAGAGCCAAGATAAAAATAGAGCTGTGCGTTCTCGGGCTCGAGTTTGATGGCGTCGTACAGATACTTCTTGGCATTAACGTAATCACCGGTCTCCACGTAGATGTAGGCAAGCGACACGATTGAGAGGATATTTTCCGGATTGAGACCGATGACAAACTCATACTGTCTGATCGCATCACTCGTCAAACCCGCCCTATAATATAGCTGCCCCAACTGATTGTAAAGCCGAAAATTGAGCGGGTCGATCTGCAGGGCGGCCTCAAAACATTCGATCGCCTTATCGAGCTGACCGCTCTCCTCATACAGAAGTGCGCAGGCTACATGCGCGGGCAGATACTCGGGGTTAATCCGGATGGTCTTCTCGAGGTACTCGAGCGCCTCGGGGAACTGGTCGAGTTTAATATAGATAATTCCGAGATTAAAGCAGACCTTATAGGACTCGACCTCGCTGTGCGCCAGGATCTCCTGATAGATGGCAACCGCCTTTTCAAACTCCCCTTTCACGACGTAGAGATCCGCCAGCGAACTCAGTGCCAGGAGGTTGTCGGGCGCTGCCTCCAGAATACTCCGGTACTCTGCCTCGGCCATGTCGAAACGGCTCCGTGAGGTATAGAGAATAGCGAGCAAAAACCGCCCCCGCTCATCGCCGGGGTCAAGCTCAAGGGCGTGTTTGAGCGTCTCCTCCGCCTCGCCTGGCTGGTCCGTCTGGATGAGATTGGCGCCTATCCTCAGATAAATCATGGAGCTTTCGCTGTCGTACTTCAGCGCCTGCCGGTACTCCTCGATGGCCGCTTCCGGGTCATTCTCATTGTCAAGGATCAACCCCATTGCATAGTGCGCGTATGCCCGCGAGGGAATCGCGGCATAACGCACCGGCACGCCTCCTTGTGTTTGTGGGACCTTGGAGGGGATCCGAACGGAAGAGCCTGTGGTCACGCATCCGGAAACGCAGACAACGATCATCGCCGTCGCAATTACAGGAATGCTGCGGAATATGGGGGTAGAACAGCGTATGTGCTTCATATCGTCTGGCCTGGAGAGGCCCGAATAACAAATTTCAAATAACAAATGTCTAATGAATCCTTTCATCCCAAATGATCCAATTATTCACCTCTGGAGGAGTCGAGTGATTTGGATTTTATTGATTCATTTGGATTTTGGAATTTGAGACCGTTGCAAAACCCTGCTAAAGACGTCATTGCGAGCCTGGATGGCGAAGCAATCTCTCTTTTTGAGATTACTTCGGTCGCT
>JAFGGP010000051.1 GCA_016930485.1 Candidatus Omnitrophota bacterium | reverse complement strand
GTCGCTGCGGGGGCGCCGGTTGTGATTATGGGGGATCCAACAAGACTGTGGGTCAAGGTGTACATTCCGGAAGATTTAATCAGCCAGGTTACTGTGGATCAGCAGGCGCGCATACGCGTGGATGGCCTTGATAAAGATGTGCCGGGGCGCGTGAGGTACATCGCGACAAGCGCCGAATTTACACCGCGCAATATTCAGACGCCGGAAGAGCGCGCTACGCAGACATTCGCGGTTAAGGT
Organism: Candidatus Omnitrophota bacterium; assembly: GCA_016930485.1. Taxonomy (GTDB): domain Bacteria; phylum Omnitrophota; class Gorgyraeia; order JAFGGP01; family JAFGGP01; genus JAFGGP01. Next base: position 56,745 of record JAFGGP010000051.1, on the reverse strand, counting down.
CAGTCCCGACAACACACAGATATCGTTATATCCCGGGGTTGCGGCCGATGTCTATTTTGAACAGGGAAAAGTAGATGAGTAGTGATATTGCCATTGAGGTAAATAACCTGACCCGTCATTTTGGAGAGCTGGTTGCGGTTGATGCCATTACCTTCGCTATCCGTTACGGAGAGATATTCGGCTATCTGGGGGCGAACGGCGCGGGTAAAAGCACCACCATCAGAATGCTCTGCGGCATCCTCGCCCCAACCAGCGGCACGGGAACTATTGCCGGATTTGATGTCGTCAGGAATCCCGAAGATATTAAGAAGTCGATAGGGTATGTTTCGCAGAGATTCAGTCTTTATGATGACCTTACGGTGAAGGAGAATCTCTCGTTCTTCGGGCAGATTTACGGGCTCAGGAATGCTGATTTAAAGAACCGGATGCGCGCTACACTTCAAACAACAGGTCTCGACCGGTGGACCAATACGCTGGCGGGTGTTTTATCCGGAGGATGGAAACAGAGGCTGGCGGTGGCTAATGCGATTTTACATAAACCCAGAATTATTTTTCTTGATGAACCCACCGCAGGAATTGATCCTGTTTCCAGGCGGACGTTATGGGAATTGTTTTACCAGTTAGCTGATGAGGGGGTGACGCTTTTTGTCACGACTCACTATATGGAGGAGGCCGAACGCTGCCACCAGATAGCCGTTCTTTCCAGGGGAAAGATATTAAGCAAGGGCTCGCCGGATAGTCTCAGGAAAAAGGTTCCGGGCAAGATCTTCGAAGTAAACTGCCGGCCGCTCATGAAGGCGTCAAGGGTTTTCAGAAAAATGCGGGGCGTCAATGGTATTATGGCATACGGGACGAATTTGCATGTCAATGTTTCCGATGACAGTGATTTTGAAAAGACGATGTACCGGATAGCCGAAAAAGAAGACGTTGCGATCCTTGCCGTAAGGCCTATTTCCGCTTCGTTGGAAGATTTGTTTGCCACGATCTCCGAGGAATAAAGATGAAAAACATTTCCGCTATTGTGCGAAAGGAATTTTTACATATTATCCGCGACAGCAGGACGTTAATTTTAATTATCCTTATGCCGCTGATTCAACTGATTATGTACGGATACGGCATCAATACGGACGTCAAACATCTGGCCACTGCTTTATACAACGAAGACTACTCGTCCTTAAGCCGGCGGCTCGTCGAGTCGTTCGAGCAGTCGGCTTATTTTGACATGAAGTATCACGTCCGGTCATTCGAGGAGTTGCGGCATTTCATTGACAGAGGGGATGCGAAGGCCGGATTGCATATACCGTCCAATTTTGCCAAAGATGTCCTGGCAGGGCGGCAGGCCCAGTTGCAGCTGATTATAGACGGCACGGATTCCAATCCCGCAAATGTCGCCCTGAATACGGCTCAGGCCGTTGTCGCTGCCTTTATGCAGAAAGAGACACTCGTCCCCGCGCAGGTGGCACCGATTGATTTTCGGCCCCGCATGTGGTATAACCCGGATTTAAAAACCACCTTTTTTATGATTCCGGGGTTAGTCGGCCTGCTAATTCAGTTTTTAATTCCCATGATTACGGCATCTGCGATTGTACGGGAAAAAGAAAGAGGGAATATTGAGCAGCTGCTGGTAACGCCTATTAAGAGTCACGAACTTATTATCGGAAAAATCATCCCGTACATATGTATCGGAATGATGATTGCCCTTCTGGTCATTTCAACGGCGCATTTCCTTTTTCAGGTTCCTATACGCGGCAATCTTTTTCTCCTGTTTTCCCTGACGCTTTTATTCCTGATCGTGTGTTTAGGGATAGGGCTGTTTGCCTCAACGGTTGCTCAGAATCAACAGCAGGCGGCGCAAATTGTCATGTTCTTTGCCATGCCGTCCATTCTTCTTTCAGGCTTTATTTTTCCCAGAGAGGGCATGCCTGTGATTATTTATCAAATCGGCAATGTTATCCCACTGACGCATTTTTTGAAAATCGTAAGGGGGATCGTATTAAAGGGTCTGGGAATTGGAGATTTATGGCCGCAGGCAACGATCCTTTTTTGCATCGCTTTCGTCATTTTATCGTCCAGTATTCTCAAGTTCCAGAAGCGTCTGAGATAGAAACAGGGATAATCAAGACAGGTAACACGTGCTATTATTTCGGAAGATTCTTTTCTATTTGTTTATCCTGATATACCTGATCGGGTGTCCGATCATTATCCTCAATGCACTGGGCATTGTTTTTCGGCCGGATCAGAAGGAGATGATTCAATCAACCGGCCTTATATCCCTGGCAACGATTCCTGAAGGTGCCTCCGTTTTTATCAACGGCGAGCCGCACGATCAGAAGTCGCCCACCGTTATTCGCAATCTTCCGGAAGGAATATACGCCGTACGCGTTACCCTGGACCAGTATCATCCTTGGGAGAAGTCCGTCCGGGTAGTCAAAGAACAGGCAACTGCCCTCGAAGACATTATTCTTATTCCCAACAACTGGCCCGAGGATATTCTATCTTCAAGGGACGTTACACAGGTATTCTGCAGAGATGATAATCCCTTTATAGTGCTGTGCAGGGGCACGCTGCTTCAGGATGTCTATGTCTATAAGATGAACGACCCCATTATTACCAGTCTTAAAAGCGGCTTTCAACATTCTAAGGAAGAGCCGGTCAGGCGACTTTTTCCCGGGGGTGGCGCATATAATGCGTTGCGTATCTCATCAGTGCTGCTCATGCCAAAAAGCCCCTTTGCCTTAGTACTGGCCAGACAAAATGACAGAAACTGGTATCTGTGGGCTGATCTTAAGAGTTCGGGTGGATCCATTGTGGATGTCAGCCATCTTTTTGTGGGGGCGGTGGGCGAGATCTTTTGGCAGTATGAAGATAGCGAAAATATCTTTTACATTTCAGAAAAGGACATCAACCGCATTAGCGTAAAAGAAAACGCGGTGTACCCCCGGATAGCAGGCAATGTGAAGAGCTTCGGGCTTTTCCATAAGAGACTTCTGGTGATGAGCAATGACAGACAATTTGAAGAAATCGATTACCTGAATAATACCAGCAAGTCGCTCATGGGTGACTGGGGCCGCATGCCCGGCGTTTTTGAAACCCCCACCAGTCTGGAGATGTACATCATATCGGAAAAACTGATTCTATTCATCGATGAGGTGGGGAAATTGCTCTCAAACTATCTCCCTTATGAATTGATCCCGTCGAAAGTTTCCGGTATCGGCAGGGCAAGCGGCGATAGAATTCTTGTATGGACGAAAACGCAGCTCGGGTATGTTGATTTCGCGGAGATGAAACGTGAAGGTATATTCGAGGCAGGGCCAAAGATAGCATGGATAGTTACGGATGCCAGAGACATACAGCAGGCCTTCTGGGTCAATGATGGCTCACACGTCCTTTTACAGGATAAAGATCGGATTGAGCTTATTGAGCTCGGTTCGCATGCGGCAGGCCCTTCGGTCTTTGAAGTAAGGAAGGCGCAGGGTGCGATTGTCTACTCCGATCCTCTGGGAAAAGTTTTTTTCGTCGATAAAGACGCGGATAACCTTATTTCGTTAACCGTTATTCCCGAGCATGGACTGGTGCAGTTTGCAGCACCCGATTCCATAAACAGGAAGGAAAGCCTCTGATAGTATGCAGTTCCAGTACGCCAAACAAAACCTGACAGGTCTGGAAAAGAAGAAGCAGCGATTGTTCGAAATGCTCCCGGGATTATTGAGCTGGGGCATTTTACTGGGGATTGTCGCGCTGTCCCTTATCAATCCCGTTGCGGCTTCGGCAGTAGCTATCGCTTTCATCTTTTACTGGTTTTTGCGATTGATTTATATGACGATATTTCTGATTTGTTCTTTTATGCGGCTCGAGGCAGAGACCGAAACGGACTGGATGTTAAGGGTCAGGGGCATCGATAGGCTGAATGCTTATCTCGGAGAACTCGGCACAAGAAAGGCCCGCACCCTGAATGAACGTTTCTCGCTGTATATTCACAAAAAAGAACTCAGGTTTCTTCGGGATAAACAGATAGCATTTCCTGCCTCGGGCGATATCTACCACCTTATTATATTTCCTGTCGCCAAAGAGTCAGAGGATGTCATCCGGCCCGGCCTCGAGGCATTGTTGCACCAGCCTTTCCCACACAGGCAGATGTTGGTTGTATATGCCGTTGAGGAGAGGGCCCCGCAGGACACCAAAAACGTCGTCGAGAGGCTGATCGCGGAATACAAGAAAGAATTTCTCGATGTTTTCATGATTGTTCATCCGGACAATCTTCCCGGAGAGACAAGGACCAAGGGGGCAAATGCCTCGTACGCTGCCAGACGGGCAGCGGAGTTTTTTGCCGCCAGAGCAATAGCCTTCGAACATATCATTGTCTCCTGCCTTGACGCCGATACCGTTGTCGACAAGAGCTATTTCGCGTGCCTTACCTACAATTTCATCGTAACTCCCGATCGGACGCGGGCAAGCTTCCAACCGATCCCTGTTTACAATAACAATATCTGGGATGCCCCGTGGTTTGTGCGGGTCATGGAGATAGGGTCGTCCTTTTTCCAGTTAATCGAAGTCACGCACCCGGAGAAACTCGTCGTTTTTTCAAGCCACAGCATGAGTTTTAAGGCCCTGACCGATATCGGCTACTGGCCAAAAGACATAGTTTCTGATGATTCCGCCATTTTCTGGAAGGCGTATCTCTATTATGATGGCAACTACCGCGCCGTGCCTTTATTTATAACCGTGTCCATGGATGCCACCGTGTCGGAGAACTGGTGGCGGACATTGAAAAGCATTTATAGGCAGAGGCGGCGCTGGGCATACGGCGCGGAAAACTTTCCGATTTTGGTAAGAGGCTTTATCGCGTCAAAAAAAATACCCTTACGAGAGAAGATGGGGCATGCGTTTAAGATGCTTGAAAACCAGGTGTCCTGGGCTACCTGGGGGTTTCTTCTGACCACGCTCGGGTGGTTGCCGGCGGTACTGGCGGGCCGTGAGTTTCACAAGTCCGTTGTCTATTACAACGAACCTCATATAACCCGGACAATTTTCCACCTCTCTTCTTTTTCTTTGATAGTTTCTGTTTTTCTGGGTATGCTGCTCTTGCCGGCTGTGAGAAAGAAGTACGGATGGCTGAAAAAAGTAAAGCATATCTTTGAATGGCTGACAATTCCTTTTGTGTTGGTATTATTGAGTGCATTACCCGCTTTGGACGCGCAGACAAGACTGCTATTTGGCAGATATATGGAGTTCCGGGTAACCGATAAAGGCAGAAGGACCACCTTATAAGATATAAGGTGTTTAGGCTGGGATATATTGCACACAGGAGACGATATGCCGTCGATATTAATAGTCGGAATTATTATTTTTGTCGGGTTTATATGCGGGGAACTTCTGAGGCACTTTGGTCTGCCCAAGGTAACGGGCTACATCCTCGGGGGCGTCCTCCTGAATCCCGGACTTTTTAAAATCGTCCCCTATGATTTCGTCTCACACACAGGCCTTATTACCAATATCTCTCTCAGTTTTATCACTTTTTCTGTAGGGGGGGCGCTGCTTTTCCCGGAGATCAAGAAGCTCGGCAAGACCATTCTCTTCATCACTATTCTCGAGGCAGAGTTTGCCTTTCTCTTGGTATTTCTGGGGTTTTTCGGTACAGTGCCATTTCTTACCCACATCGACGGTGCTACCGCAGTCGCAACCTTTATCCCGCTCAGTTTATTGATCGCATCCCTGGCCTCCCCGACAGACCCTTCGGCTACCCTGGCCGTGGTCCATGAGTACAAGGCAAAGGGAAGGGTCTCCTCAACGATAATGAACGTTGCGGCATTTGACGACGTACTCGGCATTATTAATTACAGCTTTGCCACGGTTGCCGCCGTTGCGTTGATTACCCGCGAACCCTTTAGCCTCTCCGCATCTGTCCTGAAGCCCGGCGGCATGATCGTCGGCGCGGTTTTCTTAGGGATAATCCTCGGGGTGGTCTTCAATGCCCTCACCGAGTTTTTTAATAAAGAGACGGAAGGGGCGCTGATAGTCGTTATCTTTGCGCTCCTATTCATTTGTTTTGGACTGGCAAAATACTTTGACTTCGATGAACTTCTTGCCACCATGAGCATGGGCGCGGTAGTGGTCAATTTTAACCGGCACAGCAATAGGATATTTACCATGCTTGAGAGATATACAGAAGAGTTCATATTCGTGCTTTTTTTCACCGTGAGCGGTATGCTTCTTACGTTTTCCGTCCTGCCGGCGGCGGGCGTTCTCATTTTTTTATTTTTCATATTCCGGACCATCGGCAAGTTTCTTGGGACGTATACCGGGGCAGTGCTGTCAGGCGCTGAAAGAAAGGTGCGCAGATATACAGCAGGTGGACTGATTCCCCAGGGCGGGATTGTTGTCGGTCTGGTGCTTTTAATTCAGCAGGACCCTGCTTTTTCCCATCTGTCACAGTTGATTATGAGCGTGATTATCGGGGCAACGATTGTGCATGAGTTTATCGGACCGATCAGCGCGAAGATAGCCCTGAAAAAAGCCGGAGAAATATAAACAGGATTACCACATGAAAAGGAGGGCGCGGATGAAAAAATGCCCTTACTGCGCGGAAGAGATACAGGGTGACGCGATAAAATGCAGGTACTGCGGAGAATTCCTCAACAAGGAGACGGAGACTGCATGGTACTATAAGACGTATTGGCTGGTCATTGCCTTCCTTTGCATCGGCCCCCTGGCATTGCCGCTACTCTGGATTAATCCCCGATATAGCCCGAAGAAAAAAATTATCGTAACCGTCATTGTCCTGGTCATGAGCTATTATCTGGCGGTTGCCTCCGTCAGAGCGATGAAGATGATGGAGGAGTATTACAGTTTTTTATTTCACCAGTTTTAGGCCCCTTGCAGCAAAAAGAGGTAAAGAAGAATGAGGGTTTTATTTATAAATAAGATACTGGATAGGGACAGCGTGGGAAGGATGCCTTTGGGGTGCCTGTATCTTTCCTCCAGCCTGAAGCAATCCGGTCATGAGGTAAAATTGGTCGATGCGTGCGACTATGGCAGGGTCAAGAGATGCATAAAAAAGTATCATCCGGAGGCGCTTCTTTTCAGCACAAGAACGGGCTTTCATCACTATTATCGTGCATTAAACAAAAGACTTAAGGACGAATTTGGTAATCTCTATTCTGTATTTGGGGGGCCGCATGCCACATTTTCACCCGAGATTATCAATGAGGACGGCATTGACGCCATATGCAGGGGAGAGGGCGAGGGCGCCCTGGCAGATTTTTTGCATAAAAAAGAAAAAGAGGAAGATTATCGAAAAACAGAGAATTTTTGGGTAAAAGAGGACGGTGAGATTTACAGAAATGGTGTGCGGCCATTAATCGATGCTATAGATGCCGTCCTCTTTCCCGACAGGGATCTGCTGAAGGAGTATAAGTCTGTGAGACATTTCCGTATACGAAATTTTATTGCCTCCCGAGGATGCCCGTACAGTTGTAGCTATTGTTTTAATGAACCGTACTTTTCTATTTATGAAAACAAGGGCAGGAGACTGAGACGGAGAGGAGTCGATAACGTACTGGAGGAGATAGAAGAGGAAAGGCGCAAGAGCCCTTTTGATATCGTGCAATTTGAAGATGATATCTTTGGCAGTTCCACAGACTGGCTTATTGAATTTCAACAGCAATACCCGCAGCGTGTCGGGCTCCCTTTTATTTGCAATATGAGACCGGAGCTCATTACGGCAGAAACAGCGGCGTTGTTAAAGGCGGCGGGATGCATTTCGGTCTGGGTGGGCATCGAATCCAAAAATGAAGAGATAAGAAAAAAAATATTAAACAGAAATATTACCGACCGGCAAATCGATGCGGCGGTTGGGCACTTGGCAAGGCATGAGATCAACTATGTATTCGAGATAATGATCGGTCTGCCGGCATCCACCATACACAATGATCTGGAATCGCTCGAATTCTGCATGAAATGGAAGCCGGCATATGTCGATTCTTCGATCTACCAGCCGTATCCCGGCACAGCGTTGTCTGCGATGGCGCTGGGGACCAGAGAATGGGACGGGGATTATGAAAAGATAGGAGATTTTCACGAAACGACGTGTCTGGCGCTTACCTCAAAAAAAGAAATAGAAAATTTGCAGGCACTCTTTTATTGTATTGTTCGATATTCGTTTTTAAAGAAGTGCATGTTTGTCTTAATCAAACTGCCACTCAAAAATATGTACAGGTTTATTCATGTACTATTAAAAGGGCTGGTTTTTTCAACAAAAATAACCCCTATGAAAATAAACAGGTATTATTTTCCCTATGTATATCGTACACTTTTCAGGCGCGGAACGCAAAAGCTGGGCACTCTTCACACATCGCTTTCCCAGAAGACCACACCTGAAAAAGCGTGCAATCCCGCCGTGCCGACAGACCGCCGTATCGGCAGGGGATTATTAATATAACGTCTATTTTTTTGAGCTCTTTTGGCTGACCGGCAGCAGGATGCAACCAGTGTTGTCGGGCGCCAGGCGGACTAATGCAGTTTCATTATTGCGTAGTGACGAAATAATACGGCGACGTGACGACCGTATAACCCATCATCAGGGGTACACAGGTTATGCCGTTTACACCATTTCATGTCGGGGTTCATGCGTGTGTAGCGCTGCCGCTACAGAGAAAACTTGATGTCCCAACTTTTATTTTAGCCAATATCATAATCGATATCGAACCTTTGCTTGTTATGCTTTTTAATGTACATTATCCAGTACACGGCTATGTACATACGTTTATAGGTAGTTTTATCGTGGGTTCGTTATGGGGAGGCATGGCTTATGCATTGAGGCAACCGTTAGGAAGATTAATGCGTTTTTTGCGATTGCCCTATTCTCCTTCACTAAAGGCGGACATTCTTTCAGGCGCGGCCGGTGGATGTCTGCATGTCCTATGTGATGCGCCAATATACACTGATATCCAACCGTTTTACCCCTTAAAGATTAATCCGTTGTATGGATTAGTTTCGGCGGCTATGATGTATCGGTTATGCATATTGTTTTTTATCCCCGCGGCTATTTTATATGTTTGGTTTACCAGAAGATATCCAGGATTTGATAAAGAACAGCGACTCTTTTGATGAAAAGGAAGATCAGGCGTCGGAATCATTATTGTGTGTATCTGGTAACATGCAAGAACGGCACCTATTACGCCGGCTATACAGCTAACCTCGAGAGGCGCCTCAGGGAACATAACGCGGGCAAACGCGGCGCGAAGTACGTGCGAGGAAAGGGGCCGGTTTGCTTGGTCTGGTATAAGGAATATAGGTATTTGCATTATGCGATGAGTGCCGAACACAGGATAAAGCGGCTGACGAGGCTAGAGAAGGAAAAATTGATTAACGGGATGAGGTTTGATAAGGTATTGGCGCTGGCGGGGAAGTAGAACGTGACATCCATAAGAGGACGGAGGGGTTATGACGAGGCGATGCAAGAAATGCAGGGTTCCGCTTGAGGGGATCCTCTACCGGTTGATTGCAACACGGCTATTCGGCGTGCGCCCGTCGGCCAAGGATCCCGAGCTCTGCAACAAGTGCGAGGATAAGAAGTAAGGGGAGTGATTTGCCAGGGGTATAGGGCGGTGAAGACGTGACAACCAAACGTTTTATCAAAAACATTTGGATGTCAAATAAACAGCCGCGACTCAGAGATAGTTGAGGTGATACTGGTGGGAGAGGCGGGGTATATGGTTGCGTCCAAGCCTCAAGAGGTAGACGTTATCTTTTTTGATACCTGCAGTGTGAAGGGCCGGTATTCGAAATGAAAAAATACGTTCTGACCCAAGAGATAAAAATCGCAGGCGCTATCACGATTCTGGCGGGCGTCCTCCTATGTTGGGGTTTATTTTTGCCATATGTTAAAGCCTGGGAAGTGGGGATTCTTGAACTTTTTGCGAAACACCATCTTTTATATGGTCTCAAAATAAGCAGGGGATTGCCGATAATGGATATGTTGGGCGGTAGACCAAATTATTATATTTTGCACCCGCCTCTTGTGCCGCTCCTCTTAGCGTTATCTTTTAAATTTTTTGGCATTCATGAATGGAGCGCCCGCCTGATCCCGATCGTTTTTTCATTATCGGGCCTCATATTTTTCTTTTTATTGGTCAAAGGCATTGCCGACAGAAAAACCGCTTTATTAAGCATGTTTTTTATGTCTCTTATGCCGATGTTCAATTATTATGGACGTATTGTTAATTATGAAGCAATTACTCTTGGTCTATCTATAGTTTTCCTCTATCTATTTGTACAATTCATTCACACCGGGAAACTGTTTTTCGCCCTTATGCTCGCCTTTATTTCCGTCTTAGGCGTATTGAGCGATTGGCCGTTTGTTTTGTTTTTGTTGTCCCCGGCGTTATATATTCGTTATAAAAAGAAAGGCGCTGCCGCTTATGCCGGATTAATGCTTTTGGCAGTTTTAACTATTGTCGGCATTTTTTTATTTTTTATTAAAACTGTCCCGTTTTCACTCAACAGACAGTTAAGCGGATTTTTCTATCACTGCCAGCACCGTTCTCTTCTATTACATATCGGATTCTATCGGACGTTAATAAAAAATGTTATTTTAAATTTTACTCCCTGCGGCGTTCTGTGTTTGGCATTATGGATACATATGGTGCGCAAAAAAAAGATTCGAATGACCGACGAGGTCAATCTGGTAGCACGTATGCTATTGCTATTTGGTGCCGCATTGCCCCTCATGACCCCTCACGCAGCTTATATCCACGTTTGGACACTGCAATATCTGACTCCCGCGATGGCATTGATTGCCGCTTTGGTTGTCGGGCGACTCAAAAAACAGTGGCAGATTATTCTGACCGCATCGTTTGTGTTATTCGGTTTGGGTTATTTCGCTAAGTTACATATTTTTAGATTTCCGGGGCCATATCAGGCTGGCATGCAGATTGCGAAGATGGCTTCGCCGAAAGACATTCTGTATACGAACACAGTTTCTCCTGTCAGTTTTTATTCTGGTATCGAAACACTCGTTTTCTCTAATAAGGAACCTGACATTTTTGTTAAAAGAGAGTTGCCACGTTTCGTTTGCATTGTGAAATATACCGATAAAGATAAATTCGATTATGAAAAAATGCAAGAGACATTACTCCAGAGACAGTATAAAAATAAGTATAATGAACATAAGGTAGTGTTATGGGTATGCGAGGAAGATATTTGAAAAATTTTACTTTCGCAGTTTTGGTTAGCAGATAGGTGAACCATTAACAACCATTGCCAACTATCTGCATTATTTTTGCTAAATGGAAGGAGATAACAATGAAACAATGGTATGAGGCATTATTTGAAAGTTATGCGAAGAAGTATGATCAGGAGTGTTTTGTTCAAGGGACTCTGGGAGAATGCGATTTTATTGAACAAGAAATAACGCAGGATAACTCCCTGGAGATACTAGATATCGGTTGCGGTACCGGCCGTCACGCGATTGAATTAACGAAAAGGGGATATAGCGTAACTGGTGTTGATTTATCCGATAATCAGATCAAAAGGGCAAAAGAAAAAGCACAAGAAGCCGGGTTGGCGATCGATTTCCAAACACAAGACGCCCGGAATCTTCCGTTTGAAGGTGAGTTTGATTTGGCGATCATGCTCTGTGAAGGCGGTTTTTCTCTTATGGAAACGGACGAGATGAACTTTGAGATACTCAAAAACGTAACAAAAGCACTGAAAGATAAAGGCAAGCTCATTTTCACCGCATTAAACGGATTGTTTCCGCTGTTCCATTCGGTTAAAGAATTTTATGAGTCGGCACAGAAAGAAGGGCAGTCTCAGTGCAAGGATTGCTCCTTTGATCTGATGACGTTCCGTGATTATAATACTGTTGTGTTTGAAGATGATTTAGGCAATAAAAAAGAACTAAAATGCAATGAACGGTATTACGTGCCGAGTGAGATAAGATGGCTTTTGAAAACACTGGGGTATAAGAAAATAGAAATTTTTGGGGTCAAATTGGGGGCATACTCAAGGAAGGATAAACTGACTCCAGAGGATTTCGAGATGCTGGTTGTAGCGGAGAAATGAAGAAAGATAAAAGGAGGGAAAATGGCCGATAAACTAGCTGTCATATTTACGCTTTTTTTAATCGTTATTATTTTTCCAACGACTTTATTTTTGGTTTTTAGGTTTTTAAAAGAGGCAAAGGAAGATAAAGAAGCCTACTATAAAAAATATAATCGCTCCGGGATATTTATCGTATCTTTTATAGGAATGTTTGTTATCCTTGGAATTCTTATTGTCTTTACAGGTGGAAAAGAACTATTGCAGAAATGGGCGGCGCTTAATTCAGCTTCATTACCTTTAACACTTTTAACCGCCTCGAGTTTTGCCTACGGCCTTCACTGTCAAGCAAAAGTCAGGAATTGCATATCGGAAGAAAAATTCAAAGAAATAGGCCATGCTAAAAACATAAGAAGAATTCCAATGCCATCGAAAGAGATATTGACTGAGGAAGGCCTTGCCTATTATAAAAAATGGCGTATATCCACAGTTATTTTTTTAACCTCGGTTTTATTGCTCATGCTGCTTCGGGGATGACTGTGCAGGTCAAGACATGCGGGGTAAACGCTGACAAGCAGTCTCTCAGGACGAGACGGCTCGGATCCTCCCCAGATTTCTGCGAAATCTAAGACGGGGAGGGCAGGCATGATATCAAAACGTCTTTATATGAGGACATTCAGCTGACCGATGGACGCAGTATTATACGAGCATCATTGGTTATCTCAGCAATATTATGTAGCATATAACTCATTATAAATCAATGTGTTACAAAATAGCTTGCTAGACGAATTATGTGAGTTCTTATTATGATCAAATATAACAAAATAAAATTAGATTTTGACGATAGGGCGATTTTTAACGATTTCTCCCTTGAGATTGTTAAAGGTGAGAAGGTTGTTCTTTTGGGAAAATCCGGCCTTGGAAAGTCCTCACTTTTTGGACTTATTCTTGGGTTTATTCAGCCTAAAAGCGGGAAAGTGCTTTTCGATGGGGCACCTGTTGATGAACACACGATCTGGCACGTGAGACAAAATGTAGCGTTTGTCGATCAAGATGTCAGTATCGGTGATTATAAAGTGTCGGATTGGTTTTCTTTTGTTGCCGGGATAAAATCGAATCATTCTTTGAATTTCGGTGAGGAAAGGGTCAACGAATTAATGGATTTTTTTGAATTAAGTCATGATCTGCTTGATAAAGATATTTCTGCACTCTCAGGCGGCGAAAGACAGAGGGTCGCTATTATAGTTTCAGTTTTATTGAGTCGGAGAGTTTTCCTTCTGGATGAGGTTACATCGGCGTTGGATAAAAATCTCAAGAAAAAGACCGCTGATTTTTTTATAGGGCGTGAAGACTGGACGGTTGTTAGCATCTCGCATGACGCTGTATGGCTGGATAATCCTAATGTGAAAGTTTTTGATCTGGAGAAAAAAGCGTGGAAACAATAGACATTTCTGTTTATTCACTTTTATTAGTGTTTTTATTGCTGGCAGTGCCGGTTATTTTAAGCTGGGTTTATCGCCTTGGCCTTATAAAGCCACTTTTGACTTCCGCGGGAAGAATGACTATTCAGCTTGTTCTTATCGGCATTTTCTTGAAATATCTGTTTTTATGGAATAACGCGCTCATCAATTTTTTGTGGCTTGTTGTGATGATACTGGTCGCGGTTTTTTCAGCCATTCGCGGGTCGTCGATGAAGCCGGGTAAAATCCTTGTACCGGTTTTTGTGTCGTTCGCTTTTGCAACATTCGCGGTTATCTTTTACGTCAATATATTTGTCATACGGCTTGATCATATTTTTGATGCCAGATATTTGATCGTCCTTGGCGGAATGCTGTTGGGTAATTCTTTAAGAGGCAATATTGTGGGTATTGACACTTTCTATAAAAGTCTCTGGAAAGACGCGAAAAAGTATCTTTATGTACTTTCGCTGGGAGCCACTTGTCATGAAGCCGCGCGGCCGTACATGAAAGAAAGCATCCGCCTTGCGCTGAAACCAACGATTGCCTCGATGGCTACCATAGGAATTGTGGCGCTTCCCGGCATGATGACCGGGGTTATTCTTGGCGGAGCAAGCCCGGAGGTCGCTATTAAGTATCAGATAATGATCATGATCAGTATTGTCGTGAGTACGATAATAAGTGTTCTTTTGACAATTTTAATGACATCACGTGCATGTTTTACAAAATATGGGATACTGCGGAGCGATATTTTTCTTAACAAAAATAATGTTTAGATAAAAAAGGGGGTAACATGAAAATAGGAATCGTTATCTCAAGCAACGACGCTGAGACCTGCTGGAACGCTTTGCGTTATGGCAATTTCGCTCTCGGGCAGGGTGACGAGGTTAGGGTATTTTTCATGAGCAAAGGTGTTGAGTATCAGAAGGTCAGCACAGAGAAGTTTAACACTGTTGATCAGGCTGCACAGTTTATACAGTCAAGTGGAAAAATCTATGCTTGCGGAAGCTGTATGAAATCGAGAGAGCAAGAAGAATCGAATATGTGCCCGATTTCTACTATGAAGGATATGTACGATATCATTAAGGAAACTGATAAGGTTGTGACGTTCTAATATGAAAAACGACATTAGAATAAAACCCATAGGTATAATTCATACGCCATATAAAGAACCAAAAGGCATACCTATTCAGGGTAAGTTTGAAAAAGACATTACAGGGCAGACGGAGGTATTTCTAGAATACCAACAGGGTCTTAAAGATATTAAAGAGTTTTCGCATATTATTCTAATCTATTATTTTGATAGATCTACAAAGGAGACGCTTATTAGCAAACCCTTCCTTGAAGATGAAACGCACGGTATATTTGCCATAAGAAGCCCCCATAGGCCAAATCATATTGGTATTTCTATTGTGAAGTTAGTGAAGCTTGAGAAAAATATAATTACTTTTTCAGAAGTTGATATATTAGATGGCACACCCCTGTTGGATATTAAACCCTATATTTCACATTTTGACTCAAGGGAGAATGTGAAAAATGGTTGGCTGGATAAGCATTTTAAAAGCGGAAAACTACCAAAGCGAGTAAAATTGGAATAAAAAATGCATAAAAAAGTTTACCTGAAAGTTTTTGGCTGTCAGATGAACGCCTACGACTCAGAGATAGTGGAGGCGATGCTGGGGAAGGCGGGATATATGCCGGCCGGCACCCCAGATGAGGCCGATATCATCCTCTTTAATACCTGCAGTGTCAGGGCACACGCCGAGGAGCGTGCCTTCGGCAATGTTATGGCCTTGCGTCCCCTTAAAGAGAAACACCCTGAAAAAATAATCGGCATTATCGGATGCATGGCCCAGAACTATGGCGAGGCCCTTCTTGAGAAGGCACCGTTTGTCGACCTCATCTGTGGCCCTGACCGGATGTGGGATATCCCTGCCTTTGTTGAAGAGATCAGGGGGGGGCGCGGGCCGGTTATCGCCTGCGAGCTAGACGGGAGAGCAGGGAAGAGTGTCACGGGACAGAAAAAGAGACTCAAGGCGTATGTCGCGATTATGCGCGGGTGCGACAACTTCTGTACGTACTGCGTGGTACCCTATGTCAGGGGCAGGGAACGCAGCCGTGAGGTCACCGATATTGTAAACGAGGTGGCCCAGCTTTTAGATAACGGGGTAAAGGAGATAACCCTCCTTGGCCAGAATGTTAATTCCTACGGGAAGAATTTGGCAGACGGCATCACTATAGCACGTCTTTTGGAGAGGTTGGACAGCCTGCCCTATAAAAAAAGAATCCGCTTTCTCACGTCTCACCCAAAGGATATCTCGCCCGACCTCATCAGTGCCATGCGCGACCTCGAGAGCGTGTGCGAGCACCTGCACCTGCCGATTCAGTCGGGTTCGGACAGAATACTGGAGACGATGGGACGGGGCTATGCAGTCGGACACTTTCTTGATATCGCGCGCTCCTTTAAAGAGAATATCCCTGCCGGCAGTCTGACGACGGATGTTATCGTTGGGTTCCCGGGTGAGTCAGAGGAGGATTTTCAGGCGACCGTGAACGTGATGAAAAAAATCCAATTCGATGACAGCTTTATCTTCAAGTATTCGCCGCGTGAGAAAACGAAAGCGGCCGCTTTGACGGATGACGTCCCAAAAAAGGTAAAGGAAGAGAGAAATCAAATCCTTCTTAGCCTCCAGAAAGAGATAACCGCGGCCAATAACCAGTGCCTTATCGGCACCACCCTTGAGGTGCTCGTCGAGACACCGGCAAAAAAAAGCAGGGGAGAGGTCATGGGGAGGAGCCGCGCCCACAAGAAGGTGGTCTTTGCGGCAAACGGAAACTGTATCGGTGAGTATATCCCGGTAGAGATTACCGGGCAGGGCGATTTCACATTGACCGGCCGCGCGCACCGTGCATTTTGAGAACCACGGTTCTAACAACCGTCTGAGAGATCAAGAAATGGCTCTCGGACATTTTTTTGAATAATGACATACGCGCCATACCGCATTAAAGGAGAGGTCAGGCCGCGCATATATCTATCTTAACGTGCTATAAATAAATGAGTTAAAACTTATCAGAGAACGTCCCTCCGGCGGTCTTCCTGCACCTAAGAGCAATGCAGAGGTTGAAGGCCCTATATTAACAAAATAAGCACAAGGTACCTGTTGCCTGCAGGTCTTGCGCGCTTATTTGTGGTTCGATGAGAAAAAGGGGCGCTGCATGTGGGTGCACATATTTTATCGTAACTATATATTTTTCAATACCTCTTTTTAAAAAACAGTATATAATAAGCACGCAGACACTCCATACATAGCGTTACGTTATTCACCCTCAATAGACAAAGACGATATGAAGATCTTAATAATCACGACCCATCTGGATGTCGGGGGCATTCCGAACTACGTCACTACACTGACCGGCGGGCTCATTGCCCGTGGCCATGAGGTGATTGTGGCCTCCCGCGGTGGACCTCTGGTCGACCGCCTCACCGCTTTTGGTGCCCGTCATATAATGCTTCCGCTTTATACCAAAAATGAAATAAGCCCCAGGGTTTTCCTGTCACTCTGCAGGCTTCTGGGGGCCCTTGGTGAGGAGCGGGTCGATGTGGTTCATGCCCAGACCAGGATTACCCAGATGGTGGCGAGACTGTATTGCCATTTTACAAAAACGCCATACATAGTGACCGCACATGGATTTTTCAAGAGGAGGATCGGACGGAGGCTTTTTGCCCTTTGGGGCGACCGGACCATAGCGATTAGCGAGGAGGTGGGGCAACATCTTGTCGATGTCTTTCAGATAGCCGGGGAGCGCATCACCGTTATTAATAACGGCATCGATGTCGATTTTTTTTCTCAAGCCGTCTCAGAGAACGATGTACGCAGGTTTAAATCTACCTATGGTATCAGCGGGGGTCCTGTCATAGGGATTATTAGCCGCCTCTCTCAGGTCAAGGGGCATATCTATTTGATCGATGCGATGGCAAAGCTACTTAAGAGGCGTCCCGAGGCAACATTAGTTATTGTAGGTGATGGCCGGTCTGAGTACAGGAGGCTTTTGGATACGCGCGCTACCAAACTGAACATCGCGAACAAGGTTATTTTTATCCCGGGTCTTCTGGATATCCACATCGCGCTGGCGGCGATCGATATTTTTGTGCTGCCTTCAACACAGGAGGGGTTGGGACTTTCACTGCTTGAGGCGATGGCGGCGGGGCTGCCGGTTATTGCCTCTGAGGTTGGGGGCATCAAGTCGATCATCAAAGATACGCAGAATGGCCTGCTTATTAAGCCGAAGAGCGACGAGGCGATCTATGCGGCAATTGTGGAACTGCTTGACAATAAATCCCTCGCCAACAAGCTCAGCACAATGGCCCGGGAAACCGTCAGGCAGACCTTTGATATTGACAGCATGGTCCGCAAAACCGAAGAGGTCTACCGGCGGGTTTTGGGGGAAGAATGACACAATATAGTTCGCGAGTTGAACGGGTTCTGCGAGTTTGCGAGTTCATGAGTTTAAAATGGTTAGCGAGTTCGCCAGTTCTACGAATTCGCGAATTCTTTTTTTGAACTCGAGTAACCCGAGTGACTCGTTAACCCGAAGAACCATTTTCGAACCCGAGCAACTCGAAGAACCCGCGGAACCAGAACACGCTGACAATGGACAACATCCTCGTCATACATCCAAACTGGTTGGGCGATGTCATTTTTTCGACGCCCTTCATCCGAAACCTTAAGAGGGCCTATCCCGACGGCGCAATTACCTCTTTTGTCGTGCCGCGGACGCACCCGGTCCTTATGAACAATCCTTACATCGGTGAGGTGATTCTGTATGATGAGGACGGTGCTGAGGCATCGCTTGGTGGGAAGGCCTCTTTTGTCAGGGAGTTGAGGGGCCGGCAGTTTGAGACGGTTTTTTTCTTGCGCCCATCGTTGACAAGGACCGCGCTTGCCGTATTTGCCGGAATTCCCGAGCGCATAGGTTTTGATACATCGAAGAGCGGATGGCTCCTGACACGGCGCATTTCCTATCCGGAAGAGCCGGTGCATCGCGCCGACATGTATCTGGAACTTTTAAGACAGCTGGGTATCGCCGCCGACGGCAAGGGGTGTGATTTTTTTGTAACCGAGAGGGAGATCGAAAGGGCGAGGGCATTGCTTCGGGACAGCGGTGTCGCCGAAGGGGAATCCTTCTGTGTGATGCATGCCGGTGCCAACTGGAGTTTAAAGAGGTGGCCGGTAGCCTCGTTCGCCCGGCTGGCTGATCGGGTGGCGGATGAAACGGGGCTACAGGTAATTTTTACCGGGGCCGCAACAGATAGGATCAGGACAGAGGAGATTATTGCCAGGGCGACGCGAAGACCTGTTTCACTGGCCGGAAAAACGACACTCGGGGAGGTCGGTGCGCTTTTTACGCTGAGTGCCTGTATGGTGTCGGCCGACTCAGGCCCTATGCATATTGCCTGCGCCCTCGGTGTGCCGGTGGTTGCGCTCTTCGGCCCTACCCATACCGATATCACCGGTCCCTACCATCCGCGCCACCCGAATACAGTGGTCCTCAGAAACGAGATCGAGTGTAACAGCGAACCATGCTATGATCTCGACTGCCCGAAGAACAGGTGCATGGAGGCAATCGCGGTGAATGACGTGCTAGCCGCGATTAAACGTCTGATAAAGGGAGGGGCGGCTTCTTGCAATGAATAGAATCAATCAAGACGACATCAGACGCGTGCTACTTATTTCACTCACCAATATCGGTGATGTGGTATTGACGACATCGGCCATTGTGGGGCTCAGGAAGCATGCCCCCTCAGCACAGATTGATATTGTGGTAGGCCCGAATGCAGCAGGGCTATTCGCAGGGGATCCGCGGATTGCAACGGTTTTTATCTATGATAAATTTTCCCGGCTTGAGACCAAGATAGCGCTTATTAAACGGCTCAGAGAAAAGAGGTACGACGTTATCATTGATTTCAGAGAAAGCCTGTTTCCGTTTCTCCTGCGAGGAAGGCACAAAATCGGCGCCCTTCACAGGTCCCCCCGCAGGATACGCCATATGCATGAAAGGCACCTGTGGAAGCTGACAAGACTCGGTATATCCGATCTCTTCCGTATAAAGCCGGCCCTGTGGGTCTCTTCCGGCGATGAGACCCGTGCAAGCATCCTCCTGGCCGGGTCGGGGATAGAGGGATCTGAGGAGTTTATTGCCGTTGCACCGGGGTCAAAGAGCGATACAAAGAAGTGGCCCGCGTTGCACTTTGTGGCACTTATTAAGCGTATCTTTGAAGAACTTGGTATCAGGTCGGTTTTGCTGGGCGATGTCCGCGACGGGCAACTCGGCAAGGCCATTGCCTCATGGGTGGGTAGCGGTGTGGCGAATCTCTGCGGCAGGACATCACTCGGTGAGCTTGCCGCACTCATTCGTCGCTCATCCCTTTTGATTACTAACGACAGCGCGCCACTCCACATGGCCTGTGCCGTCGACACGTTTGCGATCGGCATTTTCGGACCGACAGATCCGGCTAAGTACGGCCCGCTTGAGGGATACGGTATTTCTCTGCAGAAGAGACTCGACTGCATACCGTGCGAGCAGGCGCGCTGCCGGCATCATCTCGAGTGCCTCAGGTCGGTGACCCCTGAGGAGGTATTTTTTCACGCCAGGGCGTATCTTGCCTCCCGTAGAACGCCTGATGGCATTCGCGAAAACCGATGAGTAACCGCACTACCATCAGCAGGATTTTAGTAACACGTACCGACCGGATCGGCGATGTGGTCCTCTCGACACCGGTCTTTGAGGTGCTCAGGAGGCATTTTCCCACCGCGCACATTTCGGTCCTGGTGACACCGAAGACACGCGAGACCGTCGAGGGAAACCCGTTTATTAATGAGGTCCTGATATATGACAAAGAGGGCGCTCACCGCTCCTTATGGGGATCGTTTCTTTTTTCCCGGATGTTGCGGCATAAAAAATTTGATATAGCCCTTATCCTGCACTCGACCAACCGGGTGGTGCTGTTGTCGTATCTTGCCGGCATTCCCGTGCGGATCGGGTATGAAAGGCGGCTTTCATTTCTGCTGACCAGACGTTTTGCCGACATCAAAAAGACCGGCCTAATGCATGAGATAGACGGCAATCTCGAACTCATCAGGAAGGGGCTGGGGATCGAGGACCTCCGGTACACCTGCCTGTACTTCCCGCTTCGTCAGGAGACAAGAGACGCGGTCAGAAAACGATTTCGCGAAACAGGCCTTGAACGAAAACGGTACGTCGCCGTTCATGCCCAGGCGAGCTGTCCGTCAAAGTGCTGGCCCCTGGAGCACTTCCGCACCCTTATACACCGGATCGTAACGGAGCTCGGGCTCAAGGTGGCTATTGTTGGTGGGGCGCGCGACACTGCATTGACTGCCGCCCTTGCATCCGAATGTGCGGGATCGGTTATTGATTTTACCGGAAGGCTCTCGCTCGGTGAATTGGGATGGGTGTTAAAATGGGCCAGGCTTTTTGTGTCCAACGATTCCGGACCGGTGCATATCAGCGCAGCCGTTACTACCCCCTGCATCGCCCTTTTCGGGAGGAGACAGGATGGGTTGAGTCCTGCGCGATGGGGCCCTGTCGGGGAACGCGATGCAGTCTTTCATAAAGACGCGGGGTGTGAGGTATGCTATGCCCATGACTGCACCCGCGGATTCGAATGCCTCCGGTTAATTACACCTGATGAGGTTTATGAAAAGGTTGAGGAACTTGTGCGCGAGGCGCGCTTCACGGATGAGGGGTAGATACGGATGAGAAGACGATATCTTATTTTTTTCGTTTTGATAATCGGGGTATGCAGCGGATGCAGCGGGGTCGGCCGGCGGGTCAAAACAGAAGAGGTGCCACAGGAGGAGATGGTTGTTGAGGTGCCGTCCAAAAAGCTGCCTGTCGGGGAAAAGCTGCTCTATAAAATACGATGGCTCGGCATGACGGTCGGGGAGGGGACCCTGTGGATCAAAGAGATAGTGACGGTAAACGGACAGGAGGCATACCATGTTATCGCCGAGGCCAGATCAAATAAGATACTGAACCCTATCTATAAAATCGAAGACCGGGTAGAGACGTTTATCGACGTAAAAGGCCTATATGCGCTTAAATTTATTAAGGATCAACGGGAGGGCAGGTACCGTGCGCATGAGGTAGTGGAGTTTGACCACGAAAAGGGGATAGGGTATTACAAATCCCTGACAAACGGATCCGAGAAGGAATTTAAGATCACCCGGTTTACCCAGGACACCCTGAGCTGTCTCTACTATTTCCGGACGCTCAAGCTTGAGATCGGCAAGCCGGTATTTGTGAATGTCAGCTCTGATGAAAAGAACTGGGAGGTCAGGGTCGATATTCTCGAGGGCGCCCGGGTTGCCATCCGGGGCCTCGGTGAATATGAAGCGGTCATGATCGAGCCGGTCACCGAGATGCAGGGGGTTATCATCAGAAAGGGGCGGATGATTGCCTGGGTCAGCAGCGATGAACACCGGTATCCCCTGACCGTCCAGACCGAGGCGCCTATCATGGGCAAGGTTATCGCCTGTCTTGACTCGATAGAAAAGATTGACGATACTTCCCAAGAGTGATAAAATCAATAACTTGTGATGATTATACGGGCATACCATGAAAAAGAGTTTCCCCAACCTTAAACAACTCAAGCGTGTCTCCCTGAAGGTGAGGAAGAGTCAGTTCCGGCAGGAGAATATAGCCCGTGTTGCCCCGCACGGCCTCTCTTTTTCGGAATTTCTGGGGTCGCTTCCTGAGGTCCTTGCGGCACGCGACCTACATTATCTCATCGATTCGGTCATCAAGGCCCGTAAAAAGAAAAAGACGGTGCTTCTGATGTGTGGTGCCCATGTCATTAAATGCGGCCTTAGTAGATTTATTATAGAGCTGTTAGAAAAGAATATAGTAACCGCTATTGCCCTTAATGGTGCCGGGGCTATTCATGACTTTGAGCTTTCCTATGCCGGGGCAACCTCCGAACATGTTGCCAGCGCCATACAGGACGGGGCGTTCGGCATGAGCATCGAGACCTCGCGTTTTTTGAACCAGGCTGTCAGAAAAGGCGCCCAAAAAGGAGAGGGCATGGGGTATGCGATCGGCAGGATGATCCATACAAAAAAGCTGCCCTACCGCGACATCAGCCTCCTCGGGTGCGCATACAGGAGGCAGGTGCCGGCCACCGTGCATGTCGCGCTCGGTACCGACATTATCCATCAGCACCCCGAGTGTGACGGGGCAAGCATCGGTGCGGCCTCGCTCAGGGATTTTCACATCCTCTGCGCACAGGTGCCGGGTCTTAACGAGGGCGGCGTGGTTATTAATTTCGGTTCGGCGGTTATCCTGCCCGAGGTTTTTCTGAAGGCGGTGAGTATCAGCAGGAATCTCGGCAGGCCGGTCAGAAATTTTACCGCCGCCGATTTTGATATGCTCAGACAGTACCGTCCGACCGAGAATATCGTGAGGCGACCGCTATCGGGTCCGCGGGCCCGGGGCATGTCGATTACCGGACATCACGAGATTATGCTGCCTCTCTTTGCCTACGGCATTCTTGAGGCGATGGAAAAGGGGAGACGACATGGATAAAAAAGTGCTGGTGTCAGCGATCAAGAATTTTCATAAGGTGCGCGTGCTGGTTATCGGGGATCTTATCTTTGATAAGTTTCTGTGGGGACAGGTTGAGCGGATTTCTCCCGAGGCCCCGGTTCCGGTGGTCTGGGTTACCTCAGAGAGTTTTATGCCGGGGGGAGCGGCGAATGTTGCCAACAATATCGCCACGCTGAAAGGGCAGGTCACCCTCTGCGGGGTGACCGGGGACGATGACGAAGGAAAGACGCTTCGGCAACAGCTGGAGGTGCGCAGTGTCCTAACCGACGGCATCATCGTCGACAAGGCGCGGCCCACAACCGTCAAGACGCGCGTTATTGCCCATCACCAGCAGGTAGTACGGTTTGATACAGAGGACGTAAACCCCATTTCCGACCCGATCGGATCACAGATTCTCTCTGTGGTGGAGGATCGCATTGCCGATACGGATGTGGTGGTCATAGAGGACTATGGCAAGGGCGTGGTGAACGCCCCGCTTCTGGACAGGCTGGTGCCGCTCTGTGTTAAAAATAACAAACTCATTTTCGTCGACCCGAAAATCGAAAATTTTCACTGCTATAAAGGCGTGACCGCAATCACCCCAAACCGCAAAGAGGCGGGCGAGGGCAGCAACGTGCGCATCAAGGATAAAGAAGGCCTCTATAAAGCGGGACGGACGCTCCTTGAGAATTTGAACTGTCAAGCCGTCTTGGTAACGTTGGGCGAAGACGGTATGTGCCTTTTTGAGCAGGGAGAGGGTCCGGTGGAAATCCCGACGTTTGCCCGCGAGGTATTTGATGTCTCCGGGGCAGGCGATACGGTTATCTCCGCGTTTGCCCTTGCGGTGGGTGCGGGGGCGAGCATGACAGAGGCGGCACATATCGCGAATTACGCGGCCGGTCTTGTGGTCGAAAAGGTCGGGATCTCTGTTGCCGAGTCAGAAGAGCTCATGAAGAGAATACTGGAGGGGTAATGTCGGGTGCTGTGATCGGTGTCATCCCTGCGCGTTACGGTTCGACACGTCTCAAGGCAAAGCCGCTCGCGGATATCTGCGGCAAATCACTCATCAGACGCGTCTATGAAGGGGCGAGGAGCTCACGGCTTTTGGACGAACTGCTCATTGCAACCGACGATGAGCGGATAATACAGCACGCGGCCTCATTCGGGGCCCGGGCCGTGATGACGTCTCAGACGTGCCGCTCCGGCACCGAGCGTGCATACGAGGCGACCTGCTCGAAAGACGCCCGCATTGTGGTGAATATCCAGGGCGATGAACCCCTGGTGACCGGGGAGATGGTGGATACCCTTGTGGGTCTTTTTGATGAAGACCCGCGCGCAGAGGTGGCGACACTTGTCTTTCCCATAATCTCCTCCGAACAGGCCAACAATCCGAACGTGGTAAAGGCAGTGTGCGATAACGAACGGTTTGCGCTCTATTTTTCAAGGAGCCCGATACCCTATTACAGGACGGTGCCTCCGGCAGGTGAGTCGGCCTACTTGAAGCATATCGGGATGTATGGATACAGAAAAGAGGTTTTCGCGCGCATCGCCGGACTTCTGCCCACGCGGTTAGAAGAGGCAGAGTCACTTGAGCAGTTGCGCTGGCTTGGCGCGGGGGTGCGGATTAAGGTGGGGATTTCCCCGGGCGATTCCGTCGGCATCGACACCGAAGATGACCTTGCGCGGGTGCGCCGGCTTCTCATGGAGGAGGAAGGACGATGACGATAAAACGTATCGCTGTTACAGAAGACGTTATTCTAGGGGGCGAAGGTCCGCCAGCACTCATCGCCGGACCGTGCGTTATCGAAGATGAGGCGCTTGTCCGGGATATTGCCGCTAGCCTCAAGGAAATCGCCGGGAGACTTTCCCTTCCTTTTGTCTTCAAGGCAAGTTTTGATAAGGCAAACCGCTCGTCACTTCGTTCATACCGCGGACCCGGCATGAAAGAGGGGCTCAGGATTCTTGAAAAGATAAAAAAGGAATACGCGGTGCCGGTCACGACGGATGTACACGACGTTGCACAGGTCAAAGAGGTTAGCCTGGTGGCCGACGTCCTGCAGATCCCGGCCTTTCTGTCGCGCCAGACCGACCTTTTAATTGCCGCCTCACAGAGCGGCCGGGCGGTTAATGTGAAAAAAGGGCAGTTCCTTGCCCCTTGGGACGTAAAGAACATTATCGAGAAGTGTGCTGCCTCTGGCTGTGAAAGGCTTATCCTGACAGAGCGCGGGACCTCGTTCGGATACAATCAGCTGATCACCGATTTCCGGGCGCTCCCCATTATGCGGGAATTCGGGTATCCGGTAATCTTTGATGCGACGCACTCGGTGCAGGCCCCCGGCGGAAAAGGGGAAAGCTCGGGGGGCGAACGGCGGTTCATCCCGCATCTGGTCCGGGCTGCGGTTGCGGTCGGCTGCGACGGCGTGTTTCTCGAGGTGCACCCGGACCCTGATAAAGGGCTGAGCGACGGGGCGAACATGCTCCCGCTTGATGAAGTCGAGACGCTTCTTACCGAGGCACTCGCGATACGAAAGGCATTAGATCATGTCACTACGTAAAGAACTGGAGAGAAAAGAGGATATCAAGACGATTGTCGCACTCGGCAGGAAGACCCTTACCGTCGAGGCGGAGGCGATTTCGCAGGCGGTAAAGAAGGTAGGGGACAATTTCTACGAGGCCTGTCGGACGATCTTTGAGGCTACCGGCAGGGTGGTGGTCACCGGCATGGGTAAACCTGGTTTTATTGCGCAGAAGATATCAGCGACCCTTTCTTCTACCGGCACCCCTAGCCTGTATTTGCATCCGGCCGAGGCGATTCACGGAGACCTGGGCCGCGTTACCAAAGAGGACATCGTTCTGGCCCTTTCGAACAGCGGGGAGACCGAGGAGATTGTCCGGTTGATTCCACTGATTAAACGGATCGGCGCAAAACTGATAGCGATTACTAATAATGCCAATTCTACGCTGGCTACCTCAAGCGACATCCTTCTTGATATGGAGGTTACGTCAGAGGCGTGCTATCTGGGGCTGGCGCCAACTTCCTCAACAACGGCCATGCTCGCCCTCGGCGATGCCCTTGCGATCGCGCTCGCATTTATGCACGATTTCCGGCCCGAGGACTTTGCGTTTTATCATCCCGGCGGTGCGCTGGGTAAAAGGCTCCTCCTCAGGGTGAGGGATATTATGCGCTCAGGCAGCGATAATCCGATTGTCTCCGAGGATGCCCAGGTCAAGGAAGCCCTGATTGCGGTAACCACCGCGCGCGCCGGGTCTGTCACGGTTGTGGACGGTAAAGGCAGGCTCGCCGGCATCTTTACCGACGGCGACCTCAGGCGTCACTTCGAAAAAGAGGGTGATATCTCGAATATCCCGATCTCCAGGGTTATGACACCACATCCGATAACGATCTCGGGCGATACGCTTGCCCAGGAGGCGCTGACTATCCTGCGGGAGAAGAAGATCGACGAAATCCCTGTTGTTGATGAGAACGGTGCCCCTGTCGGGTTGATCGATGTGCAGGACCTCTTAAAGGCGGGGTTGGTGTAGCGTGCAGCGAGTCACAAAGTCACCAGGTCACCGGTGCATATAATGACAAATGACAAAATCCAAATGACAAATAAATTCCAAAACCCAAATCCCAAATTAAAAAACTGCAGAAGATGAGATGACGATAGAAAGATCCAAGTCGGTAAAAATTGTGAGTGCTGATAACAACCCTGTATTTGTTAGGATTGTAAAAAAAGATGACGAAGGAGAACTGACAGATAAAAATATGCAATCGATTATGTATATTTCCTCTTTGATATTCGGTGTTTTTGCAGCGTCTTTGATGTTTGTTGGATTTTTTTATGGTTTACGGCCCCTTATTGCCCGGTTTCTTATTTCTTATACATATACTATTTTCGGATACAGCATAATAACAGTATGTTATGCTGGGGCAAAAGCTGGTCCCTATTTTGAGAAAAAACCTAACCGACCAAATCTTATAGGTTCTCTTATCTTTTTTCCCGTTATGCTTTTTCTCATAGTCTATTTTATTTATTGGGGATTTTATGTTAGGCACAACGATAGTGGGCAGGCGCTTTTTTATTTTGCTTGTTTCTGTTTGGGTTTGGTTTCAAGGACAGCGATACAGAAATTTGGTCTCGGCGGATGACATAAATGTGTCATTCCCGCGGAAGCGGAAATCCACAAAAAAGAATGGATCCCCGGGTCAAGCCCGAGGATGACACAAAAGGTTCAAGATTAGGTTTGTGGTTTTTACTTGTGACATGTGACTGGTGACCTGGTGACTTTTAAAGGAGATTACATTGGATAACAATTTAGCCGAAGTAAAAGAGAAGGCCGCAAAGATTAAGGTAGTGATTATGGACGTCGACGGGGTCCTGACCGACGGAAGGATCGTCTACGACATCTACGGCGATGAGCTGAAGTTCTTTGACGTTGCCGACGGCCTTGGCGTGATGCTCGCCCAGCGGGCCGGGCTTGCCGCCGCGATTATCAGCGCGCGGGCCTCACGGACCATTACCCGCCGCGCCAAGGACATGCAGGTCAAACTCCTTTTCCAGAACTTTCCCCACAAGCTCAAGGCGTATCAGAGGATTATGCGGCGTCTTCGCCTCACCGATAAAGAGATATGCTTTATCGGTGACGACCTGGTTGATCTCGGTCCCATGAAGAGAGCGGGACTGGCGGTGGCGGTGGAGAATGCCGCCAGCGAAGTGAAGCAGGCGGCGCACTACGTTACCGCCCGGCGCGGCGGCCGGGGGGCGGTCAGGGAGACGGTCGAGCTGATACTCAAATCTCAGGGGAAGTGGGATCAGATTCTTGCGGTATACAACGCTTAGAAAAAAAGTTATCCGGCCGGTACGGAATTTTTTAATCTACCTCGTCCTCAAAATATGTTTTTTTGTCTGCCGGGCGCTTCCTTTATCGGCGGCCATTTCTTTAGGCGCTGCGTTAGGCAGCATGGCATTTGCTGTGGTACGCAGGGAAAGGGACCGGGCACTCAGCAATATCCGTGAGGTATTGACGGATATCCACTCTGAGAGGGAAAGGCGACTTCTGGCGCGCGGTGTTTTCCGGAATCTGGGGAGAAATGCCGCGGTCATTTTGAAGGTCCCGTCGTTTTCTCGCGAGGCAGTAGCAGGACTTGTTACCTCAGAGGGACTCGATAAGATTGACCGTGTTTTGGAGAAGCGGCGCGGCGCGCTTCTACTGACAGGACACTTTGGCAACTGGGAGCTGGCGTTACTCTACCTTGCTGTCAGAGGCTATCCTATAAATGCCGTCGCCCGCCGGTTACGCGACGGACGGTTTGACCGCTTTGTGCACACACTGCGTACCTCGCATGGCGCAACCCTTATCTATCGGGATGAAGGCGTGCGCCGGATGCTGCGGGCGCTCAGGGAAAACAAACTGGTCGGCGTGCTTCCGGATGTAGACATCAAGGACGTCGATACAGTGCCGGTTGTGTTTCTGGGGCAGAAGACAGAGGTTGTTACTGGGCCGGTTCAGCTGGCCCTTTTGAGCAAGAGTCCGATCATCCCGGTTTTTATGGTGCTGGAGGCTGGGCGTTACCGTTTTACTATAGAAGAGCCGATCTGTATAGAGGATACCGGTGATAGGGTGGAGATGCTCAGGCGATATACCCAGCATTGGGTGAGTGTCGTTGAGAGATATATACGGCAGTATCCCGACCAGTGGATATGGATGCATGAGAGATGGCGTTTTTTGACGTCACAGGACACCAAGTAACAAGTAAATGCAAATATCAAAATGCCAAATCAAAATTCAAAAATAAAAACTTCCATGTCACTCCGTACTACGATACGGAATCCAGTGATTAAAGATGAAATATAACTTTCTCATAATATGGGCCGTGATTTTTCTCATCGCTGCTCCTGTCTGCCAGGCAAGTGAGAATGCGGATCAGATAATCGAACATTTTGTGTTTACCTCGACCGATCTTGAAGGGTCTCAGGGTACCTGGGTCATCGAAGGGAAAACCGCCTTTGTCAATGACAAAGACATCATGATTACGGATGTCGAGGCCAGAGGGAGATATCCGGACCAGGAGCTGACGCTGATCGCGAGAAGGGGGGCGCTTCAGATGCCGGCAGAGAATGTCCTTCTTGAAAAGGACATCGAAATCCATTCCTCCCGGGGAATGGCGCTCTCGACGGACCATCTGTTCTGGTATGCCAAAGAGGGGGTCCTGAGCTCTGATGCGTATGTCCGGCTCAAAAAGGGAAATGTCATTGCCGAGGCCGAGGGGGCCTTGGCGAAAAAGGGGTTCAAAGAGATTACGCTTTTGGAGAGGCCGCATATACAAATGGTAGCCTCCTCGTTGACGATAGTGTGTGCAGGACCGGCCCATTTCAATGAGGGAGATAATACCGCTACCTTCAACAATGATGTTATCCTTGTCCACGGCGATAAAGAGCTGAGCGCCTCCCGGATGGTCGCGTACCTCGATGAGACGGGGAACGATATCGCCAAGTTTGTTGCGACCGGTGCGGTTACGATCAAGCAGGGGAAGAACAAGGCCTATAGCGAGCGCGTCGATTACTTCCCCCGTGAGAATAAAATCCTGATTACCGAGAAACCGAGGCTTATCATTTCTTCTATGACTCAGCAGACCCCGAAGGCGGAGGCCCAGTAATGACACCAGAAAACCATCTCCTTATGACAGAGTCGCTTGTAAAAAGTTATCGCTCCAGGAAGGTGGTTAATGAGGTGAATCTTTCGGTTGGGCGGGGAGAGATTGTCGGGCTCCTAGGGCCGAACGGCGCCGGGAAGACGACGACATTTTATATGATCGTCGGGATTATCAGGCCTGATAAAGGAAGGATTTTCTTCGACAATAAGGATATTACGCGGTTACCCATGCATGAACGGGCCAGGAATGGTGTGGGATATCTTCCGCAAGAAAGCTCGGTTTTCAGAAAGCTGACCGTTGAAGAGAACATCATGGCTATCCTGGAAACACTGTCTATGCCGCGCAGCCAGATGAGGCAGCGGCTTGATGTACTGCTGAATGAACTGGGGATAGCCCGTCTCGCAAAGAGCAAGGCCTATACCCTTTCCGGGGGGGAGCGCAGACGGCTTGAGATAACCCGCGCACTTGTCACAAATCCGCTGTTTATCCTGTTGGACGAACCCTTCAGCGGGATTGATCCGATTGCCGTGGGAGATGCCCAGAAACTTATTATCGAACTGAAGAGCAAGGGCATCGGCATTTTGTTGACCGACCACAACGTCCGCGAGACCCTGGCAATTACCGACAGGGCCTATCTGATGTGCGAGGGGAAAATTCTCATCAGCGGGACTTCTTCCGATCTGATTGCCGATCCAAAGGCACGTGAGATTTATCTCGGCGAGAAGTTCAGCATGTAATCGGCCCCGAATGCATCGACCGTAAATAGGGCGATAAATAAAAAATTGCCTTTCTGCTATATTTTCAGTATAATTTCTAGTCCTAATACACTACGTCCATTAACTGTTTTTATGAAGGAGAACGGAGAGTATGGTCTTTACTATTACCGCACGGCACATCGATCTTACCGACGCTATCCGGAATTACATTCAAAAAAGACTGGAGAAGTTGAGTAAGTATGAACCGAGGATTACCGAAATACACATTACGATAACGGTTGAAAAGAAATACCGTCACATCGTCGAGATCAATCTGCATTCCAGACGGTTTGATGTGGTGATCAAAGAGGAGTCTGAGGATATGTATGCGGCGATAGACGGTGCCGTTGACAGGATTAGTAAAATTCTGCGGCGGCATAAAGATAAGGTGAGGTCTAAACGGCATAAAGAGAAAACAGAGGGGTTTGAACCTGATGAAGAGTAAGGTTGTGAAGAAGAACGGGTGTCGAAGGGTCCTCGAGATAGAAGTGTCTTCCGGTCAGAGGTTTGACGATGCCCGGAGCGGTGCCTATAAAGAGCTGCGCAAAAAGGTGAGTGTGCCCGGGTACAGGCGGGGGAAGGCACCGCTGGATGCGGTGGTACGCCATTACCAGGCTGAGCTCGAGGAAGAAATGCTCAAGGTCCTCATCAGCAGCGCCTATCAGGATGCGATACGGGAGCTCGTGCTGGATCCGGTGAGTTTTCCCGATATCACTGACGTGCATTTTGAGAGGCCGGAAAAAGTTTCATTTAAGGCGGCAGTTGATATCCGGCCCGAGGTCAGGATGAAGCCGATTAAACAACTTAAGCCGAAACTTCCAGAGAGGCCCGGGGAGATCGAAGAAAAAGACGTGGATGAGGTGCTCAGGCAGCTTCAGAGGCAAAACGCACGGCTTGTTCCCGCCGGCGATGGGCAGGCGCCGGATGCCGAAAAAAAAGAGGTATTGCCTGAGATAGACGATGCGTTTGCAAAGGACCTGGGGTTTGATGGCCTTGCGAAACTGAAAGAAGGAATCGCAGGTTCGCTTAAGCAGAGAAAAGAACAGCAGTATAAGTCTCTCAGGGAGGAGGCCGTTATCGACGCGCTCCTTGATATGGCAAGTTTTGAGGTGCCCGAGTCTATGGTTGTCCGCCGTCTCCAGGAGCTCTCGCGAATGTTTGGCGGCGTCCAGGGGGACAGCCAGGAGAAGCTGGATGAAAAACTGCGAGAAATTGCCGAACGGCAGATCCGCGTCTCCTTTATCCTTGAAAAGATTTCCCAGGATGAGCACATTGAGATAGAGAAGGTGATGGATTTTCTCATGGAGAAAATTGCAGGACATACGTCACAGGTCACCTGACACCCGTAGTAATAATGCTACATATCATTACTTTTTATTTGCTGAGAGCCGAAGGCTGAAAGCCCAAAAAGGAGGCACATCATGTCTATGTTAGTACCGATTGTGGTCGAGCAGACGGCACGGGGAGAGCGGGCGTATGATATTTATTCCCGCCTGCTCAAGGACCGGATTGTCTTTATCGGAACGGCCGTCGATGACATCGTTGCAAACTTAATCATAGCCCAGATGCTCTTTCTCCAGATGGAAGACCCTTCGAAGGAGATCTCGGTCTACATCAATTCTCCCGGGGGATCGGTAACGAGCGGGCTCGCCATTTACGATACCATGCAGTTTTTAAAACCCGCCGTGGCCACCTACTGTGTCGGTCAGGCGGCCAGTATGGGGGCGATGCTCCTCGCCGCCGGCACGAAGGGCAAGCGCTATGCATTGCCGCATTCCCGCATCATGATTCACCAGCCCTGGGGAGGGGTACAGGGGCAGGCAAGCGATATCAGGATTCAGGCAAACGAGATTCTCCGCCTCAAGGAAAAGATAAATCAGATTCTCGCCAAGCATACCGATAAACCACTGGAGAAGATCGAGGCCGATACCGACAGGGATTATTTCATGTCGGCCGATGAGGCGAAGGAATACGGTCTTGTTGATGAGGTGATTGTCACGAAAAAAGAGAGTCAGTAACCGCGAGGAGGCATTGGTATGAAAAAGGGTTATTTGATGACACCGGGGCCCACGCCGGTACCGAAGACGGTGCTGGATGATATGGCCCAGCCGATTATTCACCATCGGACCAGCGAGTTTACCGCGATTGCCAAGGAAGTAAATCAGAAGATGAAAAAGGCGTTTTTGACGGAGAATCCCGTCTTGATTTTCGCCTCAAGCGGCACCGGTGCCATGGAGTCTGCCGTGAGCAATCTCAAGGTGCCGGGGACAAAGGCGTTGGTTATTAACGGCGGCAAGTTCGGTGAGCGGTGGGGAGAGCTCTGCGCAGCGTACGGTTTTGATGCGGTTCTCCTGGAGGTCGAGTGGGGTA
Organism: Candidatus Omnitrophota bacterium; assembly: GCA_016930485.1. Lineage (GTDB taxonomy): Bacteria > Omnitrophota > Gorgyraeia > JAFGGP01 > JAFGGP01 > JAFGGP01. Next base: position 23,863 of record JAFGGP010000051.1, on the reverse strand, counting down.
AGGGCGTGGACGTCGCAGACGTAGAACAACTGCTAAAGAAGGACCCTCAGATCAAGGTTATCTACGCGACCCTCTGTGAAACCTCGACCGGCGTTGTCAATGACGTTCGGAACCTGGCCGGACTTGCCCGGAAGTACGATGCCATTCTGGTTGTCGATGCGGTCAGCGGTCTTCTTTCGGATAAACTGTTGACGGATGAATGGGGTGTTGACGTGGTTGTCTCAGGAAGCCAGAAGGGTTTTATGATGCCGCCGGGCCTTGGATTTGTCAGCGTTAGTGAACGCGCGTGGAAGGTTGCCGAGAATGCCACCGCGCCACGGTATTACTTTGACTGGCTCCTCTACCGCAAATCTTACGCCAAGGACGATTTTCCCTATACGCCCAGCGTCTCCCTTATGTTTGCGCTTAAGGCGGCCCTTGATATGATTCTTGCCGAGGGTGTGGAAAATCTCGTTAAGAAACATGCACTTCAGGCGCGGGCGGTGCGTGAGGCTATGAAGGCCATTGGTCTGGATATCTTTGCCGCCAGTCCATCGAACGGCGTTACCGCAGTACGGGGGCCTGAGGGCGTAGACACGGGCCAGCTTACCAAAAAACTCAGAACCGAGCGCGGAATGAGCATTGCGGGAGGACAGGGAGATCTTAAGGGAAAGATATTCAGGATAGCCCATATGGGTTTTATCGACCAGGAAGACATACTGGCACTCCTGCCCGAGTTCGAGGATGTGCTCTCGTCACTGGGGTATTCTTTCAAGAAGGGCGAGACCGTCCGGGTTGCCGAAGAAATTATGGGGTGTGCCCAAAGATAAACAGAAAGGCGTATACTACGAAGGAGGGGTGAGAGTTATGTTAAAAATTCTGGTCAGCGACAATCTTTCTGAAAAGGGATTGGGGATTTTTAAATCCCAGTCCGATTTCAGCGTCGATGTCAATACGAAGCTTACCCCGGACGAATTGCGCGCCGCTATCAAAGATTACGATGCCCTGATTATCCGGAGCGGCACAAAGGTAACCAGAGACATTATAGAGGCGGCGGACAAGTTGAAGGTTATCGGCAGGGCGGGGGTCGGGATTGACAACGTTGACGTCGAGGCGGCTTCAAAAAAAGGCATCATCGTTATGAATACGCCGGGCGGCAATACGATAGCGACGGCCGAACACACGATGAGCTTGATTCTCGCCTGTGCCCGCAACATCCCCCAGGCAGATGCCTCACTTAGAGAAGGTAAGTGGGACAGGAAGACTTACCGCGGCGTAGAACTTTACAATAAGACACTGGGCATTATCGGGGTAGGGAGGATCGGTACCGAGGTTGCCAAGCGGGCCCGGGCCTTTGATATGAAGATTATCGCCTATGACCCGTTTCTCTCTCCCGAACGGGCGATGCAGCTCGATATCCAGCTGGCTGATCTGGATGAGGTACTTTCCACGGCCGATTTTATTACGGTGCACACGCCGCTCACCGATGACACAAAGCATCTTCTGAACGAAAGTGCCTTCAAGAAGATGAAGAAGGGTGTACGAATTATCAATTGCGCCCGCGGCGGCATCGTCGATGAAGCCGCGCTTCTTGCGGCGATCGAAGAAGGCAAGGTTGCCGGCGCGGCATTCGACGTCTACGAGAAAGAGCCACCCGGAGACCTCCCGATTATCCGCTCAAGCAAGGTAGTGACGACACCTCACCTGGGGGCTGCTACCGAGGAGGCGCAGGATACCGTTGCGGTTGAGGTGGCGTATCAGGTGGTCGACGCGCTCTTGGACAAGGGGATCCGGAACGCCGTTAACTTCCCGTCTGTCAGCGGAGAGGTCATGAAAAAGATCGGCCCGTATTTTGAGCTTGCCGAGAAACTGGGTGGTCTTCTGGGCCAGCTGATAGACGCAGATATCAAAGAGGTAAAGATAAAGTATCAGGGAGAGGTTACCGCATATGAGCTGTCGCCGCTGACGATTGCGGTGCTCAGAGGGCTGATGCTGCCGGTCCTGCAGGAAACGGTTAATTACGTGAATGCCTCGGTCATTGCAAAGGAACGGGGCATCAAGGTCATCGAGGTAAAGACGGACGAAGTAGAGGAATTTGCCAATATGATATTTGTCGAGGTGACCGCCGGCAAACAAACAATGAACGCCATGGGCAGCCTCTATGCCGACAGGAAACCGCGCATCGTAAAGATTGACGGATACTATGTGGATGTAGTGCCTTCCGGGTATATGATTGTCATACGAAACCTCGATAAGCCGGGCATCGTCGGGCAGATCGGGACTATCTTGGGAAAGTACGGGATTAACATTGCCGGGATGACGTTCGGCAGAGAGACCCCGGGCGGCGAGGCCATTACCGTACTTAACGTCGACGGCTCTGTCTCCCAAGAGGCGCAGCAGGAGTTGGGAAAGGCGCAGCATATCAAGTGTCTGAAGGTAATTAAAATCTAAGGAAGAGGCATGTCCAATTTTGTTGTTGTTGGCGCTCAGTGGGGCGATGAGGGAAAGGGTAAGATAATCGACGTGCTGACCCGGGACGCCGACTACGTTGTCCGGTATCAGGGCGGCAATAATGCGGGTCACACCGTTGTTATCGGTGAAGAGACCTTTATCCTACACCTTATCCCGTCAGGTATTTTTCATAGGGGAAAGAAATGCGTCATCGGCAATGGCGTTGTCGTTGACCCCGCCATTCTTCTGGAGGAGATCGATCATCTCCGCGCCCGGAATATAACGGTTGAAGGGCGCCTGTTTGTCTCCGATCAGGCACACGTTATTTTCCCGTACCACAAGGCGATGGATAAAATCAAGGAGTCCCGGATGGGGAAAGGAAAGATCGGGACAACGGGGCGCGGTATCGGTCCGTGTTACGTCGATAAAATGGGGAGATGCGGCATCCGGTTTGCCGATATTTTCGATGAACGGCTTTTTGAGAAAAAACTCAAGGAAAATCTGGCCGAGAAAAACGAACTTTTTACAAAGGTCTACGACTATCCGCCGTTTTCCTTTGATGAGGTATTTAAGAAATATAGGGGGTATGCCAGCAGCCTTAGGCAGTACAGCTGCAACTGCTCGGTTCTTCTGAACCAGGCGATGAGTGAGGGTGCGAGCATACTCTTTGAAGGGGCCCAGGGCACTATGCTTGATATTGACTTCGGGACGTACCCCTTTGTTACCTCATCGAATTCTACCGCGGGCGGTGCTACTATCGGCTGCGGTATTGGGCCGACAAAGATTGATCAGGTCATCGGCGTGGTTAAGGCATATACGACACGGGTAGGGGAAGGGCCGTTTCCTACGGAGCTGGCCGCCTCAGATATGGAGTTTTTGCGGGAGAAGGGACGTGAATTCGGGGCGACCACCGGCAGACCCCGCCGGTGCGGCTGGTTTGATGCGGTTGTGGTTAGGTATGCAGCGATGGTGAACGGCATGAACTTCGTTGCTTTGACAAAACTGGATGTACTGGATGAAATGAAAAAGATACAGATATGTGTGGGGTATACGATACGGGGCAGGAGGGTAGATGTTATTCCTTCTGATATCGAATTACTCTGGGAGGCGCAGCCGGTGTATGAAGAGATGGACGGGTGGCTCCAGGATACGAGCAATGTCAATTCCTTTGATATGCTGCCCGGGAAATGCAAGGAGTACCTCGGCCGAATCGAAGAGCTTGTTGGCGTGAAGATTTCGATGATTTCCGTAGGTTCAGAGCGTACGCAAATATTCATGGTTGACTGATTTTTTGCTCCCGCCCGCGGAAAAGTTTCGTAACTTTCCTGTTTAAAAAGAGTTTCGATATTTTTTTTCACTTGCAAGTGCAGATGTTATCTGATAAAGTAATGGAGAAAAGTGTGCGGTTTCCGGTTGTTCACCTTTCAATCTCGTTTACTTCCCTATAGTAATCTATATGCTGCTATTAAAAAAGGAGGGGTCCATGAATCATTGTGTCACGCGTTCTTGGGTGTATGGATGCATCATGCTTGTGGCGGTTGCTCTCACATTGAGCGGATGCACGCTTGCTTTTAAAAAGACAACCAAAGGCAGACCTGTGCAGGTCATCCAGTCCGGACAGGATCTTTCGGAGATAAAGGAATTAAAGGGGGAGGTCAGTAAACTGAGCGAGGAACTGGAGATGATGAATAAGCTCAGGGCCCTCGAGACACAGGAGCTGGCAAAGACCCGTGATTTACTGGCACAGAGGCTGGCGGGTGAAAAAGGTGTAAAGGTGGCCCTTGAGGACCGCGGCATCGTTATTACTTTTCTTGCCGAAGTTCTGTTTGACTCTGGGAAGGACGAGATTCGGTCGGAGGCATTTGAGGCATTGGACAAAGTCGCCCGGGTCTTAAATGATGAACTGAGAGAGAAAAATATCGCGATCGAAGGGCATACAGACAACGAACCTATTAAATACTCTGGCTGGCGATCGAATTGGGAACTGTCGACTGCCAGGGCGACGAGCGTACTGCATTATCTTGTTGATGAGGCAAGCATTGATCCAATGCGTCTCCAGGCGACAGGGTATGGAGAGTTCCGGCCGGTTGCAGACAATGAAACGACCGAGGGCAGACAGCAGAATAGAAGGGTAGAGATTGTCATTCTTCCCGAACAGATCAGCCGGGTCCCCTTTCAGGAAGGTGCGGCGGCCCCTACTCAGAGTAAAAAATAAAAGAGGTTATCTGGTATACCGAGCAGGACACATATCCGGACATCGTGCTGTATTGAGCGCGAACACAGACTCTAGCAATGCGTAGCCCCGCCGCTGTCAGGCGGGGTTTCGCATAGATGGCCATGAATACAGGAAGCGAGACGTACACGATACCAGAGCATGTCGCCATTATCATGGATGGCAATGGGAGGTGGGCGAAGAGGCGCCATATGCCGCGGATTATGGGGCATGCACAGGGAGTGAAAACGGTAAAGCGCGTTATTGAGGCGGCAAAGGCATTAGGTATCAGGGTGCTTACCCTCTACACCTTCAGTGCCGAGAATTGGCGGCGCTCGTCCCTGGAGGTACAGGCGCTTATGCTGCTTTTGTCCCGCAAGATACAGGCTGAATTGGCGGCGATGAAAAAAGAAGGTATTCGCCTGCGGGTAATCGGTAGAAGGGATATGCTTCCCCCCGGTCTCCAAAAACAGGTTGCCCGGGCAGAGGAAGAGACGGCCGGCGGTAGGCGCCTGATGCTCTACCTGGCACTGAGCTATGGGGGCCGGTGGGAGATCGTGGATGCGGCAAGGGCGGTGGCGCAGGAGGTGCAAAAAGGGGTGCTGGGGATCGACGACATCAATGAAGAAGTCTTCGCATCACACCTCTATACCTCGGGAGTTCCTGATCCCGATCTTTTGATTCGCACCAGCGGAGAGATGCGGCTCAGCAATTTTTTGCTCTGGCAACTTTCATACGCAGAGCTCTATTTTAGCGATGTGCTGTGGCCCGATTTTACCGAAGAGCACCTTAAGGCGGCCATAGAGGAGTTTAACAAAAGGGAGAGGAAATTTGGAAAGTAATATTTTTTTCAAACGCGCCATCAGTTCACTGGTGCTGATAGCGGCCTTTTATCTGATTATCTACGTTGCCCCCGTGCCACTTTTTATGTTCATCGGGATGGTCTTTATTTTCTTGGCGCTCAGGGAATACATTGGAATGGTTGAAAGAAAGGGGATAGAGATAGTAAGGTGGCCTGTTTTTGTGATGGGGCTTCTGTATCCTCTGGTTGCGTTCCTGAGGCGGGGACAGTACGAGAATCTGCTGAATCTTTATTTTATAGCCCTCTTTTACCTGCTTTTTATCGCCCATGCCCTTAAAAAAAAGAGTGATTTTGCGCTTCTCTCTTTGGCCGCCAGCATCTTTGGTTTTGTCTATATCAGCTGGTGTTTGAGTTTTTTAATCGCCATACGTCTCTTGCCCAACGGCAAGCATCTGGTGCTATTTATTCTGCTTGTCAGCAAGATGGGCGATGTCGGGGCCTATATCATCGGTTCGAAGTTCGGGACTCGCCAGCTGATCAAACATATTAGCCCCAAAAAATCGGTAGAAGGGGCCGTTGGCGGACTTTTATTCAGCGTTGTTGCCGCTATGCTCTGTAAGGTGCTTTTGAGTGGTATACACATAGTTCACCTCATCGGTCTCGGCCTCGGATTGGGCATACTTGCCCAGAGCGGCGATCTGGTGGAGTCGCTCTTAAAACGCGATTGCGGTTTGAAAGACTCGGGTGCGCTTGTGCCGGGGATTGGAGGGGCGCTCGATCTTATCGACAGCGTGCTTTTTGGCGCCCCGATATTCTATCTGTATTGTTATAGCCTTCTGTAACGAGGTCTTCGCCATGAAACAGGCCGTTGCTATCCTTGGTTCGACGGGCTCGATCGGTTCGAGCACATTACAGGTCCTCGATTCCCTTGCAGACCGTTTTGCGGTTATTGCCCTTTCTGCCCATTCAAATCACGAACTCCTGACCTCTCAAATAAACGTCTATCGCCCCCGCTTTGCGGCAGCGACCGACGATACCGCGTACAATGCGCTTGCCGAGTCGCTGCCCGACGGGGATACGCGGCTTTTACGTGGCTCCTCAGGTCTGGAGGAGATATGTTCATCCGATGAGGTCGATATAGTCGTTTTTGCAACCAGTGGCGTCAGTTCACTCTCGGCCCTTTTTTGCGCAATCGAACATAAAAAAAAGATCTGCATTGCCAATAAGGAGCTCTTGGTCATGGCTGGTGCCTTAGTTACGGCGCACGCAAAACAATACAATGTCCCGCTTATCCCTGTAGATTCAGAACACAGCGCTATTTTTCAGTGCCTTAACGGGGGCGGCCGGGACCATCCCATAAAAAAGATTTATCTTACGGGAAGCGGCGGGGCCCTCAGGATGCGGAAGAAAGAACTTCTGGAGGGCGTTTCTCCCAAGGAGGCACTTTCCCATCCCAAGTGGAAAATGGGGAAGAAGATAACCGTTGACTCGGCAACGCTGATGAATAAAGGACTCGAGCTCATTGAGGCCCGCTGGCTCTTTGATGTGTCGCCCGGAGTTCCCGATGTTGTAATACATCCTGAAGCAGTTATTCATTCTATGGTAGAGTTTGTCGATGGTTCGGTTCTTGCACAGCTTGCCAGCTGCGATATGCGCCTGCCGATTCAGTATGCCCTGACGTACCCTGAGCGGGTTCCGAGCCTGGTGGATACGCTTGATTTTTCCGCAATACGGTCATTGACGTTTGAGGAACCGGATACCGAACGGTTTCCGTGTCTTCGCCTTGCGAAAGAGGCGCTCTATGCGGGAGGGACGGCAAGCTGCGTCTTGAACTCTGCCAATGAAGTCGCGGTACATCTTTTTCTCACCGAAAAGATAGGTTTTATGGATATACCGGCCGTCATAGAAAAGGTGCTGGAGAAACACATCCTGAAGGATGGCTGTTCGCTTGAGGAGATTCTCCGGCTCGATACATGGGCACGTTCTCAGGCGTATGAGGCGGCCGCGCGTCTCAGGAGACGGGCAGTGATGTAAGAAGCCATATGCGCGATGTAATCATGCGATTTCAGTGAATAGGGCTATTGCCAAGACAAAGGAGTGCTTATGTGGATAACGATTGTCATTCTGGGCGTTCTGATTATCGTGCATGAATCAGGGCATTTTATTATGGCAAAGGTGAAGGGGGTTCGGGTGGAGGGGTTTTCGGTCGGTTTCGGCCCTTCGCTTATCCGGGCAAAGGTCGGTTTCACAGTCTATAGTCTTAATCTCATACCTTTCGGCGGGTATGTAAAGCTTGCCGGCGAGGACCCTGAGTCAGCAACAGGCAAGCCCTGGGAATTTTACTCGCGGGGCGTCAAGGACCGTTTGGCCATTGTGCTGGGAGGTCCGGTTATGAACTACCTGTTTGCCTTACTTCTTTTTGTTGCGATTGTCGCGGTTGTTGGCGAACCCCTGACACAGGTTGGTGAGGTCCTTGATGGGTATCCGGCTCAGGCGGTCGGTGTAGAGCCGGGGGACCTCATTATACGGGTTAACGGGGCCGAGGTAACCTATTGGGATCAGGTCACCACTATTATCCGTTCGACAACGGACGACACGGTTGTTCTGGATATAGAGAGGGACGATACAAGGACCTCACTCACGATTGCCCCTCGTCAGGAAAAGGTGAAGGACCTGTTTGGCAGCGAAAAGACAATAGCGGTGATCGGAATTACCCCTGGCGAGATGACAAGCCGACGCCGCTTTTTTTATCTTGGTGTGAAGAAGCTGTGGCGCCTTACCGTTATTACGTATAAAGCGCTCGGGGCGATGGCCATCGGACGCCTTCCTGTGAGGGAAAGCCTGACCGGTCCCATCGGTATTTTTTATATAGCGAAGGATGCGGCTCAACTTGGCTGGCTTTCTGTGGTCCATCTCACCGGGCTCATCAGTATGAGTCTTGCCATCTTTAACCTGCTGCCGATACCGGTATTGGACGGGGGGTACATTCTTTTTTTTCTGATCGAGGGCATCCGCAGACGCCCACTCCCAAAACGCACGCTTGAGGCCGTCAATCAGGTGGGTTTCAGTATGCTTATCTTGCTGATCGCCTTTATCTGCTATAATGATATTGTCAAGTTCAAGGACGAGTTCATGCCTGTGAAGGTGTGGGAAAAGGTAACAAACTGGTGGGACTCCCGTTAGTTGCCGGTCCCTAAAGAGGGGTTTGTTTCAATGACTCAACAGATGACGATAGCGGGGCTGCTCAACAAAAAGAAAAAAAAGGAAAGGATAACGGCGCTTACTGCCTATGAATATTCTTTCGCAAGGATACTTGATGGGGCGGGTATTGATATCATTTTGGTAGGCGATTCACTGGGGATGGTTTTTGCAGGTTACGCCACAACTATTCCGGTTACGCTTGAGCAGATGCTGTATCATACCAAGGCCGTTAAGACAGGGGTCGAACGTGCATTGGTAGTCTGCGATATGCCTTTTCTCAGTTATCAGGCCTCGGTTGAAAGCGCTATCCTCAATGCAGGGCGGGCGATAAAAGAGACAGGGTGCGATGCGGTTAAAATGGAAGGGGCCGGGAGGATGGTGCATATCGTCAGGGAGGTCGTTGCCAGCGGCATCCCGGTGATGGCACACATCGGTATGACGCCTCAGAGTCTGGGTCAGCTTGGCGGCTACCGGGTTCAGGGAAAGACGGCCGTGCGCGCCCGTCAACTTATAGAAGATGCGATTGCCCTTGAAGGCGCCGGGGCATTTTCCATAGTACTGGAATGCATTCCTCAGGAACTCGGCGAGATTATTACAGAGAGGCTTACGATCCCGACCATCGGTATTGGTGCAGGGGTCGATTGTGACGGCCAGGTGCTTGTCACCCCCGATATTCTGGGGCTATACGGCGAGATAAAGCCGCGGTTCATCAAGCAGTATGCCGATATTGCTGCGATAGCGGCGGCGGCGATAGCACAGTTTATAGAAGAGGTGGGCTCAGGGGCGTTTCCGGGAAAAGAACAATGCTACGCGATGAGCCCGGAAGAAAAAGAGGCGCTGCAGAAGCTGATCCAGTAAGAGAAAATCTCTATTCGTGTTGTGCACTGCCGTGTGTTTTTTGTGCATGGCGGCAGCAGGGCATCGGAATTCAGTAACACTGCTACGCAGGCATACCCAATGAAATATTCCCTCGGATTTAAATTAACCCTCGGATTTGTCGTCGCCGTCTTATTGATATCGTCGGCACTCAGTTTCTATCTCCTGGGCCACGAGAATGAATTATTCAGGACAGAGCTCAGAAAACGGGGCCTTGCCCTTGCGACAAATCTGGCGTTTAACGCCGAGTACGGCATACTGGTTAAAAATGACTATATCCTTACCGAGCTTGTCAGAGGGATTAAGGGCGAAGACGATGTGCTCTACGCAATGATTCTGAATGTAGAAGGGCGGGTGCTGTCGCATACCGATCCTACTCACAAAGGCACCCGGTATATAGATCAGATATCACTCCAGGCCCGCGCGGCAGAGAAGCCGCTGATTCAACTGTATACAGACGCACACGGAGAACCGGTTTATGACATCGCGGTGCCGGTTAAGACATTTCGGGACAATATCGAAAAAGGCAGCGTATTACTATTTGAGGAGTCTGTCTCAGCCGATGAGGAAACGAGGGGCGGCACCCCATTGGTAAAGATAGGATTTGTACGCCTGGGCTTAAGCCTTAAGCGGATGAGTATGGCTATCCAAAAGGCCCGGAACACGGTTATTTTTATTACCCTCTTTGTCAGCGCCATGGGTATTATCGCAACGGCATTTTTTGTACGATTTATCGTCCGCCCGATTAAAGAACTGCTGAGGGCGACCGAACAAATCGCCCAGGGGAATCTCGAGCAGCATATGACTATTGCTTCAGGCGATGAGATAGGAGAGCTGGCCCGCTCTTTTAATAAGATGTCGCAGGATCTCAAGCGGTCACGGGCCGAGATTGAGGAGTATTCGAGGACCCTGGAGAAAAAGGTCCGGGAACGTACCGGGGAGCTCGAGGAGTCATATAGACAGCTCAAGGAAACGCACGAACAGCTGGTTCAGGCAGGCAAGATGGCAGCGATGGGGCAACTTGGCGCAGGCGTTGCCCATGAGCTCAATAATCCCTTAGGAGGCATACTCGGTTTTTCCCAGAGGATATTAGAGCTTTTTTCTCAGAGGCCTGCTCCGGATGCGGAGGCCCTTACCAAGTCCCGGTCCTACGTAGAGATTATCGAACGAGAGACAAAACGATGCAAGGAGATTGTGGAGAAACTGCTCCGTTTTTCAAGGCGTTCGGATGAGGTATTTCACGAGGTGGACATCAATCATATTATTCAGGAGACGCTTCTTGTTGTTTCTCATCAGTTAGAGAGGGCACATATTCGCTGTAACCTCACACTGGCGGATTCCCTCCCCTTTATTAAAGGCAATGCGAACCAGCTGCAACAGGTCTTCACGAACCTTATTTTGAATGCGAAAAAGGCCATGCCCGACGGCGGGGAAATCTCTATTAGAAGTCGTCTGGAGACAGGCCAGTTGCTTCGTGTCGAAGTCGCCCAACTTGATACGAAGGGGAATTATGTGGTTATCGATGTAGAGGATACGGGAATGGGAATAGGGGCCGGGGATGTCGGGCGGATCTTTGAGCCGTTTTTTACCACCAGCAGCCCGGGCGAGGGAACGGGTTTGGGGCTTTCGGTAAGTTATGCGATTATTCGCGATCATAGCGGTGTTATTACTGTTGAGAGCGAGGTGGGGCGAGGGAGCACCTTTACCGTTTGGCTTCCGATTCCCGCCGGCGGACAGATCGGGACGGATCATGGAGAGGCGGTCTCGGCATGAATTTTAAGATACTTGTCGTGGACGACGAAGAGATTATGTGCACACTCCTTAAGGAGGTTTTATCGGCAGAGGGGCACGACGTGTATACCGCCTCTAACGGCGTCGATGCGCTAGGCGTATTGGAGGAAGAGGGCTGCGATATCATTCTGAGCGATATCAGGATGCCTGATATGGATGGATTGAAGCTGCTGCATGCCATTATCGAACGGGATCCCGAAAAAATCGTCATTATGATGACCGGATATGCTACCCTGGCTACTGCGAGAGAGGCCATCAAAGAGGGCGCCTATGACTACCTTATGAAACCCTTCGACATCGAGGGGGTGCGCCGTTCGATCAAAAAGGCGGCCGAACGCAGGCGGCTCTATCTCGAAAACGAGCGTTTAAAAACGATCATGCCTCTTTTTGAAATCAGCAATAGACTGATAGAGACAAGAGAGTCCGAACAGTTGCTCGAACTGATTCTGATGAGTGCTATGAATCAGACAAAGTCCCCAAAAGGGGCCATCGTACTTTTTGCCAAAAATAACGACCTCCCTCTTTCTGTATTAAAGCGGGACCTCGAACTGGACTCTTCGCACAACGATCTGGGAAAGAAGGCTATCGAAAAACTTCTCTCAGGGGCAAATGGACTGTTGGTAACGCGCAACGATAAACATCCGTTGATCGGAAAGATGCCACGTGTGAAGACACTCCCGTTTGCGGGTGAGCCGGGAGCGGGTGACGCAGTGCTCTGTCCCATTACGGTGCGCAGGGAGGATACGGTTGGCTGCGTGATAGTACAGAAGGACACGACACAGGATTCTTTCAGCGAAGGCGACTGCGATCTCCTCGCCGTACTTTCGAATCAAGCAGGGACTTCTATAGAAAACTCTCGATTGATCAAAGACTTGGAACAGGTCTCAGTAAGTACGCTGCAATCGCTTGTGCTTATTCTGGAGGCAAAAAGTCCGTATACCAGCGGACACTCGCTGAGGGTATCCCGGTATGCCCGTTTGATTGCGCTTGAATTGGGGTTTGATGAAAAAGAGGTCAAACGGGTAGAGGCGGGCGGGATGTTGCATGATATCGGTAAGATAGGTGTCAGCGAAGATATCCTTATCAAACCGGCCCCACTGACCCCTGAGGAATACGAGCAGGTTAAGAGACATCCGGTTATCGGCGATGAAATGCTGGCTCCCCTTGCTTATTTGCGTGATGTGCGGCCCCTGATTCGGCATCACCACGAACGGATGGACGGACTCGGGTATCCTGACGGCATTAAGGCAGGAATGCTGTCGGTGAGCGAGCGGATTATGGTTGTGGCGGATGCCTATGAGGCTATGCTGGCAAAGAGGCCTTTTCGCGGCATTATAGGCGTAAAGAATGCGCGCGAAGAGCTGTTGGAACACAAAAGAACACAATTTGACGCTGATCTGGTTGATGTTGTTATCCGGTTATCAGAAAAAGGATCGCTGACTCTCGACGAGTAACCATAAATGAATAGTTTTTCAAAGAACATATCTCTTGTCGTTATCATACTGGTCTGCGTTGCCGGCTGTGGCAGACATGATACCCATACATTTCGCCAGACACATATGGGGACATACGCGGATATCACGATACGGCAGGAGGATTTTGCCCAGCCGCACGTTACAGAGGCTGTAAACGAGGCCTTTCGAGAGATCGAACGGATTGATCATCTGATGAGTAGTTTCAGGGCAGACAGTGTAATCAGCCGTATAAACAGGACCCCGAGAGAGACGCCGGTACAACTTTCTCCCGATGTCTTGGCCGTATTTCGTGAGGCGATCCGCCTTTATTCATTAACAAAGGGGGCGTTTGATATTACGGTGGGCCCTCTGGTGAGACAGTGGGGGTTTTATTCGCAGGAGATAGTCCATTCACTGCCGCACGCAGAAGAGATTCAAAAGGCCCTGGAGGTTGTGGGAACAAAGTATCTCGTATTGCAACCTGAGACAGAGTCTTTTTATCTGGAGAAGGACGGAATGGAGATCGATGTGGCGGGACTTGCGAAAGGCTATGCGGTTGACAGGGCGATAGAGGCGATTCGGGCGCATGGGGTCCGCAGCGCCCTTGTGAATTGCGGCGGCGACATCTACTGTCTGGGGGCTAAGAGTGAGCAGGACCCCTGGAAGGTTGGCATCCGGCACCCCAGAAATCAAAAGAAGGTAATCGGGCTTTTGCGACTTGTGGATACGGCGGTTGCCACATCCGGAGATTATGAGAATTTTGTGACCTTTGGGGGCGAGCGTTATTCGCATATTATCGACCCGCGTACCGGCAGGCCTTCGTCCTCCCGGGTAATCGGCGTTACCGTCATTGCGCCTCAGTGCGTTACCGCTGACGGACTGGCAACGGCTTTATTTGTTATGGGGGCCGATGAAGGAATGCGACTGATAGAGACACTTCCATATATTGAGTGTATTATTATCTCTGAACAAAAGGGCTCCGATGAGCTAGAGATCGCAATAAGCTCCGGAATAGGCGATAGGGTAACCATTCTTAGGTAATGCACCCGCCGCAGGATGTGCATGCAGGGATTGAAAACGGACGAGGTTTTTGGCATGGATGAAAAGAAGGTTATTGTGGGGATGAGCGGGGGGGTTGACAGTTCTGTGGCGGCATACAAGCTCAGGCAGGAGGGGTATGAGGTAACCGGCATCGCCCTGCGTTTTTGGACAAAGGAGCAGTGTGCCGAGAAATGGGAGAAAAGCTGCTGTTCATATTACGACGTCGAAGACGCACGTAACGTTGCCTTCAAGCTGGATATTCCGTTTTACGTGATAGACGTGAGCAGGGAGTTCCGTCGTGAGGTCATCGATTACTTTATCAATGAGTATATGTCCGGAAGGACACCTAACCCATGCGTCGTCTGCAATGAGCGGGTTAAGTTCCGTGTCTTGGCAAGAAAAGCGGATGAATTGGGTGCTTTTTATATTGCTACCGGACATTATGCAGGGGTTATACATTACCCTGCGCAGGGACGATATATACTCAGGGAGGCGCGCGACTGCAAAAAGGATCAGTCGTATTTTCTGTTTTCTCTGGGACAGGAGCAGCTTACCCGCACCATACTTCCTCTTTCCGATATGACAAAGGATGAGGTGCGGCGGTGCGCGCAAAAACTCGGTCTTGTAACGCACGATAAAGCTTCTTCCCAGGAGGTCTGTTTTACGTGTGGTGAGCATACAGGTACTTTTTTGGGCGCACATGTATCCGACCAGGCGAGTTCGGGCGATATTGTAAGTGCAGAAGGGGTTTTCTTGGGGCGTCACAGGGGACTTTATCGATACACCATTGGACAGAGAAGAGGCATTGGGGTAGCGGCGAGGCGGCCGCTATACGTTGTAAAAAAGGATATTCCGGGAAACCGACTTGTTGTTGGAGAGAGGGGGGCACTCAGAAAAAGAGAATTTTACTGCGAGCGCCTAAACTGGATGGCCCCCGAGCTGCCCATCGGTAAGAAGGTCCCCTGCCTGATTAAAATCCGCTATCGCCAGCAGAAACTTGCGGGGACTATATGTTGTCCGATAGAACAGCCTTCTACGGTGCATGTTTTGTTGAATGAGGATGCATATGCGGTTACGCCAGGGCAGGCAGCCGTATTTTATGACGATACTGCCGTTCTGGGGGGAGGGTGGATTTGCGACAGATAGACAAGCATGACTGTGTGTCTTTTCTGGAAGAAAAGGTGCAGAGACTCGAGGATATCCTTAGGGCATACCATTCGATCCTGGTTGCTTTTTCAGGAGGCGTCGACAGCAGTTTTTTACTTTATATGGCCGTACGCACCCTTGGGGCGCATAATGTACTGGCGGTGACGGCGGATAGCCCCACATATCAGCGCGAACACCTCAAGGAGGCAGGGCAGTTTGCGCTCGAGTGCCATGCTGAGCAGATAATCGTCCATACAGAAGAAATGAAGGATGTTTCTTTTGTTGAAAATTCTGCCCGGCGGTGCTATTTTTGCAAGGCAGAACTATTTAAAAAACTGTCGGCTATCGCCGATGAACGGTCGATTCGGACAATTGTGGAAGGCTCCAACGCGGACGATGCGTCCGACTATCGGCCGGGATTTGGGGCTATTGACGAATATGGAGTCAGGAGCCCTTTAAAGGAGGCGGGCCTGACCAAGGGCGAGATCCGTGCCTTATCCCGCCGCTTTTCCCTCCCAAGCTGGGATAAGCCGCAATCGGCCTGTCTTTCCTCGCGGATACCGTTCGGGGTGCCGATTGATACCGACAAGCTTGCAAAGATAGAGCAATCCGAGGCCGCACTGACGGGGTTGGGGTTTCGTTTTGTCCGGGTACGACTGCACGGTGATACGGCGCGCATCGAGCTGGAGGCGGACGAGATGCATAAATTGGCCGATCCTTCATTGCGGAGACAAGTCACAACACAATTAAAAAAAATAGGTTTCCATTTTATTGTTTTGGATTTAGAATGCTATAGGCCCAGCGGGCTTTCTTTTAACAAGACAGATCAGGGCGCCGTTTAAGAAATACAGACACATGCGGAGGTGACCATGGCTCAGCAGTATTTGACTCGCGAGGGATACGAGAGGCTAAAGAAGGAACTTAATTATTTAACCAAGGAACGACGTCAGGAGATTTCGAAACAACTAGAGGAGGCGCGCCTCCACGGCGATATAAGCGAAAATGCAGAATATGATGCGGCAAAAGATGCCCAGGGCCTAACAGAGGATAGGATCCGTTTTTTGGAGGATGCCCTTTCCGACGTGGTTATTATTGATGATCAGGACATCCCTAACGACTTGGTCTATATCGGCTCTTTTGTTTCGGTAAAAGACATTAAAACAGGAGAGGAGACTGGATTCAGACTAGTGAGCCCCCTTGAGGCCGATTCAGAGACCGGCACAATCTCAACGACCTCACCGGTCGGCAAGGCGCTCTTGCGTCATGGGGTCGGGGATGTGGTTGAGGCCCAGGTGCCGTCCGGTATTCAGAAGTACTGTATTTTAAAGATTTGGCGCTAAGGTATTATTTTGCAAAAAGTAGAAAAAGTGTTATAATTAACATTTCAAATAATCCTTTTCCAATATTGCAATTAAGGTGCATGGCGGTGTAGCTCAGTTGGTTAGAGCAGCGGAATCATAATCCGCGTGTCCGGGGTTCGAGTCCCTGCACCGCCACTCTACTTCGCTCATAATATGTGGGTTTATGGACGTTGTAGAGCGCGCTCTTTGCAATGAGGGAGGATAGCGGCAGGACTCGAAGGGAGCCTTACAAGATGCGACGAATAGGAGCATCTGATGGTGAGGCGGGTGGCCGACCTGACGTGCAAAGCACGGAAGGCGCCGAGTCCCTGCACCGCCACTCTACTTCGCTCATAATATGTGGGTTTATGGACTTTGTAGAGCGCGCGTTAGGATGTCAACGGGGTTCGAAGGAATCGACGTGCGACGAGTAAGGAGCGCACGCTTGTCGATGGGCGCCAGATGCGATAGCGCCGCGATAATAACTCAGTGATTCATGGGCAAGAAACAGAGAGGAGACATGCAGACCACCTTTTATGGGGAAGTGTCAGCAACTGTGGTAAGACACAATATGTTGACGCCGACAGACACGGTTATTGCCGGTGTCTCCGGAGGTCCTGATTCGGTCGCCCTTCTTTTTGCCTTACTGAATATAAGAGCGCATATCCCCTTTAGCCTCGCTGTCGCGCATTTCGATCATATGTTGCGCGGTGATTCCGGTGAGGACGCCGCGTTTGTAGAAGACCTTGCACGAAAATGTGAGGTTCCGTTTTTTTGCCGGAAGGAAAACATAGCCGTTCTGTACAGACAGACGAAAGGGTCGCTGGAGGATGTGGCGCGAAAGAGACGACTTGCCTTTTTTACCGATTGTGCCCGCATCCATAACGCGACCAAGATCGCCTTAGGACACACACTGGATGACCAGGCCGAAACAGTGATTATGCGCCTGGTGAGGGGCGCGGGAATACAGGGCTTGTGCGGGATGGCTCCGGTACGGGAGTGCTCTCCTCATGGCATCTATATCATACGGCCTCTTTTAAAGACGAGAAAAGATACCGTAGAGCGGTTTCTTGCTGCCGGGCACATAGCATATCGAACCGATATAACTAATTTCGGCACCGAATTTACCCGGAATAAAGTCCGCCATCGCGTTCTTCCGCTCCTTGAGACGGAGTTTAATCCGAACATTAAAGATCTCTTGGCGAATATGGCCGATACTGTGCGGGCCGACCTTGATTTTATAGCAAAGCACGCTCGGCGAAAGATGAAAACCGTAGAACTGCCCGATGCCTGCCCGGGTAGAGACTCTTTTGCACTGGATTGTGATCGGATGAGAAAAATTACCCCGGCCCTGCGGAGGTATATCGTGCGCATGGGGATCGAACGGTTAAAGGGAGATCTAAAACGCATTACATCACGTCATCTTGAAGAGGTGGAAACCCTCATCGCAGAGCGGCCCGGTTTGTCCGTCGTCGACCTTCCGGGCGGAATAGCGGTTAGCAAACAGGAGAAACGGCTTGTATTTCATAAAAAGGCACAGCGTGCCTCAATACCCGGTGCGAGGTAGCAGACATGGAACAGAAGCATAAGATCGATCTAAGACGTCCTTCCAATATGCCGTCCGGGGGCAGAAGACCCCCTCGGTCTTCTTTTTTATGGCCGATTATGCTGTTGGCAACATTTATTTTTCTGTATTACGGGTCACTGACGTATAAGGGGACGCCACTCAAACTTTCCTACAGCGAATTTTTTGATCTACTTCAATCGGCTCAGACACGCGGGGCAACGGTGAAGACCGCTATTATGAGTGAAGAGCAGATTAAGGGCGAGTTGGTAGACGGGGCACCGTATGTTGTGAATGTTGTTCCCGACGACGAAGAACTGCGGAATCTTTTACGGGAGAAAACCCTTACCTTTACGATTGAGCCGGCGCGGACGCTATGGCTCAATCTGTTTTACACCTTTAGTCCTATTTTACTTTTTATCGGGTTTCTGTGGTTTTTTGTATATCGAGGAGCGCAGGGCGGTGGCCGGATTCTTTCGTTCGGAAAAAGCAAGGCAAGATTAATGAGCGGCGATCAGGCAAAGGTTACCTTCAACGATGTAGCCGGTGTTGATGAGGCAAAGGAAGAGCTGCGAGAGGTGATTGAATTTTTAAAAGACCCAAAACGGTTTCAGCGGTTGGGAGGAAAAATCCCTAAAGGTGTTCTTCTTATGGGGCCTCCGGGCACAGGCAAAACACTTCTTGCCAAGGCGGTAAGTGGCGAGGCCGGGGTGCCGTTTTTCAGTATAAGCGGCTCTGATTTTGTGGAGATGTTTGTCGGTGTCGGGGCATCGCGTGTAAGAGATCTCTTTGAGCAGGCAAAGCGGTCATCAAAGGCCTCTGGCAAGGGCTGTATTATTTTTATCGACGAGATAGACGCGGTTGGCAGGCAACGTTTTGCCGGCATCGGCGGCGGTCACGACGAAAGAGAACAGACGTTGAACGCGTTGCTGGTCGAGATGGACGGGTTTAATACCCAGGAAGGGGTTATTTTAATCGCGGCCACCAATAGACCCGATGTCCTTGATCCGGCGCTGTTACGTCCCGGCCGTTTTGACAGGCAGATTGTAATCGATCGTCCTGATATTAAGGGGCGGGAGGCGATACTCAAGGTCCATGTGCGGGACATAAAACTTGCCGCAGAGGTCGACCTTATTTCGATCGCCAGGCAGACACCCGGTTTTTCGGGGGCAGACCTTGCTAATCTTGCCAACGAGGCCGCGCTCCTTGCGGCGCGCCGGGATAAAGATTCTGTATCGATGGAAGAACTTGAGGCGGCCATCGAACGCGTAATGGCGGGCCCTGAACGCAAGAGCAGGGTCATTTCGAACTATGAAAAGAAGATTGTCGCGCACCACGAGGCGGGCCATGCACTGCTCTCTTTGACCGTTGAAGGAGCCGATCCCCTCCACAAGGTCTCGATTATCCCGCGGGGTACGGCTGCATTGGGGTATACGATGCAGATGCCCCTTGAGGACCGTTATATCCTGACTAGAACAGAATTGGTTGGCAGGCTGATAGTACTTTTGGGGGGGCGGGCCAGCGAGGAGTTGCTTTTTCATGAGGTGACCACCGGCGCCCAAAACGATCTTGAGGTGGCAACCGAGATCGCCAGAAGGATGGTGTGCCGTTTTGGCATGAGCGCTCGATTGGGGCATCTTACTTTTGGGAGGCGGCAGGAGCAGATTTTTCTGGGTCGCGATTTAATTGAGGAAAGAAATTATAGCGAATCTACCGCAAGGGTAATTGACGAGGAAGTGAAACGGGTTGTGGATGAATGTTATCAGAAGGCACGTCAGACTCTTGAGAAGCATAAAGATAAACTGCAGCATTTGGCCGATGAGCTCCTGAAAAAGGAGGTGCTGGACGGTCGGGAAGTGCGCAAGCTGGTTGGGTTGGGCGTGGAGCCTGAAGAGAAGGAAGAACCTGGAGAAGTCCTTCCTCCAACCGACATATGGGACGGTAAGGATCCGGGTGAACAGGGGTCCACGTCGAATGCTACTGAATGAATTATACCAAAACGGCACATATCTGGAGGCTGACGGATAGGGTACTCGACGTATCCAAAAAGGTGCTGATCATGGGGGTACTTAACGTTACCCCTGATTCATTCAGTGACGGGGGGAAATACCAGGGCAGGGAGGAGGCCGTTAAGAGGGCGTTGGAGATGGTTGAGGAAGGGGCCGATATTATCGATATCGGCGGGGAATCTACGCGCCCTGGTGCCTGTGCGGTAAGTGCCGCGGAAGAACTTGAGAGGACCATACCGGTTGTCTCAGAGCTTTCCCATGCGGTCTCCGTGCCGATTTCGATAGATACGACAAAGGCGGTGGTGGCCCGCCAGGCCATTGAGCACGGGGCGCATATTGTTAATGACGTCAGCGGTCTGGTTCGAGACCCGGGAATGCTCGAGGTTGTGAAGGAGTCTGCCTGTGGCTGCATCGTTATGCATATGCGGGGTACGCCTCAGACTATGCAGGAAGAAGCGGTATACGGAGACGTAGTCAGCGATGTTATATATGAACTTACTGAGCGCTTGCAGGCGGCTCAGAAGGCAGGCATTTCACCGGAATCTCTGGCGATTGATCCGGGCATAGGATTTGCCAAGCGCCTGAAACACACGGCCATTCTTCTGAACCGGCTTGACGAATTTCATGTTTTCGGAAGGCCGGTAGTAACAGGGCTTTCGCGCAAATCATTTATAGGAGAGATACTTGGCCTGGAAGTAGATCAAAGGATATTTGGCACGGCCGCTGCCATTTCCTTTGCCGTGATCAAGGGGGCACGCATTGTCCGCGTTCACGATGTGTCGCAGATGCGGCAGGTTGTAAGGGTCTTGGAGGTATTACAAAGAGGCGGGGACGGCTAGATGGATATAGCTCATATACTTTCTCTGTGGAAACCGATATGTGAAGTTCTTATTCTCTGGGTGATTTACTATCATCTGCTTGTCTTTATTAAAGATACAAGGGCATTTGAGGTATTGCGCGGATTGATTGTGCTGGCGGTTCTTTTTATTATCTCTCATCAGCTGAAACTCGAGGTTATCAACTGGATCCTGTCCCGGCTGTTCGCCATTTCCATTATTGCCCTGTTGGTCATTTTTCATCCAGAGCTAAGACGGGGTCTTGCCCGGTTGGGACAGAGCAGATTCATTGGTTTTTTCTTGCGGGGAGAGGATGTAACCACCGAGCTGATCAAGGCGATTACCATTCTTTCCAAGAAAAAGATCGGGGCTCTTCTAGCCGTGCAACGCGAGGTCTCCCTCCAACCGTTTATTGAAAGCGGCATACCGGTTGATGCCAAAATCACCAGCGAGCTGATCGCCACGATTTTTATGCCAAACACCCCCTTGCATGACGGCGGGGTGATTATTGAGGGGGCGAGGGTGGCGGCGGCCAGCTGCCTTTTTCCATTGACCCAGAATCCGAATGTTTCGAAGACGCTCGGAACACGGCATAGGGCGGGCATAGGGCTTTCGGAAGAAAGTGACGCACTTGTTATCGTAGTCTCGGAGGAGACAGGAGATATTTCTCTTGCCATAGATGGCCGACTGTATAGCGGCGCCGACGAGATGAGGTTAAAGGAGACGCTTGACAAGTTCTATCAGGTAGGACAGACTAAACATTCATTTTTCGAGGTATTCAACCCGCAAGGTATAACGACGCGGAGAATTCGCACATGAAAAGGGTCTTTACCTATAATATAGGCTTAAAACTTGTCTCTCTGGTGCTGGCCATTCTGACGTGGTTTTATATTGACGCCGAACTCATGAAATCACGCGACGTGATTTCCATGCCGACGTTTAAGGAAGAACCTGTAGAGGAGCTAAAGGTGGACCGGATCGACTTTATTAAATAGGAATGCAGATATATGCCGTTACTCGGTGTTAATATTGATCATGTTGCAACGGTACGCCAGGCCAGGCAAACGGACGAACCCGATCCGGTGTGGGCTGCGGCACTCTGCGAATTGGGCGGTGCCGATAGCATTGTTGTTCATTTACGGGAGGACCGGAGGCATATACAGGAACGCGACGTTCGGCTTTTAAAAGAAACTGTTTCAACGCGCCTGAATCTTGAGATGTCGATAGCTCCCTCTATCGTTGCACTTGCCTTGAAGCACAAACCCGATCAGGCAACCTTTGTTCCCGAGAAACGACAGGAATTAACTACTGAAGGAGGGTTGGATGTGATTCGGTTTTTTCGTTCTATCCGGCAGGCGGTGAGCAGGTTACGGGGGGCACATATTAATGTAAGTCTTTTCGTAGATCCGGAATCCCCGCAGATTGAAAAGGCCAAAGAGACCGGGTGTCTTGCTGTTGAACTGCACACGGGATCGTACGCTCAGGCAAAAACCGCACAGCAAAGGACCCGGCAATTACAAAAACTCAAAAAGGCCATTGCCTGCGGCACGGCTCTTGGATTGACTGTTCATGCTGGCCATGGACTGACATATCGGAATGTCGGTGCCGTTGCTCAACTGGGAGGCCTACACGAGCTTAATATCGGCCACTCTGTTGTCTCACGCGCCATACTTGTTGGATTGGAGCGTGCTGTACGGGAGATGAAGCATCTGGTCTGCGTTGAACAGCGATAATTGTATTGACGGGAAATATATGGGGATTGGGATAGATATCGTTAGCGTCAGCAAAATTGAAAAAATAATCGACAGATGGGGAGATCTTTTTTTAAAACGTGTCTATTCAGCGAATGAATTAAAGATCGCCAGAAAGATACGCCAACCTTACCAGTTTTTTGCCGGTAGGTTTGCGGCAAAAGAGGCCCTTGTCAAGGCACTGGGAAAAGATGTGCGCGGAATGCGCCTTACTCAACTGGAGGTGCTGAAACGTGGCGATGGAAGCCCCTTTTTTAGTGATACCCTTAACTGCATAAAGGGAAGACAGGTTTCGTTGAGTATTTCGCACAACGATGATTTTGCTGTTTCTGTATGTTTAGTGCAGCAAGATGTGTAACGTTATCGCATGAAGATACCAAAGACGCTTGCCGATATTGTCATTCCGGAACGGAAACCCGATACCCATAAGGGTGATGTAGGTGCTGTATTTGTTGTTGCAGGGTCCCTGGGGATGACTGGTGCGGCCTGTCTTTGCTGTGAGGCGGCGCTCAGGTCGGGTTGCGGTCTAGTAAAGTTGGGGATTCCGTCTTCTCTGAATGCTATTTGCGCGACTAAACTGACAGAAGTGATGACAAGGCCGTTGCGAGAGGATGCCGGCGGTGTCTTATCACCCGATGCAGAAGAAGAAATCTGTGAGTGCATTGAAGAGTCCGATGTCGTTGTTATCGGCCCCGGCCTTTCCCGTCACAGGCCGACACAACTCCTTGTTAGATCTCTTCTTACAAGAATCAGCAAACCCGTGGTGTTGGATGCAGATGGATTGAACGCCCTCGAAGAAGCCACCGATATCCTGTTAAAAAAGTCGTGCAGTCTTACGGTGACACCACACCCAGGAGAACTGACGCGATTGCTCAAGAAAGATATCGAGTCTATCAAACGCGATCGCCTCTCCTGCGCCGTTACTTTTGCCCGAACATACGAAACGACGGTTGTTTTAAAGGGGCACAACACAATTGTTGCCTCTCCCTGTGGGGCAAGCTACTGCAACCAGACAGGCAATTCGGGTATGGCTACTGCCGGCAGCGGCGATGTGTTGACCGGTGTGATAGCGGGGCTTTTAGCGCAGGGGTTTACCCTGTACGACTCAGCAAGGATGGGTGTTTATATCCACGGCTTGGCAGGCGATCTTGCCGAGCAAGAACTAGGGTCCTACGGACTGATTGCCGGCGATATACTTGGAAAGATTCCTCTTGCTTTTAAGACAGTTTTTAGTTAAACTTTTACATTTTATAGCGGATAGGCAAGTCTGCCGGCGTAGCTCAGGGGTAGAGCAGGGGTTTTGTAAACCTCAGGTCGGGGGTTCAAATCCCTCCGCCGGCTCTGATGCACGTTTTTGGATGTTGCTTAGTTGATAATCGTTGCTTGGTGAGGATAGTGTGACAGAAGAGG
>JAFGGP010000050.1 GCA_016930485.1 Candidatus Omnitrophota bacterium | reverse complement strand
TTGGGTGTTTGATAACGCGGTCTTTTTCTGCTGCGGCCTGAAGGAGATTGCCGCGCTCCGCTCGCAATGACGGTGTTTGGCCTTCAATATTTGAATTTTGATTTGTAATTTTGATATTTGCATTTTGATATTTGTATGCAAGGTCGCTCCTCGCCAGTTTTCTCATCTCAACGATTGCCAGGATGGCAACCATCGTTATACCCAATATCATCAGTACCAGCCTGCTATGGGGTCCCAGCGCCGCAAAAAGCCTGTGTATCAGATTCACCGGCACCATAAACCCAAGTCCGGCATAGAAACTGCCTCCGCCGCCACCCCCGCACCTCTCCCGGCCGGGCCCCTCATCCAGCTTGATTTCGGATATCTCCTTTGCTATGGCGTTCAGTGTCTCTTCGCCCTTGGGCAGCTGCGGATGGCTTGAAAGAAGGAATTCAATTAGCAGAATTTCATTCTCCAGATGCCGCTGTGCCGACAGCCCTGTGCCAAACTCTAAACATAACCTGCTCTGCTGGGCAGGTTCGCCATAGTCAAAGAAGCACTGGTCAAATGCTTCCGTAGATGTTCCTGCCTGGATATTTCCGGTAACCGAGAGAGAAATACCGTCCAACAGCAGCACTCTCTGCTGCCAAGAAAACATTGCGTGCCGCCGGTCACCTTTATATCGCATGATCTTAAGCAGCGCTGTACGTAACGTACCTCGGACCAACGAGAGGTCCAGGGAGGCAGGCAGATTGCTAACATCAATATCCTCCAGTAACGCGTCTATATGTTGTTCGATAGCATCTTTACCAGCGGGACCGACGGTAACGGAGCGCACTATTCCCTGAGTAAAACTCTTGAGTGCACGGCTATCCCGAAAAATCGCGCGCAGTGTCGGGCCATACCGCGGATTATGAGGATTCTTCGACAGGTCTGTGCGTATTTGCGCGAAGGGGATTATCATATACCCTGTCTGCGACAATAAGGCAGCCAGCAGCGGATCAAAGGTAATCAGCGCGAGACGGGCCTGCTCCCTGCCCTCCGGATCCACAAGGACCGTGCCAGCGGGTCCGCTGCCCTCTATCACATCCTCTTTCCGCATCTTTAACGTCGAAGGCCGGTTCTGTGATAAATACCGCTCCATATCCTCATAGTCCATGCCAAACCAGAGAGGCCCTGACAAGAAAACACCGTGGAGAACACCCGCCTTATCCGCGAAAATCAAATCGGAACTCCTGGCGACCCGCGGAATATACCGGACACTTCTGAACCGTGCCTCACACAGCACCCCGCCATAGCCTCTGAGGTGCGGTCTGAGCACAATTCGGCCGGTGGGCCTGCCTTCTTCATCCACCGCCTCGATAAAGTAGCTGCGCAGGTTATCGAGCCTGTCAGAAAAGGAGAGTGCAAACTGTTTGAGTTTTCGATCGGCCGCCGGGTCAACGGTCCAGCGTTCATAAAGTCTGTTAAATATCTGCTCATCCGTCAGAGCCGGGTCGGTAGCAATGTCGGATAGCAACCTGTTCAGAAACGGATTGGGCACCCAGCCAAGAAAGCCCCTGCGCGCGGGATCATCCAGCGATCTAAAGAAGAGCAGCAGTTCAATATCCCTGCACATCCCTTCGAGAATACGCATATGTATAACCGGGATCGGCTCATGATCCGGTTCTGAAACCTCTTCTGATGAGAAATTAAGCTTCTCGCTGCAGTGGATGATAAAAAGTATCTCGATTATATTCTCGTCATTGCCCAGTTCATCTTCGGCGTCTCTGTAAAACTCGTTGAACAAACTGACAAAGGTGGCTACCGGCATCTCCCGGTTAAGTTCACCGGGCGTATACCACTCAAGGAGCTTCTCAACGCCCCTCTTGATTCCTCTCTCGAGGGCGGTATTCTGAGGCAGGTAACCGCTAAAATAACGCAGGAACTCTGCTGTATCCATGCCATCGTACTGGCGATACACCGGGGGAAGCGGTTCATCTTCAAACTCATCGACGGAAACTATGGTTATCGGCCTCCGGTGCGCCACATCTCTATCTCTCTCACCCCAACTCCGCGCACCCAGCTCAACCTTCAGCCTGTTCAGATATACGTTGTCAGGCTCAGCGATTTGTGAGACGCTGGAGATATAGTCCTCGAGCGGAAGTTTAAGCATCCCAAGCAGCCTCAGGGTATGTTCTATATCATCGCTTCTCAGGATATCCTTATCATGAACCCCTGATTCATGCCCCCTCGTCTCATGAGACTGCATCACCAGGAAGAGCAGTTGGGCTGCGCGCATATTAATATCCTTAAGCGCGTAGAGCGCCCGTATCTGGACACCCCATGTTGAGTTATTGCCGTCGGTTGGAAAATCATATGTACCGATAGTCTCAAGGTCCTCCCTGAACTCAAGAACAATATATGTATCATCCATATCCGGCGCCTCTGGGTCGCGCCTCTTTATAATCTCCTCACGCAGTTTCCCGGATTCATCAACCAGCTTCTGAAAATCATCGACAGTGCCAAAACCCATTTGCCAGACAAAATCCTGAAGGGCACCTTCATCATCTGCAGCTAGAGCAAATTGAGGTATATTATTTTCGATCCGGATATTGCGTATGGTAACCGGGGATCGTTCCTTCTTTATATATCTCTTCCTCACCGGCACACTCTCCATGGCCTTGTGCCTCTGAGGTGCCTGCCGCATCCCGGTGTGAACTTTCTGCTTAGAATCTCTTTCGGCGAGGGATGCCCTAAGCTTTTCAATCTCACCTTGTATTATTTTCTTAAGCTCTCCTCCGCTTAAAGTGGTGGGCGTCTCCGAACCCGGTATACCGGTCTCAGAGCCTGGCTCAAAGCCATCGGCGAACCGCTCATCACTAATGAGCATATGCAGAATCAAGGCGGCCTGCTTGAGTATTTCCTCTGGGAAAGGACCTTCCATAGTAATGGTTATGTCACCCCTATACTTGTAGAAATCGTCAAATTCAAATGCCTCTACAGGATTTTTAATTTGATCCCCTCCGCCTTCTTTGGAAAATGTAATGGTTGCACCTTTCAATATATCAAGCAGCTGTCGGGTCGTCGGAGCCACGGCCTTAAGGGGTCTATGATGCAATCCCTTAAAAGAAGAAGGCCTGGT
Organism: Candidatus Omnitrophota bacterium; assembly: GCA_016930485.1. Classification (GTDB taxonomy): domain Bacteria; phylum Omnitrophota; class Gorgyraeia; order JAFGGP01; family JAFGGP01; genus JAFGGP01. The sequence goes on along the minus strand of JAFGGP010000050.1, from coordinate 91,187 downwards.
TTTTACCGTGACGTGGTGTAGTGGCGATGGGGCAGGCTTGAGCGGCCTCCGGTACACTGCAACCCCCTGAGGCAGACCGGAAATGTCCACTTGTTCCAATTCATTGAAAAGTGGGGTCAGGCGTTCTTGAGAAGTCCTGAAAACAACTACCAACGCGCCTTCCTTTAAGCCGTACGTATTATCGAGGAGTTTTTCTTCCACCTGCCGTTCTTGAAATGAACCGCTCTCTGTATAGAAAACCATATCGGCATTATGGAGTTTTACAGACTTGCCCAGAAAATTTCCTTGATAGAGTTCTATTTTTTTGGCGAGTTCTTGCCAGCCTGTCTCGCTACTGAGCTGTCTTTGGATGTCCATATTTTCTGAAAGCAGGTCGGCGTTCCCCTCGATACCCACAGCGCGCGACGCACCATAGGCAACCGCTGTAGCCAGTTCAGGCCCCTGCCCGCTCCCCAGACTAAAGACTGTCTTTCCCTCAACCGAAAGTACAGCGAAGGTCTGCTCAAGGTCGTCCAGCGGCGTTGCCTTAAAATGACCAAACTCTGTCTTCATCACGTGTTTATCACCCTCAGTAACCAGATATGCATGATCGCCGACTTTCGCGTAGCCGCTCTTCTGATCATAATATTTGCGGACTATGTCCATGCGCTCATTGATTTTGGCAGACGATAGCGATCCACTCGACCTAACCTGCCCCACCACACCGAACATGCTCAAGAGCATTGTAGGCAGGGTGTCTTTGATAAAACTCCTCACCGCCTCCTGATAGAATTCAGCCGCAAAATAAAAGAAAACTATCCCGGCAATGCCCAGGGTAAAGGCAATAATAAAAGGAGTGATTCTTGAGCGTAGTGTCTCGCTGCCGGGCGCGGTGATCTGGTCTGGCAGTACGTCCTCTTTTTCAGCATCAGTCCCTACCACGTTAAAAGTGCCTGCTATCTTCGGCCGGAACCCATAGTCCACCAGCACCTTCGCGTTCTCACCGGGGCCGTTGGTGTGTTTCCAGACCCGGCCGCCGGTGGTTGCCCGTGCGGTAACCTCATAGGTCCCGTTAGGCGCCCCTCGTGTGTCCAGCACCACGGCAACCTCGAATATTCTCGCCTTGCCAGAAGACAACACAATGCCGGCCTTGTTGTAACTGTGCACTACCTCTGTTGCCGGCGTGACCGTATCCCATCCCTTCAGGTTGGATACCACACAGACCGCGCAGTTCTCCAAAAACTCCTTTTCGCTGACAGGTTCGGTCAGTGTAACTTTGACGGTAACGGTCGCCTTTGAGACATGACCGGCGCGCAGTGTCGTCCCGGGTCCATAGAGCAGCTCGACATTCTCTATCATGGGTGCCGGCTCCTTTTGAGAGAGACCCTCGAGCTTCCCAAAAAACTCCTCCTCTCGAACGCCCTCGCCCTGACCGGCACGGAATGTAATGGACGCGCCGGGCGCTGACCCGTAGAGGACGGCCTTTTCAAACGCCAATATTTCAGGTTGTTGGTTGAGAAACGGCGCCTTCTCCTCCTCCGTAATGCCGATTTTATTGCGCCTGGCCTGCGCTATCACCTTATTGAGCGCGGCGCCCCTGCCCTCATCCACATATTTTCTTAACAAACTCGCAAGTGCCGTGATGGGCCTGAGATCATCGAGCTCGCCTTCGGTATAGCGCCCCATTATAAATGGAAATGTTTCATGGATATATTCAAACCGGTCCCGCCCCCTCAGGGGCACGTGGAGCAGGGCATCGTTCCCGCTCGCGAATGTGTCACATATATTAAAGATGTTAAACAATAACTTCATATCCGCCACAGAAACAGATAAACCCAGCCCTTCCTGTCCTTTTTCTTCGCACTCTTTCAAAAATGCCTTATAATCCCGCATCGGGTGAAACCTCAGAAAAACCCTGAGCTCTGGCGAAAGGGTAATGCCTTTTTCCTCTGCCGCCTCTAACGCCCGCTCACCCGGTGAAAAGGCGTGGAGGAGATAATTTCTGTGAAGAGTGGATAACTCAGAATGGTGCTCTGTAAGCCATGCCTTAAACGCTGCATAAGAAGACTCACATTGCCCTTTCAGCTCCTTTATATTAAATTCCTTGATTAACCTGTTATACGCCTGAATATCGTCCAAGGTACGGAATACAGGGGCGCCTATATCATGCAATAAGGCCATCTGATGCTCTAACAGGCCCAGCTCCTTCCTGAGCCCCATTTCCTGGGTTACTAAATCAGCGGTAGCGGTAACAACCCGGGCATGATCCCTTGATAGGCCCTCGTATTTTGCGAGAATCTCTTTGTCTTTGAGGGACAGGGTTGGGACCGTCTCCTTGCCCGGTTCGGCTTTTTGCCTTCCTATACTCCCCAGCATCCCGCCGAAAAACAGGGTGCCTTTAACCCCCGGGGTTGGGGTCAAAGCGGTCGGGTCGGAAACTCCGGGGGTTATCGGCGCATTTTTCACAAAGTCTATTGCCTTAAGCCACGGGACATCGGCAAAGACGATCAGGGCGAGGACTGCTATAAGGGCAATGCCTGCCACCACAGCGGCCGTTATCAGGATGTTACGGCGTGTGAGGAGGGGTTTAATAACCCCCGAGGCTTTCACATCAGCTACCTGATTACTAAGCTTGGTATTAGGAAAACACTGCTTCCGAATTGCATGAAAAGCAAGTTTAAATGATTCAACATTATTTACAGAAAATGTTTTTAGATTTGCTCCGATCGATACATTATCCTTGCGCGTTCTGCTACCCACACCAAATTCCATCAATAATTTTACCCCTCTTTTTTCCATTTCACGTATTACTGCAGTGTGAGAAATAGGTAAAAACAGCAATTCTTTTAGTTCTCGTCTCACATCTTCTATCGTTACTATTAGCTGCCCTGGCAAAGAAGAGCTTGCAATATTAATCTGGGGTTGCTCAACATGCATCGAATCCACAAGTTCAGAGATTTCTTTCCTAAAGGCCTCACCGTGAAAGCTATTATGTGGCCCTCTTATTAATAACGGGTAAAAACAATCGACGCGGAAGTTTTTCATGGAAGCACCGTCACTAACCTTGGCTAAAATTCTATTTTTTAACCTTTCTAAATTAGCATTCACCTCCTCAGATGTAGAACCTTCCCCAACGCGCACATAAATTGTTATATGTCCCCAAGAATCGGAATTTTCGTCCATAGGTGGCATAATACTACCAAGTTCTATCTCACCTGGTTTAAGAAAGGGTTCTATTTTGGCTTCACTAACCCGAGGCCCCTTAATAACAATGGCTCCGAAATTTACCTTGGATTGCTCGATCTTTTCTGTAAACTCTCTAATAAACGTGAGCATTTCTTCTAAAGAAACACTATTTGAGACTACCAGTGCTACCATTAAACCAACACAATTTCCACTTAATAACCCCGGCTTAAAAAGCCCGTTTGATTTTTCCTCAAAAACACGATAAGTTAGTGATTGCAGAAAAGCCGCGATTGTCATTACCGAAAGACTATATTTGTCTTCTTCCAAATGAGCAAACAATAATCTGTCCAGAGAATATTTTTCATTATTTAACAATTTTACAGCGCAATCATACGTAGCTTTAACGGTGGGATATGTATCATATAGTTCTCGAACATCCGATGGCGTAACCTCAGAGGCTCTTGGCACAGGAAAGAATATTCCGATCTCATCTGGTGTAATATTTTCTAAGAGATTTAACTCCTCTGACGTTATGAGGGGATTCGCCTCCTTGTCGTATGGGGTGCCTTGTTTCACCTGCCCCACCACACCGAACATGCTGAAAACCGGCGTGATAGCGCTGAGAGAAAAACCCTTTGGGGTATGGAGCGCACCATGCACGAATTCCTGCGCCGGGGCGTTGAGGAGATAGGTAAGCACGCCGCCCATCGCTATTACGGCCAGCACCAGAACTGAGATTGAGGCTATTTTTGTAAGCACGCTCTTTTTTGAGGCATGGTAGTACGCTTCACCCTGCGCAGCTATCGCTTTCTGAAAATAGACATCAGACCGGGCAAGGTTGCCTTGAGTGTCAAAAAACGGAAATGCCTCCTCAGGGCGGGTGAGCTGATGAACATCATCAGCCAAGGAAAGATAATTTGGGAGCGTGGGCCCTGCATCTGCTGTTGTAAGCCGTGGAGAAGGATTGATCAAGATGAGTGAACCAGCGGTAAGCCAGCTGTGCCCTGGCAACACCTCCTGCAACGACTCACCTTCAACAGGCAATTGTTGAGGCCATACCCGAACAGAATTGTCGTGTGCCCACTTCCATACATACTCCTGGGTCACTGAAAGTTCCCGCATAGAATGGTCAATAAATACAACAATTGCATTGTTGGCTTTTGCATCCTGAATAATCCTCCTAATGTGCTGTTTCTGTTCCTCATCCATACTTTCTGTTCGAACATACATCATATCTGTGAAAGAAACATTGCAGGAGGCAAATTCTTCCTTCAGCGGCTCTGATAGAAACTCTGCCGCAGGATAGATTGTACCCAGACTCTTATTTCTGACTACCCGTACCGGAAACGGCGACCTCTTGCCCAGTTCAAGCAAGAGTGCAATAGAACTGGCAGCAGTCTCTTTTTCTGCCTCTGCTATGAGATTTATCAGCGCTGAATACAGATGAGTTCTTGTGGCGTACTGTAACGCCTGGTTTATTTTTTGTTTTTCTTCGCCGGTAAAACGATCTCTATGTGCCAGCTTCGCTTTAAACGAATCGAAAAACTTCTGTTCAAGAATTGGATTTGCCGCACTGAGAAATGTCTCTACCTCATCCGGCTGATATTTTTCCCTCAATAGAGGGGCAACGCGGCTGTTCCATGCCTCTTGAAAATCGAAGAAATCTTCTATCGTCGTCAAAGCATCTAGTTCGTCTTGTATGGCCTTGCCTAAGTCAGGTAGCTTTCTTCGCGCCTCGGCAACATTGTTTTTTATGTGGCTCACAAGTGCATGGTCGCCTTCTGCAGTACCGGTCATCGTCTGCCTCTCACCAGCAGCGAATGACTCAGCCCTCTCACGGGTCACGGGCTTTTTCTTCACAGAGCCGGTCATCAGGCTGGCCGCGACAAACGGCGTACCGGCCGCAACAGGCGTCTCTTGAATAACCGCCTCTTTCGCCGCGTCTGAGGCACCTGATGCAACCCCCGGGATTCCCGCATCTGCCACCTGACCAGCATGGATTCCCGCTTGTGCGGGAATGACAGAAGGCGGGCCTTCAATTCCGGGAGTTACATCAACCCCCGAGGTTCCCAGCATATCTACAACCCCCGAGGTTTCCGCATCAGCCACTTGACTGCTAACCTCGGGGGTTATCGCCGCGGGGGTTATCGCCGCGGGGGTTGGAAGAATGTCAGGGGTCGCACCGTCAACGACACCCGGAATGTGGGCCATATCAACCCCCGGGGTTGGGGTCAAAGCGGTCGGGTCGGAAATTCCGGGGGTTAAAAGTGTCTCCGGGATTGTTGTTGTCGCATCCGCAGTCCCGAGGGCGTCCGCGGCGCTGGCAGCCGTTGTAAGGGCATCGGGGCTGGCGGCAGTGGTGATTGCCTCGGCGGTTTCGATAAGATCAGGGGTGGCGGTACCGGCTAGTGTCCCGGCAGTCTCGGCACCATGTCCGCTCAGGACAGCGACAAGGCCGTCCGGGGTCACCTGTATCTTTTCACCGACCAGGGTAAAGACCGTGTCTCCGGCCTGCGCAAAGTCGGCATTCCCCCCGAAAAAGGCGATAATCTTCTGCATGATCTCACCCGGCTCAAGACCCGACTGCCGGGCAATCAACCCGCACAGGAGAATGGATACAATGAGGACAGGTATGGCATATTTTCTGAGGTCTATATCGTTTCGGGTGCTCGCGGCAAGGCTGAGGGGGGCCAGTAAATAGCCGGGAGCGGTCGTGGTAAAGGCAGGCTTTAACAATTCTTCAAACGGGATCTCGGTGCCTTTGAGCGTCGCCTCATAGAGCGCGCGGTCCGGCTCACCCGTAAACTGTGGCGCGAGCACACAGTAGCCGGTATCCGCCTGGCGCAGGAGTTCACATATCCCGCCGGTGTGAAAGCCGCCGGCGATCAGGACGGCACTGGTCGCGTTTTCCTTTTTCATGGCCGCGAGCACGCGCTGAGTCATGGCCCGGTTCCGGTCAAGGGCCAGTTCATAAAAATGCGCCACCTCGGCAAGGTCCTGCGCAAGGGCGTGCGGGAGGTCCGGGTTCTGCGTCAGAAAATCCGGGATATATCGCCGGGCCCCGTCCGAGAGCGCGCCGGCGCTGAAAGATGCCTTATGTCTCTGGTAAAACTCAAACTCCCTGCACGAGAGGTCCAGCCGGGAAAACTTCCGTATAGTCTGCGCCGCGCGCAGAAAGAGTGCCAGGTCTTTTTCCTCATCCGTCGCACACAGGGCCTCTTCGAGCATCTCTTCAAAAAGGATGAACTCATCAAAGAGCCTGGCTTCGTCAAGTGTCCGGGAAAGCGCCAGGTATTCGGAAAACCGGGCCAGGCCCTCGTAGGATGCCTGCTGCGTGGCCGGGGCCCTTCTCTTATTCTGAAAAATGCTGCGGCTTCTCGCAGCCTCAACGTCCGGAGCAGACTGGGGTGTTTCTTCGTTGGGCTCGGGGCCGGCCTCGGGGGGGATAAGCGGAATTCCGTTACGCTCGGCGACAGTCAAAAGCACGCTGAGATACTCGCGCTGGGAAATGATCTTGAGAGAAACCCCGCGCCTCAGTTCGCTGATATGCTCGCTTTCATCGGGGCTGGCCCTGCGGCGAAGCACGCTGTGAAGCCGCTGCGCCTCACTATCCAGGGCCGTCATGTCCAGTTTATTCTCAATGGCGGCAATCTGCAGCAAGAGCCGCACATTACCGAGCGCGCTGATATCCAGATCTCTGTCCTGGCTGGCACCGTTCAGATAGGTGGCGTATTCGTTCAGGGAGAGCCTGCCATCGTTATACGCCTTTTGCTTCTCAAAAAATTGCCTGAGCGGAAAAGAAAGCACCCTGTTTGCCTGTGTCTCAAGGGCATCGATGAGCCGGGTAGCATCTCTGAAGAGCCTTTCGCGGCTCTCCTCCTGAGAAAGGTATGTTTTAAGATGGGTCTTGTAGAGTCCGATCTCCTCGATGCCCAGGAGTGTTATCGGCATTCCGGAATTGACCAGCGCGTACTCGCTGCCGGTCAGCTTGCCCCGTTCGAGGAAAAAGCGCGATGCCTCTTCGCGCAGTATGTCGTCGTTAATAAAATCAAAGGGTGCCGTGTCAAATGCACCCTCCGCGCCCTCTACCAGCACAAGCGAGGTGCCGTAGGTTTTGTGGAGATACTCGATGAGTGCGGCGATAGTGAGCTGGGCATCCGGGTGGGCGTGGAGGTCCTGAATGTGGAAAATAAAGCGCCCGGTCTCATTGGTATCGGGAAAAAGGGATGGGGTTTTTGTGGGTGCTTTAGGCTGACTAGGCCGGCAAAAAGAGCGAATCGTCGCCAAAGACTCCGGAATTACGATACTATTCTTACTAATGGGGACTACAGTTTTTTTGGGGGTTGGGCGCGGCAACGGGGTCTGTGGGGTGGATTGGGGGGCAGCGAAGGCAACCTGATTCCAGATAAAGAGATATATCAGGTTGATGCTGATAATCTTGAAGCTGATGTGTCTGGTGATGCGCTCCAGGAACATGATACGATGACCCCGCCTTTCCCCTCTTCTGGTGTCCCGGCAACGCGCCCGACAGATGCCGGGGTGCGTATATGCCCTATCGCACCGTTGAAGAAGAGGTGCCTGTTATCCGGTCAATCGCATCCTGCAGGTACGCCTCCCGTACCCGAAACGTGGCGGCAACACGGGTTTTCTCGGCAAGCTCAAGCTGTGTGCGCGTCCGTTCGAGCTCGACACGGGTAATGTGGTCATACCCGTTAAAGACAACGAACGAGCCGATCAGCAAGAGCGAGATATAGATGCCGCGTTGATACCTCGTCACAAAATAGTTTGCCTCATCGACGCCCTTCGTGACCGACGCAATAACCCGCGCCACATCGCTGGGTGTCAGAAGCACCAGAAAACCGCTGACAATAATGGCAAGCCCGGTAACAAAAAGTAGCGTTCCCATACCACACCTCCTTTTGGTAATACGGCAGGCCGGTCGTAATGGGGGGGACAAAAAAACCGAGCTGCCGTTTGAAGAGGTTTGATATCCCATGATTGGGATATTCTTCGGCAGCTCGGCCATCCTTTTCCCTTAATCAGGATCCGGAGCTTTGCCCCAGGCACATGCCTGGTGTCCACAACATATTTATTTTAAGTGCCTTGCGTGGACGCCCCACACTTGCGTGTGGTTTGCCGTTTCGGGAGCCTCTACTATATAAAATCTTATTTAAAACTTTTAAAAGTAGTATACCACGCCTATGCAGTTTTTTCAAGGGGCTTGTGTAAAAAATCTCACTTTTTTTACAAACGGCAGATTTGCCTTAACACCTTTATTTCCATAATATTATGAATTTTATAAAAAGCAGGTGAGGGATTTTTAAAGTGACGATTGTGTTAATTTTCACGCATTGTTTCACGCGATCCCAAAGTTCAACCCCCGGAGTCGATTCCGTGAGCTAATCAGAGGTATACTGGCTCTGGCCTCGCTCTGGTTTTGCTCCGTCACTTTTCACGCGTTGTTTCACAAGGTCCGGCCTTGCGCGTTATCCCTATTGCTAGTTCCCGGAATGCAATTCTCGGGATTAGAAAAGGTGGTTAATAAGTAGATTTGCATGCATTGTTTTTATTGACCCTACTGCGTTAGGTTTTGTCAGTCACACTTAAGTGTTGTCTACCCTGTGGATAACTTTTGCTCAGGAACGTTTCACGGGATGTTTCACATTTTTTGTGATGCGGCAATTTCACAAAACCCTACCTTGTTGAATTCCCGGAATTAAAATAGGCATAGCGACTGAGGAGAAGTGCATTAATGTAACGATGTAGGAAACGCAGAAATCGAACAATGCAGGAGGATTATAGCAATGCAACAATGTAGCAGGTTAGCAATGTAATTATGTATGCGATGGCAGGCGTTCGGAGGTCTGTCCGAGGAAGAGGTTGCGGAAATCCTGGTCGTTCTCTAAAAGTTCTTCGGGTGATCCTGTTACCATGCTGCCGGCCCTCTTAAGAAAATGCACCTTATCGACCTTCCGGATGCTGGACCAGCGGTGTGATATGATGATGATCGTGGAGGTGCTCAGTCTTGCCCTGACCTGTCGCATAATATCTTCCTCACCGGCAGAGTCAATAGACGACATCGCCTCATCCAGGATAAGGATGTTCGGCTTTCGTATGAGGGCACGGGCAATGGCGATTCTCTGTTTTTGCCCTTCTGAGATTTTGCACGCGTCTTCCCCGACTATCGTTTGATACCCGCCGGGAAGCCCCCTGACAAATCCGTCTATGCCGCATATCCGGGCTGCATCACGTACTTCCTCACCGGTCGCCTCCGGCTTCCCGTAGCGGATGTTATTCTCTATCGTATCGTCCCAGAGCATGGGTTCCTGTAGCGCGATGCCTACCTGCCTTCTGAAGGATGCAAGCCTGATATCCCGCACGTCATGCCCGTCGACAAGCACCGCCCCTGAGTTCACATCATAGAGCCGGAGGAGCAGGTTGATGATCGTCGTCTTCCCGCACCCTGACGGCCCGACTAATGCGGCAATGCACCCCTCCGCGATCTCAAAGCTGATATCCCGTAAAACCGGGGCCTCTTCCCGGTAGCCAAAGTTGATACCCTTAAAAGCAATCGCCCCTCTCTCCAGTACGATATCCTGCGCCTTCTCTGATTCGCGAATCACCGGTCTCCAGGACAGGACATCATCGATCCTCCCGCATGAAATAACACCGGTGGCAATGGTCTGAAAAAACCACGCAAACTGACCCTGTAAACCGATAAGCTGACCGATATAGACCATAATCGCCGTCAGGCTGCCCAGGGTCATCCCGCCCCGGATCACACCGTAGCCCCCGTACAGAACGATGCAGCCAAATACCGCCTTATTGGCCGCGCTGCCCAGCACCCTCCCGGCCGCCTCAAGCCTTGAATTGCTGAGGAGGATCTCCGTATTCTCGGAGAGCTTCCGCCGATAATGGCTACCCTCTCTCTTTTCACCTCCGAAGGCCTTTACCAGGGCCATGTGCGAAAAGAGCTCGCTCAGATACTCATATAATGCCTCTGAGTGCCTTATCCACCGCTGAAACGCCGTCTTCATCCTCTCAACGTAGAAGTAAAACGGCAGGTAAAGAAGCGGCGCAAGCACAAAACTTAATATCGCCATCTTCCAGTCAAGGCACCAGACAACGGCAAAGGTAAGCAGGAGACGCGGGAAAAGCGTGCAGAGATCCTGGGGAACGCGGCTGATCACCTCTTTGACCCGGTCAATATCATGCCCGATTTTGTACAGGTGTTCGGCGCTCGACTTCTCCTGAAAGTACGCCAGGTCCAGGCGTTCAAGGTGCCGGAATAACCCCTGGCTGAGATCATAACGTACCCGCGCCTTGATGTACTGGTCCAGATACCCCTGCAGGGCGCCCGCCAGTATCGTCAGAAGAAAAACGGCTGCCCCGCACCCTACCAGAAGCACAAAGAGCCTGAAGTCCTGATTGCCAAACGCCTTATCTATAACCAACTTCGTAAGATAGGGGTTGACGAGCGGCAGGACGGCAGCGAGAACGCTCAGGATAATGAGAGTGAGCTCCTGTCTCCAGTATGGCGCCAGATATCTCAGAAATTTTTGGAGAAGGAGACGTTCTTCTTTCTTCATCGTATGTTCCCCGTAGGCCCGGTCATGAGCTTATGCCCCGCGCATTTTGGCGCGCGCGGCGCGCCTCCGGTTATCAGCCGTTTCTCCGAGACGATACCGGCTCTTTTTCTTTTGCGGACTCTGACACCAGCCGTGCCACCTCACAGAAGTACGCTACATGTGACTCCGCATCCCCGTTCTCCAGATAGGCGATGCCCGGACAGTGACGGCACGCGGCCCTGAGTGAACAATCAAAGCACCGATGTCTCTCGCCGATAGCCCTGTCTCTAAAAAAACGGTTCAGTTCACTCAAACCAGGTGCGACCGAACCCGAGACTATATCATATGAGGGATCCCGTATTAAACTGCATAAAAACATACGACCGTACGGATCGACGTGAAATCCGTCGCCGCTACCTACCGCGCAGTGGAATAACGGCTGCCTGGCACCAGACGCTACAGCACCGCGTCCATCTCCGACTGTGCGGGCGGCCTCTCCGGCACTTACGGTAACAGGGTCTGTCTGAGCCGTCTTTTTCTCAAAGCGGTCATCGTCGCACTCTGTCTGAGGGACATCGCACAGGGAGAGAAACATCTTAGGGGTGATCCTCAGGGAGCAAGGGGTCTTGTCTCCGTTCAGCCGGGGATAGAGTATCGCCGAGGTGCTGAATCTGAATCCAAGTTCCTCAGCCCAGGCACGTACCCGCGGCCACTCAGCAATATTCTCCTTTGTCACCTGCATCTTTATCTTGACCGGCAGCCTTCGATCTGTCAAGAGACTAACTCCTCTCTTCACCCTTTCATACGACCCCTCTGTCTGTGTTATATATTCATATAACTCTTTGGTAACGGCGTTCACCGTGAGTTCGATGGCAAGGGGAGGATGTTCTGCAAAGTAATCGGCTACTTCCGCTGTCACAGAAGCACCGCTTGTAAAAACGGTAACAATAAATCCCTTTCGTTTTGCATAGGCATAGAGCTCCAGAAAATCATCGCGTATCAACGGGTCCCCCCCGGTCATGCAGAGCCATATGACCCCGGCCCGGCGTATCTTGTCGAGAACCAGCTTTATCTCTTTTGCCCCCAGCTCCCGAGCTACATCGCGGCCGTTATTATAGCAACTGCAGTAACAGTGCTTGCAGCGTAGAGGACACCGAAAAGTTAACTCAAACTGGCAAACATTCGGCCGCCCGGCGCGCCAGTTTTTCTGATGGGTTTGTAGACTAAACTCTCTGTATGATATGTTCTTCATGCCTTATGTCTCGCTGTCTGCAATGGATCCCGGATTATGGTTCGACTGCACTCACCATAGGCGTCCGGGATGACATATTATTTTCTGTCATTCCGCACTCGATGCGGAATCCATCAAAAAACTAAATCCAAAACTTTTCTGCCTGAGGTGCCAGTTTTTCTGATGGGTTTTCAGACTGAAGTTTTTATATGATATGTGTTTCATTTTATCAAGTATCACGTAGCAGGTATCAGGTTCTATATTATCCGCATCAAGTAAACATAACAAGTATCACGTCCCGCGGAAACTGATTGTGCCTTTCCTGCGTTACGTGCGACGTGTTACCTGCAACGTGCTACGTGTGACTAATGCTGTTATTCAAAAGTCAGACACAAGATACCCGGCATCGATCAGGCCCTGCACCAGCGATAACTGTTTCTTCCCGCGGGGCATAAAGATAGAGTCCCCACCTTTCTCTTGAATGAGGCAACCGGTCAGACTACTCCATTCTGTGGCCGTATACTTCCTGAAGCGCCAGGCAGGAAAGCTAAACTCAACAACGGCCCGTTCTTTTTCCCAGAGCCCGATACGAAAAAACCCCCGCCACTTGCTGTCTTTGGCGGCAACCGGCGGGGCAGTCGCCGATGAATACAACCCCTGCACCAGCGGAAAGGCATGATGGAGACACTCGCCGTCATAACTAGAGAGTGCCTCCCCATCTACCCCGTTATATAACCCCTCCGTCTTCTTGCGCCTTCCCTCTATAACTAACGAAAGCGCACGGGTATCTGCTTTCTCCCACAGCACCCGTTTGATATCGCGTTCAACCTCGTTTCTGTCACGCGGCAGCTCGGCAGGCATGCTGGAAACCCGCCTCAGAGATTCGGCCACTGTTTTCCGGGCCGTCTCCTCATCGCACTCTTTCAGTACATATGAACGAAGAAAGGTAGACGATACTCCGCCCGTATCCTTCAGTGCGCTCCTCAGCGTCTGGTATAGGGCCCTGAGACTGAAACGGGAACCATGGCGCGTGGGATATGTATCGACCCCACCCCAGGGCATGGCATCGGCCAGGGGTGTGAGGCCGCAGAAATTGGTCGTTACCACCGGCACCCCGCATGCGACTGCCTCACGCGCCGTAACGCCGAAGTTCTCATCCGGCTGGATCGAAGGATTAATAAACATGTCGGCCGACCAGAAAAGCTCTCTGAGTTCTTCCGGCTTTTTCGCCTTCTGAAAGCGTACGTTTTTATTCCGGCACCGGCTGACTTCACCGGCAAGAAAGGTGCCGAAACCCCTGTGGTCATAATGCGTGTTTGAGATATTCTGCTCTTCGTCGACATTGCCGGCAAAGGTAAAGACGCACCTGTCAGGGTGCCAGACTTCTAACATACGCAGGATCTGACAGATCCCCTTGTCAACAAGCCACCTGCCCGCATACACTATATGGGTTTCTCCCTGGTGAATACCCTGTCTTTTCCGGGCATCTGCCCTCTGTCTTTTAGCCGGTGGTACAAAAAAGTCTGTATCGATGCGCGGGGGAAACACGGCAGTATGAGGAAAATACGCGCCAAGAACCTGTTGCAACCTCTGCGCCTGAAACTGGGTAGAGAGCAGGTGCGTCTCTGCCGAAGAAAGACCGCAGATCTCATACAGATACTGCGGACATAACAGGGTCCCGAGAGAGAGCGTCATATGCCGTAGCCGAACGCCTCTCAAAAGCTCGGTTCGCGGCGTTTTATTAACAGAGATCAATATGGCCCTCGGCGCCTCCAAGATGCGCCTCAACTCCTCTTTGTCGATTGTCTCATCAATGGAAATGATCGGGGCATGCCTTTGGATATATGAAAAAAAGCAGTTTTTATACGCAATTACGGAATTGCCGGAGGTAATACGGAAATTTTCCCGGCCTTCCAGAGAAACGTCCTCATAATCTTTTTTTAATATATAAGACTTCATAATTTTCTTGCGAAGACCGGCTTGTGTGACATGAACAAGGCCTTGATTAAGCTACCGCGTTGCCTTCTCAACCAGTGCGTAGTTAGACTGCACGGTTAAGCGTCTTAAAAACGGCTCTCTTCTTATGTGGAAGTTGCATCACCGTCATAGTAGCCGTTTTGAGTGGTCTTTGTGGCATACACACAAGCGGAACCAGAAGTTCCGTGGCCTGCGGTATTTATCACATGGCCGGAACTATAACAAGCGCACGCCAATACCGCCTGTTCAGGGCTGAGTTCTACGCGTGTAACAACAGGCCGGAATTTCATTTTACGAGGCATGCTGTCCTCCTTTATGTAGAAATTTCATTGCTGACGTCTATACTATTCGATCCTGCTGAGAAGAGTTTTCTGTTATTGCGCGCTCTGACGCGGAATCAACCTATTCTTGGATTAAGGCACAACGATTTTCCTCAGGCAAAAGAGAATACAGAAAATCCCGCCTTATTTTCTCAAGCAACTCATCCGCCTGTGTTTTATGTTTCACGTTATCAATCTCCTCGGCAGTGACCCTTCTTTTTTTTCTTGAGGTACACAGATTATACAAATCAGAAAAAGTTCTAGAACGCATATGATGATCAATGTGAAGAAAAAAATGCATTTCTGTGTTGAACAGGTCTTTAAAATCGCATAGTGTCTTATCTTTAACCGACTCCCATCCAATGCCACCGGCTGTTGGCATCTGTTTTTTTAAGTGCTGAATAAAATCGGGTAAGACAGTAGCGTAGTCATAACGAAGCGCCTCTTTATAGGCATTCTGCCCCATTGTGGAACAAAGCGTTTCATCGGAAAGCAGGTTAACCGCGGCAGAAATCAACTGCTCTTTTTCCGCAACTCTTTCGGACTCAATTTCATCGCACCGAACGCCTATGAGAAAACCCGTTTTCTCATGCGTAATGATCTCTCTGTGTGCTGCCCAGTCAGTGGTGATAACCGGTATCCCACAGGCAAAGGCCTCTATATTGCACACGGAAAAGGTATCATCAAGCGTGCATGTGGGGTTTATAAAAAGATCTGAATGAGCAAGTAATTGGTATTTTTCAGGACCAAAACACGCACCTGCAAAATGGATATTTTCTTCTAAATGAAGCTCGTGCACAAGTCGTTTGAGAGAAACAACATACGGCGACATAGGTCGGTCGCTTTTTCCTTCGCCACTCAGAGGTCCTATGATAGTAAGTTGTGTATCTCCCACACGCTGTATAATCTCAGGCATGCATTCAATCAAAAGGCCAATACCCTTCGAAGGAACGAGCCTGCCCATAAAAGCAATGGATTTTTTGTGTGCACGGGGCACTTTTGGCAAACTCGATTGGATAGCACATACATCAAGACAGTATGGAACACGGTAGGATTCAAATCGTGGGGAAAGAAGGCGCAGCGACTTTTGTGCGTAGTGCGACGGGGTACACAAAATATCTGAGCTTCGCAAAAGTGGAAGCACATACATATATCTGGATATCCATGAAAGTGCCGCATGGCAATGCACGATAAACCGGATACGGCTCCCTAATGCCTCCCGTACTATAAACGATTCTATGAAGGAGTTAAACATGTCAACATACAGATAATCTAATCCGTATTCACCGATGCGTCTGTAATGCTCCTTTACTTCATCAGGCCGTGTAATTGGAATAGGCACAATAGTTACATAACGCGATAGCCCCCTAACAAAGGTATCACGTAGCACAATAGCACTGATAAACTCACTTGCCAACCAGTCGAAATATCCTATGGTAATAGTGTCATTATCTGTTTGCATGGTAAGCCGTATCGTTTCTTTTTGGAAACACCCATCCCTTCTGATACCTTGTCTTCTTTATCAAGGATCTCATTTCTACGAAGAACCTGAAACCCCAACATCATAGGGTACCCACCCGGAGGTGAGCTGCTTAACGTTATAGTCGGAACAGGCATAAGCGTCCGTACCGGGCAATTTCACTTTATTCCATACCCTGCCACTAGTGTAACAACTGCACTGCAGCACCGCCTGTTCGGGGCTAAGCTCCACGCGAGTTATAACAGGTTTAAATTCTTTCTGTTGAGACATATACCCTCCTTTAAATGAGCCCCCGTCGTTTTGATTCGTTTTACTTCTCAAAACGAATCAGCGGGGGCGAATGTATGCCTCGAGCCAGCGAGGGTAAACATCGAAGAGATTTACCGAGCGTTTTGGCCGAGGCGAAATGAGCCATAATGTGTTAGTATAGTTCATTCATGGTTTGTGTATTCGCTGTACGCACAAAATCGATAATAGCCCTGTTATTGATAAAGCCAAGCCGGTGGCAGGCAACATCCCTGCTCAGCCTGTGACAGAAAGAGAGAGTGTGTTCTAACGCCCCCCTATCCCAAAAAGGTGGAAACATCACTTGCCACAAAAGAGTAAACGCCTCCTTTTCAGAAAGCCCGGTCAAGATATTTTCAGGTGCGTGATGAATAAAGTATATATTTTTGAGCGGTGCCGCACAAAGGGGCGTCCACGGAGAATTCTGAAACTGCCCGCTCCATGGTGAGGGGTATATAAAAAATCTTTTCCCGCGCTGTTTAATAATGACCCTGTCGTCGTTGAGTACAGTTGCCTTTGTGTATCTGGCCCACAGTTTGGCTGTTGTGGTCTTACCGCTCCCTGACTTTCCGGCAAAGAGAAACCCGTCGCCGGTGGCATCCCGAATCCCGGCCGCGTGGGGCATGATTGCCCGACCCCCCCGGGAAAGATACTGCAAAAGCAGTATCTGCAGAAAATCATAGGCAACGTCAAACAAAAACCATACCATGCCGTTATTTTCCTGTATGACCTTTCTGGTCGCCTCTCCGGGGCAATGCGTGCAATCCCTGGCCAACAGAGTGCACTCTATCCGGGTAAACCGGGGATTGATAGTTGCTATCTGCTCTCTTGTAACTCCAGAACCCCGGTATATGAAGCCCTTGCTGTTTTGAAACAGCCTCCAACTCGCACCCTCTCCCTGGTGATTCGCGTGAAAGAGCTCCTTTGCCCCTGGCGGTATATCCGGAAGGTTCCTGGCCACCTCGACATCGATGGCTATGTGCGGTTTACGGTCTCCGGTGTAGACAAAGGGTAAAAACATACTGTTAATTTCGTGGCCCTGCGCGTTATCACCGGGCGGGGCCATGGGAAAACGGCTTTTTATTTTAACGATGACATCCGCTATCTTAAACGTTACGCCGTATGTCTTTTTCATGTTTGCCATAAACCGCTACCGTATCTTCTGAGTTACCACATTGTTATATGATACCTGCCTTAGACTGATACCCCTTGAGCATTTTTTCTCTGTCACTGCAAAGCGACTCTTGCACCATCTGTGCCCAGGCACGGCTTTCCGGAACGCATCCTGTAAACGTCCCATGTGCCAGCCAGCTCTGCGCCGGACACCACTTGCAATACGGTGCAAGCTCGCATTCCGGGCACTGATGCTTTTTACCCGCTTCTATATTCTCTGTTGTCTCTTTTAACTTCTCCCATGCTTCACTCAGCGACACCCCCTCATTTTTATTACGTGTGACGTGCGACGTGTTACGTGTTATTTGTAAGTTTTCTCTTGTGTCCTGTGTCATGTGTCCTGTGTCTATTGTAATTTTCGGCCGGTCGATTATCACACATAGCTTCAGTTCACCAAGCGGCGTGACAGCGGCCTGCGTCCTTCCCGCGCCACATGTAAATAAAATATTTTTGTCTTTTAATTTGTCATTTGACATTTGGAATTCATTTGTCATTTGGCATTTGAAATTTGTCATTCTATTACTTATAGCTGGCATTCCATGACTTTTGGCTAAATGTAATGTACCCCTATAACAGTACGGTTCTGGATCCCCATCCAGCCGCGGGGAAAGCATTGTATCCAGACGATACAGCGACCCTAAAGAGGCGGCAAATTCCTGTATCTGAGCAATCTCCAACTCGTTTTCCCTCAAAAGGCATGTCTTAAACCCCAGAGGAACACCGAGGCTATGCAGCAGGTCAATTGCATGAAATACCCTGTCCCAATAGCCTGTTACCCCGGTAATGCGCTCAAAGGCCTCTTTGCTCAAGGCGGGTATGGTAATGTCCACTTTATTCGGGCTGAACTTCGCCAATGCCGCGGCTTTCTTCTCATCGATCAACGATCCGTTGGTATAGATAATCACCTGAAACCCGGCGCGCTTAGCATACCAGAGGATATCCATGAAGTCAGCGCGCATGAACGGCTCACCGCCGGTAAACCCCAGATAAAAGCACCCGGCCGCCTTGAGCTGATCAAGCACGGAAAACACCTCTTGCGTAGTCAGCTCACCCTTTGTTCGAAAATCAGTCGGTATATAACAGTGAGCACAGTTAAAATTGCACCGGTAGGTCAGTTCAAACATTACACGCAGCGGCACACCTTTTTCCCGTGCGGACTGATGTATCTTTTGCCAAAATTGGTCGTAATCTTTATATTCCATTGTTCAATTGCTGCCCTGCTCCATTGTTGTATCGTTTAATTCCTAACTGCTTCACTGACAAATTGTTAAACTGTTACTTTTTGAGGCGTTCATTAGTAAAATTAATTAATGCATGAATTTCTTTTGGCAATTTTTTTAATTCCTTCAGTATATGTTGATATTCATTGTTTTTTTAACAAGGTTCGTCTATTTGCCTTTTCAAGCCAATCTAAAGATTCATTAATAGAACCATAACTGTAACGATAAAAAGTAACTTTATCTTTTTTAAAATACCTGTCAAAACCTTCGGCAATATTAGCCGAGATAGAATCAATAGCTTTGGCCCACTGTTTGCCGACGGTATCTTTGGCAAAATAATCCCATTTGATAACAATGTTCCAAATATAATTAGACAAATCCAAAGCAATTCGGTAAGCATCTATATCGTTTAACTCTAAATATTTTTTCATCTTACTCTCTCAATGCTGTAGCAATTTAACAATGCATCAGCGCAACAATTAAGCAATGAAACAATTTAACAATAAAACAGTTTAGCGGTTTATCAATGTAACAACGCATCAGTTTAACAATTTAGCAATTTTATTTGATCTGCTATATGTTTTGCCAATTCACAGTAATACGGTACCGGCGCCTCCTCGTTTCCTGTCTCGAGATATGCGCGCGCCGGGCAATGGTAGCATAGGGGGCGAAGCGAGCAATGCTGGCAGCGCGAATCTGTCGTAAATGTTGGGGTTAGGAGTTTCGGAAAAGCCCGGTAAAAGCCCTCGTGAAACGACGTCTCCCTTAAATCAACGCTGAATTTCTCACTAAACTGACAGAACTTCAGCCTGCCGTAAGGATTAATAAAAAAATGTTTCATCCAGGCGTTACAACGGTAGAGAAACCGCGCCTCCCGTGTCAAATCCGGCAGCCCGGCCTCGCATCCTTCCCGATACTCTCCCCAGATATCCGGGTCCTGCCGGCGGAGCTGTGTCAACTCCTCAAAAGAAAGTCGGTGCTCGCACGGGGCCCTGTCTCCATTGAGTCGGGGGAAAATCATGGGGTCGTATTTAAAATTATACTTTCTAATGTCACATGTCTCAGGTCGCACGTCACACATCTCAGTCATTTTAGCTGATTTTCCCAGTAAATCTTCTGCCCATTGTTTTATTTTTGCGATCTCGTGTCTGTTTTGTTTCAGGCAGTTCGCCTTTATAATAAGAGGCAATCTCCTCGCGCGGAGGGCACGGATATTTTCCATCACCCTTTCAAAGGAACCGTCAACCCGGGTAATCGATTCGTAGGTATTTTTTGTAATGCCGTTAAGGGTAATTTCTATCGAAAAGGGCGGGTATTTTTCCAGATAGTCAATAATCTCATTCGTCAATGACTGGCCGTTGGTAAAAATGGTAATGATAAAACCGAGCCTTTTCGCGTAACCGTAGATCTCAAGAAAGTCATCCCTGATCAAGGGCTCTCCGCCGGTCAGGGTAAGGCAGAGGCATCCTTCTTTTTGGACTTCGTCTAAAATCCTTTTCCATTGAATGGTAGTTAGTTCTTTTTTTTTCGGAAAAGTTTCCTCTGTTAATTTCGACCTGTGATCTGCGACCTGTGACCTGTGACTTGGTACCTCTTCCGAGCCCTTGCAGTAACAATGAATGCAGTCGAGATCGCAGCGGTAGGTGAGTTCGAGCTGCCCGGAATAGGGGCGCTGCTCTTCTTTATCGTATAGCCTGCTGTAGAAATGGGCTGTTTCTATGTGTTTCATGTATGAGTGGCCCGCCCCGCGCGCCCTGCGCCCTTTGTTTCTTTGACCGGGGTAATGGCCTTGATCTCGGTTAAATCTTTCAAGAGAATTCCCATCTCCTTATCTATCTCTTCGGGCGTCGCTTCAAATTGCCTGAGCATTGCCTCTTTAATCTCCCCCAATGACCGCCTGCCGTCGATTAAATCCCAGACAGCCGCCGCCGATTCATTCAGGGTATAAAGACAGTTAATTTCCTCCGAGGTTCTGTAAACCGGCAGAAGGATAGTTTCATCTTCTATAGTCCGGCTTACGATATCGGGATTTTTATCAAATACGGTAGAGTCTTTCATAATAAGCCTCCCTGTCTGGTTGTAACGGTCTCTAGTAATAGTAGTATGATTATAGTTCACCTTCCCTGTTTATTCAAACGAAAGTACGCAGACCCCCTGCGAATCTCTTGAAGCGCCGGTAGACCGGCCCCAGGATGCGTATAAGCCGTACACGAAACGGGGCGGTTGCGATAATACAGAGTCCTATAAGCCGGTTTTTTCCTGAAGTCAGAGACGTTATCTTCTTCCCCTTTTTTACGGCAATGGCCTTACCGAGCACCTCGGACGCCAAAACTCGCTCCGGAGCGGCGAACGAATTGTCCCCTCTGGTAAAAAAAATAATACCCTCTCCCCCGCAGTATTTTTTAATAACCCTGTGGCATACGACCGCCCCGTCTCTCTGGTAGAGTATCGCGTCGCCCTTTTTCAGTTCATCCGGCGGCGTCTCCCTGATGATGATGCGCTCTCCCTTTTTCAAAAAAGGCCACATACTGAAACCAGAGGCTTCATAGAATGATACGGCCTTTTTCTCTGGCTGCTCTGTCTGCATCAGCGCCTCTTCGGTATAAGATCGCACAGCGTTCTAAACGGTATGTACGCAAAACGGGTGTGATAGAAAAAACCGGTCTTCCTGGCATACGGCGTAAGACAGTAATACTTGGCAAACTGTTCCCTGGGGATGTTTAAAATAGCGGTGAGGGGTTCGGCAGGGTGGTCATAGAGAAGAAAATGCCCTTTCAGATATAATTTCCGCGTGTCTCTTTTTTCGTACGGAAGCCAGGCGCTTGTTCTGATAAAATGATGGATGCGTCTCTTCTTCCGCCCAGACACCCCAAGCCCCTCTTCTACAGAAGGAGGAAGACGGACTTCAAGAAACATCGCTGCCTGCGATAAAAGAAAATAGAGCGAGGTTCGCATCTTCCCGCTTTTCGCCTCTTCAAGCACATACCCCCAATCAAACGTATCTTTATATTTCTGAATGAGTAAAGAGAGATCCACGGCATACTTCAGGCACAGCATCTTCCCGAACCTTCGCTGGTGAAGGGCGATGTGCAAAAGCGCGTCCTCGGGTGAAAGGGTCTGCAGCGCCGGACCGTTATTTGCATATATCTCCCGCGTTCTTTCCCACAGACGCGGGAGAATCGTCTCACCCCCTCTTTTTACATCAAGTGCCCAGTGCAGTTCGACAAACCCTGAAAGCCTGTTGTGATCTTTTTTGTAAAAGGCCACGTGACACTGCTTTGTCCGCCAGTACTCCTCGGTCAGCCCCCAGAAATCCTTGTAATACCCCATCTCGCATAAAAGGCCTGCCGCTTTCTGGTAATCCGCGTCCTGGATCAGGATATCGATATCGGTCATCGACCGGACGGGAAGACTCGTGTAGATATCAGGGAGAAAGGCCACCCCTTTGAGGGCGGCCACGCGTATACCTGCTTCCCGAAACCGGCGCGTGATCCTGACGAGCTCATCCATAAGACGCTCGTTACGCAGCAGCGTGCAGTAATATGTGTTTTTTAATTTTTCCTGCATCGCCCCCGGAGCGGTAAGGCCATATTCTTTAAATGCCTCATAGGCAAAGGCAAGAAGCTCGTGATGAGCGAGTAAATCGCCGAGGTATCCCCAATCGACGGAAGAGGCATTGAAATCCGGCGTCTCGCCCGGTTCGGTACGCCCCGTAACCCACCCCAGTATATGTCTCACTATCCGTTCTTCAGCGCTCATACGCAAATACCCAGGACCCATGTAACTTCTTGCATAGCTGCAAGGTAAAGTGGTTGTCCAACCACTCTTTAACCGATCGGGAATTCTCGCATAACCCCCCATCTCTATTCCAGTTCGAGGCAACAAGCCATAATCTCTTAAAAGGCAAGGTCTCTATTTTATGCATGGGTACGCACAATCGCCCCTCCCCAAAGGGCTGCTTCCAAGTGGTATCTAAAATTCGGGGATCGAAAAAATAGTAAGTCTCCATTGTCTTGTCCGTCTCATAAAAAACAAAAGGGAGCTGTAGCCCGTAGTTGGTAAACCCGCATATATCGTCCCCACCCCTGTTATCCCTGATAAACGCCACTATCGGCCGTATGGGCCGCTTCACATAGGTCCCGATATGGTGCCCAACCGGCATGGGCATCTCACCGGTGTAATACGCAAGCAGACCGTAACACAGGATGGTGCACATGACGATAATGGCCTTCTCCCACATAGCGGCGATCCCCAGACCGATAAGGAGGTAGAGCGCCGGCGTGACAATAATCAGGGCCCGGTCTATGTACACCGAAAAGAAAAGACGGGAGAACAAAAAGGAAAAGAGAACGGGGGCCAGAAAGAAATACAGACAAAATATAATCCGGGGCCGCAACTCTTTGTCTTGCAATGTGAGCATCGTCGCGACAAAAAGAATCGTAACTAACAAACTGGTTAGTGCATACACCTCGCGATGGGCATTATATCCGAGAATAATGTTCTCTATGGTAACCCACAGTGAATAAAGAGAGGGGCGCGGTATCCAGAAACCATTCCTTATGGTAAAGAATTTTTGTAAAAAAGGGCCCAGATACGGCAGAAAAAGCGCCCCGACACAGAGAAAAGGGATTATCTCCCGCAGTTTTAACCGCACTTTTTTGAAAAAGATAAGAGTATACGTTACCTGAACAAAGAAAAGGACGAAGAAAAAGTAATTGGTGTAGATCCCCAGGAGGCTCGCTGCCATAAAGCCCCACCAGAGTGTCGCGCGCCTGTAACGTAATGCACGATGAAAGAGATATAATGAAAGCGCCCCAAAAAATAACATCATGCTGTAGGTGCGGGCCTCCTGGGCATACCATATCTGGAACGGAGAAAGCCCCATTAAAAGCGAGGCAAAAAGCGCGGTTTTTTTTCCGAAAAGCTCCTTGCCCAGAAGAAAAACGAGGATGACGGACATAAAACTGGAGATTGCCGAGGGAAAACGCAGGACAAACTCGGAAAAAGGGGCTATCTTCAGCCAGTAATGCAGGATACCGTAATACAAAGGGGCATTCCCGCTCACCATGGGTTGTTGTGCGTAGTAGAAGCTTATAACCTCATCATACCACAAATCCCGGGATCCCAGCTGATAGAGACGTAGAGACAAAAAGAGTATAAAAAGCAGGAGGGTGCCTGCGAAAAAGCGGTGTTTTTTTGCTGCGGCTATTGACATTGCGTCCTTATCTGCGCCCGTAGACAACGAAAAGGGTAAAAAGGGGAAATATTTCTATCATCCTGAAATGATTGAAGTAAAGATATTGTAAGATACTTTCCCTGATCTGTCAATACGTTGCCCGGGCTTCCTGCACCCTACCTGTATTGGCAGAGTTGCACAATGCCGCTCTTTCATGTATAATACCTCCCATTATGATAATGAAAACCCTTCGAAATAAAAAGATAATGAAAAGAGTCATGGTGGTTCTGGCCTCCCTTATCGTGCCTGCCTTCATTGTATGGGGTGTTGGGAGTGCGGTCAGGACCAAGAAAAGCGATGTGTGTATCGGCTCCATCTTCGGCAAAAAGATCAGTTTTGAGAAATACCTTGAGAGCTGGCAGGTCTCAAAACAGTTCGCCCAGAATCAATACGGCGAGAATATCGACTCTGAAAAAATCGATGAGCTTGCCTGGAACAGATTGATCCTCCTGGAAGAGGTACAACAAAGAAATATTACCGTTACCGATAAGGAGCTCGCCCAGGTCATCACGAGTCTTCCCCAGTTCCAGCGAAATGGCGCATTTGACCCGCGTTACTACCAGCAGCGACTCGGGCACCGTCTGACAAAATTTGAACAGCAGATGAAAGAGGATATTGCCATTGCAAAGCTGCGCAACGACGTCATCAGCGAGGTTGTCGTAGAAGACGAAGAAGTGCTTGCCGAATACACTAAGGAACGGCGGCAGGCGGCTCTCTCGGTCATTGTTATAGACCCCGCGCAGTACGAATCAGAGATAGCCGTCTCGGATGCCGCACTGGAAAAATACTACGAGGAACACAAAGAGGCCTTTAAGACAGCCGATCAGATCAGCATCAGATATATAGAAATACTGCTGTCCGACATTGAAAAGACCGTTGAGATACCGGACAAAGATATCGAGGCCTACTATGAGGCGAATCTGGAAGAGTATGGGGAAGAGGTCGTCGATACCCTGGTATTGCCGGAGGGGGGATCTGCTTCACCGGATGTTGCCGGCGATGCCGCAGAAACCGAAGGACCAAAAAGTAAAACTGTCATTAAATATCGTAACCTCGAAGAGGTGAAAGACGAGATTCGCGAAGAGTTAAAGCAGGAGGTCCTCCAGGCCGCTGTCGCCACGACCGTAAGGCGTGTAGAAGATAATCTTTATGAATACTTTGACCTTGAGAAAGTGGCGCACGATTTTTCGTTTACCATACAGGAGACGGGATACTTTTCTGAAAATCAACCGATCCCCGACATTGGTTTCTCGCAGCCGATTGCAAAAGCGGCCTTTGCACTGGAGGTGGTCGGCGACGTCAGCGAGCTGGTTAAAACTCCAGAAGGCTATTACATCCTGCAGCTGAAAGATAAAAAAGAGTCCTACATACCCCCGTTTCAGGAGGCAAAAGAATCGGTGAAGGCACAGTATCTTCGCGAGCAGTCACTCTTGCGGGCAGAAAAAAAGGCAGAGGAACTCCGCACGCAGATACAGGATAGCATTCAGAATGGCGGAAAAACCCTCGAGGAGACGGCAAGCATCCTTGGTTATGAGGTTCAAAAAACGGAGCTTTTTACCTTGAGCGGCTACATCCCTTATATTGGCTTCTCGCCGGAGACCTCGGCACTCATAGCAAATCTGGCCCTTAACGAAATTGCCCCGGTCATCTCGAATCAGCAGGGAAGCTTTATCATCAGGCTTGACGAACTGCAGGATGTAGACAAGGAATTGTTCGCGCAGCAAAAAGAAGGGTTCAGAGAAAAAATGGTTATCAGAAAACAGAGCGAGTATTATCAGAAGTGGTTTGAGGAACTCAAGGAAAAAGCGAATCTTACCCTCGCGGAACTTGACTCAGAAGAGACACGGTATTAATGTATTCCGCTTTTTTTCTTCGCGCCCTTTGCAGGCTTATCCAGCAGCTCTCTCAGTTCAGAAACAAACTGGTTGATGTCTTTAAATTGCCGGTAGACCGACGCAAACCTGACATACGCCACCTCATCCAGCTGTTGCAGATGTGACATAACCAGTTCACCGATTTCGTTGGAACTTACCTCTTTGTCGAATGTTTTATGAAGTATCCTCTCGATATCATCTACTATTGACTCAAGTACCTCCATGCCCACGGGCCTCTTATTGCATGCCTTGACCAGACCGGAGAGCATTTTGCCGCGGTCAAACGCCTCCCGGCGGCCGTCACTTTTTATTACCAAAAGCCCCATGTCCTCAATATGCTCGTAGGTGGTAAAGCGTTTACCACACCTCAGGCACTCGCGGCGCCGTCTGATCGCCCGGTTATTATCGCTCGATCGCGAATCCACCACCTTATCTTCCGCATGACCGCAGTAGGGACACAACATAGGAGCTCCTTATTCAAATTCCAAAATCAAAATGTCAAAACCCAAATGAATCTTTAAAATCCAAATAGAATCCGAGTCATTCCGGATTTGCTCCGGAATCCATTTTCCCCCACATCAAAATGGGGGCTACATTTCTCTGTCATCCCGTGTCGCAGCACGGGATGACAGACGTGTTTGTCATTTAGATTTGAGTGATTCATTTGTCATTTGAGATTTGACATCTACCATTGCGAAGTGGTTACTTCGCGACGAGTGCCATGGCTTCCCGGCGTTCGGCATACAACGGAAACTGTTCGGTTAACTCCGCAATCTGTCTCCTAGACTTTTCTATGACCGCCTCGTCCTCCGGGGCCGACAAAGTAGCATCGATGATAGCGGCGATTTTTTTCATTTCGGGCTCCTTCATCCCGCGGCTCGTCGCCGCCGGCGTGCCCAGTCTGATGCCGCTGGTGACAAAGGGTGACTTTTCATCAAACGGTATCAGATTTTTATTGACCGTGATCTTTACCCTGTCGAGAGCGGTCGCGGCGGCCTTGCCGGTAATGGAGCGGCTCGTCAGGACATCGACGAGCATCAGATGATTATCGGTCCCGCCCGAGACAATCCGGTAGCCCAACCCCGCCAACTCCTCAGCCAAGGTTCTGGCATTGGCAACGATCTGCCCTTGATACTCCTTAAAACGGGGCTCCAGCGCCTCTTTGAGTGCAACTGCTTTTGCGGCAATAACATGCATTAACGGGCCGCCCTGATTACCGGGAAAGACATCCCGGTCAATCCGTTTTGCATATGCCTCTTTGCACAGAATCATGCCTGCGCGGGGACCACGAAGCGTCTTGTGGGTAGTGGTGGTGACGTAATCGGACATCCGCACCGGAGACGGATGTAGTCCTGCCGCAACCAGCCCGGCAATATGCGCCATGTCTACCATAAGCAGCGCCCCGACGCTATCGGCGATTTCCTTAAATGTGTCAAAGTCGATAGTGCGCGGATAGGCGCTTGCTCCGGCAAGGATCATCTTTGGTTTCTCGCGTCTGGCTGTCTGCGCGAGTTCATCATAGTCGATCTGCTCGCTCTGGCGGCTCACCCCATACGGGATAATCCGATAAAATCTGCCGGAGATATTCAGCGGGTGTCCATGCGTCAGGTGTCCGCCGCAGGCAAGATCCATGGCCATCAGGCCGTCGCCCACCTCAAGCGCGGCAAGATACACGGCGATATTGGCCTGTGTCCCGGAATGCGGTTGTACATTGACGTGTTCGGCCCCAAATAATTTCTTTGCGCGTTCAATCGCGAGGCCTTCGGCCCGGTCCACATTTTCACATCCCCCGTACCAGCGGGCCGCCGGGTAGCCCTCGGCATACTTGTTGGTCAGAACCGAGCCCTGCGCCTCAAGCACCGCCTCCGAGGTAAAGTTTTCGCTCGCAATTAACTCGATATTCTCGTGCTGACGCCTTGTCTCATCGAAGATAATATCAAAAATTTCAGGGTCGACCTCTCGCAATGTCTTAAGAAACATCTCGTACTCCTTTTACTGGTTCCTCGGGTTATTTGGGTTCACGGGTTCTTCGAGTTCAAAAAACCCAAGAACTCGCTTTGTTAACTACTTTCAACCCGCGAACTCGCGAACTATGTATTTTTTAAGCTTTTAGCTCTCAGCGCTCAGCTTTTCCGCCAAAGGCGATATCTCGCCACACAGTGTGGCGAGACGGGTAAATAAATCAAAAAATCTTTTTATTTCTTTTTTTGGGATTTGTCATTAAACGATTCATTTGTCATTTGCCTGCCAGCTCTTTAGCAGGGAAATTTGTCATCTGTCATTGAAAGTCACTGGTGCCCTTTTTAACTCTTGGTCTATAGTCTATTGTCTTCTGTCTGATTTTCTATATCGCTTATCTGATCAACGCGTCTCTTGTGCCTTCCGCCTTCAAATTGCCCGGTTAAAAACGCCTGTGTTATCTCCTTGGCCGTCCGAGCGGTAAGGTAGCCCGCCCCCAGCGCCAGAACGTTGGCATTGTTGTGCCGCCTGGCGGTAGAGGCGGCGGCTGTCTCATAACACAGTGCCGCACGCACCCCTCTAATCTTGTTCGCAACCATAGAGACACCAATCCCTGTATTGCACACGACAATGCCGCACTCGGCCGCCCCATTGCTCACTGCGCGCGCCACTGCGAAACTGTAGAGTGGATAATCGCAACTGTCGGTGCTATCGGTTCCGAGATCTGTTACCTCATGGCCTTTTTCCTTCAGAAAAGCGATCAATTCCTGTTTTAACGGGTAGCCTCTGTGATCTGATCCGATAGCGATTTTCATTGCCTGCTCCTCAAAGTTCTTTGGGTTGCCCGGGTTCGCGGGTTCTTCGAGTTGCTCGGGTTTAAAAATAGTTCATTGGTTCTTCGAGTTCAACGGGTTCTTCGGGTTCGTTATAGCGTCTAGCGGATAGCGTTTAGTGGTTAGATTTTTTCTTTTTCTATACGCTAGCCGCTAATCGCTTGTCCTGAGTTTATCAAAGGGCTGCACGCTAAAGAAGAACTCGTGAACTCGCCTGCCCTGAGCAAAGTCGAAGGGTAGAACCGGCAAACTCGTTCACTATTTCCAACTCGTTAACTGGTGAACCCGCTAACCCGCGAACTGGCTAACTCGCTAACCATGTTCAACTCGATAACTCGTGAACTGGCGGTTATTCTTTCTCTAAGATAAATTTTTCAAACACCCTCTCTACGTATTCCCTGATTTCGGCCAGAGAACACTGATATCCCTCAAGCGGCTTTCCGATCGGATCGGCAACGTCCCGATCTGCAAGCTTTCCCCCTTCCTCCTCATGTAAGCCGTATATCTTGAGCAAAAAAGCCTTATCCCGCGCCCCCGGCCTTCTGTTAATTATCTCTTCCAGATGGCGCTCTTCCATGACCAGAATGAGATCGGCCTCGTCGATCATCTCATTGGTAAGCGGTTGTGTCAGATGGAACGATATATCGATCCCTGTTTCCCGCATCGCCTCAATGGCACCGGCGCTTGCCGCAAATCCGGGTAGCGCCATAACACCGGCCGACCTCACCACCACCTGCACCCCGGGCACCTTTTCTCTCAACTCATCCTGGCGCCTGCTCACTAAGTCTTCAAGCAGCCCCTTGGCCATTGCGCTGCGACAGCTGTTGCCGGTGCATACAAACAAAACAGTCCTGGTGTTCTTGTCGGCCATTGTAAGCCTTCGGCTATCCGCTGTCAGCTTTCAGCAGCTTAAGGCTGATAACTGACGGCTGATGGCTCAGAGTTATATCGTTATCGGTCCTTGTCGCACAATAACGGGCGTGCCATTACTCACATCAACGATTGTCGATGCCCCGTCGTACTCTGTCCTGCCTCCATCAATAACCAGATCGACATCGTCCAAAAGGCGCTGCGGGATATCCGAGACAGTAAGCGGCGGTACCGCCCCGCTGACATTAGCGCTTGTCGCGCCGATCAGACCGGCGGTGGCCCCGATGATCTCACGGGCAATGACATTGCGCGGCATACGAAAACCGACCTTGCCGCCGTCTCCCGCCAGCATAACGATCGTCAGCGGACCGGGCCAGTAGCGGCCCATCAGCTCCTGTGCGCACGGCGGAATTGTATCGATAATCTCTTCTACAGCGGCACGATCGTGAATATGCAGGGTAAGCGGTTTGTCAAAAGATCGGTTTTTTAACTGATATAACTTCTCAACCGCCGGCTGGTTATCAACCAGAACCGCCAATCCGTACACCGTCTCTGTCGGAAAGATAATAAGGCCGCCCTCTTCTAAGATTGACGCCGCCTCTTCGATAATTGCCGTGTCGGGTTTCTGCGGATTCAGTTCTACCAGCCTCATCTATGCAAACTGCCTCTTGACCCTTCTGTCCTTTGACAGCACCTGTTGTGCCATGTCCTTGATATGCCTGCCGAGCCTGGTTTCTATGCGCCGGTCTGTGAGTGCGAGAATGCGCACCGCATACAGTGCCGCATTTCTGCCGCCCGCCGACCCAACAGCCATTGTCGCAACCGGAATACCCTTGGGCATCTGCAATATAGATAAGAGTGAATCGATCCCTTTGAAGGCCCTGGTCATCATAGGGACGCCGATAACGGGAATGCCGGTAAGCGAACCGAGAACCCCGGGCAGGTGGGCCGCGCCTCCGGCGGCTGCGATAATAACGTTGATGCCTCGCTTTCGTGCGCCTTTTGCATAGCGCGCCGCCTCATCCGGCGTGCGATGAGCGGAAAGCACGCGTACCTCATATCCTATTCCAAATTCCTCCAGAACCGCGACGGCATCTTTAAGATGTGGAGCATCGGAATCGCTGCCCATCACTATGCTAACTACGGGTTTCTTTTTTGTTGCCATACTACCCCCCTGCTTTCTATTCTTTATTCTTATTAAATAAATCCTAAAATCCAAAACTCTAAATTCTAAATAAGCTCAAAACTCAAAATCAAAATGTTCAAAACTTCCTTATCATTTTTTGTTTTGGGTTTTGGTCATTTGAATTTTGGATTTATTTAGGATTTCGGATTTAGAGTTTAGGGTTTTAGATTATTTCTTTGTAATGCCCGGAATCCTATATCGCTCCTGTAATACATCCCCTCAAAACGGATATCCCTGATAGCGGCGTAGGCGGTATCGATAGCCTGCTCTATCCCGTCACCAAGGGCGACCACATTTAACACCCTGCCCCCGTTTGTCAGAAGGGTGTCCGTCCCCTGTCTGGTGCCCGCATGAAATACAATAACATCCTCCCGGTTCCTTATTTTCTCAAGCCCGGTAATTACCTTTCCCTTTTCATAATTCTCCGGATAACCGCCCGAGGCGAGAACGACGCACACACAATCTCTTTGGTCAACGGTAACGGTTTGCTGCGCCAGGGTACCGTCAACGGTTGCCTCAAGATACTCCATAAGATCTCCTGTAAGACGCGGCAGTATCGCCT
Source organism: Candidatus Omnitrophota bacterium (assembly GCA_016930485.1). Classification (GTDB taxonomy): domain Bacteria; phylum Omnitrophota; class Gorgyraeia; order JAFGGP01; family JAFGGP01; genus JAFGGP01. The sequence continues at coordinate 60,248 of JAFGGP010000050.1, read as the reverse complement.
GAACCTCCGGGTCTCCGAACCGCACATTATACTCCAACACCTGAGGACCTCTTCGGGTAATCATAAGTCCGCAATAGAGCACCCCGTTAAACAGCATGCCTTTCCTGCCCATCGCCGCGATAGTCGGGGCGATTACCGTCTCTTCTATCTCTTTCAAAAGCTCCCCGGTGATAACCGGGGCCGGTGAATACGCCCCCATGCCGCCGGTATTCGCCCCTGTATCATTATCGCCGACCCTCTTATGATCCTGGGAGGAGGGAAGCAGCAAAAAATCACTGCCGTCGACAAAGGCAATAATAGAGGCCTCTTCCCCCGTGAGAAGTTCTTCAATCAAAATCTGCGAACCGCTGGCGCCAAATTTCCGGTCGATCATAATAGAATCGACCGCGGCAAGCGCCTCCTCCTCTGAGAGGGCTACGATAACACCCTTGCCGGCACACAGACCGTCCGCCTTAATGACTAACGGGGCCCCTTTGTCCTTAATAAAGGCCTTTGCCTCGTTGCTATTCTCACATACCTGAAAGTCGGCCGTTGGGATACCCGCCTCCTTAAGAAGCCGCTTGGTAAAAACCTTGCTCCCCTCTAATTGTGCTGCCTCTTTTGTCGGACCGAATATTCGTAACCCATTTTCATTGAATAGGTTAACTATACCACTGACAAGCGGTGCCTCAGGGCCAACAATAGTTAAGTCGATCCCTTTTTCCTTGGCAAAAACAGCTATTTGTTCAAGATCGCCGACATCTATAGGGATAGTCTCTGCCATCTCTCTCATCCCGCCGTTTCCCGGAACTGCATATATCTTTCCGACGCGATGACTCTGCGAGAGCTTCCATACCAGGGCGTGTTCCCTGCCGCCTGAACCGATAACCAGTACTTTTTTCTTCATAATAATCTTTTCGAGTCACCGGTCACATGTCACAGGTCACAAGTATTTTACCTGTGTCTTGTGTCATGTGTCCTGTGTCTATTTAGTTATCCGCCCGATTACCCACGCATCAAAACCGCTTTGTTGCACTGCGTTCAGGGCCCTATCTGTATCCTGTCTGGCACAGACAAGAACCAGCCCGACCCCCATATTAAACGTATGAAACATCTCACGGGTCGATATGCCACCCTTCTTCTGGATGACCCGAAAAATCTCGGGAGCCGGCCATGCCTTGACATCCACCTCGGCACGCCCCCTTTTTCCAAGCACACGGTTTAAGAACGTGACAATCCTCCTGTGGAAACCGCCTCCGGTAACATGAATAACAGCATGCAGTCTGCATTGCGCCATAACCCGCTCTACACATTTTACATAAATGCGTGTCGGCGTCAGCAGTTCTTTTGCCAGGTGTTTATCCTTCCGGAGTGAGCCCTCGCTGAATATCCTGCGCACCAGCGAAAAGCCGTTTGAGTGAACACCGCTCGATGCAACGCCGATAATCCGGTCACCGGGGCGCATCTTTTCCGGGGAAAGCAGCTGTCTTTTTTCGCATACCCCGACACAAAAACCGGCCAGGTCAAAGTCTCCCTTCTGGTAGATACCGGGCATCTCGGCGGTCTCCCCGCCCAAAAGGGCACAGTCCGCCTCAATGCAACCCGCTGCGATACCTCTGACGATATCGGTTAACTGGCGAGGCCGCACCCTGCCGGTCGCAATATAGTCCAGAAAAAACAGGGGTCGTGCGCCGACAGTAATAATATCATTCACATTCATAGCCACCAGGTCGATGCCTATCGTCGAGTAACAATTAAGCAGCCGGGCAATCTTTATTTTTGTCCCGACACCGTCCGTGGAGGAGACCAGAATGGGGTTTCGGTAGCGGGAAAGTCCGGCATCGTAGAGAGACGCAAAACACCCTACATCCCTCAGAACGCCCCTCTGAGGAGTTGTGGCGATCACCGATCGGATGCCCTGAACAAATAGATCGGCCTTTTTTACGTCAACACCGCTTTTTTTATAGGTCAGCTTAACGGCCATATCTTTTTGATCCCCTTCCTGTGATCCTGCTCCCCTGCCGGCCCCTCACCGATAGTGCCTATGCGCTCGCGCTCCAGATGCAGCTTGTCGGTATAGGTACCGGTTTCGGTCGGATATTCCCCGCTATAACAGGCCGTGCAGTAGTGTGTATCGGGTCCGCTTACGGCATTGAGAAGTCCTTCGAGCGAAAGATACCCCAGCGAATCCGCTCCGAGAAACCTCCTGATCTCTTCGATAGAATGCCCCGAGGCAATCAGTTCTTTTGGGCTCGGAAAATCAATACCGTAAAAACAGGGGTGTTTGATCGGCGGACAACTGATTCTCATATGCACCTCTTCCGCACCCGCATCTCTGAGATTCTTCACATATTTTTTGCAGGTAGTGCCACGCACGATTGAATCATCGATAATAACAACTCGCTTGCCCTTCAGCACCTCCTTTAAAAAATTAATCTTTACCCTGACTTTGAAATCCCTGATGCCCTGCGCCGGCTGAATAAAGGTCCTTCCGATATAATGATTTCTAATGAGACCCTGCTCAAGCGGTATGCCGCTCTCGGCACTGTAGCCTAACGCCGCAGAGTTTCCGGAGTCCGGCACCGGTATGACAATATCGGCCTTGACCGGGTGCTCCCGGGCAAGCTGTCTGCCTAGATTCTCGCGGACAAGATGGACCGTGTCCCCAAACAGAAAAGAATCGGGCCGGGCAAAGTAGACATGTTCAAAAATACAGTGCGAGGTGCGGGTCGGTTTTTTTGCAAACGGCTTTTCCGAACGAATGCCTTTCTTGCTGATAAAAACCACCTCACCCGGTTCGATTTCCCTTATAAATTCTGCCTCCAGAAGATCGAGCGCGCACGTCTCGGACGCCAATACATAGGCGTTCTGAAATCTGCCCAGCACCAACGGACGGAATCCGTGCGGGTCGCGGACGCCAATCATATATTCCTTATTCAAGAGAAGCAGAGAATAGGCCCCTTTAATCGCCTGGAGGGATCGCAGAAGCCCTTCTTCCTGTGTTGCATATTCGGGCTTTGCCATCAGATGAACGATAATCTCGCTGTCCAAGGTCGTCTGAAATATCGAGCCGTATGCCTCGAGCTGATCCCTGAGTAAATTTGCGTTAACCAGATTACCGTTATGGGCGATGGCGAGCGTCCCCTTGGCATAGTCAACCACCAAAGGCTGTGCATTTTTCAAGAGACTCGATCCTGCCGTTGAATATCTTACGTGGCCGATAGCGCTGGTGCCTTCTAACCGTTTCAGAATTTCCTCATTAAATACATCACCGACAAGACCCATCCCTTTGTAGCTGTAAAGTTTTTTTCCATCGGTAGTAGCAATGCCTGCCGATTCTTCACCCCGATGCTGTAGCGCATAGATGCCTAAATAGGTCAGCATAGCCGCTTCAGGATGGCCAAAAATTCCGAATACACCACACTTATGTTTTGCAGACATCTTCTTTACTCCTTCTTCTCAAAGTCACCAAGACACCAGTTTTTTAAATCAAAAATCAAGATGCATCCTTCGACTTAGTTTGGCTTAGCCGCTCAGGACAAGAAAATCAAAGTGACATATCAAAATGTAAATATTTTTAAAAAAATCTTTTTGAATTTTACGTTTGCCTGCCCTGAGTTGCATCGAAGGGTCATTTTGACATTTGATTTTTGATATTTGCATTATCTGCGACTTGTGATATGTCTCCTGATTCTTGTGTAAGTATCGTCTTCTGAATATATTGAACGCCGTTCTCAAATATATTCAATCCGTCACCCTGTTTTCTCTCGGAACATCTGTGCCAGTGCGGATGATGAAAGAAAGTAATGTGCCTCTCCGGATGTGGCATCATTCCTAAAATCCTGCCGGTAGGGTCACAGATGCCGGCGATATCATCGAGCGAGCCGTTGGGGTTTACCGGGAACGGACCTGGCGAGCCGTCCGGGGTACAGTAACGAAATACAATCTGGTTATTCTCCTTGAGTAAAGAAAGTACAGTGTTACCCTTAACCACAAACTTTCCTTCGCCGTGCGCAACAGGCAGATAGATAACCCTCTCTATGCCGTTCGTCCACACACAGCGTGTAATGGGCCGGGGAGGTTTAAGATATACCCAACAGTCCTCGAACTTGCCCGAGTTATTTAAAACAAGTGAGGCCTCAATCTCACAATCGCCGGCAACATCCGGCAGGAGACCCGATTTAACCAGCACTTGAAAGCCGTTGCAGATACCGATAATCAATCGCCCCTGTTCTACAAAGCGGCGGATATCATCAAACAAATTATATTTCAGTTCGTTTGCCAGTATCTTACCTGAGCTAACATCATCGCCATAGGTAAATCCGCCCGGGATGGCCAGAATATGAAATTCGTTCAGCGTGCGGGTGCGAGAGACAAACTGGTTGATATGGATAATCTCCGATCGGGCGCCTGCGCGTTCAAATGCATAGGCTGTCTCTCTATCGCAGTTCGTCCCTGCGGCACGAAGTACACATGTTTTTACGATAAGTTCTTTCATTTTTTAGCTTTCAGCTGTCAGCTGTCAGCTTTCAGCGGCTGATGGCTGAAGGCTGCTGGCTGAAGGCTTTTAAAGTTATTACTGCCAGTCCAGCGTGCTCTTCCACGCATGCCTGATATCCGCGAGTGTCAGGGTAATGTTCTGTGCCTTATCCAGACTGATAAAACGGACATCGGGCTCGGCCTTCGTTCTGCCGAGCAGCCCAAACTTGACATCGCCGAGAAGACGTTCGAATTCCCCGGAGCTCTCGGCAGGGACCGAAACGATAAAACGGCTGTTGGACTCACTGAATAATACCTCATAGCCCTGAGTGATATCTGAAAAACACGGTGCGCTGCCAAGGTCTATGTCCGCCCCGACCTCACCGGCCATGGCCATTTCACACACTGCAACGGCCAAACCGCCGTCAGAACAATCGTGAGCCGCGCTGACTATTCCGGTGCGGATCGCCTGTGAGAGTTTCTCCATGGTTATCCGTGCGCGCGCGACATCCACCCTTGGTACCTCGCCCCCGGAAAGACCCGCAACATCGCAGAACGCAGAACCGGCAAGTTCATTGCGGGTCTCGCCGATGATATAGACATAATCGCCCGGTTTTTTAAAATCCATGGAAACTGCCTTGCCAACATCATCGACAATACCGATACTGGTAATAAGAAGGGTGCCTGGTATTGATACCTTCTTCCTGTCGCTCACATATTCATTATATAAACTGTCTTTGCCGGAAATAAACGGGCAACCGAATCCCCTGGCAATGTCATAACAGGCCTCTGCCGCCCTGACCAGCGAACCCAGGATATAAGGATCTTCGGGATTGCCCCAGCAAAAATTATCCAAAAGTGCTATTTTTTCAAAGTCGGCACCAACGGCCACCTGCTGTCGTATCGCCTCGTCAATATTAGAAGCTGCCATCCAGTACGGGTCGTATATACCGTACTTCGAGTTGATGCCGTTTGCAACGGCGATGCCGCGCCGGGAATGAAACAGTGGCCGCATAACCGCCGCATCGGACGGTCCGTCATTCCGGGCACCGACTAACGGCTTACTCACCGTTCCCGCCTGTACCTCATGGTCGTACTGTCTGATAATCCACTCCTTGCTGCACACATTCGGATGGGCCAGGGTCTTGAGAATAAAAGAGCCATACTCGGAAAAAGAGGCCCTCAAACAAAGGGGTGTTTTCCTGGGAACTTTCCACCTCGCCGTCCGTCTCACCCGAGGCATTCCTCTATGGAGAAATTCCATATCGAGGTCACAGACAAGGTTGTCGTTATAATATAATTTCAGTCTTTTATCATCGGTAAAGGTTCCGATGCAGGTCGCCTCCACATCCTCCTTCGCAAAAAGCTCAATAAGTTCGGCGGCCTTATCAGGGGCAGCCGCAAGCACCATTCGCTCCTGTGATTCCGAAATCCACATCTCGGTGTAGGTGAGCCCCGCGTATTTTAACGGGACTTTTTCGAGGTGTACCTCCGCCCCGGTCTCCTCGCCGAGCTCGCCCACCGCGCTGGAGAATCCCCCTGCGCCGCAATCGGTAATTGCCTTGTACAGTCCTCTATCGCGTGCCGCCAGAAGTACATCAAGCACCTTTTTTTCGGCAATCGGGTTCCCGATCTGAACTGCCCCACTCAATGTCTCTTTGGTCGAAGAAGTAAGCTCGCCGGATGAGAAGGTTGCCCCGTGAATACCGTCCCGCCCCGTCCTTCCGCCAACGGCTATAATAACGTCCCCCGGGTCGACCTTTTTGGTGCACATATCCTTCGGCATAATCCCGATTGTCCCGCAGTAGACAAGCGGGTTGCCCAGATACTGTTTATCAAAGAGAACGGCCCCGTTCACCGTTGGTATCCCCATACGGTTGCCGTAATCCCGCACACCCGAAACAACACCCTTGATAATCCTCCTTGGATGAAGCACTCCCCCGGGAATTTCCTGTGCCGGTATATCGAACGGTGCAAAACAAAAGACGTCGGTATTGGCAATGGGCCTTGCCCCGAGGCCTGCCCCGAGGATATCGCGTATAACCCCGCCGATCCCGGTCGAGGCCCCTCCGTAAGGCTCAAGTGCTGACGGATGATTGTGTGTCTCTACCTTTACGGCGATAGCGTTTTTTTCGTCAAACGCGATAATTCCCGCATTATCTTTGAAGACCGACAGACACCATTCCTTATTAAGTTCCTTGGTAACCTTCATAACGGTACTTTTCAGAAGGTTATCGATCTGCCTGTCCTCCATTTCGATGGCGGCGCGAAATGTCTTATGGCAACAATGCTCCGACCATGTCTGCGCGATTGTCTCAATCTCGCAGTCGGTAGGGTTGCGTCCCAGTCGCACAAAATGTGCCTGTATGGCCTTCATCTCATCCAGGCTGAGATAGAGCTGCGCGTTCTTGCTGATTGCTAAAAGTTCTTCATTGGCGGCGGAAAGAAGATCAACGGTAATGAGAGAAAAGGTGTATTCGGGAATGGAATGCAGAAATTCGATGTCGCTTTTTTCTGAGGACCTGATACGATGCTGAATAAGCTTGTTGTAGAGCAACTCGTCACAAATAGTATCGAGCGTCTCGGAAGATATCGAGCCTTCCATGACATACTTCTTGATTGTCTTGACTGAACGGGCCTCTTTACAACCAAGATCGATGATCCCTTTACCGATAGTCTCTTCCCAGGGATCCATTACCCCCGGGTTATAGGCAATCTCAACGGTGTGTGTACGGGCCGTATCCTTCGGAAGCACAGCCGCTTTCTCATCGAGCGATTCTACGGAAAACTCCTGACAGATAGGATCGGCAAGAAAGCGCTGAGCGATTTTTTCTATGTCTCCCGCGCTGTACTCCCCCTCAAGAAGATAGACCTGTTTAAAGCAAACCCGCTCCACCCCGTCAATCCCCAGCTCCTTGATGTCCCGGAGAAGCTGGAGCCCGACCACATCGCCTACACCCTCTTTGTTAAAGACTTCGATATGCCAGATGTTCATAACGACAGGTCACAAGTCACAAGTATTTTTCCTGTGACATGTGTCCTAGAAAGTTACTTCTTCCCCGTAATGCGCATAAGCACTTCCTGGTATGCGTCTTCTATGCCGCCAAGATCTCTTCTAAATCTATCCTTATCCAGTTTTTTTCTTGTCTCCCTATCCCAAAAACGACAAGTATCCGGCGAGATCTCATCGCCGAGCACAATCTTCTTTTTTGCGTCGCGGCCAAACTCAAGTTTAAAATCCACCAGAATCAATGCCCGGTCTACCAGGAAATTCTTGAGGATATTGTTAATCTCGAAGGACCGCTCACGGATATAATGCATCTCCTCGTCGGTGGCAAGATCCAGGGCCTTGATATGATACTCATTGATCAGGGGATCGCCAAGTCCGTCGTGTTTATAGTGATACTCGAGTACCGGCTCCTTGAGTTCGATGCCCTCCTCCAGGCCCAACAGCTTTGCCATACCCCCGGCAACGATATTGCGGATGGTTACCTCCACCTGAACGATGTCAAGCCGCTTTACCAGCATCTCCCGTTCGCTGAGCATTTTGACAAAATGGGTATCGATTCCCTTTGTCTGAAGCAGTTCAAAAAAACAGGTAGAAATCTTATTGTTGCATATACCCTTCTGGCCGATCGTCCCTTTTTTTTGTGCATTGAAAGCGGTCGCATCATCCTTGAAATACTGAATGTACAGATCAGGTTTATCGGTTGCATAAATAATTTTTGCCTTGCCTTCGTATAATTGCTTTCCCTTGACGACATTCACAACACTTTCCATTGTGCCGACTCCTTATTTTGAGAATGATGAAACCAACGAAGTAACGCCCTTGACAAAAGACAACCCTCTTACTCTTTTGAGACCTCTGCCTCTTTGAAGTAAAATTTTAAATTGCACTCGTCCCGGTTTGGGGTAAAAGTTATACTGCAAGGGAGGAATGTTATATTCCTACTTTTCTGAAGATGTAATCCACAAACCGCAGGTTGTGTTTCACATCAAAACACTTCCGTATTTCCTGGGGTGAAAGATACTGCTTAATTTTTTTGCTCTTTAACACCGCCTCTTCGAACATTTCCTCACTCTGACGGCAACCCATCGCTATCGCCTGCACCATTGCGTACGCGTCTTTTCTCTTGAGACCCGCTTTAACCAGCCTTATCAGAAGGGCCTGAGAAAATATCATTCCCTTACTGAGCCTGAGATTGCGTTCCATGTTCTCGGGATAGACCCGCATATTCTCGATGACATAGGTAATCGTCTGCAGCATATAATCAAGAAGGAGTGTGCTGTCGGGAATAATCACCCGCTCTGCCGATGAGTGTGAGATGTCCCGCTCATGCCACAGTGCGATATTCTCCAGAGCAACCTGCGCGTACCCCCTGAGGAGTCGCGCTTGGCCCGCCATCCGCTCGCAGAGAATCGGATTTTTTTTGTGAGGCATGGCGCTAGACCCAGTCTGACCCGACTCAAAAGGCTCCTCCACCTCTTTTACCTCGGTCCGGTGCAGGTGACGGACCTCAAGGGCGATTTTTTCAATAGAGGCCCCGATAAGGCTCAGGGTCGCCAGAAAATACGCGTGGATATCCCGCTGGATAACCTGTGATGAAACCGGTGCAGGTTTGAGGCCAAGCTTCCTGCATACATACTGCTCAACCGAAGGCCCCATATTTGCATAGGTCCCGACAGCGCCGGAAAGCTTGCCCACGCTCACCTCATCAATGGCCCGTTCAAGACGCATATGATGCCGTTTAAGCTCGTCATAAAAAAGTGCCAGCTTTATACCAAAGGTAGTTGGTTCGGCGTGTACACCGTGAGTCCTCCCGACCATCGGCGTATACTTGTAGCGGCGCGCCTGTTTTCTAAAGACCCTCATCAGGCGTTCGAGGTCCCTCTTGAGCAAAAACCCTGCCTGTCTGAGTCCTGCGGCCAGCGCGGTATCCAGCACATCGCTTGAGGTAAGACCCATATGAATAAAGCGCCCGTACTTTCCCACCTTTGACGCGATATCATTGACAAACGCCACCACATCATGTCGGGTTTTCGATTCCAATTGTGAGATATTTTTAATATTGAAGCGGGCCTTTGACTTGATCTGCCGATAGGCTGTCTTAGATATGGCCCCTTTCCGGGCTAAGGCCTCGCATGTCAGAAGTTCAACCTTGAGCATCCGCTCAAAACGGGCCTCCTCAGACCATATCTTTGACATCTCTGGAAGCGAGTATCGCGGGATCATGAGAAGCAAACTATATCATACTATATGTTGTGTGTCAAAAGAATAAGGATCACAAGCCTATGACCAAACAATTCTAAGACGTGGGAGAAAATGATTATACTATAGCAGCCTAATGACTTAAAAGGAAAAAGTGAGAAAAAGTGCCCGCCGAGGTCTTTTTTGCTATTCAGCCGGGGTTTTTATAATGTCAGGATTATGGCCAAGAATCCTGATAAAGCAGTCTACAAGCTCGGGATCAAACTGGGTCCCTTTATTATTGATGAGCTCATTTTTTGCCATATCCAGGGAAAGCGCCTTTCGGTACACCCGGTCGGACGTCATGGCGTCAAAGCTGTCGGCAATCGCCATAATACGCGCCCCAAGCTCTATCGCCTCCCCCTTAATGCCATCCGGATAGCCTCCCCCGTCGTAGCGTTCGTGATGATGGCGTATCAGGAGGGCGCTGTCACGCAAAAAAGGAAGCGGCCGGACGATCTCCTCGCCTTTCTGCGGATGTAACGTAATCTGGATATGCTCCTCATCGGTCAGCTTTCCGGCTTTTAAAAGTATGTCGTCCCTGATGCCTATCTTTCCGATGTCGTGGAGCAGTGCCGCGCGCCTCAATACTTCGGTTTGAAAAATACCGAGATGTAGCTCGCAGGCAAGGGCCAGGGCGTACCGCGTCACGTTCTCTGAATGCCAGCGCGTATAACGGTCGCGTTCGTCGAGGGCGGTGGCAAGGGCTGCGATCGTCGTGATGTAACTTTCCTGCATCTCTTCGTGCATCTTGATATTCTGAAATGCGATCGCCGCAAGTCTGCTCACGTTTCTAAGAAACGAGATATCCCTCTTTTTAAAAAGCCGGTCGGGTTTCTTATCACATACGTGCAGTACACCTACCGACTCCCGTTCAAAAAGAAGCGGCACGCTGACAAAAGATTTTCTGAAATACGGCTCTTTATTGATTTTTTTTAGATAAAAATCCTGATCCAAATCGTCGATAACCAGCGTCTCCTGTTCAGTAAATACATGCCCTGATATGCTCTCCCGCCTTTCAAGTTCGATATCTCTGTCTGCATTCGAGGTAACTCCGATGGCGTATGCCACCTTGAGTTTTTGTGTATGCTGGTCGACGAGCAGGAGAATGGCCTTCTCGACATATAAAAACTCATAAGCATTTTCAACGATACACCGGGCAAACCTGGAGCGGTCCAATGTCAAAGAAAGCTTTTCGTTTAATTTAAAGATGAACGACGTCTCTTCCTCATGCCATAACATATCTTCTGATTCGAGAACAGGTTGTGCTGGTTGAGCAGGTAATATGGCGGGCGCCCTGGAGCGGCGACGGAGCATTTCCTGAAAAAGACGGGTCTGCCTCCGGTATATGACCTCGGCGATCCTGAAGCCAACGGTGAAACCGAAGACCAAAAATAACAGATAGAGGAGCTCTGTAACGGTCATCGCAGCATCGCCTTGTTTTTAGACCACAAATGAAACGATACGGTTAATCAATGGCGTTGCCGGTATCGTTATAGTATCTTTCAAAGGCGGTAACGAGGTCCTTGATCACATCGCCGATATAAGAGAAGTGTCTGTCATCGAGCCATTTCTTTTTAAAGACACTCCCTCCGAAGGCAACCGCCTGAGCACCACAGGAAAAAAATCTGCTTAGATTCTCAACGGTAACGCCGCCGCATGCCAAAAGTCCGATATCCCGAAACGGGCCTCTGACCTCGTTAAAATAGGCGGGTCCAAAATGGGAGGCGGGAAAAACCTTCACCATAGTCGCACCTGAACGCCATGCCTCCAGTATCTCTGTCGGCGTAAGCGCACCCGGAAAGGCCGGAATCCCCTCTCTTACGCAGTAGTCCATGACATCGCGCACCAGTACCGGCATAACAATAAACTGGGCCCCGGCGGCGCACGCCCGGCGAGCATCATCAAGTGAAAGCACCGTACCGGCACCCACTGAAAGAGAGTTGCCCGCTTTATCCTTCATGTGACGAATCAGCGTGGCGGCAGCGGTAGTATTCATGGTAATTTCAACGGTCTTCAGACCAGCTGTTATTATGGTCTCGGTCAAGGGTTCCAGGACCTCGGCTTCTACGTCGCGCAAAATGCCCATCAGGGGCAGTTTTTTAAATTGCTCTATCTTCATGAAATTACTCAAGATCGGGATTCATTAAATTTTCAAAAAACGCCCGGTAGCTCTCTTTCTTATCGGTTTTGCGCAGCGTCATGGCGGCCTTGGGATGCACATTGAGCATGCCAGAAATCGCATACGGTATAATATAGCCCCATTCGATTTTTTCCCGCAGGGGAATAAAATCGTTGGAAATTAAATCAAGAAGGGGGCGGATGTCGAATTTTGGATTCTTGAGAAACCCGATTAATAATTCAAGCGGACAGTTTCCCGAACCGCGGCCAATGCCGTATACGGTAGCATCGAGATAATTTGCGTCATGGATGATCGCCTCGATGGTATTGCTAAAGGCAAGCTGCTGGGCATTGTGTCCGTGAAAACCCACCTCGCGGGATTTTAAGATGGTCTTAAACCGCTTCACCAGATACTCGACCGGTTCTTGATAGAGTGCCCCGAAACTGTCAACGATATACACCACCTGCACCTTGCTTTCTTCCTCTATCTGATGAAGGGCCTCATCAAGTTCCGGTCCTTGATCCACCGAGATTGCCATGACGTTAATCGTCGTCTCATACCCCTTCTCGGCAAAGTGGTTTACCATATAAATGGCCTTATCTATGTCTTTTACATACGAGGCAACCCGGATCATATCGACGGGGCTCTCTGCCTTAGGCCTTATATCATCAAGCTCGACGCGGCCCACATCGACCATAATAGAAATCTTTGTCTCGGTCTCGATCCCATCGATGATCTTTTTAATCTCCTCGTCGTCACAGAACTTCCAGAGTCCGTATTCCTTAGGTGAAAAAAGGTCTTTAGAGTTCTTATACCCCATCTCCATATAGTCAACCCCGGCAGCAGATACTGCCTGGAAGACATCGCGGACAAAACGATGGTCAAAATCATGATTGTTGATAAGCCCGCCGTCCCGGACAGTGCAATCAAGTACTTTAATTTGCGGTCGGTACATCTTTCCCCCTTTTTTTAATGAGCAGATAATTTACAGAATGACATGAGGTAAAAGTGAAAAAATCTAACCGCCCTTCCTATATCGAGCTGCGCTCTGTTAGAAGGCTATCTTCTAGACGTTATTTCATATTTGCCTTATAATGGGCCTAGTTAGGTGCGATTATTATACACGGTAACTCACAAAAGGCCCAAGGAAAATTATACGGGCCTGAAAAACCATCAGAAAACCATATGAGGTGATAATCATGCTATCGGACCGCTTTTTTAAGAAAGGGCGAGAGTTCTTGAATGTCAGATATCCGTTTCTCGCCGGGGCAATGACGTGGGTCAGCACCCCTGGCCTGGTAGCGGCTGTCTGTAATGCCGGCGGCTTCGGGTGTCTGGCGGGCGGCAATGCCCCTGTGGATACCCTCAAAGAACAGGTCGAGGAGACGCGTCGTCAGACCGATAAGCCCTTCGGTGTCAACATCATTACTATCGCTCCGCTCTATCACGAACATCTGGCACTGGTCAAGGAGATGCGACTTCCCTACATTATCTTTGCGGGAAGCTTCCCCCGGGAAAAAGAGGTGAAACTGGTGAAGGAGAGCGGGGCAAAAATCCTCTGTTTTGCCTCAACCCTCTCCATTGCCCGCCGAATGCTCTCCTATGGCGCAGACGCCCTCATCCTTGAAGGCATGGAGGCGGGTGGCCATGTCGGCCACGTCAGCCTTGCCGTGCTCCTGCAGCAGGTCCTTTTTAAGGTTGCCGAGGTTCCTGTCTTTATCGCCGGGGGAATCGCGACCGGAAAAATGTGCGCATATATGTTTCTTATGGGGGCTGCCGGAGTGCAGCTCGGTACACGCTTTGCTCTATCAGAGGAATGCTGTGTACACCCGCGCTTCAAAGAAAAGCTTCTTAAGGCGAAGGCACGTGACGCCGTCTCGACCCCACAGTTCGATAGCAGGCTTCCGGTCGTAGCGGTGCGCACGCTCCGCAATAAAGGATTGGATGATTTCGGCAAGCTGCAGCTTGATCTGATCAGACGGCTCGATGAAGGATCGTTGCATCGGTCAAAGGCGCAGGAACAGGTGGAAACCTATTGGATGGGGGCATTGCGCCGTGCCGTTATAGACGGAGACACCGCGCATGGTTCCCTTATGGCAGGACAATCGGTGGGCCTGATTAATAACATTAAATCAATTAAAGATATTATGGCTGATCTTGTTCATGAAACCGAGGAAGAGTTGGCGCGGGTACACAGGGTGCTCTGTGCGTAATCAGGTCTTGGGGAGTTATTAACCGCCGATGCTCTTTTTAAGCTGGGTAAGAAAAACGATATGTTGTTTTTCTTCGCTAATGAGTTGCTCAATCGCCTTCTTTGCGTTCGGTTCGATATAGGGCAACAGTTCCCTGAAGAAAAGAATGGCGTCTTTCTCGAAACCAATTCCGTACTGCACCGCGTCAAGCGGGGTTTTCACATTGCTGCCGAATGCGTCCGGTGCGACCTCGCGATAGAGGGTATCATCGAGGAGGGCATCGGTATAATCGGCGAGTTCGCCGGGATAGGATTCGGTTGTCTCGTGGCCCTTGCTGCTTTTTCTTAACTCGGTGAATTTTTGTATATGCGTCTCTTCCCAGTCGCGCAGTCTGCTAAAGAGTTCCTTCACCTCCCCTTCCCCAGCAAACTGCCGGGCAACCTGCTCATAGAAATCTCTTCTTTTTTTTTCTTTCTCAATCCCCACATCGAAGACCTCGGGGAGCTTCAAAATATTCATCTCAGCCTCCTTCTCATTCGCACACCTTTCGCATCGGCGATGTCCAATTATGATTCCCGTCTTTTTCTTTTGCTTGGCTGATTGATCTGAATATTATTTTTGGAAATGACCTCGTTTAAAAACGCCCAACCCCAGCCGCTAAGTTTCCCATTCTCAAAAACAAGAGGTGTTAATTCCTCATTGGTGATTTCGAAATCAGCACGCTTAATACCGGTATAGTAATAAAAAACCTCGAAGTTCTTGCTGGTTCCCTGCAGCATCTCGATCCGATAGGGATTGTTGATCTGAACCCCCATATCCCAAATATAGGTTTCTCCCATGTAGTCGATAACCTGTTCTTTATCCATGCCTTTCGATAAATTGGCGATCGACTGCCGGTTTTCGGCTCCTAGCATATGCATGGTAGCGCAACCCACTAATGATATGCACAGGACGATGATGAAACACGTTCTCATAGGTGAAACTCCTTTCGTTATGAAACAATGCCTCTGGATGTCGTAACTGATACATGTAAGTGTATATTATACGCCTTTATTATTTGAGGGGTCAAGACCGGAATTCACAACCGTATTGTAACATATGGGGATAAAAAAGGTACGGATCACCCCTGTTTTTTCTTGGCAAGCTTCGGATATAGTTTTTTAATACACTCGGGGCAGATCCCGTGGCTAAAATCAACCTCGGCATGTTCGCAGATATACGTTTCGAGCTTCTGCCAGTATCCCGCATCATCCCGAACTTTCCGACATGATGCACAAATCGGCAGGAGCCCTTTCAGTTTCTTTACCTTGGCAAGGGCCTCTTTCAGTTCTGCGATCAGCTCCTCGCGCTCCTGCTCTATTTTTTTGTGTTCGGTGATATCTCTGATGATGCCGATACTCCCAAGAAACTTCTTACGTCCTGCAACAGACGTCGTACCCCATTTGCCGGATGAATGAAGTGAAACGTGTATCTCGAAAAAGCGGTCATCATCGGAGTTTGCCTTTTTATTCTTCAGGAGTAGCTTGGTCTCGAGATGTTTTGTCATTCTTGTCGTGGTGCGGCGCTCATCAAAAAGCTTCGGGCTTGCTACATCACCGGTATTGGCACCCTTCAGTTGCTTAAGGATAACCTGCCGGCTGACCCGTTGTAGATCATCGGGGTGGATTATCTCCTGAAAGTGTTTGCCGATAAGCTCCTTTGGGGTATAACCAAGATTTTCGATCGATCTGCTGACAAAGGTAAAGACGCCCTTTGCGTCAAGTTCGTAGATCACATCGGGTATGGTCTCGACCAAAATCTGAAACCGTTCTTTTCTCTTTCCTCTCCCAGAGATCCCTCTCGAGCCTCCCGCCTTTTCCAGCCGTCGCATCTTGTTTTTAAGAAGATTGCCCTCCTGCGCTAACTGCTCTTTTGTCTTGGTGCGGGATGCCATGACCCTGTCCTTGTTGGGCGAAACGGTTATATGTTATAAAATTATAATATGCCCGAACTCACCATAAGTCAATAAGTTAAATTATAGGAGATTGGCCTTAAGAAAACTGAGGATGGCACGCCAGTTCTCTTCGAATATATCCATAGGTACGCTGTGTCCGTACCCCTCGTTAATCTTAACCAGAAACGGCTTCCGCTGTTCCTTGCGCCAATCGTACAACTTAAAAAGGCTGCGGATTGAGGAATCTTTGCTCCCGCTGATCATAAGCGTCTTGGGAAGTTTCGCTGCCTCTCTCTTGTTAAAAAACAGGGGTAGACAGGCATTATTTACCGCAAGAAGCATTACCCGATCATCCTTTGCTGCAACAGTAAACGCCAGACTTCCTCCGAGGGAATAGCCGACCAATGCGATCTTGCTTTTATTAGCATTGGGAATGGCCTCGGCGTAATCTATGGCATGGTAGATCGCCTTCTGCCAACTTTGACTAGAGACATCGAAGTAGTGCACATTTATGGCGAGAATCCCCTCCTCCATAAGATCCGTAGCAAAATTCTTATACCGCACTGCGCGGTCTCCTGAAATGCCAGCCCCGCCGTGAAGAAGAATGGCAACCGGACAATCACGAATTGCAGGATTATATATATCCAGTTGGACAGTTTTGTCTCCGACCTGAATGCACTCTATATAGTTTTCGGCATGCAAATAACAAGGCAGGAAAAACACAATAAAAAAGAGGGCTATTACAGCAACAAAAGCTGGTGCAGATGCGTTTTTCATAGAGATGCTTTTATTGTATTACGAGGAATGCTGTTATAACAAGCAAGCCAGAATGTTAGCCTCCTGGGCATCCTGGTTTTATCAAATTATGGCTGTCCTATACCTTTTTAAAACTTAACCCCCGCCTTCAGTCCATACTCCGTAGACTCGTTCTTCGGTTCATATCCATAGCCAACCAATACATTATTGTAATAGACGGGATCGATCTCTGAATCGCTGATTTTCCATTTTCTGAGGAAAGACTCTACTATAATATCTACCTGTTCGGTTTTTTTCTCAAGACGCAACGCCCCTCGATAACCGTAGCCGTCTGTCTGTCTGTTTTTGACATCACTATATCCCAAAT
Organism: Candidatus Omnitrophota bacterium; assembly: GCA_016930485.1. Classification (GTDB taxonomy): domain Bacteria; phylum Omnitrophota; class Gorgyraeia; order JAFGGP01; family JAFGGP01; genus JAFGGP01. Next base: position 43,172 of record JAFGGP010000050.1, on the reverse strand, counting down.
TGACATCGCTCAGACGACTGGTCTGACATCCCTCCCAGAAATAATCATACTCGATGCTCATGCCGACGGACCACTGTTGGGTGATGGCAAAGGATGTCTCGAGGCCGATTGGACTGTAGTAATAACGGGACTCGCGCTCATAACCATAGTCTCCTTTCGAGGAAACCATCCCTCCTGTATCATCGTTGAGATAACGGATGCCGACGCCTGTATAGGGTGTCACTTTGGTCCTATCTGAAAGACACACACCACAACCTGCTACAACCCGCATCTCCCACATCCGGTCTTCTATGGTATCAAGCGTCCCGGAAACCGCCGATGAATAATCGACTGTTCCGTAACTCATCCTTCCTGCAAATCGCATCATTCCGAATGTGGGCAAAGGCGGATTGTACCGGCGATAGGTATATGAGATCTCTGCTCCGTACATCTCCCCTTTTTCTTCCATAAGACCGGGTTCTTTATACGTGATATGCGACATCTCGCTATTGAGCTCGAAGTCATGATCGCTGACCTGCTCTGCGCCAAGATGAGATGCACTTACCCAGAAAAGATATATTACGCAGATACACAAACCGCGTTTCATTTTTTCTATCCCCCTTAACGCATAAAAAAAGCCGGATCGTCTCCGGTTCTCCCTCACTTTTTTCTGTAGATATCTTTTCCTCATTTGAGATTGTATTATACATCTTTCCACGGAAAAATGCAACTATCCGATGACGGCCATCTAATAGGAAGTAGGTCCTGTATGCATTATCTCTTTTCTCATTTGTCTTTCCATGGCATCTCAGGAATGCCCAACCGATAACGCACATTATATGCGTTGAATAAATGTTCTAATAGGACATCCACATTTTTGCCATTCTCATCTACCCCAGTTGTGTGCGTTTTGACAAATGCAATAGTTTTGTCTTTGTTGTCAATCCAGATTATTATTTCGCTCTGGCAAATATTTGTCTGGAGCCAATCGATCAAATAGGCAGAATCATTTGTTTGAAATCGAAGAACCGTATATCGCCCCTGCACATTCTGCGCAATGCCTACCGGCTCCTCATCTCGCAGCAACTGTACATATTTTTCGAATGAAAGCGACTGGTAGCTCTGCTTGCGTGCTGTGAAGATTTTATTTATCTCTGGATTATCTGTCTGGCTGGGCATAGGCACCCAGGTGCCAATTTTAACATAAATATCATCCCCCACAACTCGCCAGATATCACCTACATTATGCAGGAAGTCCCCGACGTAAATCTCAAAATCTGCTGGCGAATTATATTGGATATTTGACTGCATAATAACATAATCGTCGTCTTCCAACTCGGACTTTGTTCGATCCTGAACGATCAATATAGCCTCAAATGTCTCTCTGTTTGCCATGCTAACCAAGCATTCTTGCTTTAATGGTTTATAATCGACCTGCTCTAATGATTTAAAGGCAACGCTGGAATCACTGCATGCCTGAAATTCCTTGAGAACAACTCGCGGACTAAGAAATCGAAAAGTCTGAACAGTCTGTTCGAATGCATGCGAGTAGCGATCATATGCATTCGAAAACGCTGTATACATTATCGAAACTATCTTGTGATCTTTTTCAATAAGGTACTGCTTTAATATAAATGCGCCCTTGGGTCCTTCGGGACTCTTGAGAATAAAGCTGCTCCCCTGCATACCCTGAATCTGCACCTCTTTTGGCGCCTCTATCATCGTCGCTTTCATAGTGGTCGTATAGTAAGCAATTAAATCCTGCGCAAAATCTAAACTCGTCTTTTGTTCTGGGCCCAGGACATCTACGGCTACAGCAATGCCAGGCAAGGTGGATGGGCCTTTAGTGAAAGAAACGAGCGTTCCTCGAGACGGTTGTTCTTGCATTTTCCAACCGCTCGGTCCGGTAATACTAATCCTATAATTGTCGTTTATATACTGATTCTCACTTACCGAAAAAACAGCAATAGCAGTAAGTATGCTCAAAAAAATGAGCACCACTACAGTGAATAATATCTTTTTTTTCATAATGCGCCTCCTAGTTTTAATTGTAAAAACAAGCTCGTGTTACAATGTTTCACGAAACCAGTCGAAACAAAGCCGCTCAAACTCCTCGGGCATGACATCACATATTCTTTCGGCGTGTCCGGCTCCTTCAAGTATGACGATTTTTTTAGGTTCCTCTGCCGCCTCAAACAATTTTTCACTGTGTGAATAATGTATCAACCAGTCTTTTTTTCCGTGAATAAAAAGAATTGGCTTGGGTGCAATAGAGTTTACTACACTAATGGGACTGACTTTCTCTCGAAAAGGACTGCCCGGTCGCACTCCCTTACCTTTTCCCTTAGGTCCCACATTCAGCACTAGGTCATCGAGCATATCTTCTTTCCAAAAGTGACAGTTAATTTTCCAAAAATCATAGGGCGCGCTCACGGCAATAACACTATCAATGACATCATTCTTGGCAGCCTCAACAATAGCAACCGCTGCGCCGAGCGAAAAACCAACCACCCCAATCTTCTCATATCCATTTTGCCTAGCATAGGCTATAACTGCCCGGAGGTCTTTTTCTTCATCACTGGTCCAGCTAAAAAGCCCCTCGCTTTGTCCGTGGCCACGGAAGTCAAAACTGATTACAGGATACTCTTTAAAAATCGAGGCGGCTATATACCGAAAAAGATAGGCATCTTTATTATTGTAAAACCCGTGTGCCAAAATAATCACTTTTGAGCCTTCCTTCCTGTAGTGATGAAAGGCTATTCCTATGCCATCCTCTGTAAAAAGGCTATAGGGGTCTCGCGGCCTGAAGAGTTCGTTAAACAGATTCTTCATGATAGCTTTCTCATATTTTTCTCGTCGCTGAAAAGCGCCTTGAATCTCGAGTAGAAAAATGAAGCGCTCAGAAGCGCAGCGCCTAATGCGAGAAACGAAATAATTTTGTAGACTATCGGCAATCCGATAATATCCACAAAAAACAATTTTATAAGTACGATGCTGAAAAATGCGAGTCCGCCATAACGAAAATGCCGCACCCTGATTAATAAACCCGTACACAGTAATATAAATCCTTCGATGCCCCACACCAGTGAATACCAGCGATTATCAAACTCCGGTACTATTATAAAAAAACCGAGCACCATCGCCGCCCAAATAAGGGAATAATATGAAAAGGCGAGGCTCTCTTGTGTCGGGAAGTATGCATTTTTTTTGATGCGATAGGAGCAGCAATAAAAACCGGTAAGACACAAACAGCTCAAAAGAAATGGCTGTGAAAGCCCCGCATAACTTATATCCGCATGCCACGAATGAGGCCATCGGCCACCTATGACATCGCCCAGAAGCATCATACTTGCCAGACCGCCGGATATAATCGAGGCAAGACGGTAAGCAAACCACTTTCCCCACATCTCCATCTCATTAAAAATGACCAAGGCAACGGTTATGGCTAGGATGCGATTGATGCCTGAGAACTCGCCGATAGCACCGAGAGCAAGAAATACGCATGTAAGACCGTGAAAAATGCCGATCTTTTTTTTCTCGTATTCCTTCAAAAGCGATGAACTTATTTCTAGGCGTCTCGCACATGCAAACGTCGTAATAGCCAGTACTACCGCGGTAATAAACGATTTTGATAATCCAAGTATAAGAATTTCGTCGGGATTATATCCGTATACAATGAATCTGAGGCAGGTGATAATAGCAACGGCTGTCGCAAACACCCTGTACTTATAATCCTTTAACCGTACACCAACCTCGACCAGCAGGTAGGCCTCAATTGCAAGAAGCAGCAGTTCGCCGATTCCAGTACATTTGTCCACAATAGCGTAGGTAAAAAGCGAAAGTGCCAGCACTGAATCGGTCCCCTCTTCGTACGATTCTCTCCCTATCTTCACCAAGCACACTTTCTTGATCGCATAGAGCGCACCAAAAACGCTCATTGCCAGCCATACATATTCCGGATAATTCGCCAAGGCCGTTGCATGAAGTAAGGCAGTAGTCGCAAACATGGTCACCAGTGTAACGGTATTAGTCGTTTCACGCATTCTATTGTCTTCTGCCGACAGAATATAAGGTATTGTGGAAAAAGCTATCCAGTAAATACAAAGAAATAGGTGGTGTTGCGTTAGATTGATATGACTTAACAGGGCCTGGAATCCGGGCATTGCAGAATACCACCACTGTCCAACAAAAAGATGCCTTACTAAGATATTGGAAAATATAAACTGATCGATGAATCCTCCGGGCCCTACATATATCTGCGGATGCAACCAGGCAATGTGGGCAGCATATACCCCCGCAACACCGATCAAAGCAAGTCCTTTCCACTCTCGCGCATAACTAACCAGAAAAAGAGAGATCATGAGCAGTAGGGCGGCACCGAGTGTAAAGAGAGAAGCTGGATTTAAAAGAAGTGTCAAAAAACCGAGCGCATGAGCCATGACGGTAAGTACACGCGAATTAAAGGTAAGCGAATCAACGATCATATAGGCAGTAACCCCTAAAAGACATAAAAAATCAAGCGTGGGGCTGTAAATCACCTGTATTGCCGGTACCCGATAAAGTGCATAGGTCACAAAATACAGAGATGCCCAACCGCCCCCTAATGTCCCGATGGCAAAATAGTAGTATCCCTCTTTTTTGATAAGGTGCCTTCCTAGCCCGATCAAGCCAACGCTAATAGCTAATGCGATAGTGCTGCGGCCTAACGGGCTTAAGAGAAAATGGCGTGAGGCATAGCCTACCAAAAAGGCAACGCCCATAACTAACGTAACCACTCCCAGTCTGTTAAGCCAGACCCTTCCGATCTTTGCCTCAAAACTCAAGCGCTCTTTTGGTTCTGATATCTCCGGTTCTCTCTTCTGTAAAGATGGTGCAGCAGGCGGACGAAACATGTATTTCTCTTCTGCAATCGGAGGCATTTCTTTTGTCTGAGTGACATCCGTCAGAGGCTTTTCTTCGACCTCTGGCAAATCGGGCATTTTCTCTATCGCTTCTTGCTTTTGCTTAAGTTTCTCTTCCAGCTTCTGTACGCGTACCGTAAGAAAAGAGATCTCATCCTTAATAACCTTCAACTCCTCCCGCTCATCGTTATAGACAGATACGACATATCCGCCTCCGCTTGAAGGTTCTTCGATAAGGGTATATCCGCATCGCTTAAGTTCCTCAAAAAACATTCGTACCTTCATCTGCGGGACGGTTTTTATCGTAATGACATCGTTGTCCTTCAGAAATGCCACCGCCTTTTCATGGGTCCAGTCACTTAATTTCATAAAGAGCCGAGTTACTTTTTCATCATGGTAAAAACGCCTCAGTCCCTTAATAGCCACGTAGGTTTTATTCATCATTTGCACCTCCTTCGGTAGCAGACGCGGCGATTTCCCGCGCCATTGACTTTATTTTTTTCAAATCCAGTTTCCCGCTTCCCAGGAGCGGGATTTCCTTAACTTGATAAAAATGTTCCCGCTTCGGTATCCAGAGCTTCGGGATTTCCCGCTGATTGAGCCTCCCCCAGATTTCCTCTATATTTAAATCCCCGGTATACAGAACCGCAAGTCTCTCGCCTTTCTTTTCATCCGGAACCGCCGTCACTACACATACCGGTTCGACCGCACCCAGAATATTGCTGATTTCCCCTTCTATTTTTATATGCGGCACCATCTCACCGCCGATCTTGCTAAATCTGCTCAGCCGGTCGGTAATACAGATAAAACCGTCCTTGTCGATGGTGGCTATATCGCCGCTTATGTACCAGCCGTCTCGAATTACCTCCTTGGTCTTTTCAGGCTGGTTCAGATAACCTTTCATGACATTCGGCCCTTTGATAAGCAAAAGTCCTTCCTCATCTGTGGAAAGTTGCTCAAAGCTATCAGGATTCACTATTTTGGCCGCAACGCCGGGAATAGGATGCCCCACCGTTCCCTCTTTATGGCCGGTTTGTGTTATATCTTCTTTTCTGCTTATATAATCCGGTATCCCCATAGACACAATAGGAGAAAGCTCGGTAGCCCCATAACCCTCGAAAGGAATAAGATTAAATTTTTCATAAAATGCCTCTGAGACATTCTGTTTAAGCTTCTCGGCGCCGACCACTACATACCGAAGGCTCTGAAACTGCTCCTTCGTGCATTTTCTCATATAGGCAGAGATAAAGGTCGGGGTCCCCATCAATACCGTTGCCTTATATTTTTTAATGAGCCGGCCGACCGTTCCGGCATCAAGCGGATTAGCATGATACACTACCCCGATACCCACACCTACCGGACAACAGAGTGTTGCGGTAAAACCGAATGAATGAAAAAAAGGTAAAACCCCCATGACCACATCGCCTCTGCGAAGATTGAGCACCTGGTAAAGGCCTTCGATATTAGAAAAAATATTTGTATGGGTCAGCATCACCCCTTTTGGTTCGCCCGTGCTGCCGCTTGAAAAGATAATCGTCGCTACATCATTTGTGTTAACCTTGTTTCCTTTTACAAAAAATATCTTGATAAGGGCGGGTGGCAGGAGCAGTGCCGCAAGAAGCGTTTTGATCCTCTCTGACTGAGTAATCTCTTTTTGGATATCTTCGAGAAATATCATGCCCTCACGCTCTTCCAAGGACGCCTTCTCAAGAAACTTCCGTGAGGTGACAATCCGTCGCATACCACACTGCCTGACGGCGGAATCAAGGCTTTCCTTCGACCCGGTAAAATTAAGGTTAACCGGTATCTTTCCTGAAAAAAGAATGGCCCCGTTTACCAGTGAGGCCGCACATGACGCGGGCAGATATACCCCTACCATCTCATCCGGAGATTCTTCCTCATCCTTTCCAAACAGCTGTTGTGACATAACCATCACCGCAGTCAATACTTTTATATAGCTCAGTCGCACACCGGTTGAGTCGGCCATACAGAACCTAAAGGGATGTTTCTTGGCCTCGTGGATAAACTCTATGTGCAGTTTTTTCTGCTCCGGTCCCCGCATCGCAAATGCGTCCGCCATGAGCTCCTGCACCGCAAGACGCACCTGATGGGTTTTGGAAAAAGAGGGCAGCGCCGCACCAAAGCAAACAGCTATCGGATGCGGAAATCGTTTCGGCATCTTCCAGAAATATCTGCCGTTTTCATAAGTAAAGACGCTGCCCCAGATACTGTCGATACACGCAGGAATAATCGGGGCGTCAAGGTCTTTCATGATATGCTCGAATCCCTGATTAAAAGGAAGCATGTTTCCGGTTCTGGTGAGTCCGCCTTCGGCAAAAATGCAGACAAGATCACCGGCCTCTATCGCCTCGCGCGCCTCCTTGAGCGATTTCATCATTGCCTTGGGCCCGTCATACAGCGATACAGGAATGCCCTTCACGATCCTGCAAAATGGTTTGAGAAAAACGTTATCGTATATCCCTCGGTATATCAGAAAACGAATTGGCCGTTGGACCGAGGCGAGTAAAAGTGACGGGTCAACATACGATACATGATTACAAACGATAAGGGCGCCTCCTTCCTGTGGAATATGCTCAATCCCCGAAACCCGCACGCGGTAGATCGTGTGGGTCAGTACCCAGTTGAAAAAACGCAGGAATGTGTCTGGCAGCGTCCTAAAGATATAAAGCATCGCCGCGAATGAAAGCAACCCCATGATTGAAAAGATGCGTGCCGCATCAAAACCGATTACCGTCCCCAAAAACCATAATATCACCGACGCAAAAAGTATGCCCATTGAAGAAAGCAGATTAGAGGCGGCAAGGAACCGGCCACGTTCCGCCGGGGGGCTCTGCTGTTGAAAGTATGCGTTGAGCGGAATAATAAAAAACCCTCCGAATATGCCAATAAACAAGACAAAAAGCAATGTCTGTGAAAAACTCAATAGGCGGTTTCCTAACATCAGATAAAACGCTGTCATCCCAAGGGCGCCGACCGGCACAAGTCCAAACTCTACCTTGCCGCCGGAAAGACGGCCGGCAAGCGCGCTCCCCAATCCAATCCCAAAAGCGGCCGCTGTCAGTAGAATGCTCACCTGAATTTCAGAAAGTACAAGTACGGTCTTGCCGAATAGAATAGCATTCATCTGAAATACCGCTCCTGAAAACCAGAAGTAACAGATAGCAACCAGTGTCAGAAAAAGCGGTTTATTTCGCTTGATGTCTTTTATGGTACGTACTGTATTTCGGAACGCATTGACTTCAAACTGCTGGGCAGGGTGTGCCGGCACCCGAGTGATGAAGATGCTCGCAGCTATACCAACAGCAGAGATAAAAATAAAAAATATCGAAGCATACGAGATATCGAAAAAGATAGTTACAATCTGCCCGCCGCAGGCAGTGCCAAAAATAATCGCCAGAAACGTCCACATCTGCAAATAGCCGTTTCCTTTTGAAAGTTCGGCATTATCAAGAATCTCGGGAAGGATACCGTATTTAGCAGGACTGAAGAAGGCGCTTTGCGCAGAAAGGAGAAAAAGCACTGCACACAGGCCAAGCAGATTTCCGCTAGCTAAGGCAAAAAATCCGAGTCCCATCACTAGTGCCTCTGCAATTTTTGCTGCTATAATAACGGACCGCTTTGAAAATCTATCGGCAAGAAACCCGGCGTACGGCGAAAACAGTATAAAGGGAATAATAAATAATGCACCGATCATGCTGACAAACTGCGCACCTTCTGCGGTCTGTGGCATATTCCTAAGGGCCAGGAGCGAAACCACTACCTTGAAGGCGTTGTCGTTAAAGGCCCCGAGAAATTGCGTTACCATGAGCCCCTGAAAGGATCTGCTTTTGCAGTTCGCATTATTCATGTCTTTCTTCCTCCGTAATATGAAGGTTTTCCCTAAGAAGCGTTAATACCCTGCTTAACGCTTTGCATGCCGAGAGGTTCAAACAGGCCATATTGCTTTCTACCTGCCGGAGATAGGCCGGCTCTACCTTATCTAACAGCTTCCTCCCCTCTTTAGTGAGCTCAATCTGAAAAATGCGCCTGTCCCCTTCAACTTTCTTCCTGATAACATATGCCTTTTTTTCTAATTTATCCAAAAGCGCTGTCATGTTCGCTCGGCTCACCACAAGTCGTTCTCCAATTTCTACCTGGGTCAACGGTTTATCTGCGAGTTTCAGGACAATGAGCACATTGTATTGCGCCTCGGTAATACCAAAACGGCCAAAGAAGGCATTGGACAGTTTGCCGATTATAGTGGCTGTCCGTACTATATTAAGCAGCGCCTCGTGCTGGGTTGTCAGCATTCCGCCCTTCATCTTGAGTTCCTTTGGTAGCGACATCCACTTCCTCCTTGTTTAATGGCTAACTGTTAACCTATTTACAGTATAGCATATAACAAAATATCCGTCAACCGCCCGTCGTCTTTTTTTGAAATAAAAAGCCAGTATAATTCTAACTTATTGTTCTGTATTAAGTTACTAATATAATATCATACAATGTTTACTTCTGTCGGTGGGCCTTAAGGCGGGTCTAACGTCGTAGCTTATCCAAAAGCCTTTTATAAATAACCCCTGCGTTCATATCTTTTATATAAGGAAATGTCTCAAAATAAATGCCGTTCTTGAACCACGATGCCTTTAACTCTATTTTATCGCGCCCTTGAGCAGCACGTCTAACATTAATCATATTAATATAATCATCAAAAACGGGCGAACCTTCCAACTTATCAAGTGCCACCGGATTCTTTTGGGAATCAGCAAAAATAAATCCAAAGTAAGTATCTACTACCATAAATGTGTTGTTGACCTTAACAAGGGCAACCGTATGAGGGGAAGTACCGTCCTCTTTCTTCAACATTAATAACCGAGTCTCGAAACCGAGCCAGGACATCATAGTTGCATATACGTGGGCACTTTGATCACAATACCCAAATCCTCTTCTATATATATTCAGGAAGTTGTCATCTATGACCGGCATAAACCGACTCCTCTGGTAAGGCTCCAAAGCCTTAATGGTATCAAAAACCCAAAAAGCCACATTCGCAGCCTTATCGAAATCATTCTTGATATTAACCGTCAAATTGTTCCCTATTTTCCGAAACAGAAAATATCCATATATATAATCAAACGTCTCTGGAACTATCAATGTCAAAATCAAAGATGCGCTGATTACAAACAATATAAATGTATACAATACTATGGATATTTTTTTCTTCATAAATCCTCTGGGTGGGGAATAGAAAAGCTGCTTAGCCCTGTTTGCCCTCGGGCCGGCCTTCCTTGCTGAAGAGTTCTCCGATACCGGCAATGCTTCCTAAAATGCCGGAGCTTTCGATCGGCAAAAACACCTTGGAGGCCTGGCCGTTAGCTATCCTCCCGAGTGCCTCAAGATATTTAATGGCGATTAAGTCATTAGAGGGATTCCCCTCATGAATGGCGCCGTATACCGTCTTAATAGCATCGGCTTCACCAAAAGCGATGGTTATTTTCTGATACTTTTCGGCATCGGCTACTTTTTTAATCGCCTCTGCCTCGCCCTCTGCCTTAAGGATTGCCGACTGTTTGTGTCCCTCGGCCTCAAGGATCATTGCACGGCGATCGCGTTCTGCCTTCATCTGGCGGTGCATGGCCTCGGTGACATCTTTCGGTGGTTCGATTCTTTGAAGTTCGACACGCGTCACCCGTGTACCCCACTTATCGGTAGCATCATCAAGAATCTGACGGAGCTTGGTATTGATTACCTCGCGCGAGGTCAGCGATTCATCAAGCGCCAGATCACCGATTAGGTTTCTGAGATTTGTCTGGGCGAGCTTCGTCGCCGCCAGATAAAAATTGGCGACATTGTAGGTTACCTTAACCGGATCGGTTACTTCATAATATACAACCGCGTCTACCGCTACCGCAACGTTATCCTTGGTGATAACCGCCTGGGGCGGCACGTCGACCACCTGTTCTCGCATATCTACTTTTATCATCCGCTCCATAAAAGGAACGATAATAGTAAGACCGCTACCCACCATGCGCTGGTATTTGCCGAGGCGCTCTATCAAGGCCTTTTCCCACGGCCGGACAATCTTGACGCCTGTCGCGGCAAAAATAAAGATAACAAATAGAACAATGGCAAATCCGACAAACATGTTATCCCTCCTTTACGGTTTGAACCACTGCATGGGTGCCGTCCAACCTGGTTACCACAATAATTGTCCCTTTTGGGATAACATCGCCGCCTGCGCTGTCCGCCCGCCATTCTTCCTTGTCTATCCTAACACGCCCGGTATTCTTAATATTGTCGATCTCCTCTAAGACCACACCCTGTCTGCCGACAAAACGGTCGGCACCGATACCCGGGGGCTGTTGTTTGGTAAACCTTTCTGCAAATTTTCTTGATGTACCAAAAAGGGCCGCCGAGAGAATCACAAAAATTCCCCACTGCCAACCTGCATTCAAACCCAGCATAGCCGCAATGCCTGCAATGGCCGCTGCAATACCGAACCATAGAAGGAAAAACCCTGCGGTAAATACCTCGCCGACGACCAAGAGTGCGGCAACTGCCATCCAAACCCACCAGATATGAAAACTCATCTATCAGCCCCCTTGTAAAAGAGTTACGGGAAAAGGTGCCTATTATTAAATAATACTCCTCTGTTTTGCATCAGTCAATTTGAAAAGGTTAAGAAAAAATCCAGGGAACAACTAGAGGCTTTCTTCTGGCTTGCTTATAAGGATGCTTTGTGAACAGGAGCAAAGCCCTAAACCCACGTTGTGAGTTTAGGGTAATGTGGGGGTTTTTAGCGCGTTGCCTATGCCTAAAATAAAAAAACCCCGCACCCTGTAGGATGCGGGGTTTTAAGTTTTCGAAGGTTATAGCTTCACTACGTTTGCGGCGCTCTTGCCTTTCGGACCGTCCTGAATGTCAAATTCAACTGCCTGACCTTCACTTAATGTCTTGAAACCGTCACCTTGAATTGCAGTATGATGAACAAATACGTCATCTCCTGATTCTGGGGCAATAAAGCCAAAACCCTTCTGGTCACTAAACCACTTAACTGTTCCACGTGCCATTAGTCGTTTTCCTCCTTTCTACAAAATTGTAGCAAACAAGCGAAAACAAAAAACCGTAAGGCAAATTCCTCTCTGCCTTACGGCTCAAGATTCATCTTCCTTATATGCTACTTTTATGAGTATACACTATGCTTCGCCAGTTGTCAATGTAATTGTATATACACAGCCGGGATAGAAAGATATAAACAGAGATCGGGGCATCTGCCGGTACAAAATCATCATTATCGTAACTTATTATTTTTTAGTATATTGCAACACTAAATCAGTAATAATCCTGTTAAAGGGGCCTTTGCCGTTGAGGCCCGCCCGCCTCCGATTCAGTGCATGTCTTCGGTTGAGCTTGTAGTATGTTTCTCCCCTGAGGCAATCGACTATTTCACCGTGCTCGTTGTCGCATGATATTCCTGCAGTGCCTTCAAGGTAGTCTTTTGGGTTCTGACCGCTTCTATGCCCTCAACGGTCGCCAGTGCGGCTGCCATTGAGGTTACATACGGAATTTTCCGCTGTATAGCCAACATACGTATATAACTGTCGTCGTACTTGCTCGCTCTGCCCACCGGCGTATTGATGATGAGATGCAGTTCCTCATTCTTGATGGCGTCGACTATGTGCGGGCGGCCTTCATGCAGTTTATTGATATGTGTGTTTTTGACTCCGTGCTCACCTAAAAATGCGCTCGTTCCCTCGGTCGCATAAATAACGAACCCGAGTGCCGCAAGCCGCTCGGCAACAGGCACAAGCTGTCCCTTATCCTTATCCGCAACGGTTATCAATACATTCCCCCCAGTAGGAAGCTTCGCCCCAGCCGATTCCTGTGCCTTATAAAACGCCAGGCCGAATCTATCGCCAATACCCATGACCTCTCCAGTAGCCCTCATCTCAGGCCCAAGAACCGGGTCAACCTCAGGAAACATATTGAATGGAAAGACCGCCTCTTTCACGCCAACAAACGGAAACCGGCGTTGCTTAATCTCCGGAAATTCGCTTAATTTTCTGCCCAACATAAGCTGGGTAGCTATCCGCGCCACCGGAATGCCCATCACCTTGGAAACCAATGGTACTGTCCGTGATGCGCGCGGGTTTGCCTCAAGGATGTAGACCTTATTGTCGCAAATGGCATACTGAATATTGATCAATCCAACTACCTTTAGCTCCTTGGCTATTCTCTCGGTGTACTCTTCAATCTGTTTCAGATGTTCTTCCTTGATGCTCCTTGACGGAATCGAACATGCGGAGTCGCCCGAATGCACCCCGGCAAGTTCAATATGTTCCATGACCGCGGCCACAAACGTCTCTTCGCCGTCACAGAGCGCATCCACCTCGGTCTCGATAGCCTTCTCAAGAAACCTGTCGATAAGCATCGGGTGTTCGGGGCTGACGTCGATCGCCTCTTTTGCGTACTTTCTGAGCATCGTCTCATCATAGACAATCTCCATGCCACGTCCACCGAGCACAAAAGACGGGCGCACCATGAGGGGGTATCCTATCTTTTTCGCTATAATAAGCGCCTCATCGAGCGAACGGGCCGTATCGCTCTCCGGCTGCGGAATGCCCAATCCGATCATCTTTTTCCTGAAGCGCTCTCTATCTTCAGCAAAGTGAATGCTCTCGGGTGAGGTGCCGAGAATGGTCACGCCATTGTCTTTCAGTTCCTGCGCGATATTTAAGGGCGTCTGCCCACCGAACTGAACGATTACTCCATCCGGCTTTTCTTTATTGTAGATATTCAGCACGTCTTCGACCGTTAACGGTTCAAAATAAAGTTTGTCAGAGGTGTCATAGTCTGTCGATACGGTCTCCGGGTTGCAGTTAATCATCACTGATTCATAGCCCTCGTCGCGCAGCGCAAAGGCCGCATGCACACAGGTATAGTCAAATTCGATTCCCTGACCGATTCGGTTTGGCCCGCCGCCCAAAATCATAATCTTTTTGTTATCGGAAACTGGAACCTGATCCTTGACGTCTTCGTAGGTCGAATAATAGTATGCCGCGTCCTCAACGCCGCTGACCGGAACCGCCTCGTACCGCACCGTTACGCCAATCGCGATTCGTCTTTCCCGAACCTCTTTCTCGGTAACGTTAAAAAGTTCCGCTAGATATCTGTCCGAAAAACCCCATGCCTTTGCCTTGGCAAGTTTCTTATCGGGCAGCTTCTTCCATGCAAACCTCAGGAGCTCCTCCTCATATTCTACCAGCTCTTTTATTTCATTAATAAACCACCGTCCAATAAATGTCAGCTGATACAGCTCCTCAACGCCCATGCCTTTCCTGAGCGCCTCGTACATTAAAAAGATCCGTTCGCTCGACGGCATAGTAAGACGCTGTCTGAGTTCTTCTATAGACAGTGTCTTAAAATTCTTGGCACCGCCTACACCGTATCGCTTAATCTCGAGAGACCTGATGGATTTCTGAAAGGCCTCTTTAAATGTCCTGGCGATACTCATGACCTCGCCCACAGCCCGCATCTGTGTTCCGAGAACATCCTGCGCCTGAGGGAACTTTTCAAACGCCCAGCGGGCAAACTTAATGACGACATAGTCACCGCTTGGTTTGTATTTCTCCAGCGTCCCCTCTTTCCAGTACGGAATCTCATCCATTGTAAGGCCGGCCGCCAGCTTCGTAGAAATACGGGCGATAGGAAAACCCGTTGCCTTGGAGGCAAGCGCCGAAGACCTGGAGGTTCGTGGATTAATCTCGATTACCACAAGCCGGTCGTCCTCGAGATTGTGGGCAAACTGAATGTTGGTCCCGCCGACAACGCCGATGGCCTCGACGATTTTATAACAGAGTTCCTGCATGCGTCTTTGCAACGGTTCGGGAACCGTCAGCATGGGTGCGGCGCAAAAACTGTCTCCGGTATGGACGCCCATGGCATCGATATTTTCGATAAAACAAACCGTGATCTTTTGATTTTTTTCGTCGCGCACCACCTCCAGTTCGAGCTCTTCCCAGCCGTACACAGACTCCTCGACAAGTACCTGATGAACAAGGCTCGCCGCTAATCCCCGGGCTGCGATAGTCCGCAACTCCTCAATATTGTAGGCCATTCCCCCGCCGGTCCCTCCCAGGGTGTACGCGGGACGAAGCACAACGGGGTAGCCCAGTCTTTCGGCAATGGCTTCGGCCTCCTCCACCGAATGCGACGGTTCTGACTTCGGCATCGGAATTCCCAATGTGTTCATGGTAGCCTTGAAGGCTATCCGATCTTCGCCGCGCTCGATGGCATCTGCCTTTACACCGATAATCTCAACTCCATATTTCTCAAGGATGCCCGCCTTATGAAGCGAGGCAGAAAGATTTAATCCCGTTTGTCCACCCAAATTGGGTAAAATACCGTCGGGTCGTTCTTTTTCAATGATAGCCGAAACACTTTCCACCGTAAGAGGTTCGATGTATGTCTTATCGGCCATGCCCGGGTCCGTCATAATAGTTGCCGGGTTCGAATTGACCAGCACTACTTCATAGCCCTCTTCTTTTAATGCCTTACATGCCTGCGTGCCCGAATAGTCAAACTCGCATGCCTGGCCGATAATAATGGGACCGGAACCGATGATAAGTATTTTGCGAATGTCGTTACGCCGCGGCATACACACTCCTTTCTTGTACGGTGAAGTATAATAGAATACCTGTGTAATTGTTATGGGGGAAAATGACGATCCATCGGATAAATAAAGGCATAAAAAAACAGCTCTCGTCTATCTTTGAGAACTGCTCATTATAAAAAATGTTACTTTTTTTACACACATACTATCAGTCGGATAATTCCTGTGATGAGTTGCAATAGTTTTTTTGCTTCTGCCGTGCCCGTTATTGTACCGTATTCGTTTTTTTTGCACAAGAAATAATATACAAAAACCCCGTGAGATCTGACATCATCCCACGGGGTAAAAAGTGTACATAATCGCAACAGGTTATTCCGGTTCAAGTTATGGATTTTAATGCTTATCGCCGGGAGATCCAGTATCCACCCTCTTCTACCTGATACCGGATGTAGTGCCCTTCGACGATAACCTCGCCGTATTCTTCGCTGTACTCTGTGTGTTCGGGGATATACTCTTTTTGCCAGACTACGCGGCGGGGGACCCATTCGCGTTCTTCCGCCTGCCGGTATATTGCCTTTTGAGGACGCTTGTGATACGCCGGTTGGCAGCTGGCAGGCGTTGGGTGAGATGGCGCATATCCACGGGGGCGGTTAATGCCGGTAAAGGTGCCGATAAGGTCTACATTTCCGCCTGTTAGAATTCTTACACCCTCAATAACGGCAAGCGCCTTACCCGCCTTGTCCCAATCACTTGCATAACTGGGTACCGCTAAGCCTATGACCATGGTCAATGTCAGAACGCCAACCATAAATCTCTTCATAACCCACCTCCTTTGTTGAAATAACGTTACGCTAAAAACGCTCTCTGTTTTTCGTCATTTTAGACAAAGTAAGGTGGATAAAAGTTCCCTCTCCTCCCTTAAAAAGAAAAAGACAGCACCTATATCCTGACACTGTCTTTCTCGTAATATGTATAACTACCTGTTTGTTAGGCCGAGCGCATCCGGCCTCTATGTCTATTTCTCTTCCTCCCAGTCGTCTTCATCTAAATCGTCTTCATCCGCAATATCTTCATTGAACTCATCATCCTCGTCTTCATCATCGCTCTCATCCTCATAATATTCGTCATCTTTTTTCCTAGGGGCCAGCTTGACTTCCGGCGGATCGAGCGAAACTATCTCCAGTTTCACATCGCACTCCGGACAATATACAACTTCACCCACTCCACCCTCAAACCAGTCACACTCGTCTTCCAAATCAAAACTGCCCCTGCACACTGGACACTGCACTTCTTTGGACTTCGCCATAAACAAACCCTCCTCGTGTATTCACTGTGTATCAGCCTGCCACCCCTCTCTCTTCGCGGCATCTGAATATCTTGGTCGGCCTCGCGATATCCATAAAAAAACCTTTGCGCTCTACTAGTCCGATCTGCGAATGACTAAATAAAACGTAAAGGTTTCCTAAATTACCGTCAGGACAGACGCCCGCAACGCCCTCGTCCTGCTACCCAATATAGCGCTTAACCTATTGGGAGTATTTCGGTTTGCACCTCTTCTTTTTAAAAATCGATGCTATTGTAAATGTGCCTTCTCTGATTGTCAACGTAAATTATTTCTACTAAAAAAGCAGTCTCTGCGCACAGGGGTATTTTTCGAATCCTTTCATTATGCCACCTGACGCAATAAATCCGGAGATGAGCCGAGTCCCCTCAGATAAATACTGGCATCCTTAAGCCATATGGTATACCTTTTGTTGACTCCCTGTTCGCTCATCATCTCTCCGGCTGCCTCAACGATCCTTGCCGCATGGTACTCCACAACCGCATCCGGCACCCCGCTCGAGGTCTCGCTCTTGGCACTCATATCACACTGGTCGTTTACGTAGTCAACAGCGACAAATCGCACCTTACCGTATTTTTTGTCTATCGCAATCTCGGTCGAAAACCACACCATCCGGGTCAGGTCTGCGATCCGAGAAACGATCTTTGCCAGCGGATAGAGGCGATAGCGGTTAAACTCCTCATAAAAAACGTGCTCGTACAGATTTTGCTGATCGTCCCACCAGCACGGGATAATTGTATCAAACACATTAAATACGCGAAACCATGCCCGTTTGCCCCTGAGCGTAAGCGGTACAATCTTTTCCTGAAGAAGAAAGTTGTCGCCCCGGTCAAAACTACGGGCACCCGCAATCTCTTTAATTGAACCACGGGCATCCCTGACTACTCCAAGCTGTCCGTATCCCAAAGCCGGTTTGATGATAAAGGGGGTGCCCAGTTTTTGTCTTTCTTCTTCTGTTAATTTAAACGAATCCGGTTCCCAATTGCGCACAACCACCGAATAAGGGGTATTGATCCCGGCATCGACCAGTTCATAATGCATGATAGACTTATCGATCGAGCTCTTGGTCCGATCGGGATCGTTAATGACAGAACCCCCCGCATCCTTCACGGCGTAACAGAGGCGGGCATAGAGATCGTTCGCTTTATTATATGTTGCCTCTGTGTCAAGGAGCACCCTTATGTGCGTCTGTCCGTTCTCAAGGCCTTTAATAATATGTTTGATATTATCATCCGAGATCCAGACAAACGAAAAATGTCTTTTTTTGCAGGCGTCCTTGAGGCAGGAAATAAAGCATTCCTCTATATTGCCGTTCCACGAAAGACCAAAATCAAATGTCTGCACGATATCTCCCCCGCTTCACATAATTATTTAACAGCCGCCTGTTCAATAAGCAATGAAAGGTTATCAGAATCGATACTCACCTCTGTGCCGAATGGGAGAGTGACATGAAGTCCTTCTCTGCTCTGGGTATGTCCTGACGGAAAGCCAAAAAGCACCGGAACGGCAAGATCGGCAAGTTCCCTGTGTATCAGAGAGATAATCCCCTCCTGCGGATCTAAATCTTCAAAGCAATCGACCATTCTGCCGAATATCAGGCCTCGTATTTTTTTGAAGGCCCCTGATCTTTTAAGCCTTTCAAAATAACCGGTTATGACTTCCAGATCCTCCCCTATTTCTTCTAAAAAAAGTATTTTGTTATCGGTGTCGATTTCAAAAGGGGTCCCTATTGCCTCAACGATTAACGATATATTGCCACCTACCAACATCCCCGTCGCCCTGCCCGGTTTGATGTATCTCAGGCTGGGAAACGTTATCCTGCCCAGGGCATGGGGTTGAGTAATGAGTCGCAACAGATAATCCATGGTGGCCGGATTCATGTCTTCATACATTTCACCGGAAACAACCGGGCCATGGAATACAACCATATTCGCTGCAGCCTGCAGATACAGCAACAATATAGTGATGTCGCTGTAGCCGACAAAAATCTTCGGATGTGCCCTGATGACATCCTTATCCAGGTAGGGGATAATGCCGGTGGAGCCGCATCCCGCCTTGGCACACAGTATCGCCTTTATCCTGTTATCGGCAAACATCCTGTTTATCTGATGGGCGCGCTGTTCGTTGTGTCCTGGCTTTGACCAGTATTTGCTGAATATCGCACGCTCGTAGACAACTTTATATCCAAGCCTCCGCAATACCGAAACGCCCCTTTTGAAATTTTCCCGGTCAAAGGAGCTGGCGGGTGCCACGATGCCGATGGTATCGTTATGACGAAGGCGTTTCGGCCTCACCTTCCTCCTGTGGGATATTCTCATTCTTATCCGCATCACACCTCCCGGAGATACCCCCAGGTATGGAGTCGGTCGCTGTCTTCGTACCACCTGTCGCCGATGTCTTTCCTGAAATACATATTCGGGATCATTACATTACTCACCCGGTTATACGCCTGCATCTGCGCCTGTCGCAATGTGCCGCCCGCCCCTACCACAACAAGCACCACGCCTGAATCACCGGCAATACACCACTGCTCATTCACCTGTTTTACGTCGACAATGTGAACACCCTCGAGGCCGGGTTTTTTGAAGAGAATCGCAGCGTCTTTTGAGTATGCATTAAATGTCTGTGGGTCATGAAACGGATACGGGGGAACAACAATACGCACCCCTACCTGAAATCCCTTTTTGGCCTTGAACTCGGTAATGTCGCCCGCGGCCAGCCCGTATAGAAACTCGCCGATCGGCATCAAAATGCCTTCCTGCTGTATGCTGATGGTGGGGTACCCGAAACGCGCCGTAAACTCCAGAGGATAAATGCCGCTGGCATTGACTATACAATTGATATCTATGTATCCTTGGTACCCCTCTTCTAACAGACGGGGTTCCATCTTTTTTAATGTCGCGTTGAATATTTTGTTTTCGCCGCTCCAATACATGGAGGTACCCATTTCACCGGTTGATGGGCCGATGTTCCCGGGGAACAATTTTTTATGTTCGAAGTTAATATTAATCGGATACACAAACTGCTTTCCGTTGAAGAACGCCCCAACGGCAATCTCAACGCCGGATACTCTCTTTTGCAGCTGAAATACCTTGATCTTCTTCGCCCACGACTTCTTATATGCCTCAAGGACCTGAATAACGTCCTTACCATCTTCTTCTTCCCCGACAAACAATAACCGTTTAATATTCTGGGCCTCTCCGCTCGGTTTTATGACGTAGCGATTGGGATTTAGGCTGACAAATTCAATCGCTTCTTCAAAAGAGCTAAACTCCTGAAATGGAAGTATATTAACGCCCGCCCTTTTTAATTCGTTCTGCCCGAAGGTCCGGTCATCCTCCAATTTATCGGTGTACTCCGTGCCCCCGACTACCAGCTTGCCCTTCTTGCGCAGCGCCTCAGCCTCCTTGCCCAGCCCTAATACATCGTCAAATATCACAAGATCAGCCCAGTCCACCTCGGCCTTCCAGTCATCCGTCTTGGGCACCAGTCCATCGGCAACGTCTTTGGCATCATGGTTTTTGATATAATATTTAACCTCATGGCCCTCTTTAGTAACCTGCCATGCGATGTCATTAATCAGTGCATCAAGCGATACAAAAAGGATTTTTCTCTTTTCCACCTGCCCCGTCCCCTTATGTATGCAGCTGTTTTCTTCTAAGATAAAGGTCTCTGGCCGACAAAAACCCTTCTTTGCTGATTGATTTCACATCCTCAATCGTATAAAACGCCTTGGGATTAAAGTTCTTGATAATAGTAATGATGGAAGGAATTTCGGAACGTTTCACTATCGTAAAAATAAGGTGCACCCTGCCCGTGGCACCCTGCCCCCTGACCGCAGTCACCCCGTACCCTTTGCCCTTGAGGGCGCTTATCAGCTGACGTGCATCGTGCCGGGTAATGACCCGTATAACCTGAAAGCCGATTGCTAATTTATTTTCAATATACATCCCGACAAAAGTACCCGCAGCAAAACCGCCTGCATAGGCAAGATAACAGGCGATATTCGAAATATGCAATATGATTTGCCGGATAGCCAAAAGCCATATCGTCACCTGGATAAAACCCAAAACCGGGGCCAGCAGTTTTTTTTCCTTTGACAAAAGCATGATGCGAATAGTATCGAGTGAGACATCGCATACACGCGCTATAAATATCAGTAGCGGTAAAAGTACCCACTGAAAAACCGGCGTATCGAAAAAAATGATAGTGGTCATATTGCGCCTTTGTTACTGTCTCATATAATCGCATAGGCCTTGCACAGGAACTGAATAGTACGTCACCTCCCTCTTCTTTCCGGGCAGGTTTGTTGTGCCCATCCGGCTACATCGAAAAGGGAAGGACAAAATTGCCCCTATCAGAATAAAAAATGCCTCTCTTATAGGATGCATATAGCGACAATGAGAGAGGCATTTTTTAACTGCACTATTCCTCTGAAGGAACCGGTTCAAAAGGAGGTTCTTCGCTGGAGTACATATCCGCTTCGTCCTCTGCCTCATCGGCAAATACATACTCATAGTCTAATAGATTGAGACCCGCTTCGGTCTTTTCTGCGGTGATTATCACTGTGTCACCCAGTTCAAAAAAGGCCTCGTCGACTATTTCCGGTGTGGTCATAATCTTTGTCTTATTGACTACGATGTAACTGCCGTCCTCGGCGATCGCCTCTACCGTACCCTCTACAATCACATCCTCCCCCTCCTTGGCCTCCTGCGCATAACTCAGGGTGCATGAGGTGGCAACAAGAAAAACCGACAACAACAATACCAGATACTTCATACCCTCTCCTTTCTTAAAAAACATCCGTTTGTTCATCCTCTTCTTTGTTGCCCGCCGGGCCTTTCAGCCCTTTTAACACCTTGACCCTCGGCGGCTTAATGCTGGTCACCTGTAGTGTAGTATCACAAAAAGAACAGAATACCATTTCGCCCACTGCCTCGAAATTGTCACATTCAATCGGTGAATGGCACGCGGGACATTTGCAGTTTTTCATTCTTCCCATCTCCTACTCCTGGTTACACGCCTTTCCGTTATCTCTGCTATTAATAGAGATCCTCGTTTTCATCGTCATATTCATCATCCCAATCAGCCCCTTCGTCGCCCGCATCCTCGGTCCGCTCAACTACCATAGGATCCATCCTTACGATCTCCAGCTCTGTGTCGCACTCAGGGCAGTAAAAAACCAGACCGATATCGATATCGCACGCATCAAACTCCTCGTCTAACTCGATAATATTCTTACAAATCGGGCAAACGGCCTCTGTCTCTTTTGTCATAGTGCACTCCTTATTTTTTTAGTAGTTAATTAGTGTAAGGATGACTCTAATTTGGTTATATCCTTCTTTAGTATCTCTATATCCCTGAAACCCGCAAGAAAGCTTCCCAGAATTTTTTCGTAGTCTGACTGGGTGGCCCTGTTTAGGCTATAATACACCAGATTCCCTTTTCTTCTATCGATTACTATCCGCAGCAACCGCAGTCTCGCAAGATGCTTGGAAAGTGTCGGCTGGCTAACCCGCAGTATCTTGCACATATCGCCCACGGTTAATTCTCTGGCGTACAAGAGATTGAGAATCCGCAACCGGGTATCCTCGGCAAGCGCCTTTAAAATCTGCCGCAGTCTCTTTAACGTCACCGGGGCCTCCCTCAAGTATATTCCTTTATGTGCATATACGCATCTATTTCAAAAATACCTGCTCTTTTCTCTTTTGTCAAATTATTTTTTTATAAACGCGGCTTTTACATCTATCACCTTGTAATTCATAGAGTTACGGAGTTCTTCTATGGGGGTGCCGTGCGGGTAAGCGGGCGTGGATCGTCTCCAAAGAGAGATATAGCCATCCTTTTCGCATGCACTCTCGCCTCTTTCTGTACATGAGAAAAAGAGAGGGCTATTTAAAACTGTCTTTTATATTTTAGGAAGACCTTATCTTCTTCTTCTTGCTGTTCGGTCTGCCCGGTCTTATCATCAACCTTAACCTCTTTTTCTGCATCGACCGAGACCTCATCGGTCACCTTATAGGACGCACCTATCTTTTGAGTAGTCGAGGCGTCGCCGGTTTTTTGCCGGGTCTGCTCCACGTCGTAACCAACGGTCAGTCTATCTGACACAGACTTCGTAACCCCTGCACCGGTCGTGGTGCCGTCGTGCCTGAGCGAAACTGCGTTCAATCCACAACGCTTTACCAGGGCATTTCCGGTCCCTCCAAAAATAAAATAATCAACAAAGTCACTGGCTACCTCACTGGTAATCCTGCCCTGCTCTAATCCCACCTGAGCCCCTTTCCAGCTCTTCCCGGTAGCAAGCATCAGCATAAGTTGTACCTGCGGCAATGGAGGATTCGAACTCAACAGTAACTCAGGGTTTTGAAGGGCGCCTTTAAGGGTAATATTGATGGTTGTAGTTTCGACAATCGAACTACCTTGTACATGAAAGGTCGGTGTTGTTGGGTCGCCTTCAAAAGAAACGGTGCTTGGTCCAAGTGCAATACGGGTTTTATTAACGGCAATAGTGCCACCTTCTAGCAGGACCGTGCCGTACATCCTGATTTCCTTCCCCAAATCCGTGAGCCTTAGGGTATACGTCCCCGGACAGGCCTTCACGGAAAACGCCCTTCTGGAAAGCGCCGTTATATAAAAAGACCCACTCAGCTCCGGTGCTGACAATGTGCCTCTTACAGTGCCATCGCAATCTCTCAGAACACCGGAGACCTCGTTCAGATCCGAGGCTTCGGAAAAGAGGTCTAATAGTTCACGGATATCAAGTTCCTTCGCATAAAAGGTAATATCTAACCGGTTATCTCTATAGCCTCCGTAGAAAAGAACTGGGTCTGAGTTTGGCAGTCTCAGGGTGCCGTTCTGGAGCGCCAGAGTGCTTTCACTCGGATAGAATATGTCCAACCGGATATTTATCTTTTGAATAGTCAGGGTTGTACCCCGGGGAAAACCCTGGGGATCGGCAATGACGATATCGTTGAATAGCAATTCTTTGGAAAGAGTGCCGCTTGCCTTTGCAATATCAATGTCGCCGGACCTTACATAGTGTGTCAGCATGGCTTTCGTCAAAGCAAGGGAACCTCTTGTGGTAAACATCATAGAGGCACCAGCGGCAAGAACAGCGCAGATACCAACGCCTATTGCCACACACACAATCGTTTTCTTGGTGGTGTTCATAACAGAATATACCGGGAATGATTACAACCACTTCTTTCGTTTAAAGTAGATAAGCATGCCCAGTGCGACAAGCAGCATGACCCCCCAGGCGCCCAGATAGCCGAATCGCCAGTTGAGTTCGGGCATATTATAAGGTGAGTTCTCCGGATTAAAATTCATGCCGTAAATGCCGGCAATAAAGGTAAGTGGTATAAATATAGTGGCGATGATGGTAAGAACCTTCATCACCTCGTTCATTTTATTGCTGATGCTTGAAAGATAGATATCAAGCATCCCCGAGACCATATCGCGGAATGTCTCGATCGTTTCGATTACCTGAATAGTGTGGTCGTATACGTCTCTTAAAAAGGCGTGGGTCTCCTTCCGGATCAGGTCGGACTCGCCGCGGGTAAGCCCGTTGACCACCTCCCTGAGTGGCCATACGGATTTACGCAAAAAAATCGTGTCCTGCTTAAGCCCGTAGATAGTCTCGAGGACGGCCGGGTCAGGATTATTCACCAGTGTCTCCTCCATATCCTCTATCCGGTCCCCCATCTTCTCAAGGATCAAAAAATAACCGTCAACCACCGCATCTAAAAGAGAATAGGCAAGATAGTCTGCGCCCATTTTTCTGACCCTGCCCTTTGCGTTTCGTATCCTGTCCCGGACCACATTAAAGACATCGCCCTCCTTTTCCTGAAAAGAGATGACGTAATTATCGGCTAGTATCATGCTTACCTGTTCAACGGTTATGTCGCAGGTACCTTCTTCGCAATACAGCATCTTTAACACGATAAAAATATACTGCTCCAGATCCTCGTACTTTGGCCGCTGGCCGGTGTCAACGATATCCTCTAATGTGAGCGGATGCAGGTTAAAATGCCGGCCGATTTTTTCGATTACCTCGGTATCGTGTATGCCATCGATATTCACCCAGGTAACCGTGGGGGTTTCCTTGAACGGGAAGCATTCTTCTACCGAGGCAATCTCTTTTTCCTGAAACCCCTTCTCATCATAATCAATAACCGTGATCTTCGGCTTGCCTGTCTTTTCCTCGCCCACATACACGAGTGCCCCCGGAACAAGCCCTGCTGTCTTAGATACCCTTTTCATAAATCCCGGCATAGCCAGTTTCCTCGCAAAAACAAAAACCCAATACGTTATCGAATGCACCCTCCTTTTGTCGGTGAGTGCACCCCGGAAACCCCTTCTGTTACCGTTCGTTCGCGTGAGGAAATGCTGCCTACTTTGCTTTCTTAGCCTTCTTGGTCTTCTTCTTCCCGCCCTTTTGGTCCTTACCTTTATCTCTGCACTTTGACATAACCACCTCCTTTTTTATCACTTTCATTATACGCCTTGATGCTAAAAGGGGTCAAGCATGCCCTGTTTTTCATAATAAAAGTTCCGCCGATGAGCACCGGCAGCACGACATTACAACATCCCGTCATTGCATAAATTGAAAGATGCCTTTTCTAATCATCATCACCGCGATCGAGGCAAGGAGAAGACTGGTTATCTTTGACAGCGCCTTTGCCCCTGTGACCCCGAGCCGTCGTATCAATACCTCTGAAAATAAAAAAATGGCCCCTGCCAGTATGATATTAAGAAAAAGTGAGACCGCGGTGGCGAGAAAGCCGTACTCGGCGATGATCATTAATGAGGTGGTAAGGACCGCGGGTCCGACAATTAAAGGGGTACCCAACGGAACAACGCCCAGTTCTTTGGCGGGTATCCGTCGCTTCTTCCGCGGGCTCATGATATCGGTTATGGCAATACAAAACAGGATGCTTCCTCCCGCTATCATAAAATCGGCAACGGTAATTCCGAGCAGTGCAAAAATCCATCTGCCAAGCAGTATAAAACCGAACGCCAGGCAAAGGGCGGTTATCATCGAATGGAAAATAATTAAGAGCTTTTCTTTTCTTCCAAAGCCCTCGCTTAACGAGATAAAAATCGGCAGCACGCCTAAAGCGTCAACCGCGACAAATACCGGAATGCACGCGAGAAATATCATCTTCATTGTTGCCTCTGTCTCCCGAGGGGCATCTGTGATGTCCCCTGCGGGAAAAACCGTATGTCCGTCACCGGGGAAGGCGCTTGAGACGTATCAGATCATCGTATGAAAAAAAGACCACCCCTCCCGGTTTAAGCCACGCAGCAGCCTCATACTGTCGGTGTAATACATCAACCCCGTCCTTCGCCAGAAAGGCGCCTATTCCTATATATATATGGGTCTTCTCCTGCAGCGCCAGGCTGGAGGCGGCATTGATGGAAAAAAGGCGGGGGTCCTTTGTGTAGTCCATTATGACGACATAATCAACGATATGTCTGTCCAGCCAAAGCGGCCAATCCTGAAAGGCAACGGCATAGGCCCGTTCCGGGGAAGGCATGACGGCGCACGATAAGAGCATCTCCGGGCCCCGTTCCTGCATCACCCTTCGCACCTCCCCGACACAGGCTGTGACCTGCTCTCTCTTCCAGTCCTCCCATGTCTGATAGTTTTCCCTTACGGCATGTTTGTCGACGGGATCGATCCCCGTCGCTTCCTTAAACCGTTTTACGTTCTGTGTCCCATACCCGTAGACCAGGCCAAAATCGTTAAAACGAGCGTCGGGCAGGTACGGAACGATGTGGGGATACCGCACATAATCCAGATGGATGCCGCTCAATCCGGGTAGTGTCTCTGTAATTTCCGCGACGATCTGCGCTATATACTCTCTGACGCGGAGGTCTCCCGGCTCGAGAAAAAGCTGTGTGTCCCTCAGATAATATGTATCGGTTATATCTGTTTCCTTGCCACGCATCGAAACCCTGCCATGCTGATCCCTCGTATAGACAGACTCCCCAAACCGGGAAACGATATCGGCCTGCTCGTTTTCTGCGAGACTGAACACATTAACCCATGCAAAAACCTGTATATTGTTCTTTGCCGCCTCCTCCATCAATAACGAAAGTGTGTCTACGCCCGCGGCCTCGGTCATCTCACGGTATGTCGTGCAATCAGCGATATCGGAGCGATAATACGCCTTACCGGCCCGATAGAGCTGCAGATATATCTCTCCGATACCCTCCTCCCTGCAGAAATCGATAAGCCTGATAACCGCCTCGTGGGAATAAAGCACCTTCTCCTCTGAGAAGCAGGTCACCCAGATACCCCGTTCCATACCGGATTCCTGCCCGGCATCCGGAAGAAGGGTCTGTGCCGGTGCCGCGCCGGAGACAAAGACACTAAAGACCAGTAATAGGCAAACTACTCCCTTACTCATGCATGCCCCCGTACAACTCCTTATAATAAATCATCAGGTCGTCCCCTGCATCATAAAAATTCGGGATACTGCACGCCTGGGTAAATCCCATCTTCACATAGAGATTGCGCGCGTGGGCGTATTCTTTTCTGCCGGACGTCTCCACGCGCAAAAGTGCCCTGGCATGGCTCAGTGCGATAAAATGCTCGATCCTCCTGATCAGATTCTTTCCGATCCCCTTGCCCTGACAATCCCTGTGGACCACCAACCAGTAGAGATCCCAGGTGTCCAGCGTAAGGGGTGTCCTTCCAAAAATGGCAAAACCGGCAAGCCCTGCCTCGTTGTACTCCTCAAAGACAAAGTAATTGACATCGGGCATCCTGTGATATTCTATGGCCAGTTCCCGCAATACCGCCAATTCCTGGGGTTTGAATACACCCGTACTCTCGGCAACCTGCATATACTTTGCGCACCATAGCTCGGCTGTTTCTATTTTGACTGTTTCCATAATGCCTCCCTCACAATACGTTCGATAATAACCTCATAGGGATACCCCTTTGAGGATGCCTGTTTGATAAAACCGCTATCCGTATTTATATCCGGGTTGGGATTGCCGTCTAAAACATATACATTCCCTCCCTGCTCTCTGACATCCACTCGAAAGTACCCGGCAAGTCCCAGGCCTTTTCCGGCCGACCTGACCACATCGGTGATTTTTTTCTCCAGCTCCGCACCAAGCCTCTTTTTGTGCGGCACAATAGTCCGGTATTCCTTTGAGGAGCGGTCCCACTTCGCCGAATAACTCAAAAACTGCGGCACTGCTGGGTCCTGTCGGTGCTCTATAACGGAGATGCCGAGCAGTTCGTACGGCCACCTTCCCAGCCCGCCTGTAATGTATTCGGTGCCTCCTATAAACTCTTCGATAATCACCCCGGCCGGAAACTCGCGGAGTCGTCTTTCGCACACTCCCCGTAACTCCTCTTCCGTCCTCACCAATGAATCGTTCTCGATCCCGACAGAGCCGTCTTCGAAACAGGGTTTGACAAATAAGGGGAAATGTAGACTCCCGGTCTGAATCTCATCAATGCCCTTGATATATATCCCCTCCGGCACTAAAATGCCCTCTTTCTGTAAAAGAGATTTCATCCGGTTTTTGTCAAGGCAGTTTTCCAGGGCCTCTGCCTCGTTCCCCGTAAACGGGATGCCCAGCTCCCCCAGTATCCGTGCAAACTCCACCTCCTTCCGGGAGTCAAGGGCAAATCCCTCAAAGAGATTAAAGATACACACAGGGTTGTGGACTTTTAAAATCTTCCTGATCATGCGTGTATCGGAAAAATCGTCCTCACAAAAATAGATCGTTTCGACCTCCCATTCTCTTTTTACCAGGGCCCGCTCCACCGAATCCCTGCAGCGCAGGATATCAGCCATATCCGGCCGCGGCGTATGCTCCCTGCCCGTTACGATCACCACCCTTCCTTTTTTGTCTTTCATCAAGTCTCCTTCTAGAACCTATCTCATAAATAGATTCTGCACCACCCCGCCTCAGACTCAGGCTACCGACGGCATACCCAGGTCGTACCGCTTCAATGCCTCATACACGATAGTACGTATCAATTCGGAATAGCTGCCGCCCTGGGAGGTATATAAAATAGGCAGATCACTGTAATGCGGAGAGAGCCCGGGAAGTGGATTGATATCGATAACCCGGGGGATTTTTTTGCTATCCAGCCTGAAATCGATTCGGGCGATATCCCTGAGTTCCAGCGCGCTGAATGCGCGCAGGGCATGCTTCCTGACCTGTTCCCTGATAAGCGAGGGAATAAGGCTGGAGGGTATATACTCTACCTGGTTGCGCCAGTCCCGTTTTACCTCTATGGAATAGATAAACTGTTTCCGGATTTTGTCTCCCCGTGGGACGATCTTCATCATCCCCAATACGCGGGGGGCGGCGTTGCCGCAGACCGCAACGGTGATCTCGTTGCCCTCCATAAACTCCTCAACAACGGCCGGTTGCCGGTAGTCATCTAAAATGCGCGCCACGCGCTCGCTGAGTGCGGACATATCGCTCACCAGCGAATCGGAAAATATCCCTTTTGAAGAACCCTCCCACCGCGGCTTAACCAAAAGCAATTTGTCTTTCGTCGGCGTAAAGGAAATGCGCTCCAGTTCCTTCAGCTCCTTCACGACAAATAGGTGAGGTACCGGAACATCGAATGTTTTCAGCAATCGGTTGGTAAGATACTTATCGAGTGTTACGGCGAGTGAGAGCGGATCAGAACCGGAATAGGGGATATGTAGACTCTCCAGAATGCAGGGAACCTGCGACTCTCTTGTCCGGGAACTGCCGATTCCTTCGGCTATGTTAAATACAAAATCGGGCCTGCTCTCCCGAAGCGTGTCAACAAGACCGGCATCCTGTTCGATCACCAGCACGGCAAAACCCATACCTTCCATCTCTGTGCGCAGCGCCTCGACGGTCTCGATCTCATCATACTCTTCATACTGATCGCTGTCCGAACCGGCCTTCTTAAGATTGCATACAATGGCGATAGTGCGCACGCCGCTGGCTCTTGTTTCTTCCGAGATATCCATAAAGAAACCCTTCGAGGAGTCCTGTGCCCCGTTAGCTGTGGGAATCGCGATACGTGAAAAGTTCGTTTTTGTAATTCCGGAAAGTTATTGTATCGGCGGAAAAAGAGACTATATAATTCGGGGAAATGGGGATCTTGCCCTTACCGTCTTCTCCGTCAATCACAAACAGGGGGACACACATTCCGCCCGTCCACCCTCTCATGCGTTCCATTATAGTAATACCATCCAGCACGGATGTCCAGAAATGAGATGTCCCGATGACGCGGTCACACTGAAACAGATAGTATGGCCTGACCCTGATTGCCTGCAGTTTATGGCATAGTTCCTTCATCACCTCGGGGTCATCGTTGATCCCTTTCAAGAGTACCGACTGATTGCTTATCGGGATGCCGCACCTCTGGATCTTTTTGCACGCGGCCGCGGCCTGAGGCGTTACCTCGCGGGGATGGTTGAACTGCACGTTGACCCATAAATTCTCATACTGCTTCAGTATATTGCACAGAACCTTGTCGATCCTCTCCGGAGCAACAACCGGAGCCCTGGTGCCGATACGCATAACCTCCACATTGCTGCACTGCTTGATCATCGCGAGGATATAATCAAGCCTCTCCGATGGCAGCGTGAGCGGATCGCCCCCGGAAACCACCACTTCCCTGATTTCCTTGTGCGACGTAATATACGCGATGGCCTTCGCGATATCCGCGAGGGACGGGTCGCTTACCTTATTTTTCCAGAGACGCTTGCGGGTACAGTGACGGCAATACATGAAGCAGCGCGAGGTAACCAGCAATAATACCCTGTCGGGATACCGATGTACGAGGCATGAAACAGGGGATGTCTTTTCTTCTCCAAGCGGGTCGACCTTTTCATCCTCCATCTGCCTGATCTCTTCGAGAGAAGGAACGCACTGCTTCCTGATGGGATCGCCGGGATCCGAATAGTCCCGTATCAGCTGCAGGTAATAGGAAGGTATGCGTACCGGAAAGATTTTTTCAACCTGCTTCAGGGAAGAGATCTCGCTATCACTGAAAGGAAAATACCGCGTAAGGTCTTCGACCTTACTGATGGATTGTTTTTCGGCGGCCGGACGTGCCGTCACAGAATGAACTCGGAAGGCGGGACAACCGCCTCCAGGTTCATCGTTATCAAACGAAATAGCTTCTTCGGAATTCACGCTCGTCGCCTACAAAAAATCCCTCCCGAAAAACTCAATGAGTATCAAGAGGGGTTTCATGTGGTTGTGTGTTATTGTTTGTCCTGTTTTTATTTTTTTCGCCGGGCAACGGTGACCGCGGGATATTTTTCTATCCGAGTACATTATACAATCTGTAATCTGTTTGGCAATAAAATATTTTAAAAAAATCACGCCGCCGGCACTTTTTGCCCGGCCGTCGGCCGTGCGTCCGGCCGGACCACTCGGCGCCGGGCAGTCCTCCCGACAGATGGCTCGCGGCAGACACCCCCTCTACCGATCAGACAGAGTTCATGTGTTTTTGCCAATGTCTGTCCGGAATGCCCCGAGGTGCTGCCGATGTCGGTCTCTTATTCATTGCTGTACCGGACAGGCAACCGGTTGTTTCTGGCTGTAAAACCGGCGCGACCCTCGGCATATGCCCCGGAATAACCAAATAGTCCACTGTCTTACCCGGCCAATCCGGGACTCGGCCGCTGCCCTGTAAAGACATCGAAACAAGAGTCCCTTTGCCGGCGTGTAATCCGCTCGATTCGCTCGGAGGCCTTCAGGAACCCGGCGTTTATAAAAAGTCGTTTTCTTGTAACCTCATCTCCTGTAATGAGTAAGCGCAATGAAAAATGAGACATTTTCGGAGCCCCTTCACGCAGCGTAAGGGCTGTTGCCCTTTCATAGGACCGGGGGAACACCTTCTTGACAGAGGCGCACGCCACTAAACGAGGCGCTCCGTACTTGTCGTCCTGTGCCGTAAAACCGAAGAGCCGGCACACAAGCGGGCGCAGCGGATACATCAGACATCGCCCGGCTGAGTCCGTCCCGGGATGCGCGTTATAAAAAATGCACCGGTCTCCTTCCCGGGCGGCAAGCGCCCTGGTGTGCCAAAAATCCAGGGTGCCCCTGCACCAGAGGCTAAAGGCGAGCGGCATAAGTTCAAGCATCGTAGTATCAAAGTCATGCTTCTCGCAACACGCCCCGCAGCCGGATATGCACCGCAGTCCTGTCTGCCGCTGAAAACGCCTGATGGCGGTATCGGCCTGGCGGTAAACCGACAGAACGTTCAAGATCGCCTGTCGGTCTGAGGCATACGGTCTTCTGATAGCGGTAAACAGTCTGATAGTCTCTATGGGGTGCACGACATCCATCCTTTAGATAAAAAAAGCCCTTACATTCCATTAAGGCCAGGCTTGGCCATGGCCGGAATAAAACGTAAAGGCTGTGACTCTTTATTACCGTCAGGTGAAGCGCGCGCCCGCCGCTTTGCACCTGCTACCCGACTTCCCGGTCTCTCTGAGCGAACCGGATGGGGCTCTCTCGGTTACTGTTTCCTCTTGGTTGCACACCCCGTTAGACCCCGGGCCAAAAGGCCGGGGTTTCTTGTGTCTAACCGGGTAAAAATTGGAGATATTGTAAATACCGGCCCGATATCTGTCAATAGAAATATCACCCTCCCATCCCGCACGCCCTCAGCCCTGTCTATGCCCCGGCATCCAACACTCCCCCTTCCTACAATCAAGGCCGGGGCTGAGGCCAGGGCTTGAAATGAGGAACTGTGCTTAATTAGTTAACATTTGGGTTATTCAAAAGGCGTCTTATCTGCCTAAAGCGGGGTGATACCGCAGAATGCCCGAACGCTGCCTGCCGGTTGTTTATACTGCCTGCCCGGTTTTCTCCCCGGGAGGGATATAGCGTGGGGTCGTTTAAGACCGGGCTGTTTCGCGTTATTGATTTTGATTGCCGAAGAAACCCCGCTACGGTATACTTTTCATTACAACCAAACAGGGAGGTTACACTATGAGAAAACTGTGTATCGTTATGCTGTTGTTTGTCGGACTGGGTTCCCTCGCCGGCTGCGGAACCACGAAAAAGGCTCACACGGATCCGGCACTTGAGTCAGAGGTCAGACGCCTGAGATTGAAGGTGGCCGAATTGGAAAGGCTCTCGGAAGAAGAAAAACAAAAGTTGGAGGAAGCAAAAGACGAGGAACTGTCAAGTCTGGAAAAGGCGAAGGCGGATCTTGAGCAAAAACTTCAAAAGCAAATAGCCGAATATAAAACAAAACTGGAGATAACAGAGCGTGGCCTCGTAATTACCTTCCTGAATGAAATCTTTTTTGACTCGGGGAAAGACGCCATAAAAACAGAAGGTGAAGAGGTGCTGGGGCAGGTAGCCAGCGTACTCAATGCCGATATCCCGGATACGCAGGTCGCCATTGAAGGGCACACCGATAATGACCCGATTAAATACTCCGGCTGGAAATCAAACTGGGAGCTCTCATCGGCCCGGGCCCTTGCGGTCCTGCATTATCTTATCGACAATCTCAGCATCAAGCCAGAGCGTCTTTCGGCCGTGGGTTACGGTGAATTCAGGCCCGTTGTCTCTAACGATACGACTGAGGGGAAAAGGCAGAATAGACGGGTAGAGATTGTCATTCTGCCCTCTGAGATCAAAAAGATAAAGTAGCCAACCGGCACCACCGTTGAGTGACCTGCTGCGGTACGGCCTTAATACTCAAGTCAGACATTCGGTTTTCCCTCATCATTGCTGTCGCGCTCGCTGCTTGCGGGTTTGCCGTCTTCGCAGGTGACCCACTTATCGGGCGTTCCTTTACAAGCGATTTTGCAATACCAAAAGCCGAATGAACACGTTATATTCCCTGCCGGGCCTCCCTGCCAAAATATCATCTCTCTGCAGGTATCACTATTTTCCTACGGCAGTGCCTTTTTTCCGTCTGATTTTTTTGACTATTTTGCCAACAAAAAACAGGGCCAGTATTATAATCAGCACCCACTTAAGAGGACGCCTGACTTTCTGCAGCACAGAGGTATAGTGCATAGTGAGCCATGAACTTTCTTGTTCGGTCACCAGCAGTTTAGAAAAATACAGTTTGCGCCCCTGTTGAGGAATGGCAATTTTTATCGGCAGGGCCCCTTTTACATGTGTGCTCCACCCGCCATCCACTTGCTGCATCTGCTTCGGCGCACACTGCGACGTATACTGATCTCTATCGTATATGGCTTTCTCTCCCAAGACGACACGCTGGCTCACTGCCAGGACCGAACGCGACGGATATTTCGTTGGGCTTACATCGCCTCCGAACTTAAAATAGGAATACCGGTACGGAAGTGCGACTGTCCAATACATTTCACTTATAGGAATATCGATCTGTGGCAACTCCATCCGCAACCGGCCTATAATCGGATTCATCGCCGAGGTGCGCTCCAGATAGACTATCTCTACCGGAAACCTCGTCAAGGTCTCACCCTGTAATTGGGATTTCTCCAGGGGAATCAGTATGCTGCCGTTTTTATCCTTGGCCGGCTTGACCGGCTTATCCGCAACAAACACGCTCCATAGCGTCGCCTCTTCAGGAAGGGCAAATCGTAAAAACTGCTTGACGTTATTACGTACATGATAGGTCGCCCTGGTAAGCACTTTGCCCTCTTCCGTATATAAAGTACTGTAATCCCCCACGTCAACCGCCGCCACCAAAACCGGAATCTCTTCATGCTTGGTTACGTTAATGGTAATCGAAAATGGATGATTCAGGTATTTAAAGGCAAGAAGGATGGGGTTCGCGGACTGGTTCCAGACAGAAGAAGGAAGTTCTTTGACGTCGATCGGCGTCACCCGTTCCAGCTTGTCCGCTGCCAGTTCCACGTTTGTCCTGGCGGCAATACCGAAGTAACCGTTTTCGCGTTCTACCCCCAAAGCCTTAAGTACGGGCATCTCGGCAACGGCCGATCCTTCGCCTATATTTCTCTCATAGGTAACATCCAGTACGTAGCTTCCCTTTATGCCGTAGTTCAGGTAGACATCCAGATAGCGGGCCCCATCATCCCCGCACACCTTCCAGTCGCGTAAATCCCTGCCCGAAACATGCAGCAGTGTCACATCCTCCGGAACGCTGATGCGAAATGTGGAAACTTCTGATTGTAAAATCGAATAATTCAGCCGGGTTTGACACTTCAGTATCCCCTCACCGATTGAGGCGCAGGTAGCCGTATCGAGGTATACCTTCGGTTCAAGGGTCACGGGCGTTATTTTTTCCTTGGGCAGCGCCTTTGTCCAGCGGGTAGTAATCGTTGCCGTGTTCGGCATAATAGCCCAGGCAGCGGTTTCTCCATCCTTTTCTTTCACCTCTACCTTGATAGCCGGCTCAATAAAAATCTCAACACCGCTCTCCGGCATCGTAAACTCAAACTGAGAAATCGGTGCGGGGATCACATCAAAGGTAAAGTCCCCCGGGCCATTTTCGCGCTCCCGGGTAGCCTTTATTAAAAATTCGATATCGAGTGTATACCTGCCGGGTTTCTCAACCATAAGATAATATCTGCCACCCTGAGTCACTACAAATGCGGTTCCTTTATTAACGCTGACATCGATAAGGCCTACACTGCTCTTTGCAAGCGGCAACTGTGTCCAGCCTTTTCTGAAGACCTCAAAGAGCGCCCGTCCGGTGACCGTGACTACATTCTCGTCCAGCTCGGCCTTATAATCGGTCTGATATATGGCGTATGCGGAAAGGACAGGGGCGGCATCTGCCGGTGCCTGTTCATTGCTGTGCTCAACGGCCGCATACACACAACACTGAGGCATTGTCATCTGTCCGTCCCCAACGACGACTGATCGATCGCCCTGCTCATCCAGAATTCCCTGGTACTGGATATTGCTCTTACTGATCCTTTCCTGTATCTTCTCCTTCATACTCCCCGCCCATGCAGGCGGCGCAACGCATGCTGCAACCATTATCAGTGAAAGTAATAGCCTTGGCATATACCCGGTTTTCTTCATGGCCAATCTCCTTTCAGGGGTGAAATAAAAAACCAGGCATCTCGCCTGGTTTTAAAATAGTACATTCTCTTAATCTGCTCCCTCCAACATATCCCTCCTATCTATGGAAAATATATTATATGCTTGGAGGCAAAGAGGGTCAACCCTGTATCACGCAAAAGAAGGCACGCAGCCAGATACCTTCTCCGGTTCAGGACAATTATATAACTCGGCACCTTATATTAACTTAATTCGAAGAGGCCTTATTAATACTCAAGCCAGACATCCGGCTTTCCGTCACCATTGGTGTCGCGCTCGCTGCTTAAGGGTTTGCCGTCTTTGTAGGTGACCCACTCATCGATCGCACCGTCTCCTGATCTGTCCAGCTCCACCTTCTCGACCTTGCCTTCATCGTTGTAATACTCAAAACGGTCTATCTTGCCGTTAAAATCAGAATCCACACGGACAACCTTTGGCGCAACGGTCAGAGTCTCTACGTCCTCCTGATTTTCCTTCTGCACCTCCTGGGCCTGGGCAACCGATATGGCGCAGGCCATAACAACCACCATGCACAACACTAGGGGTATTCTCATAACGCCTCCTTATGCACTTATAATGTGTGTACCGACGAAAACGCATTATACGCCTTAGGGCAGAAACCGTCAACTCTTCTGAATACCACAAAGACGTCCGAGGCGGCCCCGGAATGGCCGAATGCCGGGCCGCCGTCGGTCTTCAAAAAGGCTAAAAAGCCCTGCACCGGATACGATGCAGGGCTTTTTGTCTGTTTCTGCTATCTATGCCTTACGGGCGTTATAATACTTCTTTTTATTGCGCGCTAACCCCCTGTCTCCTGCCTCTCCGGATAAGTGCCCCCAGGCAACCTAACCCCAGCAACGCCGCCGTCGTCGGCTCGGGTATCGTTTCCGGACAGCGGCCGATATGACCCGTAATAATCAGGTCGTCGAGTCCGTTTTCGTAGTCGGCCCATACATATGCCTCATCGCCAAAGATAAAGTCATATTCATGCACAATCACCTCACCGGCATAATCATAGAGCTCGAGACGAAACGTCACTGCCCCGTTAAAGGCCAGATTGACAAACGCGCCCTCATAGAGTACGCTCGCCCCTCCTGCGGCAACCGCCTCTGCCGGACCTGAGGCGATGGGCGCGGCAAAACAGTCCTTGCTCCAGCGGATCTCGTAGTGCGGGTTGATCAGGTCCACCGCAACCGCAATCGGCTCTTCTTCCCCGTGCATAACAAAGCTGTAGGTATCAAGAAAAATACACTCGTGTGGTTCAAGACAAACCGGCGACATGGTCCACTCAAAGGCACCGTCAATGCTTGTCGCGGTGGCAGTATAGACGTCATTATCCCTCACTACCGTGGTGCATGACTGGCCGCTAAACCAGAATGACCCCTCGGGCGGGCGTGTCGGTGCCCCGACAGGGGCGGTGCCGAAACAGTTTCTGATGATATTGCCGGCTGTGATAAAGAGCGCTGTGCTGCCGGGCGGCGATGAGGGTGCATCCGCGTCAAAGAGCGGGTCCTCAAAGTCATAGTCAACCAGTATTGTCGCCGAGGCAACCCCTGTGGCGCTCAGCACCGCACAGGTTATAATTGATATAATAATAAGTCTTTTCATGGTTACTCCCCCTTCTTTCTGCAGTCGCTTTTCTCAGCACACACATGTGTGTATATTATTTTAAAAGCAAATACTATGCCAAGACGGATAATAGGCGTAACTCATTATTTTTAAGTTAATTGCGGTCAAATATACAAGGGATTGTATATCAAAGAGGGTGCTATGGCAGAAAATAAGCTGTTTAAAATTTTCAACACTGTGCAGATGGCCATACAGAGCATTTTTTACCGACATGCCCGAATAACCCTAGAAGGGGTCTGAAAAGGGCCTACGAAAAGGTTATATACCCCCGGGCCTTCTGGAGAAGTTTCGTCTGTTTGCCTAAATCGTCCAGGGAGCGTATCCGTGAGCCGGTCCTGCGAAACTCAAGTATCCGCTCTACTGTTACGATACCCAGACCGGGCACGCGGAGCAGCTGGTATGTATCGGCCCTGTTGACGTTAACCGGAAAGAACTCGGGATGTACCTTTGCCCAGGCCTCTTTCGGGTCAAGCGTGAGGGAGAGTTTGCCGCCGGGGCCAAAGGGAATCTCATCGGCCCTAAAGCCGTATTTACGGATAAGCCAGTCCGTCTGATAGAGACGGTGCTCCCGCATAAGGAGGTCCTTGTTGCTTGCCGCCGAGTGTTCCCCCGGCAGATCAGCAGTCCCGGCACCCCGCTGATAGGCGCTGAAATAGACACGGTTTAATCGGAATTCCTTATACAATTTCCAGGACGCCCGGATAAGCGCCTCGTCTGTCTCGTCCGAGGCGCCGACGACAAACTGGGTCGTCTGATTCACCCTTTGGTGAGGCGGGCATTCTTCTCTGAGGCGCCTGATAAACTTGAGCGGCCGGATGATGTCGCGGCGGTAGTCCTTGCTCGTACTGAGCCTTTTGAAGTTTTCTTCACCCGGCACCTCGATATTGAGAGAGATGGC
Source organism: Candidatus Omnitrophota bacterium (assembly GCA_016930485.1). Lineage (GTDB taxonomy): Bacteria > Omnitrophota > Gorgyraeia > JAFGGP01 > JAFGGP01 > JAFGGP01. The sequence continues at coordinate 4,824 of JAFGGP010000050.1, read as the reverse complement.
CGTGGCGAGTTTCATACTCTGCCGGATGGCGGCCTCCGAGGCCCCGGGGATGACCTTGAGATGTATATATCCCTTAAACTGTTTCTTTCTCAGGATCAGGGCGGTGTTGTTAATCCGTTCCATGGTGGCATCCGCTTTGTCGCTGACCCCGCTCGTCAAGAACAGGCCGCTCACCCTGCCTGAGCGCCAGTAGGAAAGAAATGTCCTCGCAAGCTCCTCCGGACTCAAGGAGCACCGCCGCACCCCTGAGCCGGACCTTAACGGACAGTATTTGCAATTATTGACGCACTCGTTAGAGAGCAGTGTTTTAAAAAGAAAGGTGTGACCGCCGTTCGGGAGGGAAACCGGATAAACCCACATATCGTCCTTTGAGCGTCTGCGGTGTTCGTCGTCGCGCGTGGCACAGGCGCAGGCAAGGTCATAGCGTGAATCGTACGAGAGGATCTCGAGCTTTTTGGTGGTGTCGGGGATGTTTCGTATTAGCATACCATCTCTTCTTAATCAGTTTCGTCTTTCCGAACAGGCCCGACCTTCGGCCTTTCCCAGTCACCAGGTCACCCCTTCTTCGCCAAGCAGCTTCCGCACTTGGCTTCGCAGGGCAAGCAAGACACCAGTTATTTTCTTTTCTTACAAGGATAGCGGGTGATTAGGTGATTGGGAACTGGGCATTAGGATATTGGGTAGCGGGGAGTTTTTTGTCCCTGGTCTCTTTACCTCCCGGTCTCCAGTCCCTGATTTCCTAATCCCCTAATGTCCCATTAAAACACTGGTGACTTTGCAACCTTGTGTCTTTGCGACTTTGTTTTGGTTTGGCCCTTTTTTAGCGTTTAGCAGCTAGCGTGTAGCGTATAGTAAAAACCGAAACTTCCAATCGCTAACCGCTATGCGCGAACTCGCAGAACCCGCGAACCGTGTCCGTCTTTATAAATAAAAAATCCTTCGCCGGCCGGAATAGGGCCAACGAAGGTTTTACTTTCCTGCTTCGCCAAGCACCCTTTGGTACCAGGCTTCGCAGGACCATTTCTGGTTTTATAGTCCGGGTTCCCCCTTCAAACACGGGACTTAACAGATTGTACTATCAGTATACGCAAGAAAAAACCGCCGGTCAACAGGAATATCGCAGAGAAGGACGGAAGATGGGAAAATATCCCCCCTCGGTCCAGAAACGGTACACCCTAACAACCAAATTCCTGACAGCAGTTAACCGTTTCGCACGGGCTGCCGATCTCTTTAAATTTCCGATTCTCCAGAAGCTCGAAAAAGCGCTTTCTTTTCTGACTCAAAAATACATCATGTATAGAGGTGTCGATAACGTTGCCGAATATAATTTCATTGTTCCCGTCCCAGCAACAGGACCACCAGCTTCCGTCAGGCGCTATATACGCCGTCTGTTTAACCCTGTCCAGTATCGGGCAGTTATAGTGCGAATAATCTATCGTGGAAGGGTCGATCTGGTGTCTCTCAGCCCATCCGCGTACCCCTGTTTTCAATATATGGTCCTTCGGGTGGTCGAGGAGGTCTTTGTACTGGTCCCTGGTCTGCTGGAAATCATCGGACAGGTTCTCTATATCGACATCACCCGCCCGGGAAGGATATATCCCCAGCCCCTTACGGATAGAAGAGACATAAGCGTAGAAGGTAGTAATAGACATCATGAGCGGCATATCCCGCCACAACTTTTTTCGCATCTCTATAAAGTAAAGCAGATGCTCGCGCACCTTATTATAATCCGCTTTTTTTACACTGTAATAGCTCTCTGGGGTTGACCCGTCGATATTGCATCCCATAAAATCGATAAGCCCTTCGCGCAGCACAATGTCGATCTTCTCTTTTGTAAAGGCGCGAAAATTGGTAAAGCATACCTTTTTTATCTCGGGCACTTTCCTTTTCAAAAACCGCAATATCTTAATAACATCCTTGTTTAAAAAAGCGTCTCCATTGGTTGAAATCGAGATAGATTCGATGTTGTGCATTCTTTGAAAGTGCCTCGATGTAATCTCTTGTGTTATCTTCTCAACAGACTCGAACGGCATCATCTTAGTCTTGATGCTCTCGCCCCGGTTGGCCGGACAGTAAATACAGTCTGCGCTGCAAGCACTCGAAAGTGAAAGACTTATATACCGCAAACCCTCCCGCTTTCGCAGTCTCCCGAGCCCTCGCCTTAGGCGCTGTTTTACAAACTGTGGATGGAGGACCTTGCCGGCTTTGTTGCAAAGGCGTACGATATCCCATCGCAGGTAGTTTTTTCCTGATACATTCTTTCTCATTAAACCTCTCAGCGTATATGCTGCCGCCCGTTACGCTCTTTCACAGGACAGGTTTTTTTGGGCTCTATTATACGCCTGCGCGATAAAGGGGGTCAACCCTGAACCCAAGTGGGGCCCGCGGCAGGAAATCCGTGAGATGTACAACCCTCTTTAGGCAGGCTCAGCGTTCAGGCGCGCCAAAGGTGAGGTACCTGATAACATATGCCTGAAAAAGGATGATAAGCGGGACAACGGGAACCAGATAGCGCGAGCTTGAGAAAACAAAAAGAGGTATAATGAGCGCCGGCAACAGTGTGAAATAAAAACAGGATGTGACCTCTATATAACCGCGCTTAACATCTGCAGCCGCCTTTTGCAACATGCCTATGAAAAATGCGATGAAACATACAAGATAAAAAGGGAGCGCAAAAACTTCTTTATTAAAACGTTTATCCAAGTATCCGATTAAAGGATGGCCTACATACCAGATATCTTTTTTAAGATCCCACAAATACAAAAACCGTTCTTTTATAAGCCAAAGGAACTTCCCCGGATATGAAACGATAAAAGCAACCCCCAGGGGCCCCTCTATTTTTTCGGGAGGAGGATACGCCCAGCCTACGGAGTGTATGCTATTGTATTCATTAAAGAGACTCACCAGCCCATCCTGCCCAACGACGACTTCATGATGCACGGATGACTGGTAAACCGACCATGTCACAAACAGCAAAAGAAATGGCAGGATAAATAAAAAAAGAGCGGAGAGCATATGTCTGAAAGGCCGTTGTCTGTCGTATGGGTAACGCCGGCCGCTGATATAGAGATATAAAAGGCCGAACGGGATCACATAAAGAAATCTGAAATGAATGAAACAGATCACCGTCGCCACTGTTCCCGTCGCAACTAAAAGCATACTACGAAGACGTGTTTTTTGGCATGATATCAAGGCAAGCTGAAGATATACGTACACCAAAAAGAGAAATCCGGCAAGAACCTCGTACTGCAATAAGTTGATGTATGCATGATACTTATAAGAAAATGAAAACAGCATAGCGGCAACGGCCCCAACATACCGGCCAAAGTACCGTTCCCCGAGATAAAATATCAAACCGCTGCTCAGCACAGTTACTACCCAGGCTATCATCTTCACCACTTTAAATATGATATTCTGATCCCTGACAATCATATGGAGAAGAGCCAGATACATCTGATATCCCGGGGACTGGCGCGTATTTTCCAAATGCAAAAAATCATTGCCGGCGATAATGGAGTTCATCCCTCCGATATAATTATTCCCGTCGATAATAAGCCTCTCTTCCAGCCATGGCTGGTTTCCGGTTGAAAGTGTAAACTGCAATGAAGTAAATAGCCCTGTAAAGATCATTATCAGGCTCGCTATGTAAAAGTATCTTGCTTTCACAACTCAGCCTTTCTTTTTTCCCGGAAGTTATCACATCAATGCGCTATCCGCCGTCGCTTAGGCGCTGTCGAGAATATGGCGCCGATAAACTTTGCACCATCCGTTACTATATTAAGCTTCGACCTCCCCACCCTCTGGCCATAGCAAATAGGCACTTCCACTACTTTTAAATTTTTGTACAGGGCCCTGACGGTCATCGCAACCGTGAACTCCAATCCGTCGGGAAGCGGGTGCAGTTCGGATAGGATGTCTCTTTTAAATAATCTCATCCCACTCGCCGCATCCGTCATCTTTTTCTGGGTCATCCGATTGATCAGAAAGACAAATAACTTATTTCCCAGGTAACGGACTTTTGACATCTTCGCCTTGGCACTGAGAAATCTGGAACCGACGACAAGGTCGGCATTATGATCGACTTGGGCCTGATATAATTCAAAAAGAGACTCGGGGGGATAGGTGCAGTCGCCGTCTAAAAAGGCTATAAGTTCGCCCGATGCCTCTTTAAAACCAATCTTGAGTGCCCCTCCGTAGTGCGAGCGCGATGTTAAGTTGATAAGTCTGACATCACCGGCATAGTGAGATACAACCCGGGCTGTATCGTCTTTTGAGGCATCGTTAACCACGATTACCTCGATCTCGGACACTCCGGTTGTACGAGGCATACCTCTCTTAAGCCGGAGCATCTTATCTATGACGATGCCAATGGATGATGATTCATTATAAGCCGGGATAACGACCGATATCTTCACTGTCTATACCGCACCCCTTTGTAAATTCTACTCCCCGCCAGGCCCAAAACGCAATAAAAAGCCGAGGTGCTCAGAAAAACTTCTTTTTGATGTGAAAGTCCGATAATAGGGATAATAACTGGCACTCAGGGAAATACTGTCTGGCCCCTCCCCGGGTCCTCCTAAAGGAATCCCCGGCACCCCGCCATAAAGGCACTGACAATATCACACTCACCGGCCTTTTCTCCTTTTTCAAAAATTATACCAGTAACTTAATAAAAAACTACTGTAATTCTCGGCTGCACAATCTATGCGCGTTTTCGCTCTAATCACCATGCTAACCTGAGACCGTTGCAAAACCCTGCTAAAGACGTCATTGCGAGCCTGAATGGCGAAGCAATCTCTCTTTTTGAGATTACTTCGGTCGCTT
>JAFGGP010000049.1 GCA_016930485.1 Candidatus Omnitrophota bacterium | reverse complement strand
CTGTGTTAAAATCCATACCCAGCTTCTCAAAGAGCTGTGGCAGGAGATTGAGGGGTACGGCAAACCCCATGATGCCGGCGTGCATTGTGGTTGTGCCGGCTTTCCTCTGCCATATAGGTTCCTGTGTTAGTTCTTCACTTGTTCTTTGGATTGTGTTGATAGTAGGAGACGCGGATAAAGGTTTTTCATAAACCAAAACCACCATTGGAGGACTTTGACTGATAATAGGTGCTTTACCAACTACTCTCCTGAAATGCGGTAATTCCTTCAATCCAGCCGAGCGCAATCTTTTCTGAAGATCATCCAACTCAAGATAGTTTGCGGGCATTGGCATTGTCATGCGTCTGGCTGTAAGAAAATGCCCAAAATAATCTTCCAGAAATAGTACTTGCTTTTGTTGTTCTGAATTGATCTCTAAAAAATCCTTCGTAAGCTTATAAGAATTATCATACCATGGGCCTTGGGGCCATGATCCATTATTATTCATTTCCCGATGCAGATCATCTTTAACCTCTGTAAACGGAGCACGCAAAGTATCAACAACAATAAGACGCCCACCAGGTTCTAAAATTTCTGCAGCTTGGGCTATTCGACTATCAATATCTGGGTCACTCATATGATGGGTAGCTAACTTGATTAAAGCGTTTTTCGCTGTGTTATTTGGTAAAGTCAAATCGTTATATGGTATTTGTTTGTATATATTTCGAGGATCCCTTTGCGCATCAACTGTGAAATCCTGAACATCCAGACTAATAACCTCTGTAATTTCCGCCCCTTTCTCCTCTGGCTCGTCTGACCACATCAATACCGCATTGCCTGCACGCGCCCGTCCAGCGCCGATGTCAACAAGATTACCGGATTGCAGCGCATCCTTGATTAACTCCAAAGTAAGAGTATAATCGACAACATATTGATTTAGACCAACAAGCCGTAGATACTCATTCATATAGTTGCTATTACTTTCGTTCTTGGGCGGAAAATATTCTTGCCAAAATAGTTGTGCTACAACATAAGGGCCTTTATCTGCATGAGTTTTTATAAAATCTACTACTTGGTTTGCAAAGTCTTTCGGACTTATCTTTTTCCCACTAGGCAATGTAAAATGTTTCGGGGTTTTTCCCAAACCGAAATGTTCGGCTAAGATTGCCAGATCAAATCGTTCAACCATTAAGCTACGAAATACTCTTTCAACATCAGGGTCTTCCAAAGATTTCAAAGGATTGAATGCAAAACCATCAACAGAAGGAAGTTCGGGATGCTTTTCAAGATAACGCGGTGAAAGCGCTTCAAATTCGTTTTCAAAAGCCCATTGCAAGAGTTTGTCCGGTATTTTCCGATCCGGCTGTCGCGACATATTACTAGCAATGTTCCGGCGGTGCGTCAATATGTGAATCAACCCTGCCGACATCATCGCTATACCCAGGATCAGAAGTGCTGTGTTAAAATCCATACCCAGCTTCTCAAAGAGCTGTGGCAGGAGATTGAGGGGTACGGCAATGCTGAATACTCCGCCGCCCATGCCGGCGTGGAAGCGGGCCTGCTTCTGATGCCCCTTCGACCCCCTCGCCGCTTTGATCCGGTCACTCGCCGTAGGTATCAGGCTCCCGGGGTCCATTGTATCCTGCTGCCGCACCTTCCCTTTATCCTCTAGCCATGCACTCGTGCGGCCGGCAGGCACTGCCTCTGGGCTCTCTGTCTCGTAAGCCATATGTAACACCTGTCCAAACAGGGCATCTATCAGTTGTTGTGCACGTTCTGTTATCTCGCCGGTCGAGGCGGCCTTTCGCAATGCAGCCTCCTCCGGGGCAGAGAGCGTGCTCTGTAATGCAAAGGCCAAATCAGAACTCGGGCCATCCAGCCCAAGATTAACCAATAACCTGGCCTTTTGCACTTCAAGGTCCCTGAGTTCCTTGAGATATCCAGCCTGAAACCCTTCTATCCCCTCTAATGTGTGCAGCATTTTTTTGTCCTGGGGGTTATTTTCGTCCAGATCGCTTCGATCGGGAAGGGTTATGTTTTGGAACAGCTGATGATCCTTGCTGGTAACGTTGTAAGTCGTCCGTGCCTCGTCCTGCAGTTCTATTGTGTATACATCATGAAAGGCCTCCTCTTCTCCTGGCTTGCTAACCAAGGTAACCGTGGCCAGCGTCGAGGTGCGGCCTCCCTTGACTTTTAATCGCATCTTCATTGGTCTGTTAAAATGTTCGTGTACATAGCGCTTCCTCTTATTTTCAGCCATCCCCGGAGACGGTAAATCAGGTATCACATCATAAACCGCCTGATAGGGCATCTGGTCGATCTCTTCCTTCTTTTTCTCTGCCATAACGTACGTCTCGAGCAATAGAGAGCCGAGCCACGGTGTTGCGGAAAGTGAGCCGACCAAGGTATCTACTTCTTCGGGCCTGATGAGGTCTGCAATTTCAGATAAAACCCCCTGTTTTTCGAGCCCGGCCACAATATTGCTTATCACCTGGTCGACTGTAGCCTTGGCTACCCGGGTTTTCTTTGCGGCCTTGAGTAACTTTGCCAGTTCGGGTAACTCACTGGTAAGGGTGGCAGGGTCCGAGTGTATCGGCTCCTGAGATGTCTCTATGTGCCTGGTCTTAAACCGATCCAATGTTTTAAGAGCGCGTTCGCCTATGAAACGTTCGCGCTCTTTCTTCCACTGCGCAAGTTTTTCGGCATAATGCTCTTTCGACGGCTTTCCCCCCATGGCTATCTGAGAGGCCGCCAGTTCAAACCTGCATACCGCCTCTACCTGCTGCATCCGGATTTTATCCTTCTCATCATCAAGGTTCTGCGCCTTGTTCTTCTTCTCTTCCAGTGCCTTAAGCCGCAGCAGAAGCTCGGCCGCATACCAGTCTATCTGGAGATAGGTCCCGAGCTGATTTGCCAGTTTGCGCTTCTCTGTCAGCGTCTCTTTGATTGCCCATATCTCGCGCCCCGAATGAGACCGCTTAACATGCGCAGGCAATCCGCCCTTAGTATTCCCCTGCGCCTGATCAAAGAGTCTGTTTGCCGCGACTGCCAAATCCCTATTATAGCCTATCATCACGCCCAAAAGACCGTTCGTGGAAATGGGTAATTCATCGGCGGCCAGGGACGGAAGCCGGAGGGAAAGTTGCAGATGTTCCCCGAGCAGTTTCAGGTTTTGGCCCTCCATATCCTCCTTGGGAAGACTCCACACAATAGCGCCATCCCTCATCCGGGCCAATACAAAGGTAAATGTCTTATCTTTCACTGTAACATCAAATGAAGACCGTGCACCTTGCTCGGCCCTGGGGAGTACGCCCCGCGAATAAATCTGCTCTAACGGCGACTCTCCTGAAACATTAAAGTGTGCTTTTAAGAAAGGCTCGGCGAGACCCCGGTAGCCATCCCGTAGATAGTCAACTCTTTTTTCTTTGGCGATCGTAACACCGAAATACGCCGCGCCATTTTTTATATCCCCGATAGAAAACGCCCATTTATATTTGCCACCCGTAAGCCTGACCACATAGAGACGCACAGTGATATCACCTTTGTGGCGCCAGATAATCCTTGTCTTTGAGGTAAGCGGATCGGGTAATTTTTTGGCCTTGATTTTCTTAAGCAGTGACGTTTTTCCGCCTTCAAGGTGCCTGTAAAAACCCATCTCTGAGCAGACAATATCATTCTCATTCGCGTCTTTAACCTCATCTATCCATGCCGGTTCGACAGGGCGGCCTTCCTGCTTGATCGACCCCATGCCGAACATGCCGAGGAGGGGCATGCCCCTATGAGCCCCCGCGTGAGCCAGTTGACTGCCAACCTCGGAGGCCGGTGCCGCGCCGAACGGGTTAAGGTCAACACCCAGAAGGTAGAGCGCGATAAGGGTAATGCCCACGGTAACGGCGATGCCGATCAGGGCTGCCTTCTGCCGCGGCGCAAGTGTCGGCCACCGGCGGACGATAGACCTGCCCACCAGGAAGACCGCAG
>JAFGGP010000048.1 GCA_016930485.1 Candidatus Omnitrophota bacterium | reverse complement strand
GAATAGTTATGGGAACACGGGTTCACACATTAGCTAAAGAGCTGGGTATTTCGAGTAAGGAGCTTATTGAGAAGTTAAAGGCCCTCAACGTGGCGGTTTCTTCCCATATGAGCACGCTTGACGATGAGATAGCGGAGATTGTCAGGCATGAACTTGCGGGGGATGCGCCGGCAAAAAAAGAGGCGCCGGCAAAAAAGGAAACGCCGGCAAAAAAAGAGGCGCCGAGGGCTGCACCGAAGGAAAAGAAGACAGCGCGTGCCCCTCTCCCGAGGCCGGAACCGGAAAAAGAGCCTCCCCGCGAAGAAAAGAAAACACCCTCCACCAAGGTCCTTGAGGTCGAATTTCCCCTGACGGTAAAAGAACTGGCCGTGAAACTGCAGAGCAAGCCCAACCAGCTGATGCAGGACCTGATCAAGAAGGGTCATTTTCTGACCATCAATCAACCGCTTTCTCAGGAGCTGACAACCGAGATCGCCCGTGAGTTGGGCTATGAACTCAAGGCAGCACCAAATGCCGAGGAAGAGCTCCTGGCTTTTCATTCACAGGAGATGAGCCCCGAGAGGATGCGACTCAGGGGGCCGGTAGTTACACTGATGGGTCATGTGGACCACGGCAAGACGTCGCTCTTAGATGCGATTCGCGCCTCGAATATCATAGCCACCGAGACAGGGGGCATCACCCAGCATATCGGCGCCTATCAGGTGGCGCTGGGCAAGGGGAAGGTAACGTTCCTCGATACCCCGGGCCACGAGGCCTTTACGCAGATGCGTTCGCGCGGCGCCCACGCGACCGATGTGGTTATCCTGGTGGTGGCCGCCGATGACGGTATTATGCCGCAGACGATAGAGGCGATCGACCATGCCCGTGCCGCCGGGGTTCCGATTGTGGTGGCGATTAATAAGTGTGATCTTCCCTCGGCCGATGTGGACCGGGTGAAGGAGCAGCTGGCCAAAGTTGATCTGACCTCGGAGGACTGGGGCGGCAAGACGATCGTCGTGCCGGTATCGGCAAAGACAAAAGAAGGCATCGATACCCTCCTTGAGATGCTTCTGCTGGAGGCAGAGATGCTCGAGTTAAAGGGTGACCCCGAGGCCCCTGCCCAGGGGGTTGTCATCGAGGCACACATGTCACGCGGAATGGGGCCGGTGGTGACCATACTTGTTTCTAACGGCACGCTGCGCGCCGGGAATGTGGTGGTCGCCGGCAGTTACTGGGGCAGGATAAAAGGCATTATCAACGACCGCGGCGAACGGATACCGCAGGTGAGTCTTGCCGAACCCGGGGAGCTTTTGGGTATTAACGGTGTGCCGATGGCCGGTGAGCGCTTTTATGCGGTTCAGAATGAGGCCATGGCAAAGGAGATTACCGAGATGCGCCAGGAGCGGGGAAGGTTGCCGCAGCGGGAGACGCAGGCAAAGGTATCGCTCGAGGATTTTTATCAGAAGTTGAGCCGCGGCGAGATAAAGGAGCTGCGTCTGATTATTAAGGCCGATGTCCAGGGGTCTCTGGAGGCGATTCTCGGCTCGCTTGAGGACCTCATGGGTAAAGAGGTTGATTTGAAGATACTGCACACCGGCATCGGGGATATCGGCGAGTCGGATATCATGCTTGCCTCCGCATCAAACGCCGTGGTGGTGGGGTTTCACGTAAAGATTCAACCGAAGGCGAGCGCCCTGGCAAAGGTGGAGGGGGTTAATGTCCGTCTTTATTATATCATCTATGAGGTGATCGAAGAGACAAAGAAGGCGCTTTCCGGGATGCTTGCGCCTGAGGAGAAAAGGGAGTTTCTGGGCGTTGCCGAGGTAAAACAGGTGTTTCAGCTCACCAAGGTAGGGGCTATCGCGGGGTGTCAGGTGTCACGCGGCACCATCAACCGGAACAGCCTGTGCCGCGTGCTGCGCGCGGGCGATGTTATCTACGAAGGAAAAATACACACCCTGAAACGGTTTAAAGACGATGCCCGCGAGGTGAAAGAGGGGTTTGAGTGCGGGATCCGGGTTGATGGATTTCGCGAGTTTGAGCCGGGCGACCAGATCGAGTCCTACCGGATTCAGTATCTCGAGAGAGAGATCTAGCTGAAGGCTTATCAGAAGTATGGAAGAAAGCACAAAGAAGAGTAATCGCAGGCTAGTATACGCCCAGCACAATGTATTTACTTGCTAAGTCCGGCATTACGATCCTCCCCGGTACATTACATTATCATGACAAAAGAGAAGAAAAAGGTATTGAGCGGGATGCGGCCGACCGGGCCGTTACATCTGGGCCATCTGGTCGGGGCGCTTGATTCGTGGCGCAGACTCCAGGATGAGTACGACTGTTTTTATATGATAGCGGACTGGCATGCGCTGATGAGCGAATATGCGGATACAGAGGGCCTTGCCTCTTTTTCTCTCGAGTGCCTTGCCGACTGGATTGCGGCCGGCATCGATCCTGAAAAAAGCACACTCTTCCTTCAGTCGCGGGTCAGTGAGCATCTCGAGCTCTTTATGATACTTTCGAATATTACGCCCCTGGGGTGGCTCGAGAGGTGCCCCACCTATAAGGAACAGCTGCGCGAGGTCACCGGCCGCGACCTGACCAACTACGCCTTTTTGGGGTATCCGGTTCTGCAGGCGGCCGATATACTGCTCTACCGGGCCGAGTGCGTGCCGGTAGGCGAGGATCAGGTGGCGCATCTTGAGCTGACCAGAGAGCTGGTGAGGCGGTTCGAGAGTTTTTACGGTCCCATTTTCCCTGAGCCGCAACCGCTCCTTTCGGTAACCAAACGGCTTCTAGGGCTTGACAACCGGAAGATGTCGAAGAGCCTGGATAATTTTATCGGACTGGGCGAGAGGCCGGAGTCGATCAGAAAAAAGGTGCTCAGCATGGTGACCGATCCTGAGCGCATAAAGCTCGAGGACCCGGGACATCCTGACCGCTGTACCGTTTTTTCCTATTTTGGCGCGTTTCAGGAAGAGATGACCGGTGGGGTGCGCAGTTGGTGCGAGGGGGCTACGGTGGGGTGTGTTGCCTGTAAAAAGAAACTGGCAGAGGCGGTTATCGCGTTTCTTGAGCCGATCAGGAAAAAGCGGAATGAGCTCTTACATGATAAAGAAGAGCTTGAAACCATATTGCGTCAGGGAACAGCCAAGGCCAGGGAGGCTGCTGCTCAAACTATGCGTGAAGTGAAGAAATACGTAAAACTACTGACGTAGTTTCACGTATGACACAAGACACAGGTCACATGACACAGGTAGTGTCACGAGGTGTGTCACTAAGAAATAAAAAGACTGCAGAACAAAACAAAAAAGTGGATTCCGGATCGGGGTCCGGAATGACAAAAACACATTACTCTTCGAGCGAACACAGTGAGTCGAGAAGTATCATGAAAAGCAACAAAGGATCGGAAATTCAGTACACATGAATCCCGGATATTTACCCGAAAATGGTATATAATTTTTTTCATTTACGTGTGTCATGTGTCTTGTGACATGTGACCGGTGACGAATACTATGAGTTACAAAGTACGACTGCAACTGTTTGAGGGGCCGCTCGACCTGCTGCTCTATCTGATAAAGAAGAACGAACTGGATATCTACGATATCCCGATCGCCGAGATCACCGAGAAGTATCTTGATTACCTTAACTGGTTGAGAGTATTAGACTTAGATATAGCCGGTGAATTTCTGGTTATGGCCGCCACCCTCATGCACATCAAGTCAAAGATGCTCTTGCCGCCGGAGAATGTCGAGGAGGACGAGGAAGAGCTCGCCGACCCGCGCGACGAACTCGTCAGACGGCTTCTTGAGTACAAGGCGTTTAAAGAGGCAGCCGAGTCGTTGAACGCCCAGCGCATCAGGCGTCAGGATGTCTTTAGCCGGACCAGCGCTGGTGCGGATGAAGGGCGGGCGGATGCGACCGGAGACTACTTTGAGGCGAGTCTCTTTGAGCTGATTGCGGCATTTTCGCAGGTCTTAAAAGAGGTGCCGCGCGAGACCTTTCACGAGATTATTAAAGATGAGATAACGGTCGAGGAGAAGGTTCATTACCTGCTGCACCTTCTGGTGAAGGAGCCGGAGATTGCCTTCAGCAGGCTCTTTGTCGAGGCGAAACACAAGCCCGAGATTATCGCGACCTTTCTTGCTATCCTGGAGCTGATAAAGCTGAAGGAAATTCTCATCAGGCAGCGCGAGATTTTCGGCGAGATACTGATTGTTCGCAACGATCAGAAAGTCTTCGGTCCGCTCCGTTCCCGGCCGGAGGGGGAATAACCGACCATGGAACATGTTGAACTGCGTCATATTATTGAATCGATGATACTGGTGGCCGACCGACCGCTCAGCGCCCAGCTGATCAGCGAGGTACTGGGGGGCATCGAGATTACCATGATCAGGACCTTTGTGGAGGAGCTCAACCAGCAGTATAAGGAAGGGGGCCATGCCTTTCTCATTCAGGAGGTTGCCGGGGGGTACCGTTTTGAAACACTCCCGCGGTACGGCCCGTACCTTAAGAAGATGTTTCAGCAGGATAAACTCGATAAGCTCTCCCGGCCACAGCTCGAGACCCTGGCGATTATAGCCTATAAGCAGCCCGTGACCCGGACCGAGGTAGAGATGATCCGGGGGGTTAATTCTGAGGGAGTAATCAAGAATCTTTTAGATAGAGGGCTTCTGAAAATTGCCGGGAGGATCGAGGCCCCCGGCAGGCCGTTTACGTATTCGACCACCGATGAATTTCTGGAACTGTTCGGACTTGCGTCCATTCGGGATCTCCCGTCTCTCAGGGCGATACGGGAGTATGAACTGGAGCAGCCCCGGAATGTGCAGATAGCCAAAGATGAGTCGGCTGGCGAAAAAGAGGAAACCGTCGAGGAACGCCATGACCACCAGGAAACAGATGATGAAGACCAGAAAAGGACAAACGTTGCAGGACCTCAGGAACAAGGTTGATGCGCTGAACAGGAGGCTTGTCGAGCTGTTGAATGAACGCGCGCGCCTTACCCTTCAGATCCGGGATGTCAAGGAGAGGCACGGTATCAGCCGGTACGCGGCAGACCGGGAAAAGATAGTCTATAAAAAAGTCTCTGTCTATAACAAAGGCCCGCTTTCGGACGAGGCGGTTAAGGCCTGCTTCAGGGAGATCATGTCCGGTGCACTGGCCCTTGAGCAGCCCCTGAAGGTTGCCTATATGGGGCCCGAGCTGACATTTTCCCATATGGCCGCAGAAGAACGGTTTGGTTCACAGGTGGCGTATGTCTGTTGTGACACCATCGGCGACGTCTTTCGGGAGGTGGAAAGGGGCCGGGTTGATTTTGGCGTGGTCCCCATAGAAAACTCTATCGAGGGTGCTGTTAATCACACCCTGGATGTGCTTGTTGATTCAGAGCTCAAGATCTGCTCGGAAATTAGCATGTCTATATCCCACAGCCTGCTTGCAAAGAACAAAATCCCCCTTGCGCGCCTCACAAAAATATGGTCGAATCCGCAGGTCTTTGCCCAGTGTAGACACTGGCTTGAGGACAATGTGCCGAGGGTGCGGTTGGTCGAGGTGGTCAGCACCGCTCATGCGGCCACGCTGGTGCGGCAGAGCACGGGCAGGGGTGTTGCGGCCATCGCTGGCAGGCGGGCCGCAAAAAGGTACGGCCTTGCCATTTTGGCAGACGGCATCGAGGATAGCGGCGTCAACACGACGCGTTTTCTCGTGATCGGCACCTCGCAGGGCAACCCGACCGGCAACGATAAGACATCTCTTGTCTTTTCAGTGAAGGATAAGGTGGGGGCGTTGCATGATATGCTGGCGCCTTTTAAGAGATACCGGATTAATATGACAAAGATCGAGTCCAGACCGTCAAAGCGGAAGGCATGGGACTATTATTTCTTTGTTGATCTCGAAGGACATTTTCAGGATCAGAAGGTAAAACAGGCCCTGAAGGAGCTCGAGAGGCAGTGTGCGTTTCTGAAGATTCTGGGCTCGTATCCGTCTGCAACGTAACTAACGAGCTATCAGCTCTCAGCTTTCAGCGATCAGCCGCTGAAGGCTGACAGCTGAAGGCTGACAGCTGAAGGCTAGAAGATATGCTTGTCCGTAAAGAAATACTCACAGTCAAACCCTATATCCCGGGCAAACCGATCGACGAAGTCAAACGGGAATTGGGGCTGCGCAGGGTCGATAAACTGGCGTCTAATGAAAGTGCCTACGGCCCTTCACCAGAGGTGGTGAAGGTGCTGAAGGAGGCGGCGGGCGAGGTCTACCGGTATCCTGACGGGCAGTGTTACTATCTGAGAAGGCTTTTGGCAAAGCGCCTCGGCGTCAGACCGGACGAGCTGGTATTCGGCAATGGTTCTGACGAGCTTATTATTCTGACGCTGCGCGCCTTCCTTGCAAGGGGTGAAGAGGTGGTGGTGGCGCGGCCCTCCTTTCAGATTTATGAGATAGCCGCGAAGATAGCCGGCTCAAGGCCCAAGGTGGTACCGCTTAAAAACTTTACTTATGACCTCCAGGCCATGCGCCGCAGGATTACCAGGAAGACTAAGGTTA
Organism: Candidatus Omnitrophota bacterium; assembly: GCA_016930485.1. Lineage (GTDB taxonomy): Bacteria > Omnitrophota > Gorgyraeia > JAFGGP01 > JAFGGP01 > JAFGGP01. The sequence continues at coordinate 9,106 of JAFGGP010000048.1, read as the reverse complement.
TTTTTATAGCCAATCCGAATAACCCGACCGGTACGTATGTGGCAGAACATGATGTCCGCGCATTCCTGAAGGACCTGCCGAAGGAGTGCCTTGTTTTTTTTGATGAGGCGTATTTTGAGTATGCAGACCAACCCGATTTTCCGGACCTGCTTTCTTCTCCTCGGAGACCGCGCCTCATTGTCGCGCGCACCTTTTCAAAGGCCTATGGCCTTGCGGGGTTGCGGGTCGGATACTGCATTGCCGATCCCCGGGTGGCATTGTATCTAAATCGGGTTCGGGAGCCGTTTAATGTCAATATCCTTGCCCAGAAGGCTGCCTGTGCCGCCCTCAGGGATCAGCGGCATGTACAAAAAGTCGTGGGGCTTACCCGCCAGGAAAAACAGTTTCTGTATCGTGCATTTGACAGGCGGGGTGTTTCATACATCCCGAGCGCTGCGAACTTTATCCTGTTTGACTGCCGGAGGGATTCCCGGCGGGTAATGTGCGATTTACTCAAACAAGGCGTGATTGTGCGTGATATGGCTTCGTGGGGCATGAAGACATACGTGCGGGTGACCGTAGGCACCCGGGCGGAGAACAAACGTTTCTTAAAGGCACTTGATGCTGTTTTGTAAAAAATGTCACCAGTCACAAAGTCGCAAGGAATAAAAATCCTAAATTCGAATATCGAAATCCTAAACAATTTCAAATGACCAGAATCTCCCGCCACAAAACGCGGGACAGGCAAATGACCGAAACAAAAAAAGAAAAAACAGTTTTGAATTTTGAACATTTGGATTTAGATATTGTTTAGAAATTAGAATTTAGATATTAGGATTTAGCTACTGGCAACTTTAAAAAGGGCTGAAGGCTTAACAAGGAGAATAGTCAATGATTATTGTCTTAAAGCGTGAGGCAACACAGGGCGAGATAGACCATATTGTCAAAAAGGTAGAACAGCTGGGTCTGCGGTCGATGATCTCTCGCGGTGTGGAGCGGACGATTATCGGCGTTATCGGTGACGAGGCGATCGTGAGGTCCCAGCCGCTCGAGGTGTACCCGGGCGTTGAACGGGTTATCCCGGTCCTCGCTCCCTATAAACTGGCGTCGCGGGAATATAAGAAGGAAGACAGCGTTATCCCGCTTTCTCCCACGGTGTCTATCGGGGGCAGGAAGATTATTATGTTTGCCGGCCCGTGTTCGGTCGAGAGTAAAGAGCTGCTTATGTCGGTGGGCAGGACGGTGAAAGAGGCAGGCGCTGAGGTATTGCGCGGCGGGGCGTTTAAACCGAGGAGTTCTCCGTATGACTTTCAGGGGCTGGGGGAAGAGGGGCTGCGGTATCTCAGGGAGGTTGCCGATGAGACAGGCCTTCTGGTAGTGACCGAATTGATGGACCCGCGGGACACCGAGCTCGTCGAGCGCTATGCGGATGTCATTCAGATAGGCGCGCGCAACATTCAGAACTTCAACCTCCTTAAGGAGGTGGGCAACTCCAAAAAACCGGTTTTTTTGAAACGGGGCATGATGGCAACCGTCAGGGAATTTCTTCTTTCGGCGGAGTATATTATTTCCCACGGAAATCCGAATGTAATCCTGTGCGAACGGGGTATCAGGACCTTTGAGACCGCGACCCGGTTTACCCTGGATCTGAACGCGGTGCCGCTTATTAAGCGCCTGAGCCACCTGCCGGTTGTGGTGGACCCGAGTCACGGCACTGGCAAGTATAATCTGGTTGGCCCGATGGCAAAGGCGGCCGTTGCCTGTGGCGCCGACGGTCTTATGATAGAGGTACACCCAAATCCGGAGGAGGCATTTTCAGACGGAGAACAGTCGCTCCTGCCCAGGAAGTTCAAGGAACTGATGAGTGAACTTGCGCCGATTGCCGCGTCAGTCGGCAGAACAATATAATAAATGAGCTCTCAGCGCTCAGCTTTCAGCAATCAGCTGCTGAAGGCTGAAGACTGAAGGCTGAAGGCTAGAAGTTATGCTGTTCCAAAAAGTAGCAATCATCGGGGTTGGTTTAATCGGCGGGTCGATGGGGCTTGCCATGAAGGAGCGTAAGCTGGCGGGCGAGATCGTCGGCGTTACATCACGCAAGAGCACGCTAGAGGCGGCGTGTGCGCTGGGTGTCGTCGATTACGGGGTAGACGACCCCCGTCAGGCGGCGAGAGATGCCGATCTTATTGTGTTTGCTACGCCGGTCGGCCGTATCGTGCCGATCTGTAAAGAGGTGCTTGATAGGATAAAACCAGGGTGCCTGATTACCGATGTCGGCAGCACCAAGGCAGCGCTTGTCGGTCAGCTGGACGCGCTTATTCCCAGGGGACGGTGGTATGTTGGTAGTCATCCGATTGCCGGCTCCGAAAAAAAGGGGGCTGGATATGCGGATCGGGGACTTTTCGAAAACCGCCTGTGTGTTCTCACAAGGACAAGAAAAACCGCACCGGCCGCCCTGCGGAAGATGCAACGGTTGTGGCATGCACTCGGCTCGGAAACGGTGGTGCTTTCTCCTGTGGAGCACGACAGGATATTGGCCTGGATAAGTCATCTCCCTCATCTTTTGGCCTGCGGCCTGATTACCCTTAACCATTCGCGGCTCCCGTATGCAGCGGGCGGATTTTATGATATGACGAGGATCGCCTCGGGCGATCCGGTTATCTGGAAGGACATTTTTTTCAGTAATGCGAAGGAGATGCGTTCGTGCATACAGCACATCACCCGGTGGTTGGGGATGATGTCGAACATTATGATAAAGGGGGATGAAAAGGCTATGGTACGAGAACTCACAAAGGCCCAGAAGAGCAGAAACGCGTTTTTGGAAAGGCACGAGGGGCGCGTAAAGAATAAGAGGGATCCTGGCGCTGCACAGAGGGAAGGTGGCGACTCGGGCAGGAAACAGGCTGGCACCGTTATTCGGAAGGACCTGGTTGTCGCCATTGACGGGCCGACCGCCTGTGGAAAGAGCACCGTCGGGCGGATGCTTGCCCAGAGGCTGGGTCTGCTGCACCTTGATTCCGGGGCGCTATACAGGGCAGTTGCCTTAGGGGTGCTTGAACTGGGCGTGAAACCTGCGGATGAAAAAGCGGTGGCGAAGGCAATCCAGACGATGAAGATAGGGCTTGAACAGTCGCACGGCGAGGTGGTGATTTATCTGAACGGCGAGAATGTCACTGACCGGATACGCCAGGCGCGGGTAAGCAAGGCGGTGCCCTATGTAGCAAAGATGCCCAAGGTGCGGGGTATGCTATTGAAGTATCAGAGGTCCCTTGTTAAGGACGGTCTGGTTGCCGAAGGACGTGATATGTGCACGACGGTTTTCCCAAATGCCCATGTAAAAGTGTATTTGGATGCCAAGCTATCAGAACGCATTACCAGGCGGTACGATGAGTTGAAGGCGTTGGGCCGCAAGGTGACACCCGAGGCCGTCGAGCAGGATGTACGGGAGCGCGATATGATCGATAGACAACGGACGGCATCGCCCCTCAGGATAGCCCCGGACGCAAAGTACATCGACACCACCCGTCTTTCCGCCGAGAAGGTATGCGAGAGGATCTTGTCACTTTGTGGTACATGACCTGCCGCTTTATAGTGTTTATCGTCTTAAAAATCCTGTTACGCTTTGAGGTGTGCGGACGCGGGCATATTCCGGCAAGCGGCGGAGTGATTCTGGCGGCAAACCATATCAGCAATCTGGATCCGCCGCTCCTCGGGTTGGGATGCCAGAGACACGTCCGTTTTCTCGCAAAGTCAGAACTTTTTAACGTCCCGGTCTTAGGCTGGCTCTTGCAGAGTTTCGGCTGTATTCCGGTGCGGAGGGGGAGGATTAATAAGGAGACATTCCGCAGCGCGCTCGATGCACTAACCCAGGGGGAGGTCGTGGCCGTTTTCCCGCAGGGGACCAGGTCGGCAGGGACCCAGAAACGGGCCCCGCTCGGCGGGGTTGGCTACCTGGCGGTAAAGTCGCGGGCAAGGGTGGTGCCGGTCTACATACAGGGCACCGAGCGGGCGCTCCCCAAGGGGGCGCGTTTCATCCGCCCGTATAAGGTGCGGATTACCTTCGGCGAACCGCTCGAGTTTTCTCAGGTTGCCTTTGTCGGTCAGGACGAGGTGCAGTACAAAGAGATCAGCAGGGTGGTCATGGACAACGTCGACGCCCTGGCACACACTTAACCTTTAGTGCTCGGGTTACTCGAGTTCTTCGAGTTCGCGAGTTCAAAAAAAAACAGAAGAGGGCCGGACCTTGCCCGAGTATTTACCAGACTCGCCGAAGGTCGGGCCTGGTCCAATGGAAATAATCTTAGCTACCCACTCAGGATTTTGCTACGGCGTCGAGCGTGCCGTCAAAAAGGCAGAAGAGGCCCTGCGTTCGGAGGGGACGGTAAAGAGCCTTGGGCCCATCATACACAATCCCCCGACAGTCGAGATGCTTGCCGAGCGCGGACTTGGCGTGGCCGATTCGCTTGATGAAATTGATAGTGGTACGGTGGTTATCCGTGCCCACGGCGCTGCACCCGAGGTGTACCAGAAGGCACGCGAAAAGGGGATACGCGTCGTGGATACAACTTGCCCTTTCGTGACCAGCGCCAGGCACAGCGCGGAGAAGCTGGTCCAGGAAGGCTACCAGCTGATTATCGTGGGCGAGAAGACGCATCCAGAGGTTATCGGCATTTACGAGGCGGTCGATCATCAGGCGATTGTTGTTCGGGATGCGAGCGAACTTTCCCTCATCGACACCGATGCTATGAAACGGGTCGGCATCGTCGCCCAGACCACTCAGCAACTCGATGTCTTTAAGGCGGTGATCGATTTTTTTATACGGACGAATGTGACCGAACTGCGCATATTCAATACTATCTGCAAGGATACCCTTGACCGCCAGGAAGAGGTTGAGGCGCTCTCCAGGCAGTGTGATTGTGTTCTGGTGGTGGGCGGCAAAAACAGCTCGAATACAAAGAAACTTTTTCGCATCTGCCAGATGATGGGTGTGCGGGCCTTTCAGATCGAGACGACCGGCGAGATCCAGGGGGAGTGGTTTGATGCAGTCAGGCGGGTGGGCGTAGTCAGCGGCGCCTCAACACCAAAGAGCATTATCGACGATGTCCTCTCCGTGTTGCAAGAAATCGATTTAAAAAAAAGAAAAGCTAGGGTATAATACCACCTTTAGCGCATGGCGACTAGCCCTGAACCAGAGCGCAGCTCGATACAGGGCAAGCGGATAGCATATAGAAAAGGCCTTCAGCAGCTGAAAGCTGAGGGCTGGAAGTTCAAAAATTTTGCCCGCAGGAGCATATCCTGCAAATAGCGAATAAAGGAGGATGTACAGCATGTTTGATGCCGAAGAAAAAAATGACAATTTCGAAAAGGAGGTGACCGAGGCCGTTACGTCAACGACCGATGCTCCGGGATCAGATGTGGACGGTCTGGGGAAGCTGTATGAGCAGACCTTTAAGGAGATCCAGGAGGGGCAGATTGTAAGAGGCCGAATTATCAGTATTAACGAAAAAGAGGCGATCGTTGATGTGGGCTATAAGTCAGAAGGTATTATTTCCATGGAGGAGTTTCTCGATCTGGATTCGGTGCAGATGGGCGAAGAGATTGATGTCCTGGTTGAATCGAAGGAGGACGAGAACGGGATGATTGTGCTCTCCAAGAAGAAGGCGGATAAACTGCAGGGTTGGCAGAAGATCATCACGTCACATGCCGAGGGAGACAATGTGGAGGCCCGCGTCGTGAAAAAGGTAAAAGGCGGCCTGATCGTCGACATCGGAGTTGAGGCGTTTTTGCCCGCTTCACTATCGAGTCTCAAGGGATACAGTGAACTGAACCAGCTGGTGGGCTCAAAGACCCTGGTGAAGATCCTGAAGATTAACAGGCCGCGCAAGAATATCGTAGTCTCCCGGAAAGACTATCTCTTGGAAGTGCGCAATCAGTCGCGTCAGGAGCTGTTGCAGACACTCGAGCCCGGTCAAATACGGCAGGGGGCGGTAAAGAATATAACCGATTTCGGCGTCTTTATCGACCTGGGCGGGGTGGACGGACTTCTCCATATCACCGACATGAGCTGGAGTCGCATCTCTCACCCGAGCGAGATGGTTGCCCTGGGCGACGATATCCAGGTGAAGATTCTTGATTTTGACCGGGAGAATATGCGTGTTTCACTTGGGCTTAAGCAGATCGGGGAAAACCCGTGGAAGGACGTTGCCACAAAGTATCCGGTTAGTTCACAGGTAAAGGGCCGGGTCGTTAATATCGTACCTTACGGTGCGTTTGTAGAACTCGAAAAGGGCGTCGAGGGGCTGGTCCACATCTCCGAGATGTCATGGACTAAGCGCATCGCCAATCCCTCCGAAGTTCTGGCGGTCGGCGATGTTATTGAGGCGGTAGTGCTCAATATCGATGAATCAAGTCAGAAGATATCGCTGGGCATCAAACAGACCGAGGTTAATCCGTGGCTCGAGATGGAAAAGAAATATCCTGTGGGAGCGAAGATCTCGGGCAAGGTGCGCAACATTACCGACTATGGGGTGTTTATCGAGATAGAAAACGGGATCGACGGACTGGTGCACATCTCGGATCTCTCGTGGACGAGGAAAATAGCCCATCCGACCGAGATATGCAAGAAGGGTGATATTGTGGAGGCGATGGTGCTCTCCATTGATACCCAGAGCCAGAAGATTGCCCTCGGCATGAAGCAGCTCCAACCAGATCCCTGGGAGGAGCATGCCGGTAATTTTCAAATAGGTGCTATCGTAAGCGGGACTATTAGCAAGATTGCCAATTTCGGCATGTTTGTTGAGCTTGCCCCCGGGATCGACGGTCTCCTGCATTTCTCCGAGGTGCCTGAGCGACTAGCAAAGAACATCCAGGCCAATTTCAAGATGAGTCAGGATATCGAGGTAAAGATTATCAAGGTGGATGAGGCGCAGCGCAAGATAGCGCTGACTCTTAAGGGCCTGCCGATGGAAGACAGCATAGACGAGGCCTCCTCCGAAGACGCAGATAGAGCTCCCGATACCAACAACTCTCTATTAGATGATGAGGGGGTTCTCCCGGAGCAAGACTATCCGTCTGCGTAAAGAACGCACGCCTTTTTTTCATACAGGCGCAGTCAACCACACCTGCGGCATGAGCAAACTCACTATTAATGAACAGCTCTCGCTGATTAAGCGGGGTGTTTCTGAGATTATCTCCGAGGAGGAGCTTATCCGTAAGCTTGAGACCTCGGTCAAGGAAAAGCGGCCGCTTCGCATTAAGGCTGGCTTTGACCCTAGTGCCCCCGATATTCATCTGGGGCATACGGTGCTTTTAAGGAAGCTGAGACATTTTCAGGACTGCGGTCACGAGGTCTTTTTTCTCATCGGGGATTTTACCGCGCGCATCGGAGACCCCTCGGGAAAGAGTGAGACACGCCCTGCCTTAAGCGCCGAAGAGGTCGAAGGCAACGCGGCTACCTATACCAAGCAGGCTTTCAAGATTCTCAGACCTGAGGCAACAAAGGTTGTCTTTAACAACTCCTGGTTTTCCAAGATGCAGTTTGCGGATATTTTTGATCTGGCCTCCCGGTATACGGTTGCCAGGATCCTTGAACGCGATGACTTTACCAAACGGATCAGGGAAGGCAGGGCTATTACGATGCTCGAGTTTCTGTATCCGCTCTTGCAAGGGTATGATTCCGTCTTCTTGAAGGCGGATGTCGAGCTCGGTGGGACCGATCAGAAATTCAACCTTCTTGTCGGCAGGGATCTTCAGAGGGAGTATGCCCAGGAGCCGCAGGTAGTTATGACGGTGCCCCTTTTGGTTGGGACCGACGGCGTTGACAAAATGAGCAAGTCACTCGGCAACCATATCGGTATTGATGAAAAGCCGGCTGAGATGTTCGGAAAGGTTATGTCGATCTCCGATGAACTTATGTGGAATTACTACGAACTCTTGACCGATAGCGATCTTACCGAGGTGAAGTCGCTCCATCCGCTGGATGCAAAAAAACGCCTGGCCATGGAGATTGTCAGGGGATATCACGGCCCCGGCTATGCTGAGAGGGCCCGGGAGGAGTTTGAAAGGGTATTTTCCCGCAGGGAACTGCCCACCGAAAATCGAGGCTCGGGTTTTACCCGTGAAATGTTCAATGCCCGGACCAATTCATTCTATCTGCCCAAATTTCTGGTTGGTGCCGGACTTGCCCAGTCAACCAGCGAGGCGAGGCGAAAGATTGAAGAGGGGGCCCTTAGGATAAACGGGGCAAAGTACCAGGATGCAGAGATAGCGGTTGACCGGGTGAAGGTCGGTGATATTTTTCAAATCGGCAAACTTTCCGCCGAGTGCAACGGGATCGATATAGGCAGATAGCAGGGAGTGGGCATCGGCCTTTTTTAGGGTGGGCGATAGGGTTTACCGTGGCCGATCACGGACGGCATATCCAGCCGTTTTTTGAGAGAAAGGGCCGTCTTTTTCTACAGTTTTCCAACTTCTTTTATTTCAATAAGTTAAAAGAAGAAACATAGTTTAAAAACACCTTGACAAGGCATTATTCCATGTGGTACACTTTAGGGCACGCGTAACGCAAGGAGATGCTTTGACACAAGGTATCCTTGACAATAGAGGCAAAGAGTAGTACGCAGGACACACCACCGAACGAATTTAAAAAGACATCGTTCAGATGTCTTTTTTTATGTCTGCATAATGTTCTTTGAAAATTGAATAGCCGATTAATGTCTGGTGAGGATTCAAACTGGAGAGTTTGATCCTGGCTCAGAACGAACGCTGGCGGCGTGGATTAGGCATGCAAGTCGGACGGTTCTTTCATTGTCAAAGGAGTTGATAGCTTGCTATCGATTCTTTCGGCGCGAAAGAATAGTGGCAAAAGGGTGAGGAACGCGTGGGTAATTTGCCCTTAAATTTGGAATAACTCACCGAAAGGTGTGCTAATACCAAATGTGGTCCGGAGAGGGTATCCTTTCCGTACTAAAGGCGGGGATCCGCTTCAAGTGGACCTGTCGTTTAAGGATAAGCCCGCGTCCTATCAGCTTGTTGGTAGGGTAACGGCCTACCAAGGCTTTTGACGGGTAGCTGGTCTGAGAGGATGGTCAGCCACACTGGGACTGAGACACTGCCCAGACTCCTACGGGAG
>JAFGGP010000005.1 GCA_016930485.1 Candidatus Omnitrophota bacterium | reverse complement strand
GACTCACATGCTGTATACTACGGGAGCAAGGAACCTCACAAGGAAGGTTCTGAATGTGCCAGCAAAGCTGGCACGTTCGGTTGCTTGCTAAAGGGAGTTGTGAATATTATGAAATGTTCCTGGTGCGGCAAAGAAACTGGCGGGGAGACAGCATACTGCAGGGAGTGCCTGAAAGGGCTCATTGCCGAACATCTTGAAAACGCAACAATAGCCAGAAATGAATATGCGTTTGTGAAGGCTCTGGAGGAGTGTAACGAAATTTTGCAGTTAGACAGTAATAATTTAGAGGCCATTAATCTCAAAGAGGAAATCGGTGATTTAACCAGGATGATCGAAGGCAATCGGAAACTTTCGGAAGAGGCCTTTAAACATAACGATTTTGAAAAAGCGCTCTTTTATCTTGATAAAATCCTCCAACTGAACCCGGCTGATGAGGATGCATTAAGACGTAAGGAAATGATGCGCGTGCTTGTCAAAGTAGACGCGGACCGCTTTGGGTTGAAGAGCGAAGAAGACCTTGAGAAAAATGGAAAGAAATCATCCAAAAAAACAAAAAAATATATACCTATCCTGACGGTTATCCTGGTTATTGTTGTTGCCTTGGCAGGTCTTGATCGCCTGTACCGCTGGTATAACGAAAGGGAACAGGCAAAGCATATTTACCAGAGCATTAAACGGAAAATCAATACCCATGATTACCAGACAGCGCTTTTTTTGGATGAGTTTGAAGAGCTGATGGAGGCATATGATGATACCGCCTACGGAAAAAGGGCAAAAGCAGAGCTCTACGAATTGTATAAAAGGGCCAAGACCAACTTCGAGACAGAAATAGGGGCATACATGTCTACCGCCCGTATGTATTTTAATCAGGGGGAATACAGTAAGGCAATAGGAGAATGGGGACGGGTATTGGCGCTTGATCCGGAAAACACAAAGGTCAAAGAAATGATCAAGGTTGCACAGAATAAGATGATCTTTACACAAGGGATCAGCTCTGCACGGGAAAGTCGTCAGGATACCTACAAGTCCTTGGTTGAAAAAGCAAGGGAGCTGGAAAGCAAAAATCAATTTGCTGAGGCGATAGAGGTTTACCGGGAGGCAACAAACTACAACCTTGATGATACCTCTGCTCTTGACAGGGTTAACTTTTTGACAAGAAAGCTTCAGGCGCAAAAAGAAGATGCGCAGCAGGCCGAGGAGATCTCGCGGGAAAAAAGGGAGGCCTCCGGACCGGAACAAAAAGGACAAAAGAAGCCCTTTGTTCAAAAGGACCAGATGACTTCTTTGAGGCCGACATCGGAGACCCAATATCACATCCCGCCTCCCAAGGCGCGCATCCATCTTATTAAAGGGCAGACGTATTTTGACAGGGGAGAGTATGCACTGGCTATGGAAGAGTGGCGCAAGGCTGCAAAACTTGATCCCCAAAAAAGGGATTTTATTAATACGATCATCCGGAAGGTTGAACGGATTATAGAAAAGGAGAATAAAGGGTATTATCTCTGGTACAAAAAGGGGCTCGAATATGAACAGGAGGAACAGTGGGTTTCTGCTATTAAGGCCTACCAGACCGCCCTTCGTTTTAAACCTAATGATTCAGTGGTAATGGAAAAAATTGAGGCTCTTGCTGCCATTAAATACAGCTCGAAATCGGACGGGGGTGGTGATCGGCTATTTTCAAGGGAAACGGTTCAGGAAATCGGATTAAAGCTAATGGAATTTAAAAAAGCACCGGAGATGCCTACGTTAGAAAAGCAGCCTGGACAAAACACCCCCAAGGAGAAGGAGGCAGTTACGGATCTGGCAGCCTCCAAAGATGAAACACCGGCGAAGGCTGAATCTGACGTAACGGAAGAAGAAGAGGAGACCAAAGAAGAGTTGCCTGTGCCATCTGAGGCGGCCTCGGAGGAAAAGCAGTCTCTTATTGATCAGGCAAAGGAATGGGGGGCTGCGTTCATTCGCAGACGCGAGGCAGCAAAAGGATTTAAATATGAACGGCTACTGAATCTTGCCTATGAGGCCGAGAGCGAAGATGATTTTGCCAAGGCCAATGAGTACTATAGGACGGCTTACAAGATAAAAAAAGATAACGAAATACTCGAGACGATCGAACTGAATAATATTATCTATGAGTCTAAAAAAGTGATCAAAAAAAATCCGCAGGCCTTTTTTGCCTATATTACCCTGGGAAGCTCCTATTATGTAAAGGGCTACTTCAAGGAGGCGATCGGGATTTGGAAACAAGGGGTTGAACAAAAACCCGATGACCCGTCAACGCTGTTGCTTTTAAGGGCACTTCTTGGAAAAGGGTACCAGGTGACAGGCAAGATATTTGAGTCTGTTCTTGAATATGAAGCGGCGCTCAAGTTAAGCGATATTTTTTACATCAGGACAAGTTTAGCGCATGCCCTCTGGGAATATGGTGAACTGGAGGACGCGCTCGACATCTGGGAAACCTCATTCAAGGAGCGCCCGTACCAGATCGACATTGCTACCGCGCTGGCCAAGGCATACGCCGCCCTCGGCATGCAGGATGATGCCTTGAAGACCTTATCTCAGTTGGAGGAGGTGGCAATCTCCGAATTGCGGGAGCAGCAGATATACCCTTCGGAAGTGTCTCCTGATTATTACGTCTTCAGTTTTAATAAACAGCTGCTCGGGCTTTTTAAGGATCTCCAGTTTTACCCCTCGGAGGTAACCCCTGATTATTTTGCCGTGAACATCCCCCTTGATCGTGCCTTTTCTAACAGCGTCTATGGTCTGGCAGAGGCATATGCGGTATCAGGGAGGGGCGAAGATGCCGTCAGATGGCTTGAGATTTACCTGGGACTGTCGTCGGAGAAAGACAGAAATAAAAGAAAAGAAATAGTGCTTGGCGACCCTGATTTTGCCCAAATGGATTTATCTTTTCTGTTAACGGATGAAGGGAAAGGGCACACGAAGACGGCACAAAACAAAGAGGCAGGAGAGCCTGTTGTGACCACCGAGGCACCGCCAGCATCCGACCAAGCAGTAATACAGACAGAAAAATGAAGAAAACCGGCCTTATTATTTGCATTACCCTCTTTTGGGCGGTTATGATGACCCTTTTAGTTAATGAGGAGATGATTGTTTCATCTGCCGTAGAGACTGTTATCCGGCCAGCTCCTTCATCAGAGGCTATTGCACAGGGGTTTTTGGAGTCGTGGATGGGGGTTTATCTTGATGATGTCAAGATAGGGTACACCAATACGGTCATTCAGGACCTGACGCAGACAGAGGTACAGGGTTATACCGTCAGGAATATCAGCGACTTAAAAATACCGATACTCGGCGAAGAAAAGACAGTACACATCGAAGGAATCGCCTATTTATCCAGGCAAAAGAGAATAAAAGATTTCTTTTTATTTTTTACCTCAGGGCCCCATACATTTGAATTAAAGGGAAAGGCGGTTGATGGAGAGTTGCGCGTTGACATCAAAGGACCGGAAGAACTGATCGGCCCTCAGACGCTGGTGCTTGAGGAAGACGTGCTGCTTCTCGATTTTATCGCAACGCCTCTTATCCTCAACGAACTGGACATAGGCAAGAAACTGCAGTTTAAGGTCTTCGATCCCATGACCTTAAGTCCCGGTTATATTACCATGAAGGTGCTGGGGACCGAGAAAATAAAGTACGATACAAAAGCCGTTGATGTTTTTGTTGCGGAGCTTGATTTTAAAGGAATCACTTCACAGATCTGGGTAGGGTCCGACGGCATCGTCTATAAGGAAAAATCGCCCACCGGTTTTACCTTGGTTCGCGAGTACAGAGAAAAAGCCGTTACTATCGATAATCCGCTCGAAAGGAAAGTGGATATTCTGGAAAAGGTCTCTGTCTCCAGCGCGATTGCCGTAGAGGACCCGCGGAACACCCGTTTTGTAAAGGTGCGCCTTTCCGGCGTCAACCTTGCTGAGTTTCAGCTGACCAACGAGAGGCAGCGATTTTCCAAAGAGGGCAGCAGGCAGGTCCTTGAGATAACGGCCAGGGGACCGTCTTCGGACGGGCCTTCCGGGGTTATCGGGGCAAAAAATAACGATCCTCTCTTTGAGGCCTATTTGCAACCGGAGTTGTTGATTCAGTCAGCAGATGCTGTGATAATTGAGACGGCCCGCAGCATCATAGAGGACGAGACAGATTCCTGGAAGGCCGCATCGCTTTTGGGACATTGGGTATATAACAATATTAAAAAGATTCCTGTAGTGAGCATTCCCTCTGCGGTGGATGTGCTGGCGACCAGAGAAGGTGACTGCAATGAGCACACGGTACTCTTTACGGCCCTTGCGAGGAGTATCGGGATCCCTACTGCGATGTGCGCGGGGGTTGTCTATCTGAGAGGCAGATTTTACTATCATGCGTGGCCCAAGGTATATATCGGTAATGAATGGATTCATCTGGATCCGACATTTGGTCAGTCGGTCGCCGATGCCACTCATATCCAGTTTGCCGAAGGGAATTTATCCCGACAAATAGATATCGTCCGTCTTGTCGGACAAATAAAGATTGACATTCTGGAATATCGTTAACGAAAGGAACGATACATATGATTGAGATGGTGAATCTGACAAAGACATTTGGTGAAAAACGGGCGGTTAACGGCCTGCATTTATCAATTAACGCAGGGGAGTTTTTCGCTTTTCTGGGACCGAATGCCGCCGGCAAGACAACGACTATAAAGATGCTGGTAGGCCTGTTGCGGCCCTCGTCCGGACATGCATTAATCTGCGGTTACGATATCCAGAAAAAGCCTCTCGAGGCAAAGCGGCACATTAGTTATGTCCCCGATTTTCCCCATCTGTATGAGAAATTGAGTGCGATTGAATATCTGGAATTTATCGGTGGGGTGTATGAACTTCCTAAAGAGGTGATCGCGGATGAGTCACAGCGTCTTCTCGAGGCATTTCATTTAAACGAGGCGCAGAATCAACTGGTAGAAGATTTTTCTCACGGAATGAAGCAGAAATTAGTGATGTGCGGTGCCCTTCTGCATGATCCCGCGGTCATTATTATCGATGAACCAATGGTTGGACTCGATCCGCGTTCGGCCCGGATCCTCAAGGATATCTTGAAAGACAAATCAAAAGAGGGCAAGACAATTTTTATGTCAACGCACACACTTTCAGTTGCTGAAGAACTGGCCGATAGAATAGGAATTATTAATCAGGGCCAGCTTATAGCGCTTGGGACGCTTGATGAGATAAATGACTTAAACGCGCAGAAATCCGCAAGGCTTGAAGAGACGTTTTTACAGCTGACACAGGAAGAAGCCTATGAAGAACCGGTTTAGCCATCAAACGCGCCTCATTATTGTTTCGAAACTACGGGCATTTGTCAACTCGCTGCGCCTGCTCTCCAGGGAAAATGCTGATTTCAGGGTGGTGGTGATAGGCGGATGTTTTGGTTTTATACTGTTATTGGTATTTTTGGTCTCATTTCGCGGTCTTTACTATGTAAAGATGTTTCCGGGTATAGGACCCTTGTTGGTCGATCGGGTGCTTTTTCTTCTTTTCTTCGCGATCTTTGTCATGTTAATAAGCAGCAATATCATTGTAGGATATACGACGCTATTCCGTTCAGAGGAGGTCGAGACACTTCTGCCGCTGCCGATGAGGCTTGACACGCTTTTTTGTTATAAGTTTTTTGAGGCGCTCATATTGAGTTCCTGGGCCCCCTTATTTCTGTGTACCCCAATCTTAATCGCCTTCGGTCTTGTGAGAAAGGCCCATCCGTTTTTCTACCTCATGGGCATTATCGCGACGATACCCCTTTTGGTAATTGCCGCCATACTCGGTATTCTTCTGCTTTTTCTGTTTGTCCGCTTTTTTCCGGTTAAAAAAGTGCGGATCGGCATACTGCCTTTTTTTATCATCGTTGGGGTCGCACTTACTTTATTTTTAAGAACACCGACACCCACACGGATTACATCCCAAGAGGTACCCTTTTTAATGAATGAGATTTTGCGACATACCTCATTTGCGTCATTTCCGCTCCTGCCGCATTACTGGGCCAGCCGGTGTCTGGTCAACGCGGCCGATGGCCGGTTAGGACCGGCACTGTTTTATTTCCTGGTTTTGCTCAGCAATGCATTGATGTTTATTCAGGTGATGATGTACATTGTATACAGGTCATACTATTCATACTGGGTGATGTTGCAGGGAGAGAGGGGGGTGCGGCGCATTGCGCACCGTTCACTGGTGTGGAGAATATGGGGTTTCCTGCTGGGGTTTCTGCGTCCCTCGGTGAAAGCGCTGGTTCTCAAGGATGCTAAGGTTTTCAGACGGGATCCGGCACAGTGGTCTCAGGTGGTAATCTTTTTCGGTATTTTGGCGATATACATACTTAATCTACGGACCCTTCCGTATAATCTCGATTCCTTTCTGTGGAAGCATATGGTAGCCTTTTTGAATTTGACGGCGACCGCACTTACAATGGCAATGCTCAACATCCGTTTTGTGTTCCCCTTATTGAGTCTTGAGGGGAGACGTTTTTGGATTTTAGGTCTTTCCCCGATGGGCCCCGAAAAACTGCTTATGGAGAAATTTTGGGTAAGCGCCTTTGCATCATTTTTTATTACCGAGACACTCGTGATCACCTCAAATATCATGCTCAGAATATCCGGCATCATGCTGTTTCTCTCCGCCTTCACCATATGTATGATGTCGTTTGCCATCGCGGGTCTATCCGTAGGGCTCGGGGCCATCTACCCGGATTTCAAGAGCGATAATCCGGCCCAGATCGTATCCGGGTTTGGTGGCACACTGCTTTTGGTTATTTCACTGATTTATGTTATGACGGTAATTTCCCTTGAGGCCTCGCCGATCTACTGGTATATCAACGGGCACATTACAGGCCAGCATATGTTAAAGGTGAGCATGATGTATTGCGTTGCCGTGATGAGTGCGGTGAGCTTTGCAACATGTGTTGTCCCGATGAAAATAGGTCTTAACGCATTAAAAAAAATAGAGTTATAATATTACAGAAAGGACTTAGGGATGTCATCGAAGACAGAAAAGCGTCCGGGAGGGGTAGACCATCTCTCGCGGATATTAGAGGCAACCGCCATTTTAAACACAACCCCTGATCTCTCGGCGCTGCTTAAAAAACTTATAGAGATAGCAAGCGAGGTGGTTAATGCCGAGGCAAGCTCGCTTTTTCTTTTGGACGAGCTATCCGGTGAGGTTATCTGTAAGGTCGCTTCGGGCGGGAAGAGCCAGCAGGCAGAAGAATTAATCCGCCTCACTGTGGGGCAGGGAATAGGCGGCTGGGTGGTTCAGCACGCCCAGCCACTTATTGTCAATGACGTCTCACAGGATATACGATTTTATAAAGACATCGATGTGGCGACTGGCTTTAGGACACTATCGATTCTGTGCACACCACTGAAGTGCAAAGGAAGAACAATCGGTTCCATCGAGGCGCTCAATTCAAAAAAAACGCACGGCTTTGATCAGGAGGATTTAAAGATGTTGCAGGCCCTGGCAAATCAAGCCGCTATCGCCATTGAAAATGCCCGTCTCCATGAGAGGCTGGCGCTGGAGAATCAGGGACTTAAAGCAGCGTTAGGGAAAGATCAGGAGATAATCGGCACAAGCCCGGCCATGAGGCATGTCGGACGCTTG
Organism: Candidatus Omnitrophota bacterium; assembly: GCA_016930485.1. GTDB lineage: Bacteria > Omnitrophota > Gorgyraeia > JAFGGP01 > JAFGGP01 > JAFGGP01. Next base: position 11,075 of record JAFGGP010000005.1, on the reverse strand, counting down.
GTTGATAAGGTTGCCCGTACCGAGTCAACTATCTTAATCAGGGGGGAGAGCGGAACAGGCAAAGAGGTAGTCGCAAGGGCTATTCATGCCCTGAGTCAGCGCAGAAACGGGCCTTTTATCTGTGTTACCTGTTCTGTGTTTTCTGAGAATCTGCTCGAGAGTGAGCTTTTCGGGCATGAAAAAGGGGCCTTCACCGGGGCAACGGAACGCAAATTAGGGCGATTTGAGCTGGCTCGTGGAGGGACCGTTCTTTTGGATGAAATAGGAACGTTGAGCCCTCAGATACAGCTTAAGCTACTTCGCTTTCTGCAGGAACACGAATTTGAGCGGGTAGGAGATCCGACGCCGCGGAAGGTTGATGTCAGAATTATTGCGGCAACCAATGAGAATTTAGAAAAGGCTATCGAAGAAGGCCGCTTTCGAGAAGACCTCTATTACCGCCTTAAGGTTATCGAAATCGAAATGCCGCCGCTTAGAAACCGCAAGGACGACATCCCTGCGTTAGTGGCGTATTTTCTCGGGAAGGTCGGCAGGGAGGTAGGTATTGGGCAGAAAAAGAGATTTCATCCAGATGCCATAACGTTATTACAACACTATGATTGGCCCGGCAACGTGCGTGAACTGAAAAATGTGATCGAACGGGCCATTGTCCTATCCCATGACGAGGTTATTCTGCCTGCACACCTCCCGTTTCAGAAAGAGTCCCTTAAGAAACGGTCATCAAAAGATCAGCAGGCGTTTTCTCTTGATAATGCGGAAAAAGAACACATTGCATTTGTGCTTTCTGAGACACAAGGCAATAAAAGTGAGGCGGCGCGCCTTCTGGGTATTTCCCGGAATCGGCTGGACAGAAAAATACATCAATTCGGGCTTTCTTAGCACATGTTTTCAAAAAAGTTATTGCAATATGTAAAGCAGCCAATGTGGAGAAAAGACCCGTTTTAAGGAATTATACGATTCTATCTTATTTATTTTAGATAGGATACAAAAAATATAAATTATATTATTCTGCTATACATATATTAATTTGACGTATCTTATTATAAATATTAATGTTATCAGAATAGTAACATTTTAATCAAAACATAATAATCATAAAAAGTTAATTGCAGCTCTTGACATATTTAACATTTTATAGTATATTTATAATCGGCAGGAAATTTTTTCTACTTATTTTAACAGTCCTGCCCACATAAACTTGTAAAAAACGGAGGAGTGCAATGGCTCAGAATCAGCCTAGTCAATCGTCAAAACGAACACAGATTATGACACTGAAGGAGGTATCCAAATATCTGGGAGTTCATCCGGTAACGGTGTACCGTTTGATCAAAGAAACGAATATCCCTGCGATCAAGCTGCGAGGACAGTGGAGATTTAAGAAGGATTTATTGGATGAGTGGCTGATGGATGGCATGGATAAAAAACGGATGCTCAAGGATTTGGAATAGTGCCTGTTCCATTGTACTATTTTGAAGCACTTTTCATATGAGCGACAATGTTTTCTTACGTATTGGGTAATAATAAGTTTCAGGAAGAACAGAGAGAGCGTGCTTCAAAATGAAGCACCTTTTTTATTATTTAGTGGGATAATTATACCGTAGAGGAGCAAGTCAGAGAGAAAAAAACACGTTCAGATGAGCTTAATTCTGGAAGCTGAGAGAGCCTTGGCATAGTTTTTGCTTTTGTAAATCAATGAAGGCTCTTTGAAAAAGACGTATCTGAAAAAGGCAAACCACGCGAAAGCGTGGGACGCAAAGCCTCAGACCCTCGCAGGAAAAAGGGTGGCTGGGCTGCCAGAGTGAATATGACAGCGTATTTTCAGGCCTATCCTTTTTTGAGGATAGGCCTTTTGTTTTGAGGGTGACACAATGAACTATATACTCACAAACGTAAATAAAAAAACAGAGAGGTGTCCAATGACTTCTATTACTTCCCATTCTTCCCGTTTATACACTAGCTTTATACTGTTAGAAAGCCTGCTGTTATTTATGTTATGTGCTATGCTTTTTCTGCCTTCTTCTGTCCGGGCAGGGGAAGAGGTAATGGTGACTATTAGCGAGATAAAGGGCGAGGTGGCAATTGTAAGGGCTGACGGCACAGAGATAATGGCCCAACAGGGCATGGCGTTGAGCGCCCAAGACACTATTCAGACTGCCGCCGGAGCCAGCCTAAGCCTGCGGGACGAACAGGGCAATGCGTTTTTTGTCGATGAAGAACGCCGCATCAAGGTTGCCGAGGTGATTATTACCATCAGACCTACGGTGCTGACCAAGGATCATACGTATATTATTGTCACAGAGTGTCATGGAAAAGTGCAGATTGTGAGAGCAGGGCTCTCCGAGTGGTCGGATTGCACGGAAGGTATGCTTTTAACCACCGGCGATACCGTACGGACACTGTTGGGTTCTCAGGCGGTGCTCACATATCCCGATGAGACGACACTAACCCTCATCGAAAACAGCATTCTCGAGATTAAAGACATCTCACACAATCCAAAGACCGGTGTTGGAAAAAGGGAGCTCAAGCTCAATCTGGGGAACCTGAAATACAACGTAACGCCTCTCGAGAACAAAGGCTCCGAGTTTAAGATTTATTCATCAACGGCTATTGTCGGTATTACTGGTACCGAGGGTATTATTTCGACTCAGGGCGAGGGAAAACCCACCAGCAATATTCTGATCGAGGGTACTACCTACAACAGTGATGTGTACGGACGTACGGTAAAACCGCTGACGGCGGGGAATACCCTCGTAGTCGATAAAGGGGCAAAGACAGAAAAGCACCGCATTACTCCCAAGGAGCAGCAGTTGGCGGTATCCCAGGAGGTGCGATCTGAATATCGCATGCAGCTCTCAGAGTTTATAGCCGAGTACGAAAAACTACGCACTTCTGGCATACGTGTAGATGCTGTGCAGGATGTTGTCGATCGACTGAGCCAGCTGTGCGAACAGCGTCAGTACGATGCCTTTGACAGGGCACTTGCAGAGGCACGTAAGACCCTCGGAAGGCAGAGCGAGAAGATGGGTACAGAGGGTATCGCGCTCTTAAAAGAGGTGTCGGCCTTTGAGGCCTTACTGCAGGAAAAAGGGGGAGATTGTGATATTCATGAACTCGGTAAGCTCTATGTACAACTCGAGCAGATAAAACAGGCCTGTGGGCAATCACAGTTCGTACAGGCGGGCCAACTATTCAAAAGATGCCGCATTACATTCGAGCTTCTTCAGTCGCAACAGGAAAAGGAGACCGGGGATTTTCAAAGTCAGCTGGAACGGCTCAAGGCCGATATTGTCACGAAGAATGAGAGAGGTTTTATGGTTGCCGAAGCCCTTAGCTGTGCGTGGCGGGCGGAAATTGCAGCTCAGGCAGGTTCCTTGCCGCAGGCATGGACACAGATGGCGAAGGCCCGTCAGATGCTTTCTGTAGCAAAGTGTGTCAAGCCGCCGTCTCTGGATTCGGAGCTGTCACGGGTCGAAAAAGAGGTAAACGAGCTGAGATCGCAGCAGTTTGTAGTCGAACACATCGTAGAAATCGTGCGCGAGGCAAAAAAAGAACACCACGATGGACGTTATCTTCAGACACAGTTATTGCTAGAAGAGGCACTGTCCGAGATGGAGCGCGTTGACAAAAAAATCCCTGCAGAGGTACGGTACCTGCGCGAAGAGATAGGCCGTATGCTTACAGCGCTTTCTGGAGAAGGGTATGATATTTCTATGCTTACGCATACCCTTGATGCAGATATTGAACCGATGCTGAAAGAGGGAGAATTCGAAAAAGCGCAGAACCGGCTTACAGAGTTACAACAGTCCATCAATGTCCTGCCACCGCCTTATCAATTCGCATTTCGTTTTCAGAGACTGCAATACCTGATTGAGGCGTGTTCTCAGGAAGGATACGATGTCAAGGAGTACAGCAAGATGGTCCAGGAGTTACATCTTCTCTTAGAGGCAAAGAAGCTGCAAAAGGCGCGCCTGCTTCTCGGCCAGGCCCTTGATGGCATCAGAAAAATGAAAGACACCATTCCTCCCACACTACAGTTAGCCGATCTGGAGTTTACCGCAGACTCGGTTATCGTACACGGACTTGCCAAAGATAATGTGAAAATAGACATCGTGCTCGTCAACGGCACCCGGGTTAAACCGGATGAAACGGGGGCATTTTCAGTTACCTATCCGCTAACAGGCGACATCAGAAATATTACATGCGTTGTGCGTGACAGTTCCGGCAACCGTTCTCCTACGATCAGTCTTACTATTCCCGATGAGAAGGCTTCTGTTCAGGATGTGAAACAGAAGGCACAACTTAAACAGAAGGATTTTCAATTTCGTTTTGTCAATGGGGCCTTGGAGATATCAGGGAAGACGGTGCCGGGCGCCCGGCTATTAGTAGCAGGACGCAATGTTGTCGTTCCCTCCGACGGCTCTATTACTATGCGCTTCAGCGCGGCCGATCTGGATGATGCCACCAAGGTTGACGTGGTGCAGATAGATGCGGATGGCGCGGTATTAAGGCAGATAACACTGCCTTTGCAGGATACCGAGGGACCGGAAATTGCCGTCTCCGAACTGATTCTGTTAGATCAGATACCGCCCGAATTAATCATTAACGATCTTACATTCGGCGAAGGACACGTATCGATATCAGGGTTTTCCCAGGATTCGACGACAATCACGATAAAAGGGAAGGTAAACGATATTAGCGGGGTATCCCAGCTGCTGGTAAACGGCAATCTGCTTTCGCTCGGCGAGAAAAATACCTTTTCCGTCAGTCTTACCCTGAGCGATGAAATCAGAGAAACGGGCATTGTCCGGATTGAAGCCCTTGACGGTCTTGGCAATCGTTCTCAAGAAGATATCCCTGTGCTCAGCGAATTATCACGGCCTATTATTACCATAAACGGCACGGATGTCTATGTAGATAGTGAAGGCCATTTTAACGCAGAGTTGAATCTTACCTCTGCCATGCAGTCGATTGTTGTAACGGCGCGGGATGTCAGAGGGAACACAACCGCTCCTGAGGAACTGCTGCTTCCCGATAAAATTGCGCCAAAAGTCAGACTGGGGGATCTGTCGTATACGACGCACACGGTAGTAGTCTCCGGCACCACGGAACCTTTAGCGGTGGTGACTGTCGGCGATGAACAGGTAAGCGCGGATGAGACAGGATTCTTTTGGCTTGAGATTGCCAGGCCGCATGAGCCGGTCCAGTTAACCGTAGAGGCACGGGATGCCTCGAGCAATGTGTCCGAGGCATTATTTGTGGCGGTAAAACCGGTCGTTGACGAGTTCCCGCCGCGCCTCCTGGTTTCAGAATTGGATACTGCCGACGGCCACATTATAGTTGAAGGGTGGGTTGAAGATGACGTAGAGGTGGCAAAACTTACTATTCAAGGTCAAGATGTTTCCTGGGACACAACCGGATACTTTAGAGAAGAAATAACGCCGGCCGATGACGAGAAGACAGTGACGATCGAGGCATGCGATAGCACGGAAAAATTTGTCAAGACAGTTAAGGCAATTCAGGATTTTTCGCCGCCCGCACTTTCGATCGAGCCGCTTGCCTTCAGTAACGGAACAGTCATCGTAAGGGGAACGGCACGCGATGATATAGCGCTGCGGGAGGTTCGCGTTAATAATGTCCCGGTGAGCATTCCCATTCCGCAGGGCGGTGATTTCAAATATGAGACATTGCTGACCGCTACGCTGACTGAGGTGGTCATCGAGGCGATTGATTCCTCCGGTAACGTGACCAAAGAGGGGCCGATCGCCGTCCAATTGCCACCCGATAAGGGGACCCCCACCCTTATGGCCGATAATCTTAAATTCGGATCTCCTCAGATTATTGTAACCGGTGTGATTTCCGATGATGTGGGGATTAAAAATGTGGCCATTAACGGGGAGCCTATTACTGTATATGAAGACGGTGCTTATAAGGCTGTTATTCCGCTTAAGGTTGCCTCACCTAGAATAGAGGCGACACAGATGCAGTATCTCGAAGGCGCCCTACTACTTACGGGTCGGGTGACGCTGGGGTCTATCAGCCCGAATATGATTGTCATTACCGGCGAGGACCTCTCCGGTAATGAGGCCCCTTCCATTACCCGTCCTATCGATACCTCAGGACTTGATGAAATTCGGGTCTTTGTAAACGGGGAACCGATTTCTGTATCGGGCGGTATTTTTCAGGCCGAGGTTGCCTTTTCAAAAGATCTCAAGGCCATCGAGATTAGTGCAATCGATCCGTTCGACGTAACCGGTGGCCCGGTGTTAGTCGAACTTGAAAAGAATGCCCCGGAGATCGAACTGGAAGATCTGAAATACGAAAATGGGTCGGTTATTGTATCAGGTCTGGCACGCGACGAGGAGAGCGGTGTGGAGTATGTTGAGATCAACGGTGTGCGCATTGATGTGGACACTGACGGACATTTCCAGAAAGAATTAAGCGATCAGGTTAAAACAGTGCGCGTCGCTGCATATGACCGGCTTGGCAACAGGACAGAGGCACCGATTTTAACCGTTGAGCCGCCGGATGTCTATCCACCCTATTTTAAAGTGTCTGTTTCGCCGGTACCGGCATGCACAGAGTCGACGGCCTCCATTATAGTCGATTCGTTCGATGAGGGCTTTCCCGAGGAATACGACCTCCTTTCAGAACCCCCGACAGCGGTTATCCGTTATAGCGATGGATCCGAGGAGGAGATTACCTTAAGAGGGGACGAGACCCACTTTGAGGCAGCGCTCGCCATTGCAAAAGGTTCGCCGATAGGCGTTGCAACGCTTACGATATCAGGCACCGATACTGCAGGGAATACCGGCGAACGCATCGAAGGCGCCGACTCGTTTATGATTACCTCATCCGATACGATTGCCCCGATCTTGACCGTCGCCGTTGATCCTGCCGCAGGTCCGACCATAGGAAGCGAGATGCTTGTGATAATTACAGCCAGCGAGTCGCTCAAGGCAAAACCGCGGGCGGCACTCCAGCTGCCCGACGGGACCCAGGCGGTCTTAACGCTTGAGGGGGAGGCGCTGGATCTTCATTTTCAGGCGCATATGGTTATCGACCCGGCGACGATGCCGGGAGAAGCGCTTATTATTGCAAGCGGTGGCGTCGATCTTGCCGGCAATCAACAGGCAGAGGATGTTTCGTTTTCTTTTCAGATCCGGCCACCCTTTATCGAAACAGCGCTTCCTCTCGAGATACAACTGTATGAATTTTCCGGCGAGAAGCTTCTTTTAAAAGGCGTTACCGAGCCGGGGGCAATTGTGCATTTTAGCTTTGATGTCTTCGAGGGGGAGGTGTTTGCGGGTGAGACCGGAACCTTTGAATTTATCAGGGAATTTGACGAACAGACTCTGAAAGACCTGAGGAAGAAAACGAAAGCCCTTAATATTGAATCAGTTGCAACAAATTACGCAGGGCTCTCAAGCGAGACGGTCTCATTATTTATTGACCTACCAAAGGCAAAGAAACAGCCTCAAGCGGTGAAGGGTGCCTTTACGGTTCAGATAAATCCGCGCACCCTCGAGCAGGGTAAGCCCGGGGAAATTCTGGTGACTGCCGGCGAGCGCCTCAACCTGCCTCCGGAGATTACGGTACGTTTAATGGACGGGAGTATGATTGGTGTGGTGATGTCCGGCTCAGGGAAACAGTTTAAGGGTGTATTTACACCCTCAATGAACGCATTTCCCGGACCCGCTATGGTCGAGGCAAAGGCAGAAGCCCTCCTTGCAACGACCCGCTTTACCATAGCCCCGCCTACGTATTTATTTACCGCTGCCATGGGGCGCAATCTGTATACGATTACCGCAAGTCCTGACCCGGCCCTTATCGGGAAGGAATGTAGGGTGTCGGTAAAAGCGGGGCGTGATATCGACTGGGTTCCCACATGTCAGATTATGCATCAGGGCGGTGTGATTGATGTACCGCTTGCCGGCAGCAAAACCGAATTTGGCGGTGTTGCCGTGATTCCCGAATACGTCAGTCCCGGTCCGGCACGCATTGTCATCGATGAGGGGAAACCGACCAAGTTTGAGAGACCTTTCAGTATCGCACTGCCGCGCAGCGATAAAAAGGCCGATATACATGCTGCGGTATGGACTGAGCCCACTCCGATGATTGCAGGGCAGACTGCGCGCATTCTTCTGAATGCTGATACCATGATAGACTTTTTGCCGGCCGGATTTATTCAGTTTTCCGACGGCGCACGTCTTAATTTTACGTGTAATGGCGCCGCCCCGGGCATGCGTTTTAGCGCCGATGTCACCATTCCCGAACAGGCCGCTGTCGGTATCGTTTTTGTAAAAGTGCTGGATCGTGCCGGCGCAGTGATCGGCGAGACGAGCAGCGGCGTTGCCCCGCGCGTCTTTAGCGGAGCGGATATGTCGGGCAGCGAGGTACGGGCGTTTGCCGTTCCCGAACCGATGCGTGTCGGGGCGCGAAGCACGATAATGGTTGACTTGGATCGGGATGTATCTTTTATTCCAAAGGTGAAGCTGATTCTTTCTGATATGAGAATGCTTCGTGTGGAGATGTTCGGCCCTGTCCCGGGACGGCACTTTGAGGGTGGTTTTGATGTGCCGATGGATGCGGTACCGGGGCCCGTCGGTATCGAGGTCCGTGATACGAACGGCACGCTCATTGGCGGGGGTGGTTCGTATATAGAGGAGTATAATTACAAGGAAGACCGGGAACTCTACATTCTCATTAATCCGCCATCGATAGGGCCCGGAGATAACCTCACTGTCACGGTTAACTCTGATAAACCGATTACCTTTGTGCCGGGTGCGGCCCTGCGTTTCGGAAACGGACGCATCGAAAAGATTGTTTTAACCGAAGTAAATAAAGGACTTCGGTTTCAGGGGTCATTGCTTATAAGACCTGATGCATTTATTGGAGGGGCGCTGATCGAGGTGTACGACAAAAACGGTACCATACTGAATTCGATGCCTGTACCGGTACGTATGCCGGATTACAGCATGCAGAATGCGATGATGCCGCGTGATATAGGAATTATGGTGAATCCGGAGCCTCCCCAGCAGGGTAAGAACCTTGCCATAGAGTTGCGCGCGCCCTTTAAGGTTAACTTTATCCCGCGGCTCTTTGCGCGTTTTCTCGACGGTTCATCGTTCGACCTGGCGGTATCAGGACAAATCCCGACGGACCAGTTCAGGGCAACGCTTACGGCATCACAGTTTAAGAGCCCGTTAATGGCCTTGGATGTTGAATCCCCTGACGGTATGTTGCTTTTTTCCCGGCCGTTTGACATGCATTTTATGAGCCTGCCTTTTGATGTGCGTCCGTTTCCCGAAGGGCCTGATATGATACGGCTTGAATGGGACTACGTTGATGGTGCGGCCAGATATAAAATTGAATACCGCAGATCGGACGGCGCTTTCAAGGTAATCGATGCAGGTAATGGCACCCGTTATATGTTGAGCGGCCTGACGCCGGGCAACACCTATTTTATTCAGGTACGTGCCCTGGGTATGAGCGGCAGCGAACTGGCGCTTACACCGGAGGTTATGGCATCCACGTTCCAGGATGCCGCTATGTCGGTGGGCCGCATCGAGGTGATGCCGTTTCCGCCTCAACCGGGTATGCCTCTCGAAATACACGTTGAGGTGCCCCAGGCCATGCAGATGCCGCCGCGCCTTGCCGTATGGTTCAAGAATGGCACTCGGAAGGATGTCGGTGCGGGCGGCGGACCGTATCACTTTCAGGCGTTTATGGGGCCGTTACCCGATTTTCTTGAGCGGATTGAAGTGATTCATCCGCGTGACGGACGCATGCTTTTCTCGGAGCACTTTGAGATGCAGCAGGCTATGGGGTATCAGGGTCCGCCTCCGTCAGTTTCTGTCAATCCCGATCCACCGGTTGCGGGGACAGACTGCGTTATCCGAGTCGCTTTCCCGTATCCAGTGCCTTTTATTCCGAATATCTCCATCGGGATGACCGATGGGTCCGAGATCTATCAGCCGATGAGCGGCAAGTTTGGGGATATGGCTTTTACCTATACCTTAACCGCTTCGCGCCATACCAGCGCCATCAATATCGTCGAGATCGAGGATATGCAGGGGATGATTCTGGAGTCCCGCATCTTTGTCGGTTCGGGAGGGGCACAGGCAATGGTGAAGATTGATCCCTATCCGCCCCAGCCGTACGTCCCCTTACAGATCAGGGCAGAATTCGATCAATCGGTTACCTATCGGCCGACTATAATCGTTGAGTTTACCAATGGCATGTCACAACGCCTTACCACAAGCGGAGGGGTGCCTGGCAGTATCTTTACGGCGATGCTGGATGGTCCGATGTACAGTCAACCGATCGAGCTCATTGATGTGGAGGATAATAAAGGCATGCTTGTTGGTACCATGTCTCTTGCCGGGCTTATACAGGCAGGGGCTACAACCGCAGGCCCTGTTCCGATAGGACATATCGAGATTACACCGAATCCGGCCCAACCCGGTAAGCCCCTTGAGATCCGGGTTGAGAGTCCTCAGGCTATGTCCAGGCCACCGAAGATTGCGGCATGGTTCATGAACGGCCAGCGGCAGGAAGTCCCAGCGACAGGCGGTCCCTATTCCTTCAAGGCGTTTTTGAGTTCCTTGCCGGATTATCTGGATGCGATCGACATCCTTGATCCGGTAACCGGCTCCGTGCTTTACTCGGAGCACTATGGCATGCAGGGTGATGGCGGTTATTACGGAACCCCGCCGGCACTGTATGCAAATCCCAATCCGCCTGTTGTGGGAACCAACTGTGTGCTACGCGTTGAGTTTCCCAACCCCGTCTATTTTGTGCCAAAACTCACTATTTATTTTGATGACGGCGCACAGTTTTCGGTCGCAATGAACGGTTCACCCGGTGTCAGGACATACAACTATACCGTGACTGCCGCGGAACATCGTCGTCCGATCCGCATGATTGATGTACAGGATAACCGGAATGCCGTTATCGCATCCCAGACCTTTGCTGGTACCGCAGGCCAGTACCAGGGTGCACCGCCGGCACTGATGGTCAATCCCGATCCGCCGACAGTCGCAACTAACGTGTATGTACAGGTCAATTTCCCGCAG
>JAFGGP010000047.1 GCA_016930485.1 Candidatus Omnitrophota bacterium | reverse complement strand
GCCCTCGTGGTTCCTGATGATAGAGTAGCTGGTGGCAAGCCCCAGGCCGCTTCCCTTCTGCTTGGTGGTGAAGTAGGGGTCGAAGATCTTTGAGAGAAGCTGCTTTGGCATGCCGATCCCTCTATCCGCTATGGAAATCTTGATATATCGCCCCGGACCGAGCTCGAGCGCCGCATCCTCCTCGACTGTGATATTCTCAGCCTGTATGGTAATAATGCCCCCTTCGGGCATGGCCTGGTCGGCGTTCATAACGATATTCTGGATGACTTGGGCGATCTGGCCGGTATCGATCTCTGCGGTCCACAACCCGCGCGGCAGTAAAAAACGGCATTTGCTCTTCGAACCGCTCAGTATAAACGTGGCGGTATTGCGCAGCAGTTCTGAAATGGACGCGGCCTTTTTTATCGGCGCGCCGCCTCTCGAAAAGGTCAGGAGTTGCTGGGTGAGCCCCTTAGCCCTGAGTGCGGCCCGTTCCGCCTCCTTTAATGCCTCTGCCAGTTCTGCCTGATCGGCCACATCAAAACGGATAACCGACAGTGAGCTGAGGATCGCCGAGAGAAAATTATTAAAGTCGTGGGCGATGCCGCCGGCCAGGATGCCGGTTGATTCGAGTTTCTGCGACTTTAGCCGTTCCTCCTCAAGCTGTTTGTGTTCGGTGATATCGCGGGTGATGACGGCCGCGTGTGTAACGGTTCCGTCTCTGCCGGTATAAGGGTAAAGTGCCACGTCAAAAAATCTGGTTCCGAATGCGGGGATATGAAACCATGTCTGACAATGAACCTCTTTTCCTTCGAGGCACTTAGTCAGTCCCGGTTTGATGATGCTGGCAAATACGTCGCTGCCCCAGACCTCTTCAACGGTGTGATTGATAATCTCGTCGAGTGTCTTTTCATGTCCTCTGTAGAACGCCTGATTGACCGCCTCATACACAAACTGCCGGTTGACAAGTGACATAAAATCCTTCGAGGCATCGATGATAAAACTGTACCGCCGCCACATCTCTTCGAGGGTTTTGCGTTCGGTAATATCGGTGATGATCCCGACAAGTATCTTTCCTCCGGTATGCGGGTCTTTAAATACCGTCTTCTTTGTGACGATAATATGCACTATTCCCGCCGCGTCGGTGAGAAATTCTTCATTGACGTTCTCCCCCTCTGTCTCGAAGACAAGATCGTCCTTCTCCCAGAAGACATCGGCCTCTTCGGTAGGGAAAAAATCGTAGTCCGATTTCCCCAGGAGCTCTTCCCTGGAATATCCCATAAATTTACAGAAGGCGTCGTTGAGGATAATCCACCGGTGTTCCCGGTCCTTGACAAAGAGCGGATCGGCTATCGTATTGATGATGGTGTGGAGAAATTCCCGCGATATCCGCAGGGCAACCTCGGTCTGCCTGTAGCGGCAGAGAAAGTCCCAGATAATCCTGGCGCTGTGTCCGCTGAGAACCGGCACGTCCTTGGGCGCCAGCGCACTCAGCTCTTCCTGCATGGCCTCGCTGCCGGTGACATTGATGATCTCGTCGAGCCGTTTTTTAAGAAAGGGGCGGACGGTATCGGAGGTGGGTATACCCAGTTTTCTGGCGAGGTGCATGCCCGATGCATCCGGGTTTGTGTCAACAACGCCGACAATGGTAACCGTATCGCTTCCGGCAAAAAGGTCGATCAGCGCCCTGCCGCCTTTTCCTGCGCCGACAATAAGAATGCGTGTCTTCTTTTCCATAGATGGCACTTTTTATAACATAATATAAGCAATTGTCTTATATTGTAACAAAAAACCAAAAAGAGATATATCCCTAATATTTGCTCTCGCGTAACTACCCCCGGACAACAGGGATGAAACAGATACACAGCCAGCCACGGGTTTTATAGCATAAAGACCTGCCGGACCTGAGGCGGCGTTTGTCTCAAGCTAAACCGGCGGCTTATTCTGTTGTCGGGCTGTCGGTTTCCTCTGTGGCGGCCTGTGGGATGACGGTGCCGCTTTTTCTCCTTAACAGTTGCTTCGCATACAAAATCCCCGCAAATATCACAATGACAACGCCGATCTTCCAGATATGCCCCGGGTCAGTGATAATCTCTATCACCGAGGCGCCGAGATAGGCAAAGGCGAAGGCGCCCGGAATGATCCCGATAACCGTCCCGAGAAAATAATCCCGGAACGTCACCCTGGTAAGACCGAGAGAGTAGTTCTGGATATCGTAGGCAACATTGGGTATGATACGAATCAAAAAAACCGTCTTAAACCCGTTTCTCTCTATTGCTTCATCGATAGCCGCCGCCCTCCCCTTCAGAAGCCTGGCTATCGCCCCCCTGCCGAAATACCGTGCAATGAAAAATTCGGCAAGGGCGGAGAGGGTAGCCCCGATAATGATATAGACGGTCCCCCACAGCCTGCCGAAGATAACCCCGCCCAACGCGGACAGGACGCCTGCCGGAAAAAGGACAAGGGGACGCAACGTATAAAAAACGACGTAGATAACCGGGGCCCAAAGGCCGAAGGCAAGGATCCGGTCGCGTATGCCGTCCGGGTCGAGGTGCGAATAATCAAACTCGGCTATCCGCACTATCGCGAATATGCCTCCCAAAAAGAAAACTGCGCTCCCCAGTCTTACCCACGGATTTTTCAAAGATATCATATCCGTTCTCCCCGCACATCTCCGTCACAGACGCTCGCCGGGCATGCCGGGTTCATACCCGCTGCCCTAGACAATAAACCCGGCCTTTTTCCGGACAGGGTGGCTCTGTATGTCCCGCGCAATCCGCTGAGGAATCCCCGGCTTTTTCAGGATATAGTACATATACTGTTTATACCCCTCTACTCCCGGCTGATCAAACGCGTTAACCCCCAAGAGTTCTCCCTCAAGGGCTGTGGCTATCTCAAAAAACATCAGAAGCTGCGCCCAGTAAAACGGGGTCACCTCGGGTACATAGATAGTGCAACTGGGTCGCCTCTCCCGTGTCAACGCCCATTCGGTCGCCTCCTGTGCCAGGCCCAGAAGCCGGGCGTATGACCTGCCCGACAAAAAGTCCCCTGTGGGCGGCAACGTAATGTCATGCCTAAAACGTCCTACGCGTATAAAGGTTACCGTTTTATTGTTTTCACCCTCGATCGTATTCTGCTGGATAGAATGGAGGTCGTTTGTCCCCCGGGCAGAAACCGGTGTCCTGCCGACATTGACGACGGTATCTCTGTCCTGGTCCCACCGCTCCAGGTTGCCGGAATACCGAACAATTCTTCGCCCGTATTTCTTGCCCAGGCTCTCTGCCAGAAGCTGCACATACCAGTCGGCGGTTGACTTGAGCGTCTCTGAAAAAGGCATCAGTATTGCGATAGATTTTCCCTTTTTTTGGTAGGCAAGGTACTGCAGCGCCGCATAGAGATACGCGGGGTTTTTGTACAGCGAGGCCGCGGTGCAGCGTCTCACCATAAGCTGCGCCCCTTTGAGAACTCCGGTAAGATCGACGCCGATAATCGCAAGGTGCAAGAGTCCCATATTAAACTCTGAATAGCGCCCTCCCACCCCCTTGATAACGGGCAGGCTCCTGAAACTTTTTGTGTCCTTCCGCTGCTCCTCTGTTACCCGCTTTCTGAGCGAGCCGGCCACGGGATCGGTAATGGCAACGATCTGCCGGCCGTACCGCGCGCCAACGCCTTTTTTTAACCACTGCTCGACCATTGTAAATGCCGCCCTGGTCTCTGTCGTCTCCCCCGATTTCGATATAACAATCACAAAGGTCCTTTTCGGGTTAAGGCTCCCGAGGAGTGTGTTGAGCGGCTCAGGATCGAGGTTGTTGCCCTCAAAATAAATCCTTGGTTTTCCCTGTCGGATGCCGGCAAAGTCATTATAGTACGGTGCGCACAGCGCGTCCTGTGCGGCCTTAAGCCCCAGGAATGAGCCCCCGATCCCCAGAAAAATAACATTCTCATAGCCCCGGGATATCTCCCTGCCCAGCCTCTGTATCCGCCGAATAGCCTTTTCTTCCTGCCGGGGCAAGACTATCCATTCGAGGCCGAGATGCGCCCTATTCTCCGGAGACGCGACAATGTTCTGTAAATGGATATGCGCCTCCCTCACCTTTTTTGCAACGTGCCTCAGCTCACTATCGGTGATACCGTGTTTGGCGCCGACATTCAAGCTGAGCATATTGTTAAAATCGAACTGTAACTGCTTCATAATAACCTCTTTCTCTCAAGCCATCAGCAATCAGCTTTCAGCTTTTACTGTTTAAGCGCCTCCAGAATGAAGTGTTGCCTCTCAAGTTACGGCTTTTGCCTGTGTCATGTGACTTGTGTCTTGTGACCGTTTGATTACCATGTCTCTGCCAGTCTTCTGGCGGCTTCCTGAGCCTGGGCAATAGCTTTCCTCTCTACCTCGGGTCCCAGCGCGTCCATCGGCTGGGCATTAATGAAGGTAATATCGGTAATCCCGACAAATCCGAAGACGGCCCTCAGATAAGGTTCCTGCAGGTCGTAGGTCCTGGCAGGGCTGTCCGGTCCGTAATCACCGCCCCGGCTCGTGATAACCACCATTTTTTTATTCTTGAGAAGTCCTTCGGGGCCATTTTCGCTATACCGGAACAGATATTTCGGTTGTACGACTACATCGATATAGTGCTTGAGCGCGTACGGGATACCGAAATTCCACATAGGGGTGCTGATAAGATACGTCTCAGCGGCGAGAAACCGTTCGATATGGGTTATAATATCCTTCCATGCCCTGGCCGCCTCGCCTTCGAGATCCCCTCCCATAAGAAGCGCGAATTTCCCATCAATTCTTTTTACGGTAAGAGGGGGCAATGTCTCGGTTGATACATTTATCGTATCAACGGTACATCCGGGATATTTTTTTCTGAGCTCTGCTAGAAAGACACCGGAGACCTTCAGTGTGCGTGATGCCTCCCCACGTGGCGTCGCGATAATGTGTAATAGTTTCTTCATTGTGTCCGCCTCCGCTGTATGTTCTCAATGACGTATCGCCGCTGCTGGGCCCCGGGTCATAAACCCCGTTAGACTCAGACCAGAAGGCTGGTGGTTTTTGTGTCCGAATGCAACAGTACATGGATCTCCCCACTTTGAAAAGCGGGGCTTTCCGGGTCTAACGGGGTAAAGGTGCAAAAGGTACAAAATGACAGGTTTTTTCGTGCTTTTTATACCCCGCGGGCCTTTCCGTGGTATGTCGCGCAGGAACTCTCTGTCTCCCATACAGTTACCTCGCTCACCGGAAGCCCCTTGGAGAGGGCGACATCAAAGATAGTCTGCGCAATCCGCTCTGCCGTTGGATTTGAATCCATAACAAAACACGCCTGCCCGTGTTCCTTGAGAACAGGTAACAGCGGATCGCCCTTGCGTAGTAAGATCTTATGGTCCAGATGCTCCGCGACCCACTCTGAGACAACGGCCTTAATAGTCGTAAAATCATACACCATATCCTCTTTATCCAGGCCCTCGCTCGAGAGGGTAATCTCTGCAACGCCGTTGTGGCCGTGCAGGAGTTCGCACTTGCCCCGATAGTTAAGCAAACGGTGCGCATAGCTAAACCGCATTTTTTTGGTAACGCTGTACATAGATTATCCTTTTTTGAAAATCACTATTTTTATTCAAACCCCGAATTCTAAACTCTAAATGCACCAGTCACAAGACGCAGGTCACAGGTCACCTGTTTTTCAAATCAAAAATCAAAGTGCAAAAATTAAATGACATATCAAAATGTAGAAATTGTTAAAAAACTTTTTGAATTTTACATTGTTATTTTGATGCCTGCCCGCGGCAGGCGGGGTTACTTTTTGATATTGGCACTTCTTATGTGAGTGTCTAATCGCTAAACGCTATCCGCTAGACGCTACAATCAAGTCGCGAACTATTTTGTGTTATTTATACGCTATACCCTTCAGCTCCTCGACATACTGCTGGGCGGAAAATGCGGCGATCGCCCCGTCCCCGCAGGCGTTAACGACCTGCCTGAGGCGTTTTTTTCGGCAGTCACCGCAGGCAAATATGCCGTCCTGGCTGGCTGCCATCTCCTGATCGGTTATAATATAACCGGCCTCGTCAAGCGCAATTACCCCTTGCAGAAAATCCGCATTCGGCGCATACCCGACAAAAATAAAGACACCGTCGCAGGCAAGCCGTGACTCTTCCCCTGTTGTGACGTTCTTAAGCCGCACCGCCTCAACGCGATCGGTGCCGATAATTTCCTCGACCACCGACTCCCAGCCAAACGCTATCTTTTCATTACTGAAGGCCCTTTCCTGCAATACCTTCGTTGCCCGCAGTCTATCACGCCTGTGTATAACGGTTACCTTTCTGGCAAACCGGGTCAGAAAGATTGCTTCCTCCACAGCCGTATCCCCTCCGCCGACTACCACAATCTCGCGATCCCGGAAAAACGCCCCGTCGCATGTCGCGCAGTACGAGACGCCCCGACCCCGGAGCCTTTGTTCGCCCGGGATACCGAGTTCGCGCGGCCGGGCACCGGTTGCAAGGATAATCGACAGGGCATGGTAAGCCGCGTCTTCGATAGTCACTTCCCATGCCTTTGCGCCGCCAGATTCACAGGGTCTCAATCCGTGGACGTGAGAAGAAACGATCCGGAGTCCGAAATGAAGTGCCTGTTTTTTGAAACTATCGATCAACACAAGGCCGCCGACACCGGCAGGAAAACCCGGATAGTTCTCAATCCGGTCGGTCGTTGTTGCCTGTGAGGCCACGGTAATGCTTTCGAAAAGAACCGTTTTCAACCGGGCCCTGGCCGTATAAAGACCGGCGGTCAGACCTGCTGGACCGCCGCCTATGATGATAACGTCATACAGTTCTTCCTGTCCGTTTCTTTGATTTTCTGCCATAACTCACCCGTGTGTGTTAAACCCGTCGTGGAAAGCCGACGGGTCCTATTCAAAAGCGGATAAAAAACTCCATAAACGGATTGTTCCAGGAACGTTCAAGTCTCCTCAGGTGATAACGAACCAGCAAAAGGGTTGTTCCCGCAATCATGAGAAAAGAGGCGACGATAAGCGACAGGAGTTGGGGATAAACCGCTATCATAATCCCCGTAATAATAAGCAAGATGCCGGCTAACATTGGCAGCACCCCCCTTCTTTCGTCAGTTGTTCTGCCTCACTCTTAATGCCCATTTTCTTTAACAGGGTCTCGGCGGGACAAAAGTCGGTAAAGGCAGACTGGATAAGATTGCAGCCGACAAACGCGGTAAAAAGCAGCCACCACCTGCTGAGCATCAGTGCCAGCACCAACGACAGCAGCACGAGTGATCCTGCCATAATTCTGATATATTTTTCGCGGCATAGCTTCATGGCGTCCTCCATTTTAAGCTTTCAGCAGTCAGCCATCAGCCTTTAGCAGCTGAGAGCTGGAAGCTTTATTAAAAGCTAATCCTTACCCGCATATATACATTCGTATTTTCCTCAAACTGGCCGAACTCTGTCTTATCCTCATCGCCCCAGATCAGATTCGCCCCGATACTCAGCTCTACATTATCTTTTATGTCATAGGTCGCCGAGGGCCGCAGATACACCTCATGATCCGACGGGGAATAAAAACTAAAGAGCGAGAGATGAAGCGTCTGACGCAGTAAGAGTTTGGTGAGGCGGGCCGTTATCAGATGCCGATACTCATCCCAGAAAAAATCCCCGGCAAGAAGCGCCGCCTGATACTCGGTGTAATTCAGAATCTGTTCATACTGATACTGAACCCCGACCCTGAGGTCGTTACCGAGGTCGCGCTCGTAGCCGCAGAGCGCCTTAAAAGAGGGGTTTTCGATCAATCGGTCATCCCCCTTCCTGTCCTCGCGAGAGTCATAATACCCCGCCTCGAGAGAGCCGATGCCGCCGGCAACCGGTCCCCGGACACTTGCCCCATACACACTTAACCCGGGATAATACAGCTGGCGGAGTGCCTCATTTTTATACCCCCGCGGCATCTTGTAAAATCCGTAAAAACCGTAGAGCGCCGCTTCATAGCTGCCAAACGTGCGATATGCCCTCAGGGCGTATTCGGTGTTCGAGGGTTGGCGCGGGGGCTCGATAAGAACCCGCTCCGATTCCCGTCCGGCAATGCCCTGCTGGAAGCTGTCGAAAAACGAGAGGCGTTCTCCGGTCGGAATAACGTTGGGTTCAAAAAACGGTATTGCTATTACCTCCAGATTGGCCATCTTGTTATAGAGCGATATCCTGACCCCATCGGACGGCGCCTTCAGGTACTCGTCATCCCTCCCGATCAAAAACGACACATAGTCCTTGGGGAATACATCGTTCACAAAGAGGTAATCACCGGTCCCCCAGGTAAATACCTGGCGCCCGAGTTTGATATCCATAAAATGGGCCGGGGTAATCAGCGCATTTAATTCGCGCAGCGACACATCGGTTGCGCCCCCAAAATAACCGTCCAAGAGAAAGTCTCCCTTGACGTTTATTTCCGGAGTCCACCTGTTCAAAAAGTCGCGGGGGTAATACCGGCCCCTGAGCTGTAGCCGCGCCTCAAGCAGGTTATAGTCATCGTGCTTGGTGGTGCCGTCTTTGAATTTCAGGCCCCCTGCGCCCTCGAGGAAACCGTGTATCTCGGGGAAATCGTCGGACAGCTGAAATGCCCAGGCCCGGGCCGACAGCGACAGAAAAAATGCACATAGAAAAACCGCGCCGCATATGCGCTGCTTCATGCTGTCTATCTCCGAATCCACCGTACGGGCGGCCTCCTGAGATACCGTTCGGTGAAGATATCGTCGGTAAGACCGATGTTATACTCAACGTTACTGAATTCGGTTACCGTAGAGCCCCCACCCGTCAGGTCGGACGCCTTTGATCTGATCACCGTGGGAAGGCCCTGGATCTCCTGTATCTCCAGGGCCTCAACCACCCGATAGAGAGAGCCCTGCTCATCGTGGTATTCTGCCCGTGTGGGCATATATGTCTTCTTGTCAATCCACAGCTCGTAGTAGGCAAACTCCACCGAATCGGGGTCCTTGGGGGTATTTTTCAGTTTATAGTACTCGTCGGTCTCCTCGATAAGCTCATGCACGTCCTCACCTATTCCCCTGCCTGAGACATCCTCATAGAGAAAATGGGAGCCTACAAAACTCGCACGCTTATCTCCCGAGGCTACGCGGCGTACCAGATCGAGCGCGGGCAGATAAAGCCACCGGTCGTCGTCCTTGTCTGTGTATTTCCATACCATATACACCATGTTTGCGACATCATCGGGCTTCTCAAAAAAGACGTAATATTTCTGGGCGCCCCCTTCCTCGACATTCAGACGCAGAATAACAAACTCCCGTATTCGCTCTCTCGCCTGATTATCGGTGATCGTCATCTTGACCTGCGCCCTTCCGTCGGCGCCCTGATAAAAAGCGGCGCGATTCGCCTTTGAAACAATCTCATCCACCGTTGTCTGGTCTGCCCCTGCCGATGAACCGCCGGCCAGCGCTACAAACAGAGAGACCGTAATAAAGAGAAGTATATTGTGTCTGTTATTCATGGGTTTTCTCCTTTTTGCGCTCAACGGTGCAGAACGCGGTCTTTGAGATGCGGTTACAGCATGCTATCAATAGCACCACCACCCCTATCGCAATAAAGGTCGTTGTGCGCATGTCCGCCAGATGCAGACCATGCAGCAGAAACGCGATAATACCTGCGGTCGTCAGGGAAATGATAATGCAGTTTGGACACGAACAGATACTGAATTGTTTTTCTTCGAAAAGCGAAACCTTAAGCCAGCTGATCAGGCTGGGCAGTAGCAAAAGTGTCGCAAGGCCCGAAACCGCCATGATGGCCGCCATGAAAAAGCCAACGGTTTTGTACGGAATGAGCGGCGCGGCCAGAAGCGGAAGAAAGCCGATGGCGATAACGACCGCGTTCCTGGTAATGGCCCGTGCCGACTCCTGAAACATCTCCCGGGACGTCTCCTCCCAACTGTGTCTGCTTGCATATATCTGTCTGGTCCGTTCGAGAAAATGGATTGCGAAGTCAACCGAAAGGCCCAGCGTCAGCGCAGAGAGCACCGCAACCGGCATATCATAATCCTTGCCCACAATCCCGATCAGGCCGTAGATAGAGAGGATGGTCAGCGAAAGCGGGGTCATTGAGAGAAGGCCCCACAGGGGTGAACGGAACAGGAATACCATCATGAGAAATACCATGGCAAAACTGCCTAAAAGAGAGCGGAGCATGCCGGCCACCATCTTTTCCTGCCAGACCACATTAATATAGGTAAGGCCCGCCCAGTTATAGGTAAGCGGCACAGGCGGCGCATGTTCTCTGAAATAGTTTTTAACCTGTGTTGTTACAAAGTTCATATCTTTGTTGTCGCCGCTCTTGAGCTGCACCCAGATAACGGCCTTCGTATAATCCGGCGTCACCAGATGCCACAGATCATCGGGTTTATGGGAATTCTGAAAAGAAATCAGACACTGGGCAACGGCGGGACGCGTATCCGGAATACGATTATAGGTCTTATCGCCCTCCATCAGTTCGTAATGTATCTTTTTTACGGCGTCCGCAAGTGAGGTTGCTTTTCCGACCGCCTTGGTCGAGAGAAGAAAATGCTGCAGTTGCTCCACATACCGCAATACCTCCGGCTCCTTGAAGGTGTCCTCGTCCTGCGCCTCCAGAACAAGATAGGCGGTATAGGTCCCGCCGAAGTGCCGGTTCAGAATAGTATCCGCCACACGGATAGGATGTTTTGGAGTAAACCATCTGACAGGGTTGTCGTTGACCTCGATGCGGCCGATGCCGTATATCGAAATGACAACAATGATAAGTGCACCGGCGATAACCGGTTTATAGCGGGTAGTGGCAAAGCGGCCCGCGCGTTCCAGCATATCGCCCAGCAAACCGTGATGTATCTCTTTGCTGTCTTTGTCTTTCGGCCGGGCCCCGAAATCAGCCAGTGTCCTATCCGGCAGCAATACCGTGTATGCGGGGATAAAAAGAACCGTAAGAAGCCATGCAAACATCACGCCGAGCCCGACAAAAATGCCGAATACCTGTACCGGCGGTATCGGTGTAAAAGCGAGCGAAAAAAATCCGGCCGCGGTAGTAAGCGAGGTGTAAAGCATGGGCATAAAAAGATGGTTCATGACATAGATGATCGTCTTTTTTCTGTCTCCCTTCTTCTGATAAGAATCAAAAAAGTCGCTCAGGATGTGCACCGAATCAACGACCGATATGGGCATCAAAAATATCGGGATCATCGAGCTCATAATATGAACGGTGTATCCGCCTCCGATGAGGGCGCCCATCGTTCCGATAACGGTTACCATTGCAACGATCATCGGGGAAAGAATAAGGTTGGCCTTGCGGAAAAAGAAAAGAAGGAGAAGAAAAATAATAAGGCCCGCCAGAGGCGCTGAGATGGCCATCTGTTTGAACATCTCAAAACCGAAGGTGTCCTCGGCAACGGGCAGCCCGGTAATGTGATACTCCTCATCGCCCGATAATGTCTCCGCGTACCCGGCAATCTCCCGGGAAATGCGGTAGCTCATGTCCTTGCTCTGGATGGGGACATACATACAGAGTGCCCTGCCATCCTCCGAGACAACGGTACCGTAATAGAGGGGGTTCTCCATAAGTGCCATTTTGATTCTGTCGGCCTCCCCCTGTGTGGCAGGGGGCTTTTTCATAAGCCACTCGAACCGGACCGCGCCCAATCCCGCCTGGGTAATGTTATCCTTGGTGGAAGGCGAAATAATATCCCGCGCAATCACGCCTTCGATTGTCTCTGCCTTTTTGGTGATGGCATAGATTTTTGACAGCGTATCCGGATTAAAAACGCCCTGCCGGTGCTTTTCATTGATCACGCCGACAATAATGAAGTCATGAAGAGAAAACTCTTTTTTTACCTCGTGGTGAAAGACCCTGACAGATTCATTCGATGAAAGCATATTCTCAGGATCGGTGTCGATGTCTATCTTCGGAAACTGAAAAAGCGCACCGATTACCATAAGACCGCATGCGACCATAATCGCAACGGGATGATTAACCGCAAATCTGGTAATTCGCTCCGCCATATAACCTCCTACGTCCTCCTGCATCCGGAGATGCACGCGATAACCTGTAATACTTTTTTATCCGTTAGTGAATAGAGCGTCGCGTTGCCGCTGCGTCGCGAGACCAGCACGCCCCTGTTTTTCAGAATGGTGAGGTGCTGTGAGGTAATGGACTGTTTTATGCCGATGGCATCCTGTATCTCGCTGACCGACAGCTCTTTGTTTTCTGAAAGAAGCATCAGTATCTGCAGCCTGTCGGGGTGAGCGATAGAACGCAGGATGTCCGCAACGTCCTCCAGGGATATATTCTGTGATGTGTCCATCGAAATCTCCGGGAATGACCGTGACAAGATAGAAGCTATGTATGAGATAACTTCATTAGTATATTAGGATATTATAATATTGTCAAGGTTTTTTACTGCCCACCGGTCGCCGCCTCCTCCTTGATCCGGTTAAGAAGCTGGAGGGCCGCTGCATGGCCCGGTTCCCGGTCGAGGACCTGCTCCAGGAGCCGCCGCGCCTCTTGCCACCGGTGTTTCTGGTAATAGCAGATGGCACGTTCGTAGGTAAGCTGGGGGTTCTCGGGGAATATGCTGAGGGCCTTCTGATAAGAGGCGATCGCCTGATCGAAAAAACCCATGCGCCGGTACAGGCTCCCGAGGTTCTGATAGGCAAGATAATAATCCGAAAGTGACGCGGCCTTTGTGTATTCGTCCAGTGCCCCCTGGAGGTTGCCCTGCCGCTCCCTGACCACCCCCAGATTGTTGTGGGCGACGGCATACCGGTTGTTGATCTCGACCGACCGCTGAAAAGCCTTTTCCGCCTCTGGCAGATTCCCTCTCCTGAAATACGCCACGCCGACATTGTTGGCAAGGACAAAACTGTTGGCAGAGAGTTTGCTGTCATGAAGGTATAGCCTGAGATCATCGCGCCAGTCATAAATCCTGACGTTCGTCCTTACACCCAGTGCGGCTATATACAATACAAAAAGACCCGTGACAATCTTTTTTTGCGCCGGCGAAGACGCGACAAAAAATCTGGAGAGAGCGATGCCGGCTATCGGGAAAAGTCCCATCGACGGGAGATACGCCCAGGTCTCTGCGATGGTGGCGTCGATCGGAAAGATATTTAAAACGGGCATAAGGGTAATAAGAAAAAAGGTGCCGTAAAAATACACTATTTTGTCCCGTCGTCCAAGGGCGATAATTCCGGCGATAATAAAAATGAGGGCGATGACCGAGACCCACAGCCGCCAATCGAAGAGGCCGGTCATCGCAAAGTGGTGTTCTACGTGCAGTCGTTGAGGAAAGATAAGCAGGCCGGGATAGGCCGCGATGATGGCCGGGACCGTAAGCAGCCTCTGGGGAAACGAGGCATCCGCTATGAGCGAAAGCGTCCTGTGGTCGGGATCTACGGGCCACAGGAGCGCAAGACGCACCCCGACCATCGTGAATAACAGCATAATCCAACATACGACCGTCTTTGTGGGAAAAAGTCTTCGGACGAGAAAGACCCCTGCTATTAAAACAAGGGGGCAGGTCAGGACACTTTCTTTGGTGAGGATGCCGAGGGCAAAACTAAGAACGCCGCCGATCAGATAGCCCGCCTTTCGCGCGCCCTTCGTCCGTGAAAAATACACCACGCACAGAAAGGTGGCGATCCAAAATGTGGTACTGAGTATGGCCGAGCGTCCGGAGACATAGATAACCGGCTCGGCTATGGCAGGATGCACGGAAAAGACGGCGGCCGCAAAAAAAATCGCCGGATAGAGAACGCCTTCGTCTACATACCACTTCAGAGTGCAATACAGGAAGAGCACAAAAAGTGCTATATTGGCCAGATGGATCAGGAGATTGGTCAGGTGATAGCCAAGCGGGTTGAGCCGCCAGAGTGTATAGTCGGCCATAAAGGAGATATCCTGAATCGGCCGGTAAAAATTACCCGGTTCCCCGCCTCCCCTGTTTGCCGGAGAGCTCCAGATCTTGGGAAAAAATTTCCAGTCCCTGATAAACTGATTTAGCGAAACGGTTATTTCATCGTCCCAGAGAAGCGGCGCTGCCAATGCCTGCAGGTACGCAAGCATCCCAGAGAGAACGCAGATAACAATGATAATGCTGAGGATTTTTTTCGGTGATTGCATGTTTTGGTAATGAAAATTAGTTCTTCGGGTTCGCGGGTTCAAAAATAGTTCGTTGGTTCTTCGAGTTGCACGGGTTACTCGAGTTCATTATAGCGTCTAGCGGATAGCGTTTAGCGGTTAGATTTTTTTCTTTTTCTATACGCTGGCCGCTAATCGCTACACGCTAAAGAAGAACTCGCGAACTCGCTAACCATTTTTAACTCGCGAACACGCAAACTGGCAAACTCGCAACTTGAGACTGTTGAAAAAGTATCTCGTGCTGTCATTAGGGAGGAAGCAAAGCGGCCGAAGTAATCTCAAAGAGAAAGATTGCTTCGCCATTCAGGCTCGCAATGACGTCTTTAGCAGGGTTTTGCAATGGTCTCAAATTATGTTTCTATAGAAAAACCGCCAGCAATGCAAAAGCAAGCAGCACTAAAAAGACAATAATAATGCCGTTCGCGCGCAGCTTTCCCAGCACCCCTATTTCCCGTTTCAGGCTTTCGCCGCAGAAGAGGCACAAGAGTGCATCTTCATCGGTAATGTCATTTCCGCAGTGAGGGCACTGAATGGGTCGCTGCACTATCTCTCTGCCCTTCCGTTTGCTATAACGCTATTAAACAAAACAGTCCCAGGATAACCAGTATAACGGAAAAAATTATTTTGGCGTAATACGTATAGCACCTGGTATCACCGAAGTCTGTGGATAGGGTTCGCACCTCGATATACGGAACCGGGGCGCGGCGATACCACCCGGTCAGGGTAGCCTCTTTTCCGATAAATGCCTGGCTCCTCAACAGACCGAACATGAAATTCCATAGACCCAAAGGCTGCTGATAGTCAAGAAAGATAATCCCTGTTTGATCCTGCAGCACAAAGTCCTCGCTCCAGATCAACCCCGGCACCCCCCTGCCTATTATCCTGCCCTTCAGGGTGCAGGGAACCCCCCGTACACCCGATACCTTGACCTTTCTTAAGAGTGAGGCAACGCACATCTCAGAATATTCTGCTGCCGGATATGAAAAAAGTGTCTTGAAAAAATAGGCGGTTCCCAAAAACGATATGCCGCCAAAGAGAAATGCCGGATTTCTGGTAACCGCGAATACTATACCCGCGCCAAAAACAAGCAAGAACCCGGCATACTTGACAGCGAGGTCGATAAAAAATTCATCCCAGAACGACTCCGGTCTGCGTTCGTCAAAAATAATATAGGGTTCTCTGCCCATTGCCTCCGCCTGTTTGCTTAATGCCAGGAGACGCCGCGCGATCAAGGGATGCGTCGA
The DNA here is from genome assembly GCA_016930485.1 of Candidatus Omnitrophota bacterium. Classification (GTDB taxonomy): domain Bacteria; phylum Omnitrophota; class Gorgyraeia; order JAFGGP01; family JAFGGP01; genus JAFGGP01. The sequence goes on along the minus strand of JAFGGP010000047.1, from coordinate 7,577 downwards.
ATGAAGCTGGTAGTACAACGCCCAGGGATTCCACATGTCCCATCGCATCGCCCCTTTAAGGCGCTCTTTATCAATATCGCCCCCCATGGAACCGGCGCGGGCATATGAGGCTACGGCAAAGGCCCGGGCGGCACCCGGATCAAAGATGCCGAGTGCGCCGATCGCCTCGACGCCCCCTTTCCGCGACGGGCGGCCGGTGTCTTCCCGATCCCTCCCGGCAAGCCCGTATCCGATCTTGACCAGGGCGCTCGCCAGGCTGTTCGGATCCCCCATCTCCTCCCCCGCGAACCTGTCGGCAAAAAACTCCCTGATCCGCGAAAACCAGAGCACCAGGTAGTGTGAGATAACATAGAGAATAAACGCGCCGATTCCGACAATTAACTGGGCAGCCCGTCCTTTCCCGTTGCGGCCCCTGGAGCGCGTATCAAGCATGGTGCGGTAGAGATAGTAGAGAATAAGAGGTACCAGATTCGCTATGGTCATAATAAGCATGTCCCAGTGGAGCGCATGCCCCAGTTCGTGCGCAACCACCGCCTCCGTTTCTCTGTCTTCCAAAAGATCCATAAGACCCTGGGTAACAACAATACGGGCGTTATTGGGTGTATGTCCGTAGGTAAAGGCGTTCGGCGAGCCGTCGGGGATGAGGCCCACCCGCGGGAATGTCATGGCATGCTTTGCCGCTGTCCGGCGAATAAAGGAAGAGAGGTGGCCCGGCAACTCCCGTTCGGTAGCCCAGCGTACACGGTAGAACCACCTGAGACTCACATCCATAATCAGCGGGCCCAGCGCAAACTGAAGTCCGGCGATCAGCACACCTAACAGTAATGCTATACTAGGAGAGATAAGGTCGAACTGGACGCAGACGATCAGCACAAGCCCCAGCATAAAGTAGAGGGCGCTCAGGGTAATGCCTGAGGCAACATGGAGATCGGGCAGTTTGACAGGGTTTGTCACCCGGGGGGGTGCGCCGGTAGCAAGCAGTCGTTTATCAAGCCGGAGTTTCAACGATACCCCTTTCGATCCCGGCAGGGCATCGACCTCCCCCTTATCAAGCCAGATACCCCCTGTCTGCGGCGAATAGTCTATGGTAAGGGCCCCCTTAAAAAGAGAAAGCTCCACCATCTCTGTTCCGGCAGAGGGATCCCGGCGCCGGGAGGGTTGTGCAGTAACAAGGGCCCTTTCGATATGCTGTCTGAGATAGGTGGGGGTATCGGTAAAGTAATATATCTCTCCCTTATCAAGCCATATCCCTCCGCAGTGCTCACAGTAATCGACCAACGCCCCCTGTCTGGTCATCACCTCCTGCAATTTAATGTCGTTACAGGCGGGACAGTTCATAGACAGCCTCCTTAGTCATAATGAAAAAATATCTTCGCCGGCAAGAGATACCGTGCAGCGGACAACTATACTACCGGTTCAGGTTATATATAAAAAGCCGGCCCCCGAGGCCGGCTTTTCAATACTATCACAGAACAATCCCTGTTTACTCCAGTAATGCATATGGCTATTTCATCGCCCCGAGCGCTTCCTGGATAAGGGGCAGGATTGCCTCCGCTTCCTCCCTGGTTAAACGCCCGAGCTTTGCGTAGCGATATTCACCGCCCGCATCCTGATTTTCCCTGCTGATCTGAAGTTTCTTCGCGCCTTTATTGTAGGAATAAACACTCACCGTTAACCGGTCGGTTGCACTCTCCCAGGTCTTTGAAAAAAGGCGTTCATCTAAACTGGCATCATATGGCATAACCTTCCTCCTTCATCGGTAACGAATTTATAGTATGTTAGCCACCTACCGTAATTCTTGTTACCACACCATTGGATGAATCATAGCTGTACGAATACGGCGAGGAAAAACTGGGGATCTGGCCGTCCGCAAAGAGCCCCGTCGTGATGGCAGACGGAAATGTCCCGGTGCCGCTTGTTGCCTGTTCGCCGTAATACATGCTTATTGCCGATCGAATCGCGCCGATAGAGCCATCGGCCGCTGCCTGCCGTGCGCTATCCTGAAGACTGGTAAATTTAGGGATGGCGATGGCGGCCATAATGCCCAGAATAACTATGACCATGACCAACTCTATCAGGGTAAACCCTCTGCTCATAACACCCTCCTTTGTCTCCCCCCACGTATGCCTAAGTATATATACATAATATACAGTCTTTATCTCCTATATTGTCATTAGTACCATATTATAAGAGACCCGGCCTGTAAGGTCAAACGTAAATTATATATCCTTAAGCAGTTTATTGGCGGGCGAGCGTTCGATAAGAGCGGCGAATGTCTGCAGCGATTCCTCAAGCATGCCCAATTCCCGGGTCCGGGCAACCGGTATATCATGGGTTCCCCGCTCTTCCAGGGAATCCATAACGTATTTAATAGTAAATAGTTCTATATCTCGGGCAGGCTGAAAGGCTACTTTTTTATACTGCTCTGTCTGCACCTCCGAAACCACCCCGCTCGTGGTCAGCTCATAGAGTATCTGACGCACCAGACGAATAGGTATCTCCAGCGCATGAGAAATGTGGGTGGCGGTAAGCGGTTTGTCTCCGTGTGAAAAGCTCCTTACTAACAGATGGGCTATATTGAGGGAAAGCAGTTTTTTAAACGAAAAACTAACCCTGAGACAGTCCGGCTCTAGTTCATACATATCCACATTTTGATGGGCGAAAGAGATCTCCGCACCCAAAAGGACAATCAGCCAGCTCACCTGAAGCCATACCAGGAAGAGCGGCAGTGCCGCGAAGCTGCCGTAGATAGCGTTGTACTTGGCAACGCCCACCTGAAAGGTAATATACACCCACTGCGCCGCCTGATAAATCGTCCCTGCTACTATACCTGCCAGTAACCCTGAGGTAAAGTTAACCTTGGTGTTCGGCATAAAGATATAGACAAAGGTAAACAGGACCCAGAGCACGCAGTACGGCAACAATTTCATCATGAAGAATATAACCGGACTAAATGCCCCTAAAAACGCGATTGTTCTGGTAAGCAGGGTCACCTGGGTCGTGATAAACACCGTGATGCTGCTTGACATAATGATAAGAATGGGGCAGATGAGCATAAGAGAAAGGTAATCGCTGAATTTACGGCCAAATGCCCGTTGCTCTTTGATCCCCCATATTTCATTGAATGACTTTTCGATATTGCCCAGCACCTTGATCACTGTCCAAAACAAAACGGCAACGCCGACTCCGGCAACCATTCCGCCTTTGGTATTTTCGAGCAGCGCATTGGCAAACGCGATAATCTGTGCCAGTACAGCCTCCTGCCCCGGAAACCGCGTCATAAGCTGCTTTTGGAGGAGCTTTTCAAAACCAAAACCCTTGGCAATTCCAAAGGCCATGGCCACTACCGGGACAACCGAAAGTAAGGAATAAAACGTCAGGGCCGAGGCCCGTAGCTGACACTGATTCTCATCGAATCCGCGTAAAGAAAGAACAATGACCCTGAGTTGCTTTATCGCGAATGATCTCTTGCGCGACAGTTTTTTCAACTGTATTCTCCAGATGTCGTCTCTCAGAAAGCGGATAATTTTTGATATCATATGAATTCTTTCCTTTAGCGTGTAGCGATGAGCGTTTAGCGTATAGTAAAAACTTTTGGGAAAGCGTGCTCTCCCCTAATAAGCACCTCTATGCGGGATACCGCCGGGTATCCCGCATATGTGTGTCTTTTCCTGCCGCATTACTTTTTCTTTTTACCCACCAGAAAGTAGAGAATCAAACCAATAATCGGTACAAGCAGAATAACGGCGATCCAGAGCACCTTCTTGCCGGTATCCATCGAGCTCTTGACCGCATCAACGATAGCGATGATGTCGAGTACCAGGATAACTAACCCAATTAACCCTTGCATAGTACACCTCCCCTTTTAATGACGACACAACTCATGGAAACCGCACGGCACAACATAACTTGTATGTGGAATGAACCCCCGCGAGAGAATCGTTGGTGTCTTCTCTCATGGGGTAAACCTGAAATCCGTCCGCCGGCAAGAGCCTGCCGGAGGTGATGAGTCATTACTGACCGAGGGACCCCAGGCTTTTCATCAGGCCGCCGGCCGTCTCCCCGGCCTTCGCGCTCAGCTCCTCCTGCGCCATCTCCAATAAATCCTTGGCTGCCTGTGAATCCTTGTCAAGATACTGCAGCACATACTGGGCAATATTCACTGCCTGCTGAAACTCCTGTGAGTTGTAGAGCGCCTGGCCCTGTTCGAGGAGATAGTCGATCTTCTCCTGAGTCGTTGCCAGGGTTGCGGCGACATCGATAAACTCCTGGATTGAGGCAGTCTGGACCTCCTCCTGGCCATACCCTGCCGCCACCATACCCAGCGACATCACCAGTACGAGCACTACCGAAAGCACATTCTTCATACCCCTACCCCCTCTCTGAGTTCTGCCTTTTCCTGATACATATGCACGTCTCTCTGGGGAAACGGAATGGTGATTCCCGCCGCCTCCAGCGCGATTTTTCCTTTTTCAAGGGTATCAAAATAAACTCCCCAGTAATCGGTCGGCTTTACCCACGGCCGGCATACCAGATTTACGCTGCTTTCGCCGAGTTCTGAAACCGCGATGACCGGCGCCGGCTCTTTCAGCACACGGGAATCGGCACCGACTACCTTCTCAAGGGCCTCCTTTGCCTTCCTGATATCATCGCTATAGGAAATACCGAAGGTAAGGTCGATGCGCCTGTTGACGATCCCGGTGAAGTTGGTCACATTATCTCCGGTAATCTTTGAATTGGGCACGATAATGCGTCTGTTGTCCGGGGCGTTCAGTATGGTATTGAATATCTGAATTTCCTGGATCGTACCCATGGCCCCGCCTGCCTCGATAAAATCGCCCGCCTTAAACGGCTTAAAAAGAATGATCATAACCCCGGCGGCAAAGTTCGACAGGGAGCCCTGCAGCGCGAAACCAACGGCCAGACCGGCGGCGCCGATAATCGCCACAAACGATGTGGTCTCAACGCCCAGTTTGTTGAGTGCCGCGATAACGACAAAAGCCAGCAGGGCAAAATAGGACAGATGCTGCACAAAGGATGCCAGCGTCTTATCTATATTTGCCTTAGTCATGACCTTCTCGATCACCCTTGATACGAAGCGCGCGAGCCATCGCCCGACCACCAGGATTATAATGGCGGCGAGCAGGTTAAGACCGTACGTCATCAAATACATATACAGCTTATCCATCGTTTCTTCCATATAACACCTCCTTTAATGAGGCCATCGCTTACGGAGTAATAACGAACGTAAGCGATTCGGCCGAATTAAACCCCGTGCCATTTTACACACTACGTCGACCCAGAACGTAAGAAAATTTGCTACATAACTCTATTTTCTAGAGCCCGGTTCGGTAAAATTGGTACTGGGGTCAACCCTGAGCGAAGTCGAAGGATCTCGGCTTCGCCTAACCTATTAAAACGCATACACCAGGGAAGAGACAATCTGTAAATCGTTCTTCTTCTTTCCCGCCGGGGCATCCGAGTTATAGTCATCGATGAGGCTTACGCGCAGGGAAAGACTGTCGCTGATCGGATTGGTCAGCGCGGTCTCTGAATGGAGCCGGTATTCGCCGAAATCACCGAATGAGGGGTAGAGTGAGACATCCTGGGAAAACGTCGCCTTGCCAAAGAGTTTCTTCTCGAGCAATCCCCTCAGGACCCCGATACATTCATCGCTTTTCTCGGTGTCATCGCGGTACTCGGTGTGCTCCAAACCGAGCGACCCTTCTGCCATCAGCCTCAGGTCATCGGTATCCTTAAACCAGTAGCCCATACCGGCAGAGGGTATCAGGCGGTAATCGATATTTGCAAACCGGTCGTGATCCGCCTCCAGTTTGCCGAAGTAAAACCACTTACTCTCCGCAAGGCTTCTCGCGTACCGACCCAGGCCTGCCCACTTCTGGGAATCCATTGTTTTGTTGGCGGAGGAGTAATAGGCGCTTCCCTTCAGATTAATCTCGTCCTCATCGGTCTTTCTATCCGCGGTCACCGAACCGGAGAGTTCGTTGTTTTCTGTGTTGCCGCGGTTCTCTGTGTAGCCAAGGGTGATCTCCCGTTTCCAAGGCGATTCTTTCTTCTCCTTCGGCTCCTCGAGCGGGGCTGCCGCGATTGCGGGTTCTCCCTCGCGGGCAATGCGGGCCACGTGCGCCTTCTGTACTGATATGACACCCATCGCCTCGGTCTCGACCATAACAATCTCATCGTTCTCAACAGAAATAGAGCCGGTGATTCTGTCGCCGTTTTTAAGCAGTACCTCGTCGGCGCTGCCTGGTAAGACGCACGCTATCTGAAAAAGGACGGCCATTATTATAATGATGAAATACTTGCGTACCATTTAGTAATCCTCCATCATGCGTTTTTTATTTATTTGTAAGGCCGTTGAGATCCCTCGCCATGGTTCGGCTTCGCTCACCACAGGCGCTCGGGATAAAATTCAATCACAGATTTATGAGCGCTTTCGCTCTCTGTCTGCACAATTTCCAAAATGTCATTCCCGCGAAAGCAGGAATCTAGATCCCTCGACAAGCTCGGGATAAAATTCGCCCCCCCGTTTTGATTCGTTTCACTGCTCAAAACGAATCAGCGGGGGCTCATTTACTTATCGCCGCCAAACGGCAGCTTGATTTTCTTTATGGCATCGCCGACTTCCCCGACCGCCTTCCCGGCACCTTCAACCGCCTTTCCGGCACCTTCGGTCCCGGCCTTCAGGGTCTTTCCTGCCGTATCCACCGCTGCCCCCGCGACTTCTCCCGCGCCAGACAGCGCCCCTGAGACAGAATCACCCAGCGCCCCCATATTGACATTGGCAAGGGCGGCAAACGGGGTATTGATCAGGGCCTTAAATACAATCAGACTCACGAGCTCGTTGGGGCTGTCGATATTCTTAAAGGTTTCATCCAGATTAATCTGTATCTCCCGGACCGACGGGCTTTTTCCCGAGTAATCCTTCATAACAACCTTACCGATCTTAAGATGCAAATTGTCGATCCGCATCTCGGGCGCCGCGCCTTTTCCCTTCTCCTCTTTGGCCTCGCCTTCCTTCGGTTGCTGGATGGCCTTCAGTTTATCAAGGTTCGATTCGCCGTCTTTGTTCTTTACGATAACAAACTCCTTCAGGTCGATGCGCATCTCACGGAGATGTATTTTCTTCGCAAACAGGGCGGGAAGATCATAATCAACGTAGATCTCCGGCATATCCAGCATCACCCGGTCCTCAAATCCAAGCGGGTTAAACAGCTTGAGTTCCTTGATGCCCACCGAGGTCTTCAGGATGCCCATGTTAAAACTCTTCATCGTGAGCTCCAGACCGGTGACTATCCGGGCGCCCTTCTCTATCGCGGTCTTGGCGATAACATCCTTCCCCACCGCCAACCCTGCGATCAGGATAACCAGAATAAGCAGGATAATCGTTCCCTTTTTCATATAAAACCTCCTTTAAATGAGGCCATAACTTACGGAGCACAAGCGAACATAAGTTATCAGGCCGAATTTATGCCTCGAGCCAGCGAAGGAAAAGACCGAACGAGATTTTCCGAGCGTTTTGGCCGAGGCGAAATGAGCCCCCGTCGTTTTGCTTC
>JAFGGP010000046.1 GCA_016930485.1 Candidatus Omnitrophota bacterium | reverse complement strand
GCCAGTCTCCCCTCCTGGCTTCGCTCTGGGCGGCCATTCCTCCCCGCCTTGAAAGGCGGGGTATCCTGACCGGGCTAATGAATCACTTAATTTCGAATACCAAAAAAGATACCATTCTATTCTTACCAAAAAATAGCAAGATTTCATTACTGATGCTTTATGTGCCCGTCATCGCTCGATACGGAAAAAGATGCGCGAAGATCGACTGATATGCCTCACAGGGGGTCCAGCAATGCGGACAGGCGCCCTGGACGATCTCGGCGCGCAGACGGCGCGCGTTCTCGCTATTCCAGATTGCCGCAAGGTCATAATCAACGTCCCTGAGTGAGGCGAGCTTCCGGTCATAGATGCTGCAGGGAAAGACGTCCCCGTGCGGATCGATAAAAACAGAACTTTCCAGTGCCTGACAGCACAGCGGTCTCTTTCCCGTCCGTATATACTGCGGCGCCTTTTTCAGGTAGTAATCCTCCAGGGCGAGCACCGGATGTAACCACGGGCGCCCCTTTGCCCTGCGGAAGGCGTTGATGACGTCTATGACCTTCCGGTGTTCTGCCGCGATGCGCGCGTCATTGCCGTAATAATGGCTCGAGAGGTGGGCGATATTGACGTGTATATCGCGGTACGTCAGGCCGGGGATTTTCTGAGTCAGTGCGGCAACGGTATCAAACAAAGCATCCTGATTAAAGCCTGAAATCGTAACCCCGAAGTAGACACCGAACTTTTTTGAAGACATCTTCCTGAGCTCGAGGAAGGTATCGGTTGCCTTCTCCCAGGCGCCGGGCACCCCCCTGATCTCGTCGTGAAGCCGGGGGGGGCCGTCCATGCTAACGGTCACCAGCACCTTTTTTATATTCAGCCTCAGTATCGCACCGACGGTCTCGATGACCTTCCCGGTCATAAGGCCTGCCGTGGGGAAATCGAGGAGATACAGGTCCCTGCAGCGGGAGGTGATAATCTTGACGATATCCAGGAGATCGCGTCGCAGAAATATCTCTCCTCCGCTCATATTCACCCAGTTAAAGTCATGGGAACGGGAAAAGAACCGCTCGTACTCATCCAGGGTAAACTCATTGCTGACGGGTCGCTGCCAGATATTGCACATCCTGCAGCGCAGGTTGCAGTTGTATGTCACGATCAGCGTCAGCTTGTACGGAAACGAAAGCCGCTTCACGTTTGTCGCGAGTATCTTCGCTGCTAAGGCGCATGTCCGCGTCATTCCAGATCCCTCACCTTCTTTGCGTAGAGGAGCAGACGGTAGCCGTTGCCGGACAGACGGTCGAATATATTCAGCACCTTCACCCCCGCCTTCACCAAGCGGTTGACCGGGTAGTGCCGCTCCTCGCGTTTATCCACATTGCCGCCCCGTTTTTCGATACACTGGACCTCAAAACCGGCCTTTGCCAGGAGAAGACGCAGGGTCGTAACGCTGAAGAAAAAGGTGTGGCAGTTGTCGTAGAGGGCATATAACGGCCAGGTAATAACACCGAAAGAAATGAGATACAAAAAATGCGCTGCCCGCGGCAGGAGGCTTCTGTGATTCTGCGTCATGATAACAAATGCGCCGCCTTTTCTTAAAAGACGGTTGATCGCACGCGCGTCCGCGAACGGGTCCTCCAGATGCTCAATCGTATCCCACAGGGTCACCGCGTCAAATCCCCCCTTTTCAAAGGGGCTGTCATGCACCGTGCCGACATGCATCTCTACGCCAAACTGCCGATGGGCGTACTGCGCCGCGTACGGGGAGATATCGATGCCGTAGGCCTGTGGCCACCCTGCCTTCTTTGCTATGTCCAGGAGCACCCCTGTCGCACACCCCACATCCAGTATCCTGCCCCTGGTCCGGAAAGGCGCTATGTGCCTGACGGCCGAGCGGTAAAGCGCCAGCTCCTCCCTGTCGAGCCTCTCCTCATAGTGCGCGTCATACTCCCTGAGATACCCGTCTTTAAAATAGCTGTCGTCATAGAATGTCGCGAGTTCATCCTCTTGTGTTATGTGAAGTTGACGGAATACAAGACGGCACGAGCTGCAGGCAATAATAGGCCCGAAAAAACCGGGATACTTTGCCCGCGGAAGGCGGTAGAGCGTCCTGGTCCTGGTTGAACGACACAGGGGACACTCCTGCCGGGCATGAGCAGCATCTTCTCTCTTTTCTTTTGCCGTATAGGCGCCGGGGGAGGAGCCGGCAAAATAGAGGCCGCTCACTACCTCAAGTACCTCCTCGACCGAAATGCTCCGGATGCAAACAGGATATCTGCAGCTGCTTGCCTTTTGGTTATAATTGGTAATACACGGGCTGCATGAAAGCGGATTGTAAAACACGGCATGGCCCTCTCCGCGCGGGCCGTAGAGTAAGGGCGTGTTCGGGCCGTAGAAACCGACGATCCTCGTCCCCATGGCAGAACCGATATGAACCGGGGCCGTGTCGTTGGAAAAGAAAAGGTTGCACCGGGTCATGATCGCCGCCAGTTCGCGGAGCGTGTAGGTCCCGCAGATATTGATCGCCTTGTGTCTCATCATCTCTAGCATCTGATCTGCCAGAGGCCGCTCATCCAGGGAACCGCTGATAAAGACCGTGACATTATAGTGCTCTATTAAGGCATCGGCGAGCCGCGCAAAGTGTTCCAGAGGCCACCTCCGCTCGGGAAAGTTCTCCCCGCTGCCGGGGTGTATGCCTACCAGATAATCACCCTCCCTGATCCTGTGGCGCCTGAGCAAATCGTCCAGCGCCCACAGGTCCTTCTCGCTCAGTGCCAGCGGCTGTGGACCCGTCTCAACGGCGTCTATCCCCAGGGCCCTGGCTATATCGGCAAAGGTCTCCACCATATGCTGGTTATTGTTATAGGGCACCTTTTCCGAATAGATAAATCCGCGGTTTTGCCCCTCTGTATCAAAGCCCACCCTCACCGGCGCGCCGCTCAACGAAACAAAAAAAGTGGAGGCCTTGGCAAACTGCTCAAAATCGCACACCACATCAAAGCGCTCCCGGGCCAGACGAGCGATAGTCCTGGCGATGGTAAGCGTGAACCGGAAGGCGTCATCAACGTCGAGATAGAACACGTTATCAAGATAGGGATTGGCGCAAACCAGATTGGCGTTTCTCTTGAGGGTGAGAAGCGTCAGCGTGGCAGAGGGGAAGCGTTCACGGATCGCCTTGATGGCGGGAAGCATCATGACGAGATTGCCTATGCCGGGAAATTTGATAAGGAGAATCTTTTTCGGTGGGTTCTCTGCGAGATATCCGGCCGCCTCCCGCCTTCTCCACAGATACGGAGAACACAGATAGACCGCTCCGCAGCTCAAAAGACCTATGTTTCTATCGATAAAACGGATAAGGCGCGAATTTAATGTCATTGTTCTCTATCAGCTGAAACGCGGGCTTACCTTCTCGGTCCGGTACTCGCCGCACCCCCTGCATATTGCGCCGAACCGTCTCTTAACGTGCGCCCTCCTGAGGGCACGCATCTTCGGCCCGTTCCATATGTCCTGGATCCTTTCGTGGTTTGCGTCCCCGAGAATTAACTGCCCGTCGTAATCAACGCAGCAGGCGCTCACCCGCCCGTCCCAGAATACCACCAGCTGTCCCCTCCACAGCTCGCGGCATCTATTGCGCCGTGCGATTTCAGCCAGACGGGGGACCAGCTGCACCCTGTCGGCAATCGGGGTCCATTCGGCGAGATAGGCCTCCACGTGCGGCTCGGTCTTATCCCAGACCACCATGGAGGTGTCGATCTTGAGGGTGCTCTCGCGGCGGTCCCGTTCGGCCTTCAATGACAGGATGCTTTTCTTGAGCGTCTCGTACGGAAATCCCCGTATCTGGGTATGCGTCTCTGAGGTCCCGTCCACCGAAAAGGTAATCCGTTCAAGACGGGAGCCGAGGATCCGGCCGATCATCTCATCGGTGAGAAGCGCCCCGTTTGAGGTAATCATGGTCCTGATACCCCGCATGTAGGCGTAATCGATCATCTCAAATAACCGCGGGTGAAGCAGCGGCTCGCCCCACTGAAAAACAAGGACAAACTCCAAAAGCGGGGTCTCGTCTATAATTTTTGTAAAGAGATTAAAATCCATCAGCCCCTTCGCCCGCATCATCCCGTGATTGACAGGGCACATCTCACAAGACAGGTTGCAGGCATTGGTCACCTCAAGATTCAGGGTATATAACCGGTAGCCGGCCGGACGGCCGAGGAGATAGGAAAGTTCGTTCATGAACGCGTAAAAGGCGACTTTAAAGGTAGGTATCTTGATGGCGATGATTTCTGTTTGATCGGGCCTTCTCAGATAAAACCGGGCTATCAGGCTAACCAGGCCCCGTATGATCGCCTTTTCTATCCTGTGCCAAAGAGACGTAGTGTGTGGCATGCCCATCCTTAGCGGTAGTAAGTATCATGCTGTAGGCATACAGAAGGTCTGTGAGAAGCTCTTATGAGGTTAAAAGGAGGGGTCGTTCTTTATCAAAAAGGGGGAATCTTTCGATTCCCCCTTTTTAAGCCAAAGAACGCAAGGCACTAATCACCCGCATTAACTGGACGTTCTCGTGACCACGCCATTGGATGAATCATAGGAGTAGCCATACGGTGACGAGAATGTCGGTGTAACGCCATCAGCAAACAAAGCTCCCGTAATGTCTGAAGGAAATGTTGCCGCTCCGCTGGTTGCCTGTTCGGCATAATATGCGCTCACTGCTGTCCTAATGGCACCGATCGAGCCGTCCGCTGCTGCCTGACGCGCGCTGTCCTGGAGGTTGACAAATTTCGGGATAGCGATTGCGGCCAGAATACCTAAAATCACAATGACCATAACGAGTTCGATAAGCGTAAAACCTTTATTCATTGTGTTCACCCCCTTTCATACCTTATTTTGTCTGTTATATTCCCTTGAAACCCTTCCTCCTAGCCTCAACCGTAATTTAAGCAAGTTTTATACCAATGTGGGTATTGAGAAAAGATATGAGTTGAAATGAGATACAAAAACTTATAAAATAAGAAGTTACAAATTATTATTTTTTTTTTGGGCGAATTGTCTTTTCTCACCTTTTGCAGCGAACTCTTAGCTCTTTTTCTAATAGCGTAAAGCAAGATTTACAGATGTAAAGGTTTTTTTACAACCGGCCCTACTCAGAGATATCATACTTTTTAAGCTTGTTATAGAGTGTCATCCTGCTTACCTTTAATATCTCAGCGGCCTTCTGTCTGTTGCCTCCTGCCTTCTCAAGGGCGCGGAGGATCATCTTTTTTTCCATCTCACCGATAATATTATCCGTCAGTTCGCTCAGCGGGATAATAACATGTTCGCCCTCGCCTTCCTCCGGTTCCGTCGTGCAGCAGCTCTGTTTCAATTTATCCGGCAGGTGCATAAAGGCGATCGTGTTGTCCTTTGAGAGCACCAGTGAACGCTGAATAACATTTTCCAGCTCCCGGATATTGCCGGGCCAGGGATAATTCATCAGGCACTCGATTGCCTCGACGGAAATATGAGTAGCCGGTTTTGCGAGTTTCTCGCCGAACTTCTCGATAAAATGGTTGATTAAGAGGGGGATGTCCTCTTTCCGTTCGCGCAGCGGAGGCAGATAGACCGGGACAACGTTCAGGCGGTAGTACAGGTCCTCCCTGAAGCGCTTTGCGCTGACCTCTTCCTCAAGATTCTTGTTGGTTGCCGCGATAACCCTGACGTCGATCTTGATCGAGACGGAGCCGCCGACACGTTCAAACTCCCTCTCCTGCAGCACGCGCAGCACCTTTGCCTGGGTCAGAAGATTCATATCGGCGACCTCATCGAGAAATAAGGTCCCGCCCTCGGCCACCTCAAATTTTCCCGGCTTCTCCTTATCGGCACCGGTAAACGCCCCCTTCTCGTGCCCGAAGAGTTCGCTCTCCAGGAGCGTCTCGGGGATTGCCGAACAGTTAAGCCCTACAAAAGAGGCATCCTTGCGGGTGCTGCTCGCATGTATTGCCCGCGCCACCAGCTCCTTGCCGGTACCGCTCTCTCCGAAAATAAGGACGGTCACGTCGGTCTCCGCTATGTCCCTGATCAATTGCCGCACCTCGAGCATCTTCTGGCTCTCTCCGATGATATCCCGGAATGAATAGGTCATGACCCTGTCTGGCGGCATGCCCGCCTTTGCCAATCCTTCCTCGTATTGCTGAATAGACTGCCTGACCGCGGCGCGTACGGTATCTATATCGACCGGCTTTGTCAGAAAGGTGCCTTTTCCGTTCTTTAAGATATCGATATCCATTTTCTCCTCGCCGTAGGCGGTCAGGATAATCGGGACAATCCTCTCGTCGATTCCTTTTATCTGCATAAGGGCGTCGATCCCGTTTAAGTCAGGCATCCGCACATCAATGACAACCACCTTAAAGTCAGAGACGTCTTTCACATATTGCACCGCCTCACGGCCCCCTGACGCCTCCGTTACCCTGTACCCCTCTTTCAGAAGCACCTCTTTCAAGAAAAGCCTCATGCCGTCCTCGTCGTCCACCACTAATACCTTATGCCCCTCGGCACTCATGCATCCTCCTTCGCAGGCAGATAGACGGAAAATGCAGATCCCTCTTCAGGCCTACTCGCCACCTCTATGTGTCCTTCATGGGATATAATCGCCTGATGTGCGATGGAAAGCCCCAGTCCGGTCCCTGCCGGATCGGTAGTGAAAAAGGGGTCGAATATCCTGTCGATAATCTCAGGGGCTATCCCCTTGCCGGTGTCTGTCAGGGTAATCCGTGCCATCGGCCTTCCCCCTTCGTGTGTCATGCCGGTGGAGACGGTAAAGGTGCCTCCTTCGGGCATTGACTCAACGGCGTTCAGCGCCATATTCAAAAAGGCCTGCTGGAGCCGGTACGTATCGCCGAGCAGCTGAACGGGCCTCCCGGCATACTCCTTTATGATCCTGATCCCGTCACCCTTAATGCCGTGCAACAGCAGTTCTATCGTTTCATCGAGGAGCTCGTTGACGTTGATGAGCTTCACGTGTTTCTCCAGGGGCTTCTGCTGGGCAAAATCCAGTATCGTCTCAACCGCCTTATTCAACTTATCCATCTCCTTAATAATGGTATCCGCGTACTTGCGTTTGTGGTCGGCCGGGTCGACCTCCTCTCTGATCAGTTCGGCGAGGCCCTTGATCGAGGCAAGGGGATTTTTGATCTCATGCGCCAGACCGGCGGCCAGGGTACCCAGACTGGTAAGCTTTGACATAATCTGCGCCTGTCTGTTTTCATTTTTGATCTTATCGATATCCTGGAAATTCACGATAAGCCCCAGGATGCTGTCGTCTTCCTTCTTAAGGAGGGAGGTAGTCAGAGAGACCGGGATCGAGCGGTACTTATTCATGGCCAGGGTGAGTTCTGTCTGAGAGTGTGTGCGCCCCTCGCCCATAGCCTCATCAAGGAGGGCATAAAATTTCTCGTTAAGACCGCGGGGAAACAGCGTGGAGACATGTCTGCCTACTACCCCTGCCCCACTCCTCCCCAGTGCCAGTTCGGCGGTCTCATTGAAGCCGATAACCTGGTGGGCCTTATTCAGGGTCAGGGCCGCCCCGGTGATGCTGTTTAGAAAATACCGGTTTAGCGAAAGGAGCATCTCGTTAAAGGCCCTGCCCAGGGCCCCTATCTCATCGTCCTGGTTGATATTGAGCGTCTTGGTGAGGTCCCCGGAAGAAACCGTCCTGGCCCCTATCGTAATTTTCTGAAGCGGCAGGACAATCGCGTATGCCAGAAAAATGCCGACCACAAACGATACCAGGACGCTGCCGATGAGCTGTCGCTTCAGGGACGTGAGCGCCTGAAACAGATGCTCTACCTGTCCGGTCGATTCACTGGAGGTGGTTAAGAGCGTGTGAAAAACGCCGAGATAGATAATCCCGTAGCCTATCACCAGCACCATAATAATAAGAGGGATAGCGATAATCAGGCGGACGTGGACCTGCTCGTTCCTCAGGTCCGAAAAGGAGATGTCTATTCTCTTGGTGGTAAGGTAATGAAAAAAACTCTTGAATCCCATAGTCTCCGCATAAAGCGCCGTGCCGGTCCTGTCTCACATCTTTCCAGGCGAGACCGCTCCCCGCGCGTCTGATCCGTCATGATCTCTCTTGGTGCCGACACCCGAGAACCAATCTTACAAAGTATCGGCCACTGATGATAGTCAGTGGCTCTCTGTAATAGGATATCCCGTTCCGGTACACACGTCTCCCTCCATTTTCCTTGGGGGAGACGGATCTATGAAGTACGGCGCGCGATACCGGCTATCCTTCGGATTCCTTGAATTTCCGCTCTACAAATTCACGGATGCGATGCTGCACCTGGCCGGGGATATCGACGAAGGAGGCCCCCAGCTTGTATAACGGGCCTTCCATCCCCTGAAAAGAAACGATCTTTGCCGAGAGGGCCAACGATGTTTCCTGTTGAAACAGCTCGTCATAATCCCGCCGGGCACCGTCCCGGATAATGGAAAGGCGAATGTGCGTCTCCCGGGGCAGGAATGAATTCCATTTGAAAAGAAGCTGCATACCACCGGCACTGATATCAACGGACTGTGCCTCTATCGTTTCTGTCTCGAAGAGCGCGCTGATCTCCGGAGAGGTAATGGCAATCTCCACAGGCAACACCATCCGCACCCTCCTGTCAACCCGCGTATCCTGCGGCGGCAGGGCCCGGGTGGAAAAGTTCGCCTCGGTAAATTCGGCGAGGTGGGCAATAAAGTCTTCGCTTCCGTAATACTTATCCAGTTGCTTGCGGATATCGCTTAAGGTACACAGAAGCGGTTCGACCGCAAGAGAGGTCATGCGGGATATCTCGTCGATGGCTATCACGTCTCCCGGATTGGCCATGCCCAGTCCCAGGAGCCCTTCTATCCTAAAAACCGGCATCACCATGTACTTGCGCAAGGTCTCCTCGCTTACCAGCCCCAGCACGTCCTTATGGACAATATACTGATCCAGGTCGACCAGGGGAATCTTGAGGGTGTTTGAAAAAAAGATGGCGAGCTGCCGTTCTGTGGTATGGCCAAGCTTAATCAGCTCAACCCAGTAGGACTTGCCTGATTTCAGACTTTCACGCTTTGCCTCTTCAAGCGCCTGCTTATCAACCAAGCCATCCTGAACGATTTTGTAAGCAAGAGACATAAAGACTCCGGTAGATATAACCCCTTGTGTTGCCTGCTTTTTTATTATAATACCACCCTGGGCAAGGTGTCAAATAAATCTCACCCGCACGCACCGGCGCATCTTCCGGCCGAAGGCACCGTCTCAAAAAACACAGGCGCGCCATCAGACATGCCGCTGCCCGATAATGCGCTCTATATAATCATAAAAATCGGGAAAAGAAATCCCGACACAGCTCACATCGTCAAGACAGGAATCCCCTTCGGCCGCCAATGCCGCAACGGTCAGGGCCATAGCCGTCCGGTGGTCAGAAAAGCTCTTGAGCCGGCAACCGCGCAGACGGGAGCGGCCGGTAATGGCAACGTTATCGCCCGACTCCCGGATCTCGGCCCCCATCGCCCTGAGATTGCTGACCATGGAGTGTATGCGGTCGGTCTCCTTTACGCGGAGTTCCCCTGCCCCTTCAATAACCGTCTCTCCCGCGGCAAAACACCCCAGTGCCATCACCAGGGGAAGTTCGTCGATGGCGCGTACGACATCCTCCCCCTTCACCGCTGCCGCACGCAATCCGCCAGAGCCCCGGACAACAACTGTTCCGATCGGTTCAAACGCCGTGCTGTCGGTACCGGGCTCTATCGTAATATCCGCGCCCATCAGCCTTAGGATATCCACAAATCCGGTACGGGTTGGATTGACGGTAACATCGGCAATGCGCACCTCGGAGCCGGGCAGTATCGCGGCAAGCGCCATAAAAAACGCGGCGCTCGAGATATCACCGGCAACGGTGATGGACCGGGCAGTCAGCCTTGCGGGCGGTCCTACCGATACCCGCAGTCCGTCTCTTTTAACCGGAACGCCGAACATGGCCAGCATCCGTTCGGTGTGGTCGCGGGAAAGGAAAGGTTCACTGACTGTCGTCGTCCCCTCTGCGTAGAGGCCTGCCAGTAAAAGCGCGGACTTTACCTGGGCGCTGGCAATCGGTGACTCATAGGTAATCGCTTTTAGCGAAGAACCGTTAACGGTAAGCGGGGCAAAATTCGCATCGTCGGCACCATCGATACGGGCACCCATCTGTCTGAGGGGGCCGGTGACGCGTCTCATGGGACGGGCAGAAAGAGATTCGTCTCCGGTCAGGACAGAGGTAAAATCCTGGGCGGCGAGAATCCCCAAAAGCAGGCGCATCGTTGTCCCGGAGTTACCCAGATAGAGCTCTGATGCCGGCCCCTTCAGGCCGCGCAGACCAACCCCGTGCACCCTCAGTGTCTCGCCCGAGCCGCTCATCTTCACCCCCAGCGACTCCAGGGCGCGACGGGTGCTGACGCAATCCTCTGAGCGGGAAAGACCCCGCAGTTCGCCTGTTCCCTCGGCAAGGGCGCTGAACATGAGGGCCCGGTGGGAGATAGACTTATCCCCAGCGAACCGCAGCTCGCCGTGCACCAACCTGGCAGGATGAATAATGCGTTCCATAATGGGTACTAACGAAGGGTTACGACGATATCGCCTTCGACGAATTCCCGGACCCGGTCCATCGCCACAATGCTGGCGGCCGAGACACTGTCATGCACCTCTTCCACCTGGACCTTTCCGATATCTCGCCCGTCGCGCTGTACGCTAAAGACATCGCCGATATTCACGTTGTCGTCTCTCCCGAGATTCACTATCACAAAGTCAAACTCCCTGTTAACCGTCAGGATCTCCCCTTTTCGCACCGGAAGGACGGGAGGAGGCGGGGTGGCGGTGGACTGGACAACAACCTTGGGCAGCTCGACCTCGCTGCGTCTGGCCTTCTGGTGGGCATCCTCAAGCTGTTTGGTGAGCTCTTCGCGCTCCCGCTCAAGCTTGATGAGCGTCCCGGCTATCTCCCCGTTCACCTCTTCCAGTTCTTTTATTTTATCCAGCAGCGACTGTTTCTCGGTCTTCCATCCCCCCAGATCGGCGGTCAATCCGTCTATGACCTCGTCTTTCTGGGAAAGCTCATGTTCGAGCTCTGTCATCATGCTCTTATTGGCGGCCAGATCCTGCCGTAACGTGAACTGTTCCTCTTTTAACCGCTCGAGTTCTGCGGTCAGCCTCTTTTTTTCCTCGTTCGCCGCCGTTAATTCCTCTCTGAGTTTATCGCGCACCGTCTCGACGCGCGCGAGATCATCCTCGACGGCCTGGCGTCGATCGGCCTCGTACTCCTTAATCAGATAAAACGACACGGCCATAGCCACCGAGATAACCGATAAAAAAATCATGAGTATGATAGTAAGTTTCAGTCTGGTATCCATTGGGTTATCCTGAAACAACACCCCGCTATGAGGCAAGGTAGTACTATAATACCACAGCCCGTTTGTTTCACAAAATCAAAATCGCCCGCCGCGGAACACAACACGGAAGGGCCGGACGCGGGGCAGCACCGAGGGCGGCAAGCGCGAGATACATCATGATCAGGATATCAACAGCCGCTGCATATCCTCCGGAACCGGGCTTGTAAACTCCATCGGCTCATTGCGCACCGGATGTGTAAAGGCGATGAGCGAGGCATGCAGCGCGTGGCGGTCGATGCCCCTGCCGGCCGGGGTGATATCGCCCCCGTAGAGCGTATCGCCTAATAGGGGGTGCCCGATATGCGCCATATGCACCCTGATCTGATGAGTCCTCCCTGTCAGGGGAAATATATCACAGGCCGTATACCCTTCGTATCTTTTTGTTACGCGGTAACGTGTGACCGCCTCCTTGCTTGTCTCCGAAAAAAGTGCCGACATCTTCTTTCTGTCTCTGGGATGCCTGCCTATGGGTATTGTAATAATACTCTCGTCGAGTTCGACGGCACCGTTCACAAGGGCAACGTACTGTTTCCGTACCGTCTTTTTTTCAAACTGTCTCGCCAGTCGCACCAGTGCCCTCTCGTGTTTTGCCACCACCATCAGTCCGGAGGTATCCCTGTCCAGGCGGTGAACCAGCCCCGGCCTGACCCTTTCGGTAAATCGGGAAAAATCCCCCCAGTGGTGAAGCAGTGCGTTAACCAGTGTCCCGGAGTAAATGCTGCCGGCCGGATGCACCATCAACCCGGCTTGCTTATTAATCACCAGCACGTCATCGTCCTCATATCGGATATCAAGCGGGATATCCTCGGGAAAGATCCTCTGAAATTCCTTGTAGGAGACAATAGTGAGTTCGACCCTGTCTCCCTCCTTTACCCGGTAATTCGCCTTCGCGGGAGCACCGTTGACGAGCGCGCGTCCGGCATGAATAGCCTTCTGGATATAGCTCCTTGAGTATTCCATTAACCGGTGCGCCAGAAAGGCATC
>JAFGGP010000045.1 GCA_016930485.1 Candidatus Omnitrophota bacterium | reverse complement strand
TGATCTGGCCGAATGTATGCCTCAAGCCAGCGAAGGAAAATATCGAATGAGATTTTCCGAGCGGTTTGGCCGAGGCGAAATGAGGCCCCGCCGTTTTGATTCGTTTTGCTTCTCAAAAAGAATCAGCGGGGGCGAATGTACCCCAAAGCCCTCGCAGAGGACAAGCCTTCCGGGGAAAAAGTCAAAGAGATTGTCCCGGTGTTTAGGCAAGGGCTATAATGGTTATAGAAAAAAGGCGTAAGTTCAAATATCTCAAACTTGCGCCTTTCAAGATTTTAAACTTAATCACTGCTTTTTATTGCTTATATAATACTCTCTTACGAAGCGATTGTCAAAGTAACCCCCCCCCCTTACATCCCCGGAAGGCTACCGGCCATTTTGCGCGCGGCAACGGCCTGTGATTTTTTAATGGCCGCATTAACACTCCGGCACAGATCGCGCTCAAACTGTCCTTTATTATGTTCGTTCAGGTGGGATGGATCAATTTCCATGCTTTGCACCGATTGAACGCCGTTGATAACAATCTTGATGCCTTTTACCTCCTCTGACTCGGTTGTGACTTTTTCAAGTTCCCTTTTAATCATATCAGCCTGCCGCTTCATCTCCATCAGATTCTTCATCTGCCCGAACATAGCTCCTCCTTGCGCATGTATTTTATCTTTTCATCAGATACCAGGTCGGCCACTCATCGGGGATAACAAAGAGTCTTTGCCGGTGCCGACTGACAAACTCATCCACCGCCTGTTTTACCCCGTAGGTCCCGGTAGGAAATACCCCGTTGACATAGTCGTGGCCGGCAAAGATCCCTCCGGTGCGTACCTTCGGCCACCAGAGCTCAAGGTCCCTTCTGCAGGCCTCATAGCTATGGTTGGCATCGATGTAGACAAAATCGAGGGCATTATCATCAAAAAGGCAGGATGCCTCTTCCGAGGTCATGCGGAGTATCTCGTTTCGTTCTTCGTATGCCCCGAGCCTCCTCGTGGCCTCCTCATACACAGCTTCCTGGTCTTCCTGAGAGGTATTGCAGCAATCGTTATATACCACAAGGCTATGTTCGGCCCAGGGATCTATCGAGTACACCCTGGAAAAGCGGCCGGTCCTGAGCAGGACCTCTGAAAAGACGCCTTTTGAAACCCCTATTTCTGCCGCCTTACCATATAGCCCGCATAGTGAGGCATATATCCCGAGATGCCTCCGCGAAGCAAGGGGCCTGCCCAAAAAACAGTTTCTGAATATAACAACCTGGCGCATGATATCTTCTTCGGACAAATCAAATACATGGATCAGTATATTTCTGGCTTGCCTTTTGAGAAAACGCAACATATCTTCGCCCCCCCCTTTTTTTTCTTTAAGAATAACGTCGGGACAGCCGATACAATATGGTGAAGCACGCCTTTCTGAATCTGCCCGTTCCGCAAAAATAACCCCGTTTTACCCGGAGGCTCCCCTGCCATAGCCCGACGGCCCCGCCTGCTACCGCCCCCGGACCACCGTACTTTTTCCGGGCTTTCTTATTATATCACAGAATATTTGCATTTTGATAGACCCCATGCTACAATATGCCCTCGTATTACGGACTGCAAACAAACCACTCTAACAAGGAGGTGTGTAGTGAGTAAGTCCCGTATTATCGATGCGGTGGCAAGGGTTACGTCAACCAAAAAAACCGCAACCGAGGCAGTAAACACGGTATTTGACGAAATTAAAAAGTCCCTGAAAAAAGGGCAGGCTGTGTTTATCGCCGACTTCGGCACTTTTAAGGTAGCCAAGAGAAAAGCGAGAACAGGCAAGAATCCGCGAACTGGCGAAACTATTAAGATTGCCGCCAAGAAAGTCCCCGTATTCAAAGCAGGAAAAAGTTTCAAGGAAATGGTAAAGTAGTCATAAGAAAAAGCGCCCTTTTTAAAGACACAAAAAAGGGCGCTTTTTTTCTTCATTCCTCTGATAACACATCCCTCGTTGCTATAACCCGTATCCCAAGACCCAGAAGGTCCTCCAGCACAACCTCACCCACGCGTACACTCTTTTGCAATCGT
Source organism: Candidatus Omnitrophota bacterium (assembly GCA_016930485.1). Taxonomy (GTDB): domain Bacteria; phylum Omnitrophota; class Gorgyraeia; order JAFGGP01; family JAFGGP01; genus JAFGGP01. The sequence goes on along the minus strand of JAFGGP010000045.1, from coordinate 1,496 downwards.
ATCCTTTTTATCGCCGTCATCGCCTCACTAAGAGAATCTTTCGGTATCGGCCTGTCGGTCTTGACCGGTACCATTTTCACGCAAAGTCCGCGCGCAAGTACCGTCGTAGTGAGGACGCGCAGGGGGTTTTCGATTTCACTTGTAGCATACCGTGCACCCTTGGGACATTCGTTGCCGCTGACGGCGATCACCTTTCCCTCCTCTGTTTCCACCGAGAGCACACAGCCCTTGGGGCATTCTATACAGATCAGTTTCTTTATCATGAGACGCCCCTCAGGTATTCGGCCGCGAGCCTCCCCGCAATCTCGCTGTCGCGCGAAACGGAATCCGCAATGTCATATACCTGAAACGCATTGCCGCACACGAAAAGTCCGTCTATCGCCGTTTTGTTAAGCTCGGCTGAGACGGGGCGGTTTGTTTTCTTGTCGATCGCAAGGCCCGCCATCTCGATCAGTTCGTTTTCCGGAATCAGGCCCACCGATATCAGAACGGTATCGCACTCAATCTCGAAGGCCTCGCCCGGAATCTCATTCAATCGATCGTCCACCTTCACAACCTTCACCTTCTCCACTCTGTCCCGTCCGTAAATCTTCGCTACCTTGTGACTCGTGTAGAAGGGGGTATTAAAATCATCGAGGCACTGCACGATATTACGCAGGAGCCCGCGGCTTTCCTTCCGGATCTCGATAACCGCCTTTACCTCGGCGCCCTCGAGAAAAAACCGCCTTGCCATAATGAGGCCGATGTCGCCCGAACCCACAATCACAACGCGTCTGCCCGGAAGCAGCCCTTCGATATTAATCAGCTTCTGCGCGAGTCCTGCCGAAAATATCCCGGCCGGGCGCGTCCCGGCGATATGCACCATCTCGCGGGTCCTCTCCCTGCAGCCGGTTGCCATAATGAGCGCGCGGGCCTTTACCCTCTCGAGGAGACCCGGCTTCAAGAATGTCAGCTCTTTGTCTCTGGTCAGATGGACGACGAACGACTTTAAACTCACCTCTATCTCCGGTGTCTCTCTTATTTTTTTTGCAAATCTGTCCGCATACTCAGGCCCGGTGAGTACCTCGTGAAAATACCCCAGCCCAAATCCGGTATGGACACACTGATTCAGTATCCCTCCCAGATGCTGATCCCGCTCAAAGAGCAGGATATCGGTAATGCCCGCCTCATGCGCGGCAAGCGCCGCGGCCATTCCGGCAGGACCGCCGCCCACAATAACCAGGTCCCGCTCAACCATCGTCTCTCTCCTCTTTTACTATCTCCGAACCACGGCCGCGTTTTGTCAGTTCTGTTAACGGCCGGCCCGTCTCTTCCGCAAGAATCTTCATCAGCCGCGTGGTGCAGAAACTCCCGTGACAGCGACCGGCCTGCGCCCGTGTGCGGAACTTTATGCCGTCAAGCGTCACCGCACCGCGCTTAATAGCATCTCTCACTTCCCGGGCAGAGACCATCTCGCACCTGCACACGATGTCCCCGTATGCCGGGTCCCTCCTGAT
>JAFGGP010000044.1 GCA_016930485.1 Candidatus Omnitrophota bacterium | reverse complement strand
CTGGTAACTGGTAATTATTTCGTGTTCGAGCCTATCGAGAACTTCTCGACTTCGCTCGAAGAATATACCGGTGACTGATGTGCCTAATCGCTAGACGCTATCCGCTAAACGCTAGAAGGTGAACCCGAGTAACCCGAAGAACTATTTTTGAACCCGCGAACCCGTTTAACCCGGCTGACCCGTGAACTACATTATACCAGAATGCCTCCCGCGGGAGAGGTTCTATTTCTCCGGGGATTGTTCACCCCGTGAGATAATCGATGCCATTCTCTACCACGCGTGCCACCACACAGACTCATGCAGAATGCAGTATCTCGTGAGACGGGTTTTATCTCACGGGGCGAATTTTTTTCATTGTATTTCATCGGACAAACCGTTACAATAAAAACGCGTTCAGGCGAAAGAGCACGGTCGGGATGCTGCTATCCGCCTCCCGACGTCTTTAAACGAAATAACCAAGAGAGGTGTTTGCTATGTGGGAGGGCATAAACAAGCGAAGATTCCCCCGGGCTCAGTATCCCTGTAAGATCACGGTCATTGCGAAGTTCCCCCCGTACTCTGTCTCGACGCACACCGAGAATATCAGCGTCGGGGGCATTTGCGTTAACCTGGAGAGAAACCTGGGAAGGTTTACCCCGGTCGAGGTCATTCTCCATCTGCCTGACGAACAACCGCCTCTCAGATGCAACTCGACGACGGTGTGGGTTATCGAAAAACACCTGCCTCAGGAAAAGCACATCTTTGATACCGGAATCGAATTCGGTGATATCGCCCCCGAGGACCGCGAGCGCATTGATGAGGTAATTGTTAATCTCTTAAGAGAAGGAAAAAGCGCCTGAGGAGCAAGCCGTTCTTCCCCCCGATTGCCGGCACCGCGGGCGTTACGCCGAACCCGAGGCACTGAGGTACTATAGTGGGCCCCAATGCATTTTTTTTACGTTTTCTTCCCGCATGCGCGTCGGTATCGTGTATACTTGTGCTGTGGCTCATGACGCCGGTCTTTGCCCAGGAGGAAAGGGCGGCCGGCATCCCCGCACCGCTCCAGGAGACGGTGGCCCCGGACACACGCCCGCTTCCCCTTGAAACACTCCCCCACGACCGCCAGGACAGCAGGATGTCCCAGGCAGATAAACGGTTGACGGTAACCGGGATAATTCCTGTTCAGGAGGTGCCGTTTACCGCCAGGAGCAGGCACTACAAGCTTTCAGGGTCTTTCGCGACGACCTTTCCGGTGCAGGTGGTGCGGCTGAAGAAGGACGGGGCATCCCGCGATATCACGGGAGAGGGGCGCTCTCCTTTTTTATTTGAGCCGCCGGCGCCGTCATTGCCCGAAAGATTATCCCGGTAAGGAGGGGTGCGCGTATGGTGTATTCAGGTGTGGAGAAAAGAAAAAGTCCCCGCGTGCGGATGGGAAGAGTTGAGATTAGCACCACGGAAGGCGCACCCGGGCCGTTTATGACCTGCGAACCGGAAAATGTCAGCGTCGGAGGCCTGTGTGTGCGGCTTGACCGGGAGCTCAAACTTTTTACCGGTGTCCATCTCAGGTTATTTATCGATAACGAAACCCCGCCGATCGAGTGCAAGGGAAAGATCAACTGGACCATGGCGCTTGCCTCGGAACACCCCTTTCCTCCGTATGTCTATGAGACGGGCATCGAGTTTGTGCACCTAAACGAGAGGCACAGAAAACTTATTATGAAGAAGGTAGACAGTATTTTGAACCGCATAGAATAAACGTCTCTTTCGTTACGCACCGCATCGCGCAGGATAGATATATGGATGAAAAAATCAGAATTTTACTGATCGAAGACGATCCGATGATCTCCGATATCCTCACGAGCCTGATACGGACGTGGGGATATGAGTGTTTTCTTGCCGGCGACGGCCATAAAGCCCTTTCCGCACTGAGGCGCGTTTTCCCCTCCCTCATCATTCTTGATACGCAACTTCCCGATATGAGCGGATTTACGCTTACCGGACTTATTAAAGAGGATATCTTCACGTCACACATCCCGGTGATTCTTCTGGTCGAGAAAAAGCAGATGAGAAAGAAGATGCTTTCCCTCCAGAGCGGGATCGACGACTATATTATGAAGCCGCCCGACCCGATCGATCTCGAGGTGCGCATCGAGATGACGCTGCGCAGGACCGAACATCATTTTCACGCCAGCTCACTGACACGGTTGCCCGGGGCGCGGGCGCTCGAAAAAGAAATCAGACATCGCCTTCTTTCGGGCAAACCGTTTTCCGTCTGCTATTTTGATATCGATCACTTCAAATCCTTCAACGATAAATACGGATATATCAAGGGTGACGGCGTCATCAACCAGACGGCCCATATTATCTCTACTGTTGTCAGAACGTTTGGCAGCGGGGATGACCTGGTGGGCCATATCGGCGGCGACGATTTTATGGCGATAACCCATCCCCAGTGCGATGAGAGGATAGCGAAAGAGGTAATCGCCGAGTTTGACCGGTTGACCCCGCTGCACTACGACCGGGCCGACCGTCAGAAGGGGACGATCGCCATGCTCAACAGACAGGGGAAGGAGATGGATTTCCCGCTGATGAGTATATCGATTGCGATTGTGAACAGCCAGAACAAGAAAGTTGCAACCGTGGCCGAGATTTCTGAAAGGACGGCCGAAATTAAACGCTATCTGAAGCATCACGCCGGCAGCGGGTATCTGATCGATAGAAGGAGCGAGGGCGACCAGAAAAGCGGCGGGGAGAAAGCAGCAAAGGTTTGCCGTGGGAGGAGGCCCTTTGCCCAAATTGCCAGGAGTGAGCGCCGTGACCTGTTTCCGCTGGGGCAGCATCTTCTTAAGAAGGAGGTTCTGAGCACCGAGCAGCTTGAAGAGGCGCTGCAGCATCACTGGAGGACCGGCCTTCCGCTGGGCGAGACAGTCTTACTTCTGGGGCTGGTGGACATGAAACAACTGGGGGGGATCCTGGGCGAACAGCTCGGTGTCCCGTACCTCGGTGACGGAAACTACGAACACGATAAGGAGTTTGTGAATGCCTTTCCAAAAGAGCTACTGGTGAAATTCCACGTCATTCCCCTGCGCAAGGTTGACGGCGTCGCGCATGTGGCGATGACCGATCCTACCAACGAAGAGATTCTCGACGCCCTCAAAAAAGACATGCAGCTTCCCATACAGCCGTATCTTGCCTTTGAGTATGAATGGGAGACGATGTTTCAGGAAATTGTCAGCCACGCTAACAACTGATCCCTTCCTCAGATCAGTCAAAAATGTGTCGCAATTCCAGCCTGCTTATTGTATAATTGTTCCCATTCTATATAACATGGCGATTATATTAAAAATCAAAATGCAAAGCGCAAAACGACCCTGCTTCGTCAAGACTACGAAGGGCAGGCATATCAAAATGTAAAAATTGTTAAAAAATATTTTTGAATTTTTGATTGCCATTTTGATATTTAATCTTTGATATTTGCATTTTTTTATGCCGGCGTAGCTCAGTTGGTAGAGCAGCGGTTGCTCACCTTATCCGTGTGAGCACGTGTACCGGCGATACAGTAACGCGGTTTTTCT
>JAFGGP010000043.1 GCA_016930485.1 Candidatus Omnitrophota bacterium | reverse complement strand
GTAAATCTGTTAAACATGACATCCCCCTCGACCAGGCCTTCGGCCGGTCTCTGTAATCCCAAATTCCAAATGTCAAATTTCAAATGAATCATTCAATTCCAAATTCCAAATAAAAAACAAAAAAGCGTTTTAGGTCATTTGGATTTGGGATTTCATTTGGGTTTCGGATTTTGTCATTTGTCATTGGGTTTTTAAGTTATATATTCAGTCTTTCCCGAATAATCTGCGCCCGCTTTAGGTCGCGCTCCTCGGGAGTAAGCTTTTTACCTTCCAGTTTCTGCAGGTGCGCCGGTTGCGTAATAATAAACAGTTCATTTAAGAGTTCGGTGTTCATCCCCGGCAGAATATTAAGATCGCAACCAAGCCGAACCGATGAAAGCAGATCGATGGTTTCGGAAGAGGTTATTATTCTGCTGCTTTTCAAGATGCCGAACGCCCGCCAGACACGGTCTTTCAACCGGGCCTCATTCTTTTCCAAGAGGGCATTTCTGGCATTGCGTTCATGTTCGATCACCTGGCCAATCATACCGGATATATGCTCTATTAACTCCGATTCGCTCCTTCCGAGAGTCACCTGATTCGAAATCTGAAAAAAGTTGCCGCTCGCCTCTGTTCCTTCACCGTATAACCCGCGGGTAGTCAGACTCAGTTTGGCAATCGCCTGTAAAATTTTATCGATCTGTTTCGTAAGCACCAGTGAGGGTAAATGCAGCATCACCGATGCCCGCATCCCGGTACCAACATTCGTCGGACACGCGGTTAAATAACCAAACTCATCGTGGTACGCAAAATCCAGTTCCTTGGCCAGTGCCTCATCGAAGGCATCGATAATATTCCAGGCGTTCTTCAGGTCAAATCCCGACTTCATCGTCTGAATGCGCAGGTGATCCTCCTCGTTCACCATAACGCTCATCACCTCGTCACTGCTTATGATAAGCATCTTATGTTCCGGTTCCGCCCCAAACTCCCTGCTCATCAGGTGCCGTTCGACCAGAAACTGACGGTCCACTTTGCTTATTTCGTTTATTCGCAGAAAAAGGGCGCCCTTTAACCGGCTTATCTTCTCGCAGACCGTCACAATCTTTTCTATAATCTCCGCCTTTTCGTCGTCGCCTCCCCAGTGGGTAAACGGGTACCCCCTCAGATTTCTGGCCAATCTGATCCTGCTCGAAACAACGATATCTGAATCAGGGCCGATGCCCCGCAGCCATTCACTCTTTTGTTTCAGCAGATCCTCTATGTTCATCGGTTGCTCCTTGCTTTTTGCCGCGTTTTTGCTCCAGCTCCTTTATCTTATCTCGCAACCGGGCAGCCTCTTCAAACTCCTCAAACTCAACGGCCTGTTTTAATCGTATCTTCAACTCCCGAATCTCCAGTTTGGTCCGAGGCATCTTCTTCCCCTTGGGTGATTTACCGATATGGCGCGTCGAACCCTGGATTCTCCGTAAGAGAGGGGCGAGACTCTTCTTGAAACTTTCGTAACACTCACCGCATCCGAGCCTCCCGATACGCTTAAAGTCCTCGTACTTCAAGCCGCAGTGATTGCACTCAAGGATCTGTGATGTTGTCTCGGGAAACTGCTTACCGAGATCCGCCAGCCCTGCTAAAAGATCGGCAAGGCCAAAATGCTGTTCCATCTGTGCGCCCTTCTCACGGGCGCATTCCTCACACAGATGGAGCTCCATCATCTGATCATCCACAATCTCCGTTAAATGGACCGTTGCCGCCTTTTTGTGGCAGATATCACATATCATGATCGACTCCTTACACCTTTGGTAAGCCATCAGCTGTCAGCTCTCAGCTTTCAGCAGCTGAAGGCTGACGGCTGATGGCTGAAAGCTCCACAATAGTTACTTCACCGAATACCTCACGCCCTCTTTCTTGGTCAGGGCATGAAATTCTCTCATCAACTCCCTGGTGATCCTGCCCGGCTTCCCGGTACCGATCGGACGCGAATCAATCTTGATAACGGGGATCACCTCGGCTGCCGTGCCCGTCAAAAAAACCTCATCGGCGATAAAAAGGTCATGCCGGGTAAGAATCTTTTCGGTACATGGAAACTTGTTTTTGCGCGCAATCCCGATAATAACCTGTCTGGTAATTCCGTTCAAAATACCGAGATAGACCGGCGGGGTACAGAGTTCCCCGTTCTTCACCACAAAAATATTATCGCCGGTGCACTCGGCCACATGGCCATCCCAGCTGAACATGATTGCCTCTTCAACACCGCTGTTGATCGCCGAGACCTTGGCCAGAATATTATTCAGGTAATTCAGCGACTTGATCTGGGGGTTGAGCGCCTCAGGGAGGTTCCGCGGTGTAGCAACCGTCACCACCTCAAGGCCTTTCTGGTAAAATGTCTTGGGGTACAGGGCAATTTTATCGGCGATAATAATGATGGTCGCGTTTCTGCATTTCCTGGGGTCAAGCCCCAAATCGCCGACGCCGCGGGTCACCACCAGGCGAATATAACCGTTTTTCAGCCCGTTTTCCCTGAGGGATAAAATCGTCGCCTCGATGAGCTTTTTTTTCGTCATCGGGATCGTCAGCATGATCGATTTCGCCGATTCGAAAAGACGGTCGATGTGTTCCTCGAGTTTAAAAACAAGTCCGTTGTATGCACGGATACCCTCGAACACGCCGTCACCGTACAGAAGGCCGTGGTCCAATACAGAAATCTTTGCGTCTTTTTTATCATAGAATATCCCGTCGATATATATCTTCATATCATCTCCTTTTTAAGCTTTCGGCTGTCAGCCTTCAGCTGCTGTCCGCCACACCGCGTGGCGAGATCTCGCCTTTGGCGGAAAAGCTGACAACTGGATGTGAAGGCTTTATAGTACTATACCAACACGCCGTCTTTTATCTTATAGATACGATCGGCGCCCTCCGCAATATCTTGCTGGTGGGTTACGATCATCAGAGCGCGTTCTTCTTTTCGCGCAATCGAGAGCAATAGCTCTTTAACCTCGGCGCTACTCTGTGAATCCAGATTGCCGGTCGGCTCGTCACACAGAATAAACTCCGGGTTATTCATCAGCGCGCGCGCTATGGCCACCCGCTGCTGTTCGCCCCCCGAAAGTTCTGCCGGGTGATGATCGGCGCGCTCTATCAAGCCGACCGACTCAAGCAGTCCGCGCCCCCTCTGCACGAGGATGCTCTTTTTCCCTATTCTCTTCAGTGCCGAGCGCCCGTCAACGAGGGCCGGCAAGACCACGTTCTCCAGTGCGGTAAACTCGGGCAAGAGATGGTAAAACTGAAAGACAAACCCGATTTTCCTTCTCAATATCGTCCGCTCCCTGTCCTTAAGCGCGTACACATCGAGGCCGTTTAAGATGACCTTGCCCTTATCCGGGCGGTCGAGAACCCCGATGAGATGCAGCAATGTCGACTTTCCGGCACCCGACGGCCCGACAATCCCCGCAAACTCCCCCTTGTGGATGACCATGTGGATACCGTTAATAACCCTCAGGGTACGGGAACCGCTGCGGTAGCTCTTATGCAAGTCATTGACTAAAATCGCCACGTCTCTATTCATACCGCAGCGCCTCGACCGGATTGAGCCACGCAGCCTTGAGTGCCGGATACAGGGCCGATAAAAATGTCAGCGAAACCGCCGCAAGACATATCCACGTAATATCTGAACGCTCCACCAATACAGGCAAAGTATCGATATAGTAAATATCGGAAGGAAGCTTGATTATCGGGTACTCCTTCAACACCTTGCAGATACCCAGACCCCCCGCAGCGCCTAAAAATGTCCCGAAGACCCCCATGAAGAGGCCGTTTGCGACAAAGATTGAAAGAATGCCCCGTTTGGTAACGCCGATCGCCTTCAGGATGCCGATATCCTTTGTCTTTTCCATGGTCATCATCACGAGGGTGCTCATGATATTGAAACAGGCCACCAGAACGATAAATGTCAAAATGATAAACATGGCGGTCTTTTCCAGTTTAAGCGCCTTGAAGAGATTCTCGTTGACTTCCATCCACGTCCGGATCGCAAAGGGAAACCGTCCTGTCAGTTCTTTTTTAACGCGAAGCGCACGATATGGGTCATCCAGTTTGATGCCGATGCCGGTAACCGCACCGGGTGCGTTAAAAAAATCCTGGGCTGCGCCGAGGGGCATAAACATAAGATTGAGATCGAATTCGTACATGCCAGATTTAAATACAGCACCCACTCGAAAACTGTGCTTTTCGCCCTTAAAGGGCGAAATAATGATAACCTCATCACCCGGCCGCACCATAAACTTTCTGGCCAGCTCGCTACCGATAACAACCTCGTTCCCGGCGAGACCAAGAAAGTCCCCTTCGATAATATACTCCCTGATTTTAGTGACCCGCGGTTCGCTCACCGGATCAATCCCGCGTAGCATAACCCCCTGCACCAGCCCGCCGCGCTCCAGCAGTGCCTGGCCCTCAAGAAAAGGTGCCGTTGCCTCAACCCGCGAGACGCCGTTCAGTTTTGAGGTAATAAGACCGATATCGACCGGTTCTCCCAGCGTGTCGATAATAAGATGGGGATTGGTCCCGAGGATCTTTTCCTTAAGGTCGTTATCAAATCCGCTCATGACGCCGAGTACGACAATGAGGGCCATTACCCCGATCGCAATCCCAAAGATCGAAATGAACGAGATGAGCGAAATAAACCGCTCCTGTCTCTTTGCCAAAAGATAGCGTAACGCGATCCAGATTTTATAATTCATAACACCACTCGTGGTGGAATCCCAAATTCCAAATATCAAATGACAAATGAATCATTTAATTCTCTGCCAGAAGCAAGATCTCGCCACGTATTGTGGCGGACAAATTCAACTAAAAAAATAGAAAAGATTTTTTGGTTTATTTTGATTTTGGATTTCATTTGTCATTTGGGTTTTGTTATTTGTCATTGAGAAGTCGCCTGCATCTTGTGACCGGTGACATGGGACTAATCGATGTATATTTTATTCCGCCGCGGCATCTTCAACCGCCTGCTTCTCGGGACGTAAAAGCGGAAACAGAATCACATCCCTGATAGAAGGCTGGTCTGTCAGCAACATAATCAGGCGGTCAATGCCAACCCCCAGCCCCCCTGCCGGCGGCATACCGTATTCGAGGGCCCGCACATAATCATCGTCAACCTCTTTCACGTCTCCCGGGGCCACATGCTCCGCGATCTGCTCTTCAAAACGCCTCTTTTGATCCTCGGGATCGTTGAGTTCGGAGTAGCCGTTCGCCAGCTCCATACCGGCAATAAATAACTCAAAACGCTCCACAACATTTGGATCATTTTTCTTGGAACGCGAAAGCGGTGAAATCTCAACCGGAAAATCAACCACAAAGGTCGGCTCCCCCTTTGTCTCGGGCTGAATCAGCTCGCTAATCAGATTAATTACCCAGGAGCGGGACATCTTCTCTTTCGACTTTAGTTCCACGGTCACCCCGCCCTTCTCCAGCTTGGCAAGCCATGTCCCGATATCATCGTGCGGTTCGATGCCGTAGTTATCCCGCAGATGACCCGCGAATGACCAGATGTGCCAGTCGGCGCCAAAATCGACCCGATGTCCCTGATAGATGCACGTTGTCCCTCCCAATACCCCACGGGCTACCGTTTTCAGCATTTCTTTTAAGAGTGCCATAACACCGTTCGAATCGATATACGCGGTATAGACCTCGAGCATGGTAAACTCGGGGTTGTGCCGCGGAGACAGCCCTTCATTCCGAAAGCTCTTATTCAGCTCATACACCTTTTCAAATCCGCCGACCAGAAGCCTCTTCAAATAAAGTTCCGGGGCCAGCCTTAGATAGAGATTCATATCCAGAGAGTTGTGATAGGTTTTAAAAGGGCGGCCCGCAGCGCCGCCGGGTATGCTGTGCATCATGGGGGTTTCAACCTCAAGATATCCCCTTTGATCCAAAAAACGTCTGATCTCCGAGAGCACTCTGCTGCGACACTCAAAGATTTTCCGGACGTCCTGATTCACTATCAGATCGACGTAGCGCTGCCTGTATCTGATCTCGACATCCTTGAGTCCGTGCCACTTCTCCGGTAACGGCCGGATGTTTTTTGACAAAAGGACAAACGAGTTGACCAGGATGGTAATCTCTCCCATTCTCGTCTTAAAGAGGGTGCCTGTGACGCCGATGATATCACCTATATCCACCGACTCTGAAAACCGGGTAAATAACCCGGAAGAGGTCTCCCCGCTTTTTACATACAACTGTATCTTATCTCCCACATCCCTCAGATCACAAAAAATACTCTTTCCATGCCTCCTCAGGGCCATAATCCTCCCGGCGGAAGAAACCTCTTTCCCCTCTTCAAAAGAAGCGATTAATCCCTTATGCGAGGTCGCCTTGGAAAAATTTTCCAGGTAGGGTTGTACCCCATTTTCCTTCAATCCGGAGAGTTTAGCCCTTCTCTGTGCTATAAGTTCATTTTCTTCCAACGCCGTGTCCTCCTTGGCCTTACATACCTTTTTCCTGCCCTGTTTTATAACCGTAATGACATATTATACTTTTATAGTGCTATAAAGTCAATAATGCTCTATTACCCGGGAAGGAATGTAAAGGAGGTTGTCCCTGTGCGAATGGCAAAAAGTATACCTACTGCTTTTTCCAGGCGGGAACGGTATAGAGAATGCAGAAGGTAAGGGGGAAAAACAACCATACATCCCCCCACCGCGTATAAAACGTCTTCTCCTGAGAAATGCGTATGGGATAGGTATCGAGCACCGTGGTAAAAAGCTGCTCTCCCCCGCTATCGGCAAGGGTGCGTTTCATAATGCCGTGCGGCGAAATAAAACAGCTCACGCCGGTATTGGCACACCTTATAACCCACCGTCTGTTTTCGATGGCCCTGAATACACTTGCTGCCGCATGCTGATACGGGGCGCTCGTCTTCCCAAACCAGGCATCGTTGGTGATATTAACCAGAAAATCGGCACCGCTCAGCACAAATCGCCGCACCAGACCCGGAAAGATGTCCTCGAAACAGATCAGTACACCGAAGGAGCTCTGCGGACCCTTCGGCATATTAAAAATAACAAACTCATCACCCGGGCTAAAGACAGCAAATTGATCCAGCGGAAACACAAAATCGATAAGCGGCGAAAGGGGTACGTATTCCCCGAAAGGCACCAGGTGCAGTTTCCGGTACACCCCCGCAGCAACTCCATCCTGAGAGAGCAAAAAAGCCGAGTTGTAGTACACCGTCCGCATCCCCTCCTCGACACACTCAGGACTTCCCACAAGAAGCGGTGTTTTGTTTTCGCGGGCAAGCGCCTCCACCTGAGTCCGTATGTGCGGTTCGGTAAAATAGCCGGGCGTTGCCGTCTCGGGCCAGATAATAAGGTCAGGGCTTTCTAAGGCGGCCATCCGTGTCAGTGCCTGATACTTGGAAAAAATAACCGGGGCAAGCTCGGCATCCCATTTTTCATGCTGCGGAATATTGCCCTGGATGACCGAGAGCGTCACCGGATAGCCGTCGTGCGATTCCCGGAGGCGATAGACGCCGTAGCCGAGCACCAGTGATATGACAAGAAAAACGATCAGTGCAGACTGTTTTATATCACGCGAAAGATAAAAGAGCGACGCCGGTCTTCGTGCGTATACCTCATCCACTATCTCGGCACCGACGCTGTTCGCCATCATCACCAGAAAACTGACGCCATACACCCCGGTGATATCGGCGATCTGCGTAAAAAGGTTGTTTGTATACTGTGAGTGCCCAAGCAGGCACCATCCAAAACCGGTCAAGAGATGCCCCTGAATATATTCCAATAGCACCCAGAGCGATGCGGCATACAGTGCCTGCGTCAACGGGCGTGGCAATAACCGCCTCGTTTCCGTGCAGGTCTGATGGCGCGAGATGCCCCTCTTAAAGAGCACCGCAAAGATGCAGGGATATAACGAAAGATACAGAACAAGAGCTATAAGTCCAATAAAAGTAACATGATACAACCAATAAATAAGGGCGCCGTACAATAAAATGCCAAAGCAGTAGGCACCCCCTGCGGCCTGTGGCAGTTTAAGTGAGCGTATCGTTCTCAGAAAGGGAATAAGCCCGATCCAGGCAAAAAGAGCGGCACTGTGGCCGGGAAAGGACAGGAAAAGAAAGACCGTTGATATAAGTATGGAAAAAAAGGAAGGGCCCCAAATCGGGAAACGGGCCAGCACTCTTTTAAGCAGGGTTTTCATAGGATGTAACAACATACGGCGTTCATTGACCGCAACACTTTTTATATTTTTTCCCGCTGCCGCACGGACACGGTTCGTTGCGGCCTACCTTTCGAGAGGTGCGCCTGTATGTAGAGGGCTGGGTGTCTGGGTGTGATGGAGTGGCCGCGGCCTCCGGCGAAGACCGGGTGCCGCCTGCAGGTGCGCGGAAACTGCCGAGCTCAGGATGCACAAACTGTACGGGTGCCTGCTCCAGGATGCCCTCGGGTGCCTCCCGCGAAACGGCCTCGAGCCGGAAGAGCATCTTCACTGCCCGCTCTTCTATCCGGTCGATCATATCCATAAAAAGCGCAAATGCCTCATTTTTATACTCAACCAGCGGGTCCCGCTGACCGATAGCGCGTAGACCGATTCCCTCCTGCAGACTGTCGAGCATATGCAGGTGCTCCTTCCATTCCTCCTCAATAACCTCTAGCAGCACAAACCGTTCAAGGTCGCGCATTCTCTGGGGCGTCAGGGCCTGCGTCTTGAATGCGTAAAATGCCTCTGTCTTCGGAAGAACCAGCTCTCTGACGGTCTCGGCGTCCGGCACCCGGGTATTCATTTTTTCTAACTCACCCTTCAGGTCTATACGCAGACCGAACTGACCGGCAAGCCATCTGGCCAGCCCTGAAAGATCCCATTCGTCGTAATGAACATCCGGGTTGACAAAACGGGAAAGACCCCGGCTGAGAACCCCCTCGCATATCTCACGAACATACTCCTCCAGCTGCTCCTGCATGAGTATCTGTCTGCGCTGGGCATAGATAACCTCCCGCTGCGCATTCATGACGTTGTCATAGTCAAGCAGGTGTTTTCTGATTTCGAAGTTATACGACTCGACTCTCTTCTGGGCCGTGCCGATAGCCCTGGTGACCAGGGGGTTCTGTATCTCCTGCCCCTCCTCGATTCCCAGACGGTCCATAATAGAGGCGATTCTGTCTGAGCCGAATATCCTCATCAGGTCGTCCTCCAGTGAAAGATAAAACCTGCTTGAGCCGGGATCACCCTGACGTCCTGTGCGCCCCCTGAGCTGGTTATCAACCCGCCGGGCCTCGTGACGTTCTGTCCCGATAACATGCAGACCGCCCAGTTCGACGACGGTCGCGTGTCCCTGAGCGGTTTTCTGTTTCATCTCGGCACGGATGCTCTCCATCTCCGTGTCACTCACGTCATGCCCTTCCCTGCGTTTGTTCGCGATAATATCCTGGGCCAGACTTTCGGGATTTCCGCCAAGGAGAATATCGGTGCCGCGGCCGGCCATATTGGTCGCGATCGTCACCGCACCCAGTCTGCCTGCCTGAGCCACGATGTGGGCCTCTTTTTCATGATGCTTCGCATTCAAGACCTGGTGCGGGACACCGCGGCGCTCAAGCATTCTCGCCAGACGTTCTGACTTCTCGATAGAGACCGTACCGACCAGAACAGGCCGGCCTTTTTTGTAGAGCTCCTCGATCTCATCGCAGACTGCCCGAAACTTTTCCTTCTCCGTTTTATAGATTACATCGTCTAAATTCATCCTGATGAGCGGGCGGTTGGTCGGGATCGTCACTACCTCGAGTTTATAGATATGGCTGAACTCGCCGGCTTCGGTTGCCGCAGTCCCCGTCATGCCGGAAAGTTTCTTATACATACGGAAGTAATTCTGGAACGTGACCGTGGCCAGTGTCTGACTGGCCCGTTCAACGGCGGTCCCCTCCTTTGCCTCAACCGCCTGGTGAAGGCCGTCGCTCCAGCGCCTGCCCGGCATCAGCCTTCCGGTAAACTCGTCCACAATGACCACCTCGCCGTCCGGCTGGACCACATAATCGGTATCCTTCTGAAAAAAAACATAGGCCTTGAGGAGCTGCAGCACAACATGCTGCTTCTCTGACTTTTCTATATACTCGTCCATCAGAGGGTCCTCTCCCTCCTTCGCCGCCTCGGTTGCGTGCCGGGTATCCTTCTTAAAAAATGACTCTGTCTTTTCAAGCAGCTCCTGATTGAGGTCAAAGATATTGCCGGCGCTCTGTTCAAGCTGGCGTATACCGAGATCGGTGAGCTCCAGGGATTTTCGCCGTTCATCCGTCGCGTAGAGGAGGCCTTCGCGTAATGTCGACTCTTTCTTTTCGACCTTTGCCTCCACCATCAACTCCCCGAGCAGCTTATTCATCTTCTTTTTCGCCTCGGGATACTGGGCGATAAAATTAAGAAGCCGGGGGTTTTTCGGGTCGCCGGTCTCTGCCTGGAGCAGTCTAAAATAGGCGGTCGCGTCATCGGGGTTTTCCCGGTAGAGGCGAATGGCCTCATCCAGGATGTCGTTAACAATGCGGCGCTGTCTCTTGACCAGATTTTCTACCGGTGCCCTGAGCTGCATAAAGGTCTCGTTCGACCGTTCGACCACACCCGAGATAATCAGGGGGGTGCGCGCCTCATCGATCAGGATGGAATCAACCTCGTCGACAATGGCGTAATGCAGATCGCGCTGTACGATATCGTCCGGGCGCATCACCATATTGTCCCTCAGATAGTCAAAACCGAACTCATTGTTGGTCCCGTAGGTAATATCACAGGCATAGGCAGCCTGTCTCTCCAGACGCCCTAAATCATGCTGTATCACACCCACGCTCAGGCCCAGAAACTCATAGATGGGCCCCATCCATTCGCGGTCCCGCCTGGCCAGATAGTCGTTCACTGTAACGATATGCACCCCTTTCCCGCCAAGGGCATTGAGATAGGCCGGGAGCGTTGCCACCAGCGTCTTGCCTTCGCCGGTCGCCATCTCGGCAATCATTCCCCGGTGCAACACGACCCCTCCGATAAGCTGCACGTCAAAATGCCGCATAGCCACGGTGCGTCTTGCCGCCTCGCGCACAACGGCGAATGCCTCGGGCAGAAGATCATCTATCGTCTCCCCGGAGGAAAGCCTCCGTCGAAACTCCTCGGTCTTTGCCTTGAGGGCGTCGTCGCTTAAGGCAACCATTTTTTCTTCGAACGCATTAATCTGATTCACGACCGGTGATAGTCTTCTCAGAAAGCGTTCATTCTGTGATCCGAACAATTTGCGTAATAAAAAACTTATCATGGTCTATTCTCGTTTTGGTTCTGCGGGTTAGCGGGTTCAAAAATAGTTCTTCGGGTTGCACGGGTTCGGCGGGTTCTTCGGGTTCGTTTTTGTTATCAAATTATTTTCAACCAGCGAACTCGCAGAACTGGCGAACTCGTGAACTCGGTTACTGTCGAGTACGTGATGCGTTCCACCTTAAGAAGGCTGTTATAAAATCATCGAGTGCCCCGTCGAGGACCGCCTGGGCATTTGATGTCTCGTGTTCTGTGCGATGATCCTTGACCATGTAATACGGATGAAGTACGTACGATCTGATCTGCGACCCCCAGGCAATAACGCTCTTTTCCCCGTAGAGGCGCGCCGTCTCCTCGGCCTTCTTTTGTTCCTCCATCTCATACAGACGGGCTTTCAGGAGCTTCATTGCCGTCTTCCTGTTTTTGTGCTGGGAACGTTCATTCTGACACTGCACAACGATGCCGGTAGGAAGGTGGGTGATACGTACCGCAGAATCGGTAACGTTGACGTGCTGTCCCCCGGCACCGCTTGACCGGAAGGTGTCAATCCGCAGGTCTTTTTCCTCGATGTCTATAGCAACCTCGTCGCCGATCTCCGCCAGTACATCAACCGAGGCGAATGAGGTATGCCGTCGTTTGTTGGCGTCAAACGGGGAGATGCGCACAAGTCGGTGCACCCCTACCTCTGACCTCAAGTGTCCGAATGCATACGCCCCTTTAATAATAGCGGTAACGCTCTTTGTCCCCGCCTCCTCACCGGGAAGCAGGTCGATCGTCTCGACGTCACATCCCTTCTCCTGGGCCCAGCGGGAATACATTCTGAAAAGCATCGCCACCCAGTCGCAGGCCTCGGTGCCCCCTGCGCCGGCGTGAATGCTGATAATCGCATTATTCGAATCGGTCTTGCCGCCCAAGAGCCTGGCCTGTTCAAGGGTGTCTAGCTCTTTCATCAGGCGCTCGAGGTCCCTCGTGAGCTCGTCCTGAGAGTGGACATCATGCTCATCGACCGCCTCAAGCAGGAGCTCGAGTTCTTCGTACTGCGCATAGGCACGCTGCCATGGTTCACAGGCTTTTTTCAGTTCTTTTAAGCGGGAGATCTTCTCCTGGGCCTTTGCCTGATCTTTCCAAAAACCGTCCCGGGCCATTTCTTCTTCCAGGAGTTGCATATCCGCCTGCTTGCCGGACAGGTCAAATATACCCCCTTAGGGCCTCTAATCTCCCTTTTGCCTCGGTGATTTTTTCCCGTAATTCATCAAGCATCGCTATTTCCTTCTTGAGTTCTGCGGGTTAGCGGGTTCTTCGGGTTCGTTTTTGTTATCAAATTATTTTCAACTCGTGAACTCGCAGAACTGGCGAACTCGCTAACCATTTTTAACTCGTGAACTCGTAGAACTCGCTAACTATTTTCAACTCGCGAACGCGTGAACTCGCAGAACTCGCGAACTATTCGGTGTTCGTTATTATACCATAACTCCTTCATCGCGCAGCATTTTCTTCTTCCTGCGTGCACCCCGGCTAAAGCCGCCGAGCCCCCCATCCAACCGCACAACCCGGTGACACGGCACAATCCCTACAAACGGATTGCGGCGCAGCGCCTGACCCACTGCCCGGCAGGCACGTGGACTGCCTATCCGGACGGCTACCCAGCGATATGACCTTGTCTCGCCCCGCGGAATCCGCAGCACTGCCCGGTATACCCTCTGCTCAAAAGGCGTACAGTCTTTAAGTAGTTTGTCCTCTATCCCCGTGATGTCGAGCTTACGAGTGCCCGCTGCGCTCTGTTTCTGGGCCCCCTCTCTCCGGGGAATGCCCCGGGCTTTTTTAGTGCCTCGGGGTGAAGAAATCCCTGATTGTCTGCGCAGTCTTCTGCCCAATGCCGTCCACCTCCTGTAACGTCTTAAGGTCGGCCTTCTGTATATCCCTGACCGAATCAAAATACTGTAAGAGAACCCGTTTTCTGTGCGGGCCGAGCGACGGAATTTCATCCAGCTGGGAAGCAAGCATCGCCCTATCCCGCAACTCAAGATGGTAGCCCTGTGCAAACCGGTGTGCCTCATCCCGCAGCCGCTTAATAAGTTTCAGTGCCTTGGACCGGGGGCCCAAGCGCAGGGGGGCGTTTCTGTCCACAAGCCAAATCTCCTCAAGCCGTTTCGCAATTCCGATGACCGGTATTGCATCAAGCCTGAGCTCTTTCAAGACCCGTCTCGCCACGCCCGCATGCCCCTTTCCCCCGTCAATCACAACAAGGTCGGGAAGAGGACTATCTTCCCTGAGGAGACGGGTAAACCTGCGCCGGAGGACCTCTCCCATCATCTTAAAATCATCCATTGTCGGAACGGTCCTGATTTTAAACCGTCGATACCCGGCCGACCGCGGCGCCCCGTCACAAAAAAGCACCATCGAACCAACGGCGTTGGTGCCGGAGATGTTCGAGATATCAAAGGCCTCGATCCGCCGGGGAAGGCGTGGGAGCGAGACCATCGATTTGAGTTCGGTAAGTTCATCGAGCGATTCTATAAGCGGACCGCTGATCGCCTCCTTCTTCTGGGACAGACTCCCCAGTGCCGCGATTTTATCCCGCAGGGCCGCGGCCTGCTCATAGCGCCTGTTGGCACTGGCCTGCCTCATGTTCCGGGTAAGCATCCTGATCAACCTTTTCCCCTTGCCCTCGAGAAACAGTGTAAGCTCCCGGACCGATTCGCGATATTCCTTCTCCGTCGCCAACTCCTCGCACGGCCCCATACACTGGCCTAAGTGATACTCGAGGCAGACATTCTTCGGCATCCGCTTACAACCACGCAGCCTGAATATCTTCTTCAGGACCCAGGCCGCCTCCCTCAAAAGACGCGCGTCGGTGTACGGGCCGAAATACAGCGAGCCGTCGTCTATGCGTTTCCTGGTCACCAGAATCCGCGGGAAGCGCTCCCGTACGGTCAGCTTCAGGAACGGAAAGGTCTTATCGTCGCGGAGCGCAACGTTGTACCGCGGCTGATGTTCTTTGATAAGATCCGCTTCGAGCAGCAACGCCTCGATCTCCGAAGGTGTTTGAATATGATCTATCGATGCGATCTTTTTTGCCATCACCGCCGACTTGGGGGACGAGTGGGGTCTGGGGGTAAAATACGAGGAAACGCGCCTTCGTAAAGAGAGCGCCTTCCCTATATACATAATCGTTCCCTGGGCGTCCTTGAAGAGATAGACACCCGGTGCGTTCGGAAGATTCGTTATTGTTTTTTGAATATCCATTCACGTAGCCTGTGTAATTCCGGTATCCGCAACAATAAACCGAAAAGCGCGTAGGTAACACAGCTGACCGTGATGCTCACCGTAAGCCGCAGGCACCCGGAGAGTATCGATGATGAACTTATTATACGCGACATAACGGCAAGACTGGCAAGGGCGACGCACCCCATAATCACTGAGGCAAGTACGATCCGTGTTGTACTCCGGCGCAGCTCGGTGAGATGCATACCGCCGATCCGTCTTGAAAGCAGGGTCAGCAGGATGAAAAAATTAACGATTGCCGCAAGCGAGGTGGCAAGGGCAAGACCCCCGATTTTGAGCGGCCGCATAAGAAGAATCGCGGCCAGGATATTGATGACGAGAGAGATCGAGGCGACCTTCACCGGCGTAGCGGTATCATGAAGTGAATAAAACCCGTTTACCAGTATCTTGATTCCCGAATAGGCAAACAGTCCTAGTGTGTAGTACTCCAGGGCACTGACCGTGATCTGGGTTGAGTACATACTGAACTGGCCGCGTTCAAAGAGGATCTGCACAATGGGCCGGGCAAGCACCAAAAGGCCGACGCTTGCCGGGATAGTCACCACAAAGACATTTTTGAGAGAAAAAAGAACGGTCCTGCGAAATGCCTCGATGTCGTTCTTTGCCGCATGCACCGACAGCGTCGGAAGTGATGCCTGTGCGAGAGAGATGGCAAAAATCGCCAGCGGAAGCTGTACCAGCCGGTTGCTGTAGTAAAGGGCGGCGACGCCGCCCTCTCCGACGATATCGCGCAGTGAGGCCAGGAGCGTCCCGATAAAAACGCTTAATTGATAAATGCAGGAGCCGAGGATGCGGGGAAGAAGCAGGGCAAACATTCTCCTGAGTCCCGGTTCCCGGAAATCGACCGGGCCGGTAAGAACGAAGCCGCGCCGATAGAGCGGTCCGATCTGAATGCCGAGATGAAGAAAGCCCCCCATCAAAACACCTATGGCCAGGGCCATCGCCGGAACCGCCAGGCGAGGACTGAGCAACAGCACTAACGCAATCAGACAGAGATTTAAAAGGGCCGGGCCCAGTGAAGGGGTGAAAAAATGCTTGAGCGAATTGAGGACACCCGTCGAAAAGGCGGCCAGGCCGATCAGCAGTATATACGGAAACATCCGGCGCGTCAGGGAAACCGTTAAATCAAACTTGGAGGAATCTGCGATAAAGCCCGGTGCGATCAGTTTTACGATAAAGGGGGCCAGGGCAATCCCCGCGATAGTCATAACGGTCAGCGTTACTGCCAGTCCCAGAAAAATCGTCCGGGCCAGGAGCCAGAACTCCTTCTTCTTTCCCGTCGCAAGGTACTCACTCAATACGGGGACGAAGGCGGCGTTCGTCGCCCCTTCACCGACCAGGTCGCGAAGAAGATTCGGAATGCGGAAGGCAACCACAAAGGCCTGCGCAGAGACGCCTGTACCAAAAAATGCGGCAATGATAATGTCCCTGATAAAGCCCAGGACGCGACTGAGCATAGTGGCGGCACCGATAAGGCCGGCCGACTTTACCACTGCCCTGTGGGAAGAATGAGTGACTATAGTCATAGGTATGATACTATCTTATATATCACTTGCTATATACGGCACACAGGATATGTCGCCTCAGGAATCCGGCATGCCGGGGACAGAACGAATAAATATTTGACAATTATAATACCACATGTTATATTTTACCACGAAATTGAAACGAAACCTAAACTTATAGAATGCAATGAGATAAGTTGATGGTTGAGTTTACCTCGCCCTTTTGGCTGTTATCAGACTAACGCAGGTGCTACATCGTATAATACTGTGAAAGTTATGGCGGGGTTTGACAGAACCAGTAACAGTTTAATCATTCTAACATCCCACACCGTCCAAAAGGGCGGGGTTAATTCGGCCGTACAATTTACACACACTTCGTTCTGTAAATTGTGGCCT